>NZ_RHOO01000014.1 GCF_003946555.1 Companilactobacillus hulinensis | reverse complement strand
TAATGAACCGCCGTATACGGAACCGTACGTACGGTGGTGTGAGAGGTCGGTAACTAAAGTTACCTCCTACTCGATTAATCTAATGACAATAGATAACTGAATAGTTCATAAATAGTTAAATCATGTTTGATGTGTTCGTCAGTATTTTTTACGTCGACATTGAAGATTGATTCAATTGGTTTTTTATTCTTATAGTCATCATCGATTTGGCCGGTTATATCGATTGGTTCATCAGCTTTTGCAGTAATTTTAGTAACTTTACCAAGACTGATTTGACGTCTGTATGAACGAGATATTTCTAAGTTATGTGCGTCGGCGATTTTAATCAAGTCGCCAGTTAGATTACTTTTTGCTATAGCAAATGCCATATCATACTGTTCATGATAGAGATATTCCAATGTGGGAACGATGTCTATTGCTGATAAAGCGGGTGTCAGGTTTTGTCCGCTGACAGAGTCGTAGAAGCAATATGCATCGATGACATTATTGTCATCACTTGGGGTTGATAGTGCTACTTCTTCTAAGTTGTCCATGGAAGTTATTTCTTTAGGAATAGTATGAGTATATTGTGTATAAATCAGCTTTGAAGAGGCCAGTTTATCTTGAGTTATTGCAGGATATAAGAGCATTTTTTTAATATCAGTTGGATCGATTCCCATAGTTAGTGAATAGAGGATTGCGTTCAACATACGAGGCTTGATCGTGTCGAATAGGATCAAATCATTTTCATTGCAAATATATAGTGTAAATAAGGATTCATCATGATTGTGTGGGATTACTTTGAAAACATGTTTGTAGTCTAGATCAACTATGAAGTTATCGCCGTTGTCGGCAATGGAAACGAATTGAGAATAGTCAGTTTGACGGGCTTTTTTCAATGCATTGATCAGTAAATCGTCGTCCAAAACTTCAGCGGACTTAACAGGAGATTGAATCAAACCAAATACATGCAGTCCCATTTTGTTAACTTGCTTGATAAGCTCAATAGTTTTGTTTGAGCATGATGGAATCGAATTACTGCCCAAATTACTCAGGTCGTTAATGTATTCTTCAAGTTCATTTTGGCTCAATTCATTGGATAGCGGCAAGTCATCCTCCGCCGTAGATATTTCATAACGATTGATTTTTCTTTTCAAAGGTATGTTGTCGTTTGAAAAACAGGTAACTAGTCCTTGGGGGATGATTCTTATGAATGTTCCATAATAGTAAATATTTGCTTTGATGTTGAATTTATTAGCAATCAATTCATTGATGTCGGTATTTTGTGTCATGCAGTTTGCCCTCCTTTTTATACACGTATTTCTATTATTTTTAAATTAACCTGATGCGGCAAGTTATTCCTTAATCAACATCGACAATAGATAAGTAACAAGTTCGTCAAGTGACAGATCATAGCGAATAGATTTTTCCAATGCACTGTCAAAAATCTCAAATACGGTTTCAATAGGGAATTGATGTTCAGTTGGACGCTCATCTGCAATCAAGTCGTCGATTTGCCCATTTTTAATTACGAAATGGTTGATGTCACAGATGTTGAATTGTCGCCTTTCACGTCTTTGGATGAAAACATGAGCTTTATCAGCGGTCTTAATGATCCAGTCAGATAATTTCTTGGCGTTTCTTGCACTATGATCAGGAACATCATGCAGTATTGTCATCAAAGCGTTTTCCGCATCATTTTCAGCGATAGGATTTGTAGTTGTTATATCGTTTCCTGAGATCGAGAAATTGAATTTATTGAGGGAGTGTTGTTTGTCATGCACGATTGGTATGTTGTCTAGTATCTTGATATCGGTAATAGAACTGATACTTCGATAATCAGAACGATAGTGACGTTCAAATTGTAATTTAACATTGGGATTGGTGATGATGTCGTTAGAAATACGTGGGAATAGCAACATTCTTTTGATATTTCCAACACGAAGCTTGAGTATCAGTCCAAGCAGTACGATGGCTAATTTTTCAATGTGAATCTGGCTGATGATAATATTTCCATCGCTGTCAACAATGTCATAGAACACGGTGTCCCAGATAAAGTGTTCTTTAGAGTTGTGATATTTTTCAAAAACAACTTTGTTTTGAGAATTAACCATCACATCTTTATCATCTTGTTGTTTGGCTGTAAAGGTCCGATCAATGTCAGTACCAATAGTTTGGAGATTGTAGAGTAGGGCATTCCAATCCACGATATCCCAGGATTTGTAGCCAATTTGGCGTGAACCAACCACGGTTAGTCCCATTTTTTTGACTTCATTGATCAATTCAATGATGATGGGCAAATTAGGAGCATCTTGGGTTAGTTTTGTGGGATGGTTTTCAGTCAGAATATGTGTGAATTCTTCTTTGAAATCAGTTAGGTTGGCGTGATCAATATAGAGTTCGCCATATCCGTTAAACAATAGATAGCGACCGTCTTGCTGAGTCAGTCGACGATTTTCTTTGGACAATAATGTCACAGGAGTTTCGTCAGATATACGTTCAGGCGTGCTGTAATCGTAGATCAACATGCTGGCGGCCATGTCTTTTTCCTTTAGATAGGAATCAACATCGATATTTATTTCTGCCATTTTATTCGCTCCTATTCGTAGTATTTCAAAGTCTTTTGTAGTTCATCTTTAACATCTTTGACTAGGGATGCAGGTGATTTCACTCTAACTCTTGAGCCCTGTCCCATGATCCAGAGCAATAATCCTTGAGCATAGGCGTTTCCTTCGATAAGAGATCCATTATCCAAGGTCTTTTTGACTTTTGATTGTGGGAATTGATCTAGAATGTTTTGTGCGTTGCCTTAATAGTACAATTCAAAGTTAATATGTTTACCATCATTTAAAAGATAAGTATTGTTAAGTTCACTACCTTCATCTTTTTTTAATTCACGTGGTATTTTGATCTTTGTGGCAGTATTCTTTTTGATTTTGGTGAATCTGTCTATTCGATATGGGTGTGTATTGTGCAGTGTTTCATCGTACATAAGGACGTAGAAATAAAATGTGTCGAAGTACATGCTGATGGGGAGAGCAACACCGCGGACATTTTTTTGATAGCTGTTAGTGTATTCAAAACTCACAGTGGTACGGGAATCTATATAGTTTGATAGTTGTGAGATTCTAGGTAGAAGATCATATTTTGATTTGATTGGTATGTATTTTGAGATAGTACTGATATTCATTTTTGTGGCTCTACTTTTTTCGTCAATCGACAAGTGGCCATATAAATGATTGGTCAACTGGTTCAATTCGTGCTTCCCGAAGGCACGTGTTCCAATTAGGATCTTGGAGATCGCAATGATCTCATTGAAAGGAATATCGGTATCCTTAGTAATGTAATAATTATGATTTTTGAAGTCATGGACAAAATGAGCGTCAATGTTGTGTTCATTTAAGACGTCTCTGATATCAGCCAAGTATCGTTGGATACTTTTTTCAGATAAATTATAGGCAGATTTTGCTTCCTCCATGGTGATTTTGTCGCCCTCAAGCATTTTGACCAACATTTCAGTAATATTTCGATTTGAGTTCATTTTTTACCCTCCATTTGTAGATAAAACACCCTATTTTTGACTTGTTACGCTTGGTGATTTGTTTTGGTACGGTTAGTATAGCATCGTCATGAGACATATTATGTCGAATGAAACGATAGATGCCACTTAAACAAAAAAATTAACCGCTCAGTCAAAATCTATATACAGAGAAGTCCCTGTGTGGTGTAATACTCCTAACGAAAGGGTTGTTCGATGTGAAAATAAAAGTAGATATTTCGTCTGAGTATTCAGGAAAAGAAATCATCGTTAGAGCTCCTAGGGATGATGAGGAACTGCAGGATCTGTTAGATAAACTCAAAAATATTGAGAATGAAATCAGTCATATCAATGGATATATTGGTGAGACGGTTTATTCAATAGACCTCAAAGATGTTTTATTTTTTGAAACTAACGACCGCAATGTCTACGTGCATACGACCAGCAATGCTTTCTTAACTCACTACCGTCTCTATGAATTAGAAGAAAATTTGCCAGATAATTTCTTACGGATATCCAAATCATCGATTTTGAATCTGGATGAAATAATTTCATTAAGTAGGTCGGTAACTGGCAATTTGGTTCAGTTCAGAGATACATACAAGACACTGTACGTGTCGAGACGATATTTGAAAGAGTTAAAAAATAGATTAGATCAAAGGAAGTTTTGAAGATGAAAAATAGAAATGGAATATTCTGGGGCTTGTTCCTGCTTCTGAGTGCGGGGATTTTGATTGTTAGTCAGATGCATTTGATTACGTACACGTTTAGTTTTTGGACAGTTGTCGCAACAATTTTCTTGGTCGCAATTCTAATCAAGAGTTTGGTCTACTTCATGGTTCCAGGAACAGTGTTCTCGTTGGCGTTTCTAGGAATTCTATATGCCGAACCGTTACACATCACAGCTATCGTCCCATGGACATTACTTGGTGCTGCACTACTTGTTTCAATAGGATTGTCGATGATTCTTCGTCCATTTTTGGTCAAGCACCATCCTTGGATGAGATATGGTCATCATGGGAATAACTGGCATAATTACGGAGGTCACGCTAGATTTGACCATAATGTTGACGTCAAAACAGATGATCAACCAGATATTAATGTTTCAGTTAAAATGGGCAGCAGTATCAGATATGTGACATCTCAGAATTTCAAAGAGGCTAATATTGATGTTTCAATGGGTAATGCCAAAGTTTATTTTGAGAATGTGGTTGTTGAAGATACTGCGACTATCAATGTTGATGTATCACTTGGTGGTGTTGAATTGTACGTTCCTAAGAATTGGAATATTGTTAAGCAGATTGATGATAGCAATATGAGTGGTATTACTGAGGAAGGAATTCCTGAAGTTGATGCTGATAGTCCAGTGGTTACGCTTCATGGGTATTCTTCATTGGCTGGATTGAAGATTTGTTATATTTAGAGAGTGGGACTAAACATGGTCAACTTTCGAGCATTAAGATAAATAAGTCCCCTAATCCGATTTTGGATTGGGGGACTTATCTTTTTTGACTTCCGGTTTATTAATATATTGATTTTTAATCTAATTATGATTTTGGGAAAAACAGATGAATCCCATATTGTTCAGAGTATGAGAGTTGATTTTACCTATTATTGAGTTGATAAGAACCTTAATTCATTAATTATGGACGCTTGAATTATGTCCCATGAAGTATCTTTAGCAAATTCATTTTTATTTTGGTATAGAATCCAATTGGATTTCATAAAACCACTTGCAAATATCGCATCAATGATTGCTTTCCAATTTTGCCAATCATCATTTGAATTACGTTCTTTAATTACATTTCTGAATGCTATGGTCAATTTAGGCTTATTTATTATTTCAATTTCATTTAGAATGTAGCAATCATAAAAATCTTTCATTCTAGAATTAGTTAGTCCTCTTTCCAGAATAGTTTGAAGCTTTTCAGCTAGTATTCGTTCGGGTGGATAAATTAACATATTAATTTTTTCTGTACCAAGGAGTGGCTGATAGTAGAAATATATTTCTTTAGGAATTACTCTTTCACCAGTTGTTATACCAATGTGGAAGATATCTCTGATATTCCCTAGATTAGCGCTAATAGTTATACGCAGACCTTGGTAATCTTTTCCTTCTTGAATGGGAGTTATTTTTTGTAATTTATAGGCAACACCTTCAAATGAGTTAGACGTTATTTGCTTTACAATTTTGGTAAGTTCATCTTTAGATAGAGTCATGCCATCAAGCAATGTATCAATATCTACAGTTGTCCTTTTTGAATACCAGTTATAGCTGAGAGAATGAAACCACCTTTCCAAATAAAAATATTATTGTATTCAGACTTGGAAATTAGGTAAATGAAACCATCAATGAAGTATTTTTTTAGTAATACATTCGTGCTTATTCCTGTTTCTATATGTTTACTCTTAAGTTTATCTCGTAGGCTATTAATTCTATCAATATCATTTTTCAAAGTATAACTCCCAGTGTATTGCGTATTTTTTCTTCTTTATTCATACGTTGTGCAACTGTAAAAAGTTTATTTAGGTCTTTGTATTTAGAATTCATATATGCTTTGAATGCTTGTTGTATTTCTTCCGCATCAACAAGGGATTTTTTGTTAAGTATATCGATCAGAGTACGTTCACGGCTGTATAGTTTTATTGTTTTTTTGGTACCCTCGACAGATATTTTTTCGATATCTTGATTGAGCAGAGGACTTCTTATTTGTTTAACTTTTAGATTATCTGTCCATCGTTCAAACCTTATTTTTGGTAATAAGTATCCCTGACGAAATGCCATGTTGACCTCGAAGTCAAATGAATCAGTTAATTTCCATAGATAAAGTGCGGTTTGGTTACAATAAATACCATTTTGCAATACTAGCTGTCTTGCAAGGTAGTCATTAATCACATAGTTATTAGGAGTAAATAGACGATTGTCGATATTTTGAATAGAATTCAAACTGCCTAGATTCTTAAGTATTTCTAGTTGTTGATTATTAACTTCGGTTGAAGTTATGATATTGTCATCTTGAAAAAGGTATTCCATGAATTTGTTTTTTGAATCTATCATTTTGGACACCTCCTTACATATTTATACCTAAAAACAATTACAAAATCAAATTTTGTAATTGTTTTTATTTTTTTAAGATTACAATAGTTAAACTGTGCTATAGTTACGTCAAAATACTATTCGGGGGAAATAATGATGCATATTATTGTTGTAGGTAACTCTGGTACGGGCAAATCGATTTTATCAGAAAAAATTGCGAGAATCACTGACTATCCACTGATGCATCTGGATAGTGTCTGGCACACGACTGATTACTCAGATGATGCAAAGTTGTGGTTTAAGCAGCAACAACTACTATTTATGAAGCAAGATAATTGGATCATTGATGGTAACTATTCTGGAACGATGGATCTGAGGATTCCACAGGCTGATGTCATTATATGGTTAAAGTTAAATCGATACAGGTCGCTAGTTAGAGTGGTAAAGCGTTCCTTGATGTGGCGAATAGATAAGGGCACCAGAGTAGGGATGGCAGATCAATTTAGTGAACATTTGGATCGTGACTACTTTGATTTTTTGAAAGTGGTTCTGTCTTATGACGAAGGCAGGATTCACGGGCTGATTGAACAGTACAAAAAGCCTGATTCACAGGTGATAATAATCAATAACAATAGAGTTAAGAAACGATTATTAAAAACTATTGCTAACTTATGAAACAATTACAAAATTCCAATTTGTAATTGTTTTTTGTTCTAATTCAAAACTGAATTGCTTAAAAATTAGTTAACATTCATAATGTTGGTAGCGCTTTAAATATATTTTCTGGAGGTATTAGGATGAAAATTCAAGATGGTTATATGCCGTTTGGCAAGTACAAAACTTACTATCGAGTTGTGGGAAACTTGAATTCCAGCATGACACCATTATTGTTGCTACATGGCGGACCCGGTTCAACTCATAATTACTTTGAAGTGTTCGATCAATTAACTGAGAAGACTGGTAGACCAATAGTTATGTACGATCAACTTGGTTGTGGCAAGTCTGATATACCGGATGATACTAGTCTTTGGCAGGCGGATACTTGGGTTGATGAGTTGAAAACTCTGCGTGGATTTTTGGGATTAAAGCAAGTTCATATTCTAGGACAATCATGGGGCGGTATGCTCGAGATTATCTATATGTGCGACCATGACCCACAAGGTGTGAAGAGTTTGACTCTTGCTAGCACATTATCGTCAGCTAAGCTTTGGGAACAAGAACAACATCGTATGATCAAGTTTATGTCACCAGAGGATCAAGCGGCAATTGCCCACGCTGAAGCAACGAATGACTACACTGCTCCAGAATATTTACAGGCAAATGAACATTTCATGATTCAACATGCTGCGGGTCCTGTAACTGACGAATCACCAGAGTTTTTGCGTCGTCCAAAGGTTAGTGGGGAAGTCTCCTATGTGACAGCTTGGGGTCCAAATGAGTACTGTCCTACTGGTACTTTGAGTGATTATGATTATACAGATAAGTTGAAGAATATTAAGACACCAACGCTAGTAACTAGTGGAACTGATGATTTGTGTACACCGCTAATTGCTAAGACAATGGTTGACCAGTTGCCTAATGTAGAGTGGACATTGTTTGCCCACAGTCGCCATATGTCATTTATTGATGAGACGGATGCTTATATGGCAAGACTAACTAAGTGGTTGGAACAAAATGATTAGATAAAAACACAGGACAAATATTAATATTTGTCCTGTGTTTTTGAGATTATTTAACAATATTAGTTTTGATTCTATCAATAGGTACATTTCTAGCAGTGAATTGTTCGTCAGTTTGTCCCAATGTTAAAGCGAATAAGGGGCTAAATCCAGCAGGTAGAATACTTTGGGGGATGGAACTCAAACTAGCCATATTATAGTTGGCACCGAGTCCTTGATCTTCAGCTGCCAGTTCCATATTGTGGACGATTGCGCCAGCTGAGATATGTTCCATACTGCTGTTTTTGTTGGATGAAACAACTATTACTGTTGGTGCATCATAGATTCCGTTTAAATTAGACAAGACCTTTGCATCTTGGATTACGGTTATCTGGTAATCCTCGTATTGTCCCAGGCCAACTGGTCCAGCATTTCCTGCCAAGAGGATTTGATATAATTGCTCGTCAGTTATTTGTCCAGAATACTTGCGAACGGCCTTGCGTGCATTAATCATTTTCAAAGTTTCCATAACAACAACACTCCTTTATTTTCATCTCTATCATAAGTCGTTTGGTCGATAAATTATTGATAAGTTTAACTTATCAATCAACTAATTAATCGGAATTGGTAGATTGACCTCTAACTTGTAGTATAGACATCGAAAGTTAAGTAACACGTAAGTGACGGAGGATATATTATGAATAATGAAGTAGTTGTATTGTTTGGAGCCGGTGCTATCGGCGAAGCAATCGTTAGAAGAGTTTCTGCTGGTCGTAAGTTATTGTTGGCAGATTACAGTGAAGACAAATTATTAAAGATGAAAAAAGAATTAAGTGAGGCTGGTTTCTCGGTTGAAACTATCAAAGCAGATCTTTCTTCAAGAGATTCAATCAAAGAAGTAGTTTCTAAAGCGCAGTCACTTGGTGATATTATGGGGTTGGTCAATGCCGCTGGTGTTTCACCATCCCAAGCTAGTGCTGAACATGTTTTGAAGGTAGACTTGTACGGTACTTCAGTATTATTGGAAGAATTTGGTAAGGTCATGGCACCAGGTGGTGCAGGAATCGTCATTTCTTCTCAATCAGGTCATCGTTTACCAGCCTTGTCAGTTGAAGATAACAAGGCTTTGGCAATGACACCAACAGAGGAATTGTTAGATTTGCCAATTTTACAACCTGATGTTATTACCGATTCTTTGGCAGCATACCAATATGCAAAGAGAACAAATGTCTTGCGTGTAGCAGCTGAATCGGTTAAGTGGCAAGCTCGTGGAGCAAGAATCAATGCCATTAGCCCTGGTATTATCATGACACCACTTGCATTGGATGAACTCAATGGACCACGTGGTGCTGGCTACAAGAAGATGTTTGATTCAATGGTAACCAAGCGTCCAGGAACACCTGATGAGATTGCTAGTTTAGCAGAGTTATTAATGGATCGTCGCAGTGCCTTTATTACCGGAAGTGATTTCTTAGCTGATGGCGGAATTACTGCACAATATTGGTATGGGGATGTTTCAGAGGTTAGGAATTAGAGCGTTTTAAAAGATGGAAGCAATTGCTTCTGTAACTCGTTTTCAAAAATTTGAGGGAGAAATTAATATGAAAGCAACAGCATTTATTGAACCAGGAAAAGTAGAAGTTAAGAATGTAGATAAACCAAAAATTGAAAAGCCAACTGATGCGATTATTCATGTTTTACGTGCTTGTGTCTGTGGATCTGACTTGTGGTGGTTCCGTGGAATTTCAAAGCGTGATGCCAATAGTCTAGTTGGTCATGAAGCAATTGGTATTGTTGATGAAGTTGGCTCAGATGTTACTGATGTTAAAAAAGGTGACTTTGTTATTGCTCCATTTACACATGGATGTGGTCACTGTGCTGCATGTTTGGCAGGATTTGATGGAGATTGTATGAATCAAGAATCTGGTGGCAACGGTGGTTATCAAGGTGAATACTTGAGATTTACTAATGCCAACTGGGCTTTGGTCAAGATTCCTGGTTCACCTAAGGATTATTCAGATGAAACAATCAATTCACTATTAACATTGGCCGATGTTATGGCAACTGGCTATCATGCAGCTGCTAGTGCAGAAGTTAAAGATGGTGATACTGTTGTTGTCATGGGTGATGGCGCCGTTGGTCTATGTGGTGTTATTGCTGCTAAGCTCCGTGGTGCAAAACGTATTATTGCTATGAGTCGTCATGAAGATAGACAAAAATTAGCTAAAGAATTTGGTGCAACTGATATTGTCGCTGAACGTGGGGATGAAGCTGTTCAACGTGTCATGGATCTAACAGATGGCAACGGTGCAGATGCTGTTCTTGAATGTGTTGGAACTGAACAATCTGTTGATACGGCTGTTAAAGTTGGACGTCCTGGTGCTGTTGTCGGACGTGTTGGTGTTCCTCAAAAAGCTGAAATGAATACTAATAACTTGTTCTGGAAGAACATTGGTCTACGTGGCGGAATTGCTTCAGTAACTACTTATGATAAGGAAATCCTTTTGGATGCTGTCTTAAGTGGTAAGATCAATCCAGGTAAAGTGTTTACAAAACGTTTTGATCTTGATGATATTCAAAGTGCTTATGAAGCTATGGATAAGCGTGAGACTATCAAGTCATTGGTTATTGTTAGTGAAGGTTAGATTTTAAATAAGGTACTTAGACGGGGTTTGTCTAGGTATTTTTTTTGTGCTTTTTTGCCGCATCCGGTTACGAAATGTTTTATCTGCCGTGGGACCGGTTCGAGCCGTGGTCTCTCACCTCGACTTAGAGCTTTGCAAGGTTCGCAAATCTCTAAGCTCGTCCTGTGGCTTCGCCACTTTCACGGCTGATAAAATATTTCGTTACCTCCTGCTAAAGGATATTAAGTTAATGATTGTATGTTTTGGTGAGTTCTATTTGGTAATAGTCTGTATAAAATTATATGGATTTGAATTTTGATAACTGTTAAAAATAGAAAATACACGCTAGTCGGAGGTCGAAAGTAATTGGACCAGCAGTGATAGTGCTGTTGGATGGCGAAGCCATACTTACAGCACAGGACGACTTTTGAAATCTGCGGTCTTTGCAGAGTTCAAAAGCGAGTCTTCAGACCTTGGCTGAAGACGGTCTCACTGCAGGTTTAATTATTTTCGAACCGTAGACGGAAATGATTTATCCAACACACTCGAGTACAATTAAAGAAATACCAAAATCTCAAAAGAGGTCGCAATTATGTTTCAACAAATGCAATACTTCATCTCAATAGTAAAGAATCACAGTTTCACACAGGCAGCAGTCGAATGTAATATCTCTCAATCAGCCATTTCTCAACAAATGAAAGAATTGGAAAGTCGTCTGGGTGTGAAGTTATTGGAGCGTAAAGGACGTAGCTTTGAAGTTACCCAAGCTGGACAATATTTTTATACGCATAGTCAGGATATCTTAGAAGATGTGAATCAGTTGGTAGATAATACTGTCAAAATTGTCAAAGAAGAACAGATTGAATTGAAGGTTGGCTATCTTCGTAATTTTGGAACGACTGAATTCTTACAGACTGTATCTAAGTTTTCCGAAGAATTCCCGCAGGTCAAGATTAAAATAAAGAGTGGCAATCATGAAGAACTTTATGATTATTTACGGAATGGTCAGGTAGACTTGAATTTTTCTGATCAAAGACGTGCTTTGTCGAATAAATATGTGAATGAGTTTCTAACTGACAGTAAGTTCATGTTGGAGATAAGTCGGGCCACTTTCTCAAATGACAGGACGCAAATGGACATTTCAGAATTAGCCGATATTCCTTGTGTATTGATAGCTGATAATGACCAGCAGGTAACGGATGAAGAATATTATCGTGAGATATTGGGTGTTCGTAGTGATTTTGTTGTAGTCAAAAGTTATGATGAAGCACAAATCTTGGTAGCTTCTAATCAAGGATATTTGATTGTTAATGATAGAACGCAGAAGCAATTGAACTCAGATATTGTTAAGACGGTTGATCTAATGAATGGTAAGCAACAGATGATTCAGAAATATTATGCTTATTGGAAGGCTGATAATTCTGGATATTACATTGAAAGTTTTGCGGAATTGTTGAAGAATAGTTTTGCATAAGTAAGACTTATCAATAACAACGTGATTTGAAATAGCTCTACATCAGTCTTGATAGTATTATCTTAGTTAATCAAGGAGATAAATCATGACTGACAAAGAAGAAATTATTGAATTATATCGCAATGAAAATGAAGCTATGGTATCTAAAGATATCAACAAATTAAATGAAATTTTGAAACCAACAATGAAGCTAACCCATATGACGGGTTATGTTCAACCAAAGTTGGAATGGATCGACCAGATTCAAAATGAAGAAATGAAGTATTTCTCATCAACTGAAGAAAGTATCAAAGATATTCAGATTGATGGTGATTCAGCTAGTTTGGTTGGTCTAAATCAAGTTAGGGCTAGTGTCTGGGGTGGTGGCGTTAATACTTGGCCACTACAAATGAAGATGTATTTTGTTAAACAAAATGGTAACTGGATTATTTCTGATCAAGTTGCTTGCACTTACTAAAAAGAGCGTGATAAGACATGCTCAGCTTTCGAGCATTAAGGCAAATAGGGACCGTAATCCGATTTTGGATTACAGTCCCTATTTGGTTTAAGTCGCAAGTTTACTGAATTTAATTATGATTTCATAGCTTCTTTGTTATTTACGAGTTAGCGTTAATTGCATCGGCGCTTTCTAGCATGTGATAAGTTGCTTCAAATACTGGGCAGACATCTCCGGGAATAGCGTAGTTATTTGTTGTTTGGCGTAATTCAGCGAAGTTATTATCGAGATTCTTATTATCTCGAGCATCCAGGCATAACTTAACATATTGTTGTCTGACATCGAATACTTCGGGATGATTTTGTCCGTGAGCATTGGTTATTGCCTTAGTATAAAAGTCTAGTTTGTCGTGGCGCTCATCTAAATAGTCTTTAACAGCATTCATTTTAAAAAGCCTCTTTTCATTTGATGACTTAATTATAATGAGTGGCTGTTATTAAAGACTTGATGCAGATCAAGTTGGCTCTATTTTCCGAGTTTATCAAGAATATCAAAGTCTGCTTGGCTTAATTCGATGTTTTGAGCTTTGATATTTTGAACGACGTGGTCAGTTGAACTTGTACCGGGAATAGGTAGGATTACATCTGAACGTTTTAGCAACCATGCTAGAGCAATTTGTGCTGGTTGTGCGTCATACTTAGCAGCGATGTCTTGCAGTTCTTTGCCTTGTGCTAGTTCACCAGTTGCGAGTGGGAACCAAGGGATGAAGGCTAGATGATTTGCTTCGGCGTAATCTAGGACATCTTCATCAGTACGGTCGATCAAGTTATAACGATTTTGAACGGATACGATTGGGGCAATCTTTTCAGCGGCTTTTATTTCATCAACAGAGACTTGGCTCAAACCAATGTGCTTGATCTTGCCTTCTTGTTGCATCTTGGCAAGTTCACCGACTTGTTCTTCAAGGGTGTAGTTAGGATCAACACGATGCAATTGTAATAGGTCGATGTGATCCAGTCCTAGTGTCATCATATTGAGTTCAACTTGTTGGCGAAGATAAGCAGGTGTACCAACTGGAGTCCATAGATCAGGACCTTGCCTAGTGTTACCAACCTTTGTGGCAACCATAACATTGGCATCTTGGCGTTGTTTTAAGGCTTCTTTAACATACAAGTTAGAATAGAAAGGACCATAGGCATCAGCGGTGTCAATGAAGTTAACACCATTGTCGATTGCAGTAGTGATGACTTTGACAGCATTGTCAGGGTCACTTGAAGGTCCCCAGACACCTTTTCCAGGTAATTGCATTGCTCCGTAACCTAGACGGTTGATATTAAGATCTTTATCAAATGAGAATGTTTTATTCATGTGTTTTACTTCCTTTTGATAGATAATATATTTATTGATGACTATAAACTACACCTTGAAGTTCACTTTAAGGCAAGTTTTTTTAGTGGAGGATGATGTGGAAGAAAAAGTTAACTTCATCTTGTAAGACAATATTTGTGAGACTTTGAGAAATAGGGGTGCTCTTATGATTATACTTGCGTTAGTTCCTGTTTTAATGGGATGCGGAATTGCGATGCAGACGGCTATTAATTCCAAATTGCGACATTTCGTCAAATCACCATATTTAGCATCAACTGTTTCATTTACGATTGGTGCGTTATTCCTCATTGCTTTAACAATAATGAGTGGAGAAAGTCCGTTTGTCTCGACAAATATTATTATCGGTAATCCTTGGTGGATCTGGCTAGGTGGATTACTGGGGGTTATCGGATTAACTGCGAATATCTTGTTATTCCCACATTTGGGAAGTATTCAAACAGCTGTATTGCCGCTGTTTGGTCAAATTATTATGGGTATTATTATTGATCAGTTTGGCTTGTTCTCTTCGCCTAAGTCAGGATTGACGATTATCAAAGTGTTGGGAGTACTACTTGTAACAGTCGGGATGCTATTAGCTACAGGGATGATCGGGAGTAAAGATAGAAGAGGCACTGGTAAGAATAATTTGTTATTACAATTAGCTGGTATCGGAGCTGGTTTGTTAATGGCTAGTCAAGTTGCTATTAATGGTCATCTCGGTGTCATATTGAAATCTTCTGTGCACGCAGCTATGGTTTCATTTTCGATTGGAGCCATTCTGTTATGGATTTTGCTCTTCATTTTACGTACTCCAATTCATGATTTGAGCAGTGCAATTCATGCTGGTAAGTCATATTGGTGGATTTGGATCGGTGGATTCTTAGGTGCAGCTTATGTATTCGGGAGCGCTTGGTTGGTTCCACAAATTGGGACTGGTCAAGTAGTTGTCATTGCATTGTTTGGACAATTATTGTTCAGTGCTTTGATTGACCATCTTGGTCTATTAGGCTCACCAGTTAATCGTGTGAATTTTACTAGAGTGATTGGATTGATTATTATGTTTGTTGGTGTTGCTGGTATTCATTTCTTGTAGAAAAAATAAAGTCCTAAAAATCGTTTAAATTTTTAGGGCTTTTTCTTATTTCGGTTTTTATTCTTCTTGTAGAAAGTCTAGATGTATCTTCCTTGGTGATTGGTTTTTGTAACTCCTGGATTCGATTACTTTCGTTTGGAATTAAAGCAAACATTCTATCAAATACTCGATTCTGTACATCATTGTCGTCAGAATTATAATAGCGAATCAACATCAAAGTGAACTCTGTTCTGTCTAAGTCATTGATCACCTCTAGATATTACTACTAGCTTACTATCTTCTAACTCAAATCTCTATGATATTGCCACATCAGGTAGACTCCACCAATAAAGAAGACGATGGAGTATTTGAGCAAAAAGAAAATTTGCCACATGAATGCGTGTGGTAAAACAATGTCACAAATAACATAAGCTATAAACATAAAGGCAGCGGCACTGGCGATAATCTTGCTGGTGCGTTCGTCACCGCTACTAAAAATCTGCCAGCCATTGAAGAGATAATATCCTCTTATAATAATGGCGAAGCTAATAAAGAATAGGACGAAGCTCACTCCAACTAATTGATTCCAATTGGCAATAGATTCTGAAGCCCACAGATGCAGTGCGGTAAAGAAATTAATGTCGATCATTGTTGTTTCCTTCCTCGTATTGAAAGATTTCGTTCAATGGTACTTGGAAATAATCAGCTATTCTGAATGCTAATAACAGAGTAGGGACATAGTTGCCCTTTTCCATGACAAAAATTGTTTGTTTGGAAACACCCACTTTGTCCGCTAACTCTTGCTGTGACAATCTTTTTAGAACCCGATGTTCATAAACCTTGTTCGAGATGTTGTCGCCAAAATCTTTTTTCATTTGTTTCACCTCATGAAAGAATAATAACTTATACTTTTATAAAAGTAAAGTAAACTTATGCGAGCCTAAATTACTGTTTAAAATTAGGCAAACATGTAATAATGTGCTTAAGATTCAAAATTTATTATGATTGAGGGAGAAAATTATGGCAGATAGAGAATTCACATTAGAAGAATTGAAACAATATAATGGTCAAGACGGTAACAAGGCCTATGTAGCAATCGATGGTGTTGTTTATGATATGACCGATGTCAAACCTTGGGCCGGTGGAAAACACCACGGTAACGTTGCTGGTCAAGATCTATCTGAGGTTATTCCTAATGCTCCGCACAAGAAATCTGTATTACCTAAGTTGCCAGTAGTAGGTAAATTAGTTAAGTAAAACAAAATCCGTTATTAAGATAACGGATTTTTATTTTCATAATATTATAAAATTTCTAATAAAAGTCGTATAATGGAAAATGAAATCATTTTTTTGAAATTATGGAGGGACTTATGACTAGAATCACACATTCTTATGATACATTTCAACCCACACATTATGATATTTTTATAGATATCAATCGTGGAACTAAACAAATTGCTGGTAAATCCGTTATTGACGGTAATGCCACACAAAAAGATATCTTTATTCAACAGAAAAATATGGAGATTGCATCTGTTAAAGCTAACGGAAATGATGTTCCTTTTGAAGTTGATAATGATAAGGAAGCTATCAATATTACTTTGCCAGAAGCTGGCGAAACAACATTGGCAGTGGAATACAAAGCTCCTCTAACTGACTCAATGATGGGAATTTACCCTTCATATTATGAAGTTGATGGTGTTAAGAAAGAAATTATCGGTACACAATTTGAAACAACATTTGCTCGTCAAGCATTCCCAAGTGTTGATGAACCTGAGGCTAAGGCCAAATTTGACCTAGCCATCAAGTTTGATGAACAACCTGGCGAAACTATCTTGGCTAACATGCCAGAAGTTCGCAATGAAGAAGGCGTTCACTACTTTGATACAACCGTACGTATGTCAACATACCTAATCGCCTTTGCCTTTGGTGATCTTCAAAGCAAGATCACAACTACAAAGAGTGGTGTTAAAGTTGGTGTCTTCGCCACTAAAGCTCACAAGGCTAACGAATTAGACTTTGCTTTGGATATTGCTAAGCGTGCAATTGAATTCTACGAAGACTTCTATCAAACACCTTATCCACTTCCACATTCATGGCAATTGGCACTTCCTGACTTCTCAGCTGGTGCAATGGAGAACTGGGGATTGGTAACTTATCGTGAAGCTTACTTAACTCTTGATCCGGACAATACTTCGCTTGATACCAAGCAATTAGTTGCCACAGTTATTACTCACGAATTAGCTCACCAATGGTTCGGTGATCTTGTAACTATGAAGTGGTGGGATGACTTATGGTTGAACGAAAGTTTTGCTAACATGATGGAATATGTTTCAGTAGCTGCTATTGAACCTGACTGGAATATCTGGGAAATGTTCCAAACATCAGATGTTCCTGCCGCATTGCAACGTGATGCTACAGATGGTGTTCAATCAGTTCACGTTGATGTTGAAGATCCAGCAGAAATCGATGCCTTATTTGATAGTGCTATTGTCTATGCCAAGGGTGCTAGAATGCTCGTTATGATGCGTGCTTTAGTTGGTGATGATGCCTTACGTAAAGGCTTGAAGAACTACTTTGCTGCACATCAATACAACAATGCCAAGGGTGACGATCTCTGGTCAGCTGTTGGTGATGCCGCTGGTATGGATATCGCTGGAATCATGAACTCATGGTTACTACAACCTGGTTATCCAGTTGTTAGTGCTAGTGTTGTCGATGGCAAACTAACATTGTCACAAAAACAATTCTTCATCGGTGATGGTGAAGATAAAAATCGTCAATGGAAGATACCTCTAAACAGCAATTATGATGCTGCACCAACAATCATGGGTGAGAAGACAGTAACACTTGGGGATTATGCCGAGTTACGTGAAGCAGCTGGTGAACCTTTCCGTGTTAATGTTGGAAATAACTCACACTTTATCGTCAAATATGATGATGCTTTGTTGAAGGACATCTTGGATCACCACAACGAATTAGATGCCATTTCACAACTACAAATCTTGCAAGACTTGCGTTTGTTGGCAGAAGGTAACCAAATCTCTTATGCTTCGATCGTTCCATTGTTGCCTAAGTTTGCGGACAGTCACTCTAATGTTGTTAATGCTACTTTGTATCGTGTCGCTAATAACTTGAAGAAGTTCGTTACTCCTGATTCTGATGAAGAGAAAAAACTACAAGCCTTATTCGATAAGTTGAGTGCTAAAGAAGTCGCAAGATTAGGCTGGACTCCAAAAGATGGCGAATCAAATGATGATCAATTGACTCGTCCATATGTATTGAGCGCTGCTTTGTATGCTAAGAATCCAAAGGCTATCTTGGCAGCACATGAATTGTTTGAAGGTAGTGCTAAGAACTTGAGTAGTCTATCAGCTGACATTCGTCCATTTGTTATTCGTAATGAAGTTAAGAACTTCGGCAACGAAGCCTTGTTCGATAACTTGTTGAACGAATATCGCAAGTCATCAGATGCTAGTTATAAAGAAGACTTGTCTGTAGCTTTGACAGCTACACCAGACGACAAGTTGATTGCTAAGTTGATCAGCAAGTTTGAAGATGCTGGAACAATCAAGCCACAAGATCTACGTTCATGGTATCGTGGAGTCCTAGCTAATAATGAGGGACAACAAGCCGCTTGGGACTGGATCAGAAATGACTGGCAATGGCTTGATGATACAGTCGGTGGAGATATGGAATTCACAACTTACATCACTGTTACATCAATGATATTCCACACACCAGAACGTTTGGCAGAGTTCAAAGCCTTCTTTGAACCTAAGTTGAACACACCTGGTATGACTCGTGAAATCAGCATGGATATTAAGGTTGTTGAAACACGTGTTAAGTTGATTGAATCTGAAAAAGCTGCGGTTAATGCTGCTGTTGCTGAGATTGCTAAATAGGTTACGCTTTCAGCTTTTATAAATTTTAAATAAAATAATAGAGCTCTAGAAATCTTGATATTATCAGATTTCTGGGGCTCTATTTGTTTCTATTATGCGATTATACGTATTGGTTTACAGGATTTTGAAAAATACGCTAAAAAATGTGCAGAAATCTCCTGATTTCGATCAGAAGATGGGGATGTATGCATAGAACTTCCTCGATCGCTTACATTGCCATATTTAATCTGTTTCTTGCCTTAAGTCTAAACTTATTTTGCAGTCATATATACATTATAATGTTATAATTATTCTATATTAAAAGGTGGTGAAATTAATATGCCATTGAAAGGTGTAAGGCTCAGAATCTATCCAACACAATTACAGATACAACGTATTGAATCGAATTTTGGTGCGGTTCGCAAAGTTTGGAACCTTATGCTAGCTATGCAAAAGGACAGAAACAAAAATAATCCGAATTGCAGGTTTGTTAGTAAATATGATATGAATCTCTTTTTACCATTATTAAAAAAGGAACCAGAATATTCATTCTTAAAACAAGCTGAGAGTACCAGCCTACAAAGTGCAATCATTGATTTATCTGAGGCATTCAAAAAGTTTTTTAGGGAACACTCCGGTTATCCTAGATTCAAAAGTAGAAAATATCCAAGACAAAGCTACCGTTCAACATGTGTTAATCATAATATCAAACAGCTAGGCAAGAACTATATCAAACTGCCTAAACTTGGAGAAATGAGATTCAAGTGTGGTAGAAATATACCCGAAACAATAAAATCAGTTACTATCTATAGAAATTTAGCTGGCAAGTATTACGCTGTGTTACTAGTTGAATGTGAAAACCAAATATTCGATAAGACACAGGTTACTGTTGGACTTGATATGGGAGTTACTGATTTGATAATCACTTCTGATTCTGTTAAATACCCAACCATTCATTTTGACAAGATATTTGCTAAGAAGAAACTACATTGGGAACGTAAACTTGCTAGAAGAAGATTGCTTGCTATCAAGAATAGAGCTAAAATTAAGAAATTAGGGTTAGTTGATCCAAAACCCTTAGAAGATTATAAGAATGTTCAAAAGGCAAAAATCATGGTAGCTAAGTATTCTGAAAGGGTTGCGAATCAGCGTAGGGATTACTTAAATAAGATTACTACTCAATTAGTCAAAGACTATGATGTTATAGTAGTTGAAGATTTGAAAATCAAAAATCTTCTAAAGAATCATAATCTTGCACGTTCTATTGCTAACCAATCATGGAGAATGATTAGAACAATGTTGGAATACAAGTGTGAATGGTATGGCAAGAAATTAATAGTAGTTGATCCATTCAAGACTAGTCAGTTTTGTGCTGAATGTGGATATGATGATGGTAAGCATGAGTTAGATGTCAGACGTTGGACTTGTCCAGAATGTAATTCTGATAATGATCGTGATATTAATGCAAGTAAAAATATTTTAATGAAAGGCTTGGAACAAGCCATAGTAATATAGCGATGACCAATACTGAACGGCTGAAATGCTTGACAGCAAGTCATGTGTTCCTAGAAGCTCGGTACTTTAGTGCCGGGTAGTTCACTTGAACACCTGCCACCACTTTGGTGGGGTTGTAACGGCAAACCCATTGTAGGGGCTTGTCGTTTTTTATAACAGATATTAATTTAAACTACAATTAAAAACAAAATCCTAGAAACTCTGTAATTATACAGATATTTCTAGGATTTTTATGTGTTCTAGTTTCTATTACCAAAGATAGAAAGGATACTCAAGAAGATGTTAATGAAGTCCATTACCAAACTAATTGAGGCTACCAATGCGATGGCACCAAGGTTTTGTGAACCTTGAGAACTTGTATAGATACGTTTGATATTTTGTGAATCAAAGGCGATGTAGAACAAGAATACAAGAATAACAGCAATGTTAACAAGAAGTGCTGCGACTGTACTGTGGAAGATAACAATGTTAAGGAATGAAACGATAATGATTGAAATCAATCCGATCAATAACGTTCTGCTCCAACTTGTTAAATCCTTCTTAGTGAAGAAACCAATTCCGGCAGAAACGATGAAGATTACTGAGGTTACTGCAAGAGATTGGACAATACTTGAGGCTGTATACATGTAGAACACTGGAACACCGAATACTGACATCGTTAGGATGAATAGGATGTAACTAACGAACGTCATTGCGTACGAAGTTGTTGCAAATCGATTTGCCATACTGATGAATGCAAATGCGATGGCAATTGTTGCTAGTGAAAAGATTAGTGCGTGTGAACCCATCATGTTCATGATTGTGTACGAAAGTGAAGTGTTTCTGGCAATGGCATTAGCTGCCACAGTCCAGAAAGCAACACCAAGACCAGTGTACAAGTACACTAGAGAAGTGAAACGAGCCAAGCCAGTGGCTCTTGCTTTGTCTATTGATTGCATTTATTGCCCTCCTTTTGGTATTGAATATTGTAACAAATCTTGGGAGGGATTGCAGGTTTGGGAGATATATTTATTTCCCACCATAACGGTAATCGAACCAAGTAAGCACGCCAGATAGAATAGCAATCAGCACAATAGCGGCAGCGTGCCAATATTTGTTACGCATGAATATTGCAATGTATTCACGAATAATAGCATTGGGTAAGAAGAACTTAGCGGTATGCGCACCAATTCCGTCAGCTTTCAATCCAGCTTGTTTAGCGACCATCCCTGCACGGAAGGTGTGATATCCGTTTGTTACAAAGATGGCTTTAGGATTCTCAATGTTTTCTTTTTCAATTATTTTTTTGGAGTACAACATATTTTGGTAGGTATTCACGGATTCCATTTCAGCGACTCCATCGTCCTTAGGAAGCCCAACGCCTAGGGCATAGTTCAACATTGCTGTACCTTCAGGGAGCTTTTCGTCGCCACCTTGTCCACCAGAAAAAATCATTTTGGCAATTTTACCAGTTTTTCTAATTTGCTTATAGTAGAAGGCTAGTCCACGGTCAATTCTTTGTGCTAACAATGGGGAAACTTGATCACCATTCAACAAGCCAGCGCCAAGAACAATAATGTAATCTTGGTTATATTTTGGATGATTGAATTGGTACAACACTAACATAGTCAGGTAATTGTAGAACCAAAATAGGACATAGAATAATATCATATTTGAAGCTAATATGATGTAAGATGCAGCCACTGGCGGGATGTGTTCTGTTAACCAATTGGCAAAGAATGGTAGCAGTAAAACAGCTATTCCCAGTACTAGTGTCAGCATATTTGCTAACGAGTGGCTTTCACGTTTCCAAACTATCCAAGCATTCCATAATAGCAGTAAGGCTTGTAATGCAAAGGTGATACCCACTACTGTCAGGAATACTACGAAGATAGCGACACTTCCAATAATTAGTGGGTGATTGTCAGTTCCCAGAATTGTCATTGCGAGAACTGGTAAGAATGTATATAGAAATAAGTTAAACCAAATTCCGTTACTTAAACGGCGCTTTTCACGATGATAAACTAATGCAAAAGATATTCCGAAAAATATCGGTATTAGCCATAACCAATAAAGTACGGCGGGTATTGGAACCCAAGGTTGTTGGCTCATAAAAATCCCTCCCTGATTTTTTTACAGATAATTTACTTAGTAACAATTTCAACAGTACTACGGCCATCCCCAACTTTCTTAATAAGAACCTGCTGGCCAATAGTAGCTTTCATAGTTTCGATATGACTGATAACACCGACCATTCGATTTTCACCGATAGTTTCAAGTGCGGTCATCGACTTACCAAGTGTCTCATGATCAAGTGAACCGAATCCTTCATCAATGAACAAGGCATCGATTTTGACACCATTAGCTGACGATTGAACGACTTCACTTAATGACAAGGCAATTGATAGTGCGGCAATGAAAGTTTCACCACCTGATAAAGTATCGGATGAACGAGTTGCACCAGTTTCGTTGTCATAAACATTGATATCCAATCCATGGTCAGTCCGTTTATCAGAACCTTGTTCGGCAATTTCAAAGCTGTAACGATTGTTAGATAATAGGTTGATGAAGTTATGATTGGCGTAATCGAGAACCTTACGTAGGTAATTTTGAACAACGAAAGTTTCGAGCTTCAGCTTATCGTCATTGCCATCTTTACCGTTAACGATGTTGTATAGACTAGTAATTTCGGCGAGCTTTTTGCCAAAACTACTTTGATTCTTAATGATTTGTTTAATCTTTTTAAAGTTTGCAGAGATATTATCGTAAGTCAATTTCAGCTGTGCAGCTTTTGTGACTGCCAGGTTATTGGCTTCTTTTTGTGTATTCAAAACTTGTTGCAGTTGATCGATATCGGGAACTTTTGCATCAATTAGTTCAGCAGTCACTTTTTTGATGTCAGCGTTCAACATTTCTTTTTCTTTATTATATGAAGAAATCGTTTCGTTTAGCTTGTTATTGATGCCATCATTAATTTCAGTTATCCAAGACTTCAAAGTAGTTATATCAGAAGTCTTGGCGTCTTTAGATTGCAATGCAGTATCCAAGTTATTTTGTAGCTTATCAATTGAATTAATTTGTTTTTCAAGTTGATCATTAATATCCTTCAGCTGAGTTTGACCGTTAGATAAGATAACTTCACTTTGATGTACTTTAGTTTTGGATGCTTCTAATTGAGAGTTGAACTCAGTTATTTCTTGTTTTAAGTCAGCTTGTTCAGTTGTCAGTTCTTGACCGCTTTTGGTACCTTCAGTGATTTTTGCAGTCAAGTCAGCTAAGTCATTTTGGTAAGTAGTTTGTTTTGATTTGCTACCGGTTAATTTAAGTTGATTATCAGATATAGCTTGTTCATTTTTCTTGAGCGAATTCTCTAATGTATCAATTTCTTTGGCTAACTTAGCAGCAGTGGCTAAATTGGAATCAATTTCAGTAGTTTTGGTGTTGAAGATTTTTTTAATCGTATCAAGATCGAACTCACCTGGGAATTCGATTTTGGATGAACTTGTTAATTCAACGTAGGTAGAATTAATTTGTTCATTTACAGATATTAATTCTTTATTTGAATCATCAAGTTGCTTAGTAATTTCAGTAAGATTTTTTTGAGCAGTTTTTAAGTTTTGTTCAGCAGCTGCAAAATTCTTTTGAGAGGTATCCACGTCGTCAATCGACTTCTTTAATTCACCTTCGTTTGCAACGACCTCATGACTAACATTGGGATGAACAGTCGATCCGCAGACGACACAAGGCTGTCCATCAACTAATTCTTGTTGGAGCTGAGCAATCATTAATGATTGTCTGGTTCCAATCTTTTGTTGGTAATCTTCTTTGGCGGTCTCAAGCTTGTTTTGTCTTATTTCTACCTCTGATTTAGCATCGATCAATTTACTTTGTAATTTTGAGATATCATGTGTGATACTATCTTGCCTGGTTTTGATAGGTGACAGTGTTTCTACGAAGTTATCTTTTTCATGTAACAAGTCATCTTTTTGTTTTTGTAGTGTTTCAGTAGAAATCAAATTAGCTTGTTTAGATGCGATTTGAGTTCTCAGATCGTCGGAAGTTTTAGTTTGCTTAGTTATTTCAGCAGAAATCGTTTCTATTTGTGGTTGCACAAGAGCTAGATTGTGAGTTAACTCTTCGCGACGAGAAACTAAGGGAATCAGGTTAGATAATGAATCCACACGTTTGTTTTTAGCATCAATATTAGATTGCTTATCAGTTAGAATGGTTAAGTTTTCATCAGCATCGGCATTTTGTTTCTTGGCGGATGACAATTGAGTTTCGATGGCATTTTTGTCATCAAGACTGTGCTTTTGTTCGCCATTTGTCCTGTCTAAATCTCGGATAATATCTTTTAGTTCATTAGCCCAGTTGAGTTCAGCCACGTGTTTGATCGATTCTTCAACGTCTGCTTGTTTATCAGTAATATCTGTTTTGAATTGGGCTTTCAATTCATCTAAACGTTCGAACTTTTTCTGGATGTCCGTGGCGGCTTTTAGTTCTTGGTCGGCTTTAGTGAGAGCTTTATTTGTTATATCAGCTTCACTTTGAGCCTCAGCCATTTGTGATTTTCGCTCAGCAACGAATTTCTCTAGAATTATGACCTTTTGGTCGTCAGCTTCATGTTTGAGCGTTTCTAATTCTGATTCGTCCAAGTTCATGGCAGTTATCTGGGTATTTATTTCAGTTTCAAAGCCAGTATTTTGTTTTTTGGCGTCATCATATTTGGCTTTTAATGCATCTGTGAAGTCGTCAAAAATTTGAGTACCAAATATTCGCTTGAGGATGGATACTTTGTCGTCAGTTTTAGCTTTCAAGAATTCCGAAAAATCATTTTGTGGAAGCAAGATGATCTTTTTGAATTGATCGGCGTTTAACTTCAAGATATCGGCGATTTCTGTACCGACATCAACTGGTTTACCGGCGATACTTTGAATTTCAGCTCCACCAACTTTTTCAACTATACCAAGTGTTGCGGTGGGCTTTTTGTTGGTCAAACCTTTTCCTCGGCTTTTTTCTAATCTTTGTTCTGGTGTGCGCTCAACTTTGTAGAGGTTATTTCCTTGTTCAAAGTAAAAAATAACACTGGTAGCACCATTATCTGGGGCAAACTGGCTACGCATTTCTTTGGCATCGCGATCACTAGTTGTACTGCCAAAAAGGGCGAAAGTCATGGCATCAAAAATCGTTGATTTACCAGCTCCAGTATCACCACCAATTAGGAAAATGGGTGCTTCTTCTAATCGTCTGAAGTCGATAATTGAATGTTCATGTGGTCCAAAATAATTCATCTCTAAGTAAACTGGTTTCAATTTATTCGCCCCTTTCTAATTCTACGAAGATATTATCAACTAATGATTTTTGTTCTTCTGATAGCTCATCACCAGTAATTGATTCGAAGAATTTACCGACAACATCCTCATTACTCATTTGACTGATATTTTGTGAAGTTGCTTCTTGATCATTCTTCTTCTCGACATTGTCATAATCCAACTCGACGACAGTTCCGTAGATATCCTGTAGTTGTGCACGCACATTAGTTGAGACGTGCTGACTGCGATCAAATTCTTTGATGGTGATGGCGAACCAATCTTTTCTGACAGGTTGTTTGGAATAGAATTCTGGATCGAGTAAAGTTTCCCAAGTTTCTTCCAGTACTATTAGGTCGGTTCCGGGTGTGATTTTGCGGAAATCTGTTTTGTCTGGTTGCTCGTCGGTATCAACGATATAAATACCTTTGTCAGTAGTCATCTTGGCTTCTTTGACGTTGAATTTGACTGGACTTCCGCTGTATCTGATCTTGTCGCTTGGTGATGCGAGGTGAGTGTGAATGTGACCAAGCATTACGTAGTCGAACTTGTCGAACTGTGAAGCAATCACCGTTTCAAGTCCACCGACTTTTGAAGTTGTTTCACTAGTTAACTCTATTTCTTTATCGGCACTGGGAGATACCGCGAAGTGAGTTATCAAAATGTGTTTTTTGTCGGTATCGAATGATTTGTACATGTCATTTACGACTAATGTCATTGCATCGCCAATAGTTCTGATGCCTTTAACTTTATCCTCGTCCATACCTTGTTGCTGATAATAGACACGGGCATCCATTGGATCGAAGAAGGGTAGTAAGAACAGTTGCGTATCTTCAGTTTCAATTGGTGTGAATGCTTCTTCTAGTAAGGTATTGATGTGAAAATTATTGAATTCCATCCAGTCACGTCCGTAATTCAGACGCTTAGCACCATCGTGATTTCCTGAAATGGCGTAGATGGGAAACTTATTGTCGATATTCAGTTCTTTGAACATCTCATTTAAGGTAGTAATTGCATCAGTACTAGGGATGGCGCGGTCATAAATATCCCCAGCGACCACGATACCATCGACTTTTTCATCTTTAGCAATTTGTAGAATTTGTTTGAAGGCATATTTTTGTTCGTCTAATAACGAGTAGCCGTTAAGCGTTCGACCAATGTGCCAATCGGCAGTGTGTAATAGTTTCATATTAATCCCTCCGTTAGATATGTTAATTGTAGCAAAAAAGAGAGTGTAGGAAGTCTTTATTCTTACACTCTCTTGATAAGTTTTTTGGTTTTTGTTGCCGCTTCCGATTACGAAAAAAATTATCTGCCGTGTGGAACGATTCAAGCCAAAATGCGGTCTTGAATCTCGACTTGAAGCTTTGCATCGCAAATCTCCAAGCTCTTCCAGTGGCTTTGCCACTCTCACGGCTGATAAATTTTTTGTAATCTCCAGCTAATGATGCTAGGTACGATATCTGTATAATCTATCTAGTTTTTATCGGTCACTGTATTGAAAATCAAAGGAACTATTTTTTGAAGTTTAACTTTGGATTAATGATGTATACTTTATTTGTTGTAACCGCTATCACAATACAGTTTGGGGGGATTTACTTATGAATAACGTTAAATTATCAAAGAGGAGAAAATTAACGATTGTAGGGGTAACTTTCTTTTCAGCAATTATTTTGGGAGGATTAAATACTACTAAAGTAAGTGCGACCGTTGATGACCAACAAGTTAATAGTCAGACAGTTAATCAGAACGAAGTTAATGGAACAATAAGTGAGAATGGTACAGACGCAGAAACTGGTTTTGTTCCAGATACTAAAGATAATGCAGATGAACCAGATAATAGTTCGAAGTTATCTAGGAAGGCATTGCCAGCTGGTAATAATAATTCTGATGATCAATCTGAAAACGATATTAATGATAATACGGAGAGAGATAATCAAATACCTAGTGTGAATGAAACTGTTTCTTCCAATAGTGACGAGTCAGTTTCAGATTCGTCCACACCAGCATCTAAAGAAATTCCTGTTTCCGATTCTCAAGGAGATTTACTTGATTGGAATAATAGAAACAATTATGATCCTAGTGCGAATAGTGGAATTATTATTAATTATAAAATCAAGGGAACAGATGGCGCAGAGCAAAATGCAGTGACTAATCAGCGAGGAGATAGAATTTTTGTTGGTAATGCTGGAGATACCGTAGATCTAACTAAGTCTCTTCCCGATGGTTATGCACTTATAAATGAGTCTGACAGAATTCAAACTATTGGAGTAGCATATGATGGAACGAATGCTAGTTCATATATAGATGGAATAACTAAAACTGTTTATGTTACTAGAGCGGAAGGGAGTACGGCACAAGTTCTTCCAGTTGTGTATGGATTTAAATATGGGGAGATAAAGTTTCCCAGTCTCTATATAACTTATTTGGATGAAAATATGGGACCATCAGGGTTCATGACAAGTTTGCTTCCGATTGGATTTAGAACTGAACTGACAAGTGAGCCCAATCCAGTTACTTATATGCTATATAATGGGATACATAGTAATAGATTTGATAAACCCATAATAAAAGATGAATTAACTAAGTTGAGTAATTCTGTAAATTTTGTTTTGGGTAATAAAACAATAAGCACAAAAACAATGGATGAAATGCAAATAGGTAATACTACTAGTATAGCGGCACCTGCAGGATATAAGTTCTCAGATGGAACTACGACAAAAACTATTACGATAGGTGCTGCTAGTCCGATGTATATGGCTTATTATGAATCATTAGGAATAACAGATATCGATCCCTCAGTGCATGATTTTAGCATTATAAAAGATCCAAGTATTGCATCTAAAAAGAATGTCACTTTGGATGTTGAAAAAGGAAAAAAATGGAGTCCATCTGAGACTTATGATGCGATAAATAGTACAGACGAAAATGGTAATTCAATTCCGTATGAGAATTTAACATCAGTTGAAATTAAAAAAAATGGAACTGATATTCCTGAAACTGGTGTGAATATAGATTTATCGGAACCAGCAACTTATACAGTTATTTATAGATTTAATGATTATTCATCAAGTACCGTAGTTAATGTTGTTAAAAATACTGTTGAACCAACAATCAAAGTTCATGATTCTAATTTAAAGCCGGGCGAATCGTGGAATGTCAAAGATAACTTTGATAGCGCAATGGATGAGTATGGAGAACCATTGGATATATCTAGGATTAAAGTGGATTCCTCTAAGATAAAACCTGATATAGCTGGTGTTTACAATGTCATTTTTACGTATGGTAATGTAAGCTCCATTGCTAAAGTGACAGTTACACAGCTTTCAACATTGGCTGTCAAACCGTCAACTGTACATGTAGGGACTAAGTGGGATGCAAATAGTAGTTTTGTAAGTGCAACAGATGAGAATGGTAACGCTGTTGATTTATCTGAAGTGATGGTAGATTCATCAAAACTAGATATTGAAACTCCCGGAGTATATAATGTGATATATAGTTACGATGGTATTACAAGAACAGTACCAGTGACAGTAACGCAAGATGCGACAATGGAATTGAAACCATCATCAGTACGCGTAGGTGAAAAATGGAATGCAAGTAGTAGCTTTGTAAGTGCAACAGATGAGAATGGAAATTCTGTTGACTTATCTAAAGTATCAATTGATTCATCAAAGTTGGATATCAAAACTCCTGGAACATATGATGTTATTTTCGCATACGGTGGTTTAATAAAGACAACGCAAGTTAAGGTTTTGCCTAATAGCAATAATTCAAGCGTGATAGTTACTCCTTCAAGTGATAAGAAGTGGGTCATTAATGCACCTTATTTAGTAAAGGCTGATAATTATGCACGAATATATAGTTCACCATCATTAAATAATCCAGTGAAAACACGGAGCTTGGCTCATGATACTGACTGGATGGTTGGATCAGCTATTCAAAATAGCGAGGGAACTTTCTACAAGGTGGCGACTCATGAATGGGTTAAAGCTGAAGATATGTGGGCATTTAAGCAAGTGGCAGGAATACTTTATGTGGATAATTCAAATAATGCTGAAGTATATAGTACAGTTGATGTTTCTAAAAGGATTGATAGGAAATTAGGATATCAAACAGCTTGGGTTGTTGACCGTATAGCAATTGATGGCGCTGGAAACACACTCTATCGTGTTGGTGTAGGAAATTATGTTAAGTCATCAGATGTTACAGAGGTGACTTCGGATACCAAGAATAGAGGAGTAGTCAAAGTAACTGGAAACGACAATGTTGCTCTTTATCATCTTGATTATTATGGAAATGTATCTAAGGCTTCTCGTGCTGTGGCAGGTGGTACTGCATGGATTTCTAATAGCAAGCGAGAATTGAATGGTATAACTTATTATAAAGTTTCTAGTTCAGAATGGATTTCGGAAAATGATTCAGTATTTGTAAAACAAAATTAGATAGAAAAAGCTCTGAGAATGTTTAACGTTCTCAGGGCTTTTGTTATTTTGGAATAAAATAAAAGTAATATAGTAAAACGAGCCGTAGGCGAAATCTATTCGGTAACCTCAGAATCAGCAGTCTTCAATGCATTAGCAACAGCTTCTTTAATAGCACGACTAGAAGCAGATGCACCAGAGATAGCATCTACATCAACTGAGTTCTTGGCTACGATATCTTTTGGCAATTGTTCGACAGCTTGTTTGCCATAGTCATCGGACTCACTCTGTTTCAAGACTTCAACATTCTTAATATCTTTATTGTCGTCAATTGTTACACGAACGACTATTTCATTACCCATGCCAGCGGTTGATTTACCAATATATTGATTTGGTCCAGTTTCAAAATTGTCTTCAGAAATATCCGAACCTAAGGTACCAACTTTTTTGTTTTCGTCATGTTGGCTAGCAGATGTATTTGCATCGTAACCGGTCAAGTCGGCAGAGACACCATTAGCGGCATTTTCACCAGCAATTTTACCAATGATCAGGTCTTCAGCTAGGTTACTGCCACCGTTGTATTTACGTCCCATCATGCTACCCAATTCACCGGCAGCATATAGATTAGGGATGACTTTTCCGTCTACATCGATTACTTCGGCTTGTGCGTTGTGAACTGGTCCGCCTTGAGTATTCAATAATCCTTGTGCCAATGGAACGGCATAGAATGGTCCATCATCAAGAGCAGTTAATGTTTCAGGATCACGGTTGAAGGCGTAGTCACGTTTTACTTCGGCGAAGTGATTGAAATCTTCAATTGTTCCTTTAATTTTATCAACGTCAACGTTCATAGCTTTTGCTAAATCATTTAAGGTATCAGCTTTAACAGCCATCTTTAAGAATTCTGGATATGGAGCATTTTCGTCATTTGATAACTCGTCATATTTCTTTTGATCGAAGACTACGTATGGATGCAATTGAGCATTTGGCACTCTCCATTGTCCATGGTCTTGAATGTGTCCATGTCTGTGAATTTCATTTTCATCAAAGTAACGTGTTCCGTCATCACCGACAACGAAGACACTGCCTTGATGGAATGCTGGCCAATCAAATGGCATGAATAGGGCACGTTCACCGTCTTGTGGCTTTGGTGTTAATCCATGGAAAATACCATAGGCTTCATAGTTAGCCATGTTATACATCTTTGCACCGACATCTTCAGCCATTGAAACACCAGCACCTTTGTTATATAAGGAGCCAATTGGATGCAAGCTTGTTTCACCCAGGTATGTCTCGATCATTTCTGGATTGTTCTCGAATCCACCGGTAGTCATGACAACACCATGGTTAGCCTTGATATCTAGTAGTTTTCCATTGCGTTTGATTTGAACACCAATAACTTTCTTACTATTGGAATCTTGAATCAAATGAACAGCTGGTGTTTCATATAGAACATCGATTTGATCTGCTCGATCCAAAACTTGTTGTCTTAAGTTCTTCCAAAGTGCAGCATCAGCCACGCCCTCATGGACCGTAACTAACTCATGAGTCTTTGAACCGGGTAGTTCAGGATATTCATGAGCCATGAAGTATAGGCCTTTGTATAATGGAGAATCCTTGTGTTCATTCATCACGAATGGTTTCACACCAAGATATTTCTCTAGAAATTCAGGAATCTTATATAGTCCCTCTACATATGTATCCATTAAATTCTTATCATATGAAAGTGGATAAGCCAATTGTTTGTAATATTCTCTTAAGTCGTCGAGACTATCACCGGATGAAATAACTTGTCCAGCATAACGAGTATTACCACCTTCATGACCCTCAGGAGCTGAGTCGACCAACAATACTTTGGCACCATTATCAGCTGCAAATCTTGCTGCAGTAGCTCCGGCACCACCGAAACCTAATACGGCAACATCGTAAGTTGCGTCCCAGCTAGTATATCTATTTTTAAACATTTCCTTCACTCCTTTAACTTTGAAACTATTAAACAAGATTATTATAATTCCAATTTTTGTTTTTGTGAGCGCTTATTTAATTTAAATGTTTGATTAATTGAATAGACACTTTAAGTAAATTATACATTTCACAAAATTGATTGTAAGCGATATCATGATTGTATAAACAATTGGAGGGGTATGTATGACAGATTATAAATTTTTAAAGCCGTATACTTTTGAGAAAAAAGGCATCACAGTCAAAAATAGAATCGTAATACCACCAATGACAGAAATGATGAGCTTTTCAAATGGTGAGGTTACTCGCGATGAATTGAGGTATTACCGCATTCACACTGGTGGAGCGGGAATGTTTATCACAGCTGTAGCTAATGTTAATGATGAAGGTAAAGGATTTGAGGGTGAATTAAGCGCCGCTGATGATAAGTTTATTCCAAGTTTGGCCAGTTTGGCTGATGCAATTCATAAAGATGGAACTAAGGCAATTCTTCAAATCTTCAGTGCTGGACGTATGACGTTTACTTCAGTTTTACGAGGCAAGCAACCTGTTAGTGCAAGTGCTGTAACAGCATTACGTAATAATTCTGAAGAGCCTAGAGCATTGACAGCTGATGAAGTTGAACAAACGATCAAAGACTTTGGTCAAGCAACCAAACGTGCAATTCTCGCCGGATTCGATGGAGTGGAGATTCACGGTGCCAATACCTACTTGATTCAACAATTTTTCTCACCACATAGTAATCGTCGTGATGATAAATGGGGTGGCAGCTTAGAGAAGAGAATGGCATTCCCATTTGCAGTTATCGATGAAGCTCAAAAGGCAATTGACAAGTATGCTGATAGACCATTTATTCTTGGATATCGTTTGTCGCCTGAAGAAGTCGAGAAGCCTGGTATTACAATTGAAGATACTTTGGCATTTGTTGATGAAATTAAGAACAAGCCAATCGATTACTTACATGTTTCTATGGGTAATGTATGGCGTAAGTCATTGAATGATCCATCAATTGATACACCATTGAATTTGTTGATCAAGGAGCACTTAGGTGAGGATATTCCATTGATTGGTGTAGGTGATATTCAATCACCAGCTGATGCTGAAAAGGTTCTTGATAATGGTATTGAGTTCGCAGCAATCGGACGTGAAAGCTTACGTGAACCTAAATGGGTTCAAAAAGTAGAATCTGGTGATGAGAATGCAATTCGTTATACATTGTCACTTCAAGACCATGATGAACTAGGTTTGTCAGGTACATTCTGGGAGTTCTTACTACAATCATTTAGACCAGGATTACAAATCAGTAGTGACGAAGCAACGGATCGTTCGTTATTCAATAATGCTTTGGACGAAATATTCGCTGGAGCTAAATAGTTAATTTTTAAAAATAAAGTGTGACAAAACACATTTGATTTCTGAATATAATCTGAAAAAGTCCACGTATTTACATAGTAAATACGTGGACTTTTTTGGGGAAGGATTATATTTGATTACAAAATTTGAATCTTGTGTTCGTAACATTTGTCGATCATATCTTGTGGCCATACACTAGCTTGGACTTCACCAACGTGAGCCTTGCCTAGTAGTAACATACATAGACGTGATTGTCCGATACCGCCACCGATTGTGTATGGTAATTCGCCATTTTCAAGCATTTGGTGATATGGAAGTTTGAGACGATCTTCAGCACCAGCTTCTTTGAGTTGTGTTTTCATTGATTCTTCACTGACACGGATACCCATACTTGAGATTTCAAGTGCCATTTGTAGGGGTTCATACCAGAACAAGATATCACCGTTTAGTTTCCAGTCATCGTAGTCAGGGGCACGTCCGTCATGACGCTTACCAGATTTCATTTTGCCACCGATCTGCATTAAGAATACACAACCAAGTTCTTTGGTAATAGCATTCTCACGTTCTTTTGGTGTCATCTCTGGGAAGCGGTCTTCAAGTTCTTGTGTAGTAACGAAGTGAATCTCGTCTGGTAAGTGGTGAACAGCTTCTGGGAACTTGTACCAAACCTCGTGTTCCATATGTTTGATAACTTTGAAGATATCACGAACTGTACTCTTAAGTGTTTCAGTTGTACGTTCTTCTTTTGAGATGACTTTTTCCCAATCCCATTGGTCAACGTAGATTGAGTGGATGTTGTCCAAATCTTCGTCTTTTCTGATAGCGTTCATATTTGTATAGAGACCTGTATGCATACCGAAGCCATAACGTTTAAGAGCAACACGTTTCCATTTAGCAAGTGAGTGGACGATTTCGATAGTTTGGTCAGGGATGTCTTTCATTGAGAATGAAACAGGAGTTTCGACACCATTAAGGTTATCGTTTAGACCTGTTGATTTTTCAACGAACATTGGTGCTGACAAACGTGATAGGTTGAGTTCTTTACCGAATTCATCTTGGAATGTCTCACGGATATAGCGGATAGCTTTTTGTGTATCGATAATTGATAGCTTTGGATCATATGATTCTGGAATTGTTAAATGCATAGGTAGGTCTCCTTCATTTTTTTAATTTGATCGATGAAAGACAGGCAACAAAAAAAGTCTTCCATCCCTAATAAAAGGGACGAAAGACTTTCGCGGTACCACCCAAGTTGCTTATATAAAATAAGCCACCTCAATAAGAGTACAAAAATTCTATACTCTGCCGATGGTAACGTACCGGTTACGTCTAAACCTACTGTGGCTAAGCCATTTCAGCTAGAAACATAAGAAAGTGTTATTCAGACAAATCAAGCGCTGGTAGGGTTCTCACTATTCCCAATTCACTGTCAGGCTGATAAGTCTTACTCTTCTTTCTTGTCGTCTTTATCTTGTGACACTTATAATAATCATTTATTTTTAAAAAGTAAAGGTAAAAATTAAAATATTACTAATTATTTTATGGATTACTAATTTAAAGTGAATGCAAAAGTGATTTTTAGAGTATAAATCTTTTTGATATTTTATAAAATATAATATGAAAATAATGCCAGTTAAAGTCTAATACGACACAATGAACGAACACCTGATACAAAAGGGCTTCTAGATGGTTTTCAGCTCGTAAAAATGTCTTGAAAGACAATTTGTAAAGGATTACATTTTATTGTGTAATGTAAATAAAATGTTGATCAGGGGGACAATAAAGTGTCAACAAAAAAGGAAATATGTGAACAATTAGAAAAAGTCGATACAAAGTTTTCTATCAAGGATCCTAGTAAAAAGTTAAGATTAACTGACTTTGCATCATTCTTATCTTTTAAAAATTTACCAAGTAATGAAAAAGTAAATACTGAAGTAACCTCACACCATAACAAAAAAGGTGAAAAGGTTAAAATGACACCTAAAAATGCTGTTAAATATGCAGGAGTAGACTTGAATGTGGGTGATTCTGTCGACGATGATTCTGAATTTGATCGAAAATATATGTTTGTTGGATTGAACTGTGCGGTTCGGAAAAATAATTATAATCATGAAAAATGGCATCAGTTCCATGATCAAGAACAAATCAGCCATACATTTGATTTGGCCGCAATGACTAACAGAGAAGAGTTTGCTGGCAGTTATATTACTGATATTCTTAAAAACACATTGGATAGTAAGGCCAGTAGCGTAGGGGAAAATTTTCTTGTTAAAATGGAATCTAAGAATCCAGGGATATTTTTAAGTGGGGATATTAAAGTATTGTCTGAAGAACGTAGTAGACTAGACGCTCTTCGTTATAATCGAGATGTAAAAGCTAACAATAATCGCAAGAAACCTAGAGATAGCAGTACTATTACTCCAGCTCGTAGTTCTGAAGAACTTGAGGAATCAGTAAAGGAATATCAAAAAGCATATAAAAATAGTGCTGATCTATTTATCAAAGAATGTGAAATTATTAAGCCAGAACAATTGATTGTTTTTGGAGATACCGCCAAAATTGTTATGGATAATATGCTTAAAGCTAAGATGTTTGATAAATCGGCATTTGTTAAAAAGTTAGTTGAAGAAGCAATTGAAACTACCCATTACAGCAAACAAGGTAAAGGTACCAAGACGGTTGATTTTATGAAACACCATTTAAATGTATTGAGTGAACAAGTCGGATTGTCCGAGTTGGTCGGCTCTAAAAATTAGATATCAAAAATACCCAACAACTTTTCTGTTGTTGGGTATTTCTATACATAAATTATTTGTCATAAATAGCTTTTAAACCAGCAATATCAGCATCCGATAATGATCTGACACCTTGATTAGAAGGGTACATGATAGAGCTAGTATCATTGCTGTGATTCAATCCGAGTGCATGTCCGAGTTCATGCATTGTTACGGAATCACTGACCGCTTCGGGATAGGTCATATTGATTTTGGCAGTAGCATGATTGGTAGCGTGCTTAGTTGGATCGACTGTTTTATAAGTTAATTCCGGCCCACCAGTTCCAAGCTCCAATGTTTTAGCATTATTACCTTCGTCTTTGTAATAGATTGAGAAGGTAATTGTGTTGTCACTAGAACTGCCTTTACCTTCGACAAGTTTGACGATTCCAGTCTGATTATAGGCATAGATAGCATCGTTAAATGCTTGTCTAGCAACCTTTGGAGTCTTGTCAGTGAAATGATAGTAATAAGTATTTCCAATAACGAACTTATTTATCATCGAAAAGGCGGGAGTTCTATCAGAAGAATTAGTCTGTTGGTCATTTGAAGTGGTTGCTTCTTTTTGCGTGGTACTTGGTGTCGCAGCCTGATTAACCTGACTGTTAGGATTTATTTCAGCAATTGCGGATTCTAAGTAAACTTTTGATTTGGCTAAATTAGTAACGATTTGAGCTTGAATCGTTGTGGGTAGAACATCGGTATATTCTGCCAAAAATATGCCACCTAGAATAACTATTAGTACTAGGGATGTAATGTGTCTTCTCATGTATTGCTTCTTTCTGTTGACATTTGTCTACTAATACTACAATCAAAAACAGGCAATGTCTATTAAAGACATATTACAATTTGGTAAAAGTTTTAATCCAAATATTCAACAAAAATATCTTTGTACATATCAATAAATTTCAAATACATATCTTTAGCAACATATTCATTAACTTGATGTGGTGTATCATTTCCAGGTCCAAACATTACGAAGCCGAAGTCATCTGGTTTGTTCTTCAAAAACATAGCAGCATCAGTCGTTCCGGCAACTCCGTATTTGCCGACATCTAATCCAGTATGTGCTTTCGCTACTTCGCCAGCAATTTTGAGTAATTTGGAATGATCACTAGCTTCAACTGGATTTAACTTCATGATTACATCAATTTTCAAGTGATAATCGTCATTTTCAGAATTCAATTTATCAACTAATTTTTGAATATCAGCTAGAACTTGATCACTAGTATATTCTGGCAAGGTTCTGGAGTTTATTTCAGCTTCAGCATGGTCGGGAATAGCATTGACCTGTGTGCCACCTTTGATAGTCGTGACATTGAAGATGAAGTCTCCCATGATGGAATCAGATTTACCAGTATTTTTGAATTCAGAATTGGCTTGAGCGAGGAAGTCTAACAAGTGATCGATAGCATTATTACCTGATTTTGGTGTTGAACTGTGAGCAGCCTTTCCTTCGGATGAAACTTTGATATCAAGTGAGCCCATGTGTGTATAAACAAAGTTGTATCCACCTGGTTCACCTATCAATAGTGCATCTGCATCGTCCATATAACCTTGATCAGTCAGTTGTTCAGCGCCATATTCGCCAACCTCTTCGGCAATAGTCGCGAGCAATCTGACAGTACCTGATTTTGGTAGGCCGGCATCGTGCAATTCAATCATGGCAATGACTAGAGCGGATAAACCACTCTTCATATCAACGGAACCAAGTCCGTACAAATTACCGTCTTTTTCAGTTAGTTTATGTGGATCAGTATTCCACTTGGCTAAGTTGCCGACATCGACAGTATCCATGTGTCCACTGACAGCAAGTACAGGGTTGCCTGTACCGATTTCAGCAACTAGATTGTAGCGGGTGTCGGAATACTTGATTAGTTTAGCTTCAATACCGTGTCTGCCAAATAGGGTCTTCAAATATTCGGCGACTTCTTTTTCATTGTCATTAGCTGTGTTGATGGCAACTAAGTCTGACAAAACGTGAATCTTTTCGTTCTCGTCCATTGTTAGGACTCCTTTGAATTGATTTATTAATAATTTCATACCATTCTATTTTAGAGCTGATTAGGTTGTAACCCAACAGCTAGCGGATAAATATAATCATTTTTTGCGTAATTTATTTTAAGAATATTATTGATGGTTTTTCCGCTTATGGTTACAAAATATTTGATCTGCCATGGGGACCGGTTTGAGTCGAAGTGCGGTCCCACAGCAGGCTTATTGTTTTTGAATTGTAGGTGGCAAAAAAGGCTTACTAATCCCATCAGGATTAGTAAGCCTTTTAAAATCTAATCATTCAAATTATATCTAAGTTTCATATGTTCTGATCCAGCAATAACCATGTCACCCAACAACTTAGTTTGACGTTTCAAAGCGTCATCAGCTAGTTTGTTGTTAGCATCTTCCAAGAACTTAGCGATATCGCTTTGTCCTGAAATTGCAGCATCAGTGTCATTTTGAATCTTACGATATGAACTCATTGTGTCGAGTTCATAATCATTACGCATATCAACGTAGAAGTCATAATCTGTATCACCAAGAAGGGCCGTAGTACAGCTCAACCAGTACATGTTATTCAAGTCAAATGTACCAGTAGCATTCTTGTAGCAAGCAGGTGTGTCATTTACGTTTGCGTAGAATGGAACAACTGTATTGAAGGTATTTGCACCATAAGCTAGCCATTCAACACCGGCAATTTCATCAGGAACGTTATTTCTGATTTGTAGGATATGAACGTTGTGATTACGGTTGATACCGATTGGACGGAATAATGTCTTCTCGTCTTCAGTGCCACTGCCGTAAGGATCGTATTTTGTATTCTCAAAGTGAGAACTCAAAACAAATTTAACATCTTCGATTGAGATTTTTCTGTTGGCGTGACAAATGAATGGTAGATCTGCATCCATTGGGTCATTTTCAATCTCAGGATTGAAGAACTTTTGTCCATACCAAGTACGTGGATTGTTGTAAACAGTATCTTTGATAGATGCACTACCGAAGATGTGACGGAAGTTATATTTATCGAAGTCTGGATTTAAGTGATATTTTTCAATCAAGTCCTTCAAATCATCTGAGCACAATGTGTCAGCTGAATCGAAGTCGAACTCGTCAATGTTCATACGATTTGGTGCTACAACATAAGCATCATCAGGAACACGGACGGCTGCCCAGTGGTGTCCACCGATTGTTTCGAGCCACCAAACTTCATTATTGTCATTGAAGGCAATTCCGTTTGGTTCATAAGTACCATATTTCTTCAGCAATGATCCAAGGCGTTCTACACCTTCCTTGGCACTGTGAATGTATGGTAATACTAATGTAACGATATCTTCCTCACCAATACCGCCTTCAACGAATGGATCCATACCTAAGACACGTGAGTTAGTAGTGATTGTTTCAGTAGCGGACATACCAACATTTTCACTATTGATACCAGCTGCCGGCCAAATTCCGTTAGTCAAAATTGAGTTAGGAATTGAACTGTAACGTAGTGGGTTATCAGGAAGATCGATTTTAACTTTGCTGATAACAGACTGGTAATGTCTAGGTTGATCTTCAGGTTGAACGATGACAAAACGTTGTGGGTCTAGTGCTTCATGACCATCATCGTTTCTAGAGATTATTGTAGAACCATCTATAGAGGCATCTTTACCAACTAAAATTGTCGTACATGAACCTTTGATCCTTTTTTCCATTATTAAGTACACTCCCTTTTTATTTATTAATATCATTATAACGCTTTCATTGAACTTTCTAAATGACACAAATGCTTGGAGTCTTGTTAACGAGAAATAAGTTATTAAATTATAATTGCTCTAATTAAATTAGAAGAGTACCATGGACTTACTAAATAAGTTGTGGCGGTGAATTAATTGAGAATTAATAAAGTTATAGGTGGTGCCGGTGATTTGGCGCTTGATACTAAACCAACTGATTATAAAGATAATTTATATTTAGCAGTCAATGGTGAGTGGCAGGATAAGGCTGAGATTCCAGCTGATAAGTCTAGTGCTGGGGCTTCTGTTGATCTGGAATTAGAAATTGAAAAGAATCTTATGAAGGAATTCCATGATTTTGCCGAAGATGATAGCGCAATCGATGACTCAAAGTTTTTACAGGCTATCAAATTATATCGAGTAGCTAATGCTGATAAATCATCTAAGAATTCAATATTGAAAGATATTGACCGTATCAATTCTTTGAACTCAGTAGCTGACTTGAGTAAGAACATGGCAGAGCTTGGCAAAGATAACTTTGTTATGCCATTGATACTGTTCGTTGAAGCGGACATGAAGAATACGGAGAAGAACATCGCATATATAGATGGTGCTGATTTGTTCTTGCCTGATAGATCTTATTACGATGACGATAATGAATTTGGTCATAAGTTGTTGGCTAAATATGTTGCTGTTGCTACAAAATTATTGGAGAAGTTAGGCTATAGTGATGACGATGCTAAAGAGACAGTTAAAAAAGCATCAGAATTTGACAGTTCATTAGTACCAGTTGTGAAAACTTCTGAAGAATGGGCTGAATATACTAAGATTTATAATCCTTATGATTTTGATGATTTTGTCGCTAAGTCGAACGTTTTGGATTTGAAGGATTGGATTACCGGTGAAATCAAAGATACTCCAGAAAAAGTTATTGTTGTTCAACCAAGATATATGAATAATCTAAATAAATTAGTAAATGAAGAAGCCTTTGAGAATATTAAAGCTTGGATGATCGTTCGATACTTGATGGAAAATGCCGAATACGTTAGTGAAGACTTCAGACAAACTTACGGTGAGTTCAAGTTAGCACGTAGTGGTGCCAAAGAATTGCCTACACGTACTAAGTTTGCCTATCATCTAGCAGAAAGAACATTCAGTGAAGTTGTCGGCGTCTATTATGGCAAGAAGTATTTTGGTGAAAAGGCTAAAGCTGATGTGCGTGATATGATCAAAAAGATGATCTCTATTTACGAGCAACGACTAAGTGTTAATGATTGGTTGAGTGAAGATACTAAGAAAAAGGCTATTGTTAAGCTAGAAAAAATCGTTGTGAAAGTTGGTTATCCTGATAAGATTGAGGATATTTATCAAAAACTAACAGTTGATAAGAATGCTGCATTGTATGACAACATGATGAGTTTGGGTAAAATTTTGACACAAGATAATTTAGACGATTATCAACGTCCTGTTGATCGTACTAAGTGGTTGATGCCAGGACATATGGTCAATGCTTGTTACGATTCATCGCGTAATGACATTACTTTCCCTGCTGCAATTTTGCAGACGCCATTTTATAGCTTGCAACAGACAAGCAGTGAAAACTATGGTGGTATCGGTGCTACAATTGCTCATGAGATTTCTCATGCTTTCGATAATAATGGTGCCCAATTTGATGAATACGGTAATATGCATAATTGGTGGACTAAAGAAGACTATGCTCATTTCAAAAAACTGACACAAGATATGATCGATCAATTCCAAGGCATTGCTTACGCAGGTGGTAAGGTCAATGGTAAGTTGGTCGTTAGTGAGAATATTGCTGATGTCGGTGGTATGCGCTGTGCCATTGAAGCCGCAAAGCTGGATTCAGACTATGATCCTAAACAGTTCTTTATTCAGTGGGCCAAGTCTTGGCGCTTCAAAGCTACGCAAGAATACAATGAAGACTTATTAGCAACTGATGTTCATGCACCACAACCAATGCGTGCTAATGTAATGTCACAAGACTTAGATGAGTTTTATGATGCCTTTGGTGTTAAACCAGGGGATGGCATGTGGGTCGATCCTGATAAGCGGGTTAATATTTGGTAGTTTAAATATGGGAGTCATATCTTACTTGGTATTGTTACCTCAAGTAAGTTATGGCTCTTTTTCGTATGTGGTTAATATTTCTACTAAGTAGAGACCAAAAATTACGAAATATTTTATATATTAATTATTTTAATACTAGTACAATTGCCTTATGTGACTCGATGAGGGGAGAAGCGGATGAACGACTTACTGCACAGCTATCGAATGTCCAAAGGGATAGGATTTCTGATTTTGTTCGGGCTATTTATATTTGGAACATTGCCGATCATGATAATCGCATATTGCTATCTGGCGTTAGTTTTGATTATTCACACTTGGATGAAAGTGGAGTTCAGCAAGAAGGTGAGAATCAGTTTAACGGTTATTTATGGATTTATGATGGCAATTCAGATAGCTTTCATTACGTTGACAGTATTCCCGATGCACAATGTTAATTTGATGTATTATCCTGCTAAAGTATTTGCGGTTATTTTGTTCTGCACGCCTTTTTTTGTGGAACGATTCATCACTGTTAATAATGGAGCTGAGTTCTACATGCCTACTGTTGAGGATGTGACCGCAATAAGTTTTGAGGAACTACGAGATAATACTAAGCGGATTAGATCAATGATGCAGAGTGTTTCTAATATGAAAAGAAGCGTTTCGATCGATCACGTTAAAACAGTTTTAGAAGACATTCCACGTCATAGCTCAGTCAGATACATTAATCAGGGAACGTTAACGGATTATTACTTCGATGCTGCAAAAGCTAGTCTGGATGATAATCATATTTATCTGGTTGTCTCCAATACTGGTAGTCCAGCTAGTGAGATCATCTCGGCATTCACGCAGAAGCAATTCAATCATGTATCCTTATCGTTTGATCGAAACTTAGATACTATCATCAGTTATAATGGCGGCGATAATATTTATCCCCCAGGGATGAATGCTGAGACACTAGATTTCTTTCATCAAAAGGACGATGCGTCTGTTTTGGTTTATAGTCTGCCAGTTACTAGAGAGAAGAAACAATTTTTGATCGATAAAATCGCTGAAATAAATCGTAGTGGTAGTGCATATAACTTGATCGGTCTGGTGGTCAAGCATTCATATAAACCAAATATTATGTTTTGTTCGCAGTTTGTTTATAAGATGTTAAAACTTGCTGAATTAGAGTTTTTTGAGAAGCAGGATGGTGAAGTGAGACCAACTGATTTCATCGAATTGGATTATTATAAGAAATTAGACTTTGAATATGAAATTACCTTTTAGGAACTTAAATGGTTCCTTTTTTTTATTGCCGCTTCCGGTTACAAAATATTTTATCTGCCGTGGGACCGGTTTGAGCCGAAAAGCTGTCTCAAACCTCGACTTTAAGCTTTGCTTCGCAAATCTTAAAGCTCGTCCTGTGGCTTACGCCACTATCACGGCTGATTAAACATTTTGTAACCTCCAGCTGGATTGTTTATATTTGTAAGATAGTTATTTTATTAAAATAGTAAAATTAAAAGTAGCTGGAGGTTGGAAAAAATTAGCCAGCAGTGATAGTGATGTTAGGTCGGTGTTTTTTGCCGACCTTACATTACAGGACGACTTTTGAAATCTGCATTTTATGCAGAGTTCAAAATCGAGATTTCAGACCGTACTTTGGCTGAAGTCGATCCCACAGCAGGCTAATTATTTCCAACCGGAGGCGGAAATGGAGATAGTAATGGAAACAGCCAGTCGCACACTACACTTGATGGGAACGATAATACCTATGTGGGTTGAATCTGAGAATCCAGAATCTTTGTTAGATGTCGCTGAAGCAAAGTTAGTAGATTATGAAAGACGTTTCAGCGCTAATGATGATAACTCACATTTGATGCATATTAATCAGAGCGCCGGTGTTCAGCCCATTAAAGTCGAGGATGATTTGTTTGAATTGATCAAAATTGGCAAAGAACAGAGCTTGATCCGCAATAGTGCTCTGAATATTGCTATTGGTCCGCTGATTCAGGAATGGCGAATTGGATTCGACGATGCGAAGTTTCCTAGCCAGTCAAGAATCGATGAATTGCTTCAAGTTATTGATCCAGCAGATATTGTTTTGGATGAAACTAATCAAACTGTGTTTTTAAAGCATAAGCAAATGTCGATTGATTTAGGTGCAATTGCCAAAGGGTATTTTGCGGATAAAATTATTAATTATTTCAAAGGTGAAGGCGCTAAAGCGGCCTTCATTAGTTTAGGCGGTAATGTTTTGACTTTCGGCGATGAACCTGAACACACTGACGGTATGTGGAGAGTTGGAGTTCAAAATCCTTTTCTGCCACGTGGTAATTTTGTTGCAGCAGTAAAAATCAAGAATCAATCGGTTGTTACATCAGGTATTTATGAGCGCAAGTTTGTCTGGAAGGGTCACACTTATCATCATATTTTTGATAGTCAGACTGGTTATCCCATTAAGACAGATTTAGCCAGCATTACAATAGTGGCCGACAAGTCGATCGATTGTGAGATTTGGACGACCCGGTTGTTCAGTAATAATGCGCTTGAGGCAATTGAAATACTTAATACTCTTGATGGAATTGATGGAGTAGCAGTCACAACTGATGGTCAAATGGCCTATTCAAATGGTTTGAAAACAAAAATAACGCCGGTTCAATGATAATCAACTTATCATTGAGCTGGCGTTTTTTACTTCAATATCAAATTTTAAATAGTGCAGGAATGAATCAATTAATTCTGTTTCGGCCGCAATTAAGGTTTTGTCAGCGGGATGAGCGATGAAATAATTCAGAGATATCAGGTCTAACGGTAGTTTGTAGATATTGATGTTGGCATCAGTCTTAGGAATAGGCACACTTTCTGGCAAGAATGTCACACCTAGGTTGTTGGTGGCTAGAGCTACGATGGTGAAGATATTATTACTCTCCAATGCAATATCAGGTTGAATCTTGAATTTGTGAATCAGATAGTCGACTTGTCTTCTAATCGCAGAACCATGAGTTGTAAGAATTAGTTTTTCTTGAAGCAATTCTTTGATTGAGATGCTCCCTGGTTTTAGAAGGGTTGCTCCAGCTTGGTAAAGGTTGGACGATTCAGGGATGATTGCATAGTAGCCATGTTTTCCTTGGTCATAAACCGTTAGTCGTGGTGAGATGGTCTCAGGATTCTGGCCGATGAAGAAGTCAAGATCCCCGTTGAGAGTTTTCTTTTCATTCACATCAGGGATGGCCTCATGAAGTTCAATTTTTACGTTTGGATGTGACTTGAGATAAGTTGGTAAGAATAGTGGTAATAGATAGGTTCCCAAACTAGAAAGTATCCCGATACGGATAATTGTATGTTCGGTTGATGCGTATTGTGAGATACGTTTGCGGAAGTTATCCTGTTCAACTTCCATAGAGTTCAAATATTGGTAATAAATCCGACCGGCTTCAGTTAATTGTAGTGGAGTGTCGTGTCGATTGATAATTTCGATGTCGAGTTCTTTCTCGGCTTTTTTTATTGTCTGTGTTAAGTAAGGCTGAGAAATATATAGGCTTTTTGCGGCTTTGGTATAGTTCCCATATTTGAGCAAGGTATCCAGATATTGCAGCATGTTTGGTGAATCGATCAAAGGCATTATCAACACTCCAGTCTTAGTTGCCTTTATTATAACAAATTTGTTATAGGTCAATAATTAAATAAATATTTCACAAGAATGATTTTATAATCTAAACTTTAAATTAAGGAATTTTCTAAGGATACAAAAGGAAATCCAATTTTTTTGAAATTATTTGTGAAATAAAGAACAAAAATTGAAAGGGGCACTAATATGAAATTCATCGGTATCGTCGGTACTAATGCTACCAAGTCAACCAACCGTCAATTGCTACAATTTATGCAAAAACACTTCTCATCAAGAGCAGAAATCGAGATTTGTGAGATTAAAGGTCTACCAGCTTTTAACCAACCAGAGGATCGTGTTGCTCCAGAAGGAATTCAAGTTTTATCAGATAAGGTTGAGGCCGCTGATGGTGTAATTATCGCTACTCCAGAATATGACCACACAGTTCCAGCACCATTGAAGAGTGTTTTGGAATGGTTATCATACACATCACGTCCATTCATCGATAAGCCAGTTATGATTGTCGGAGCTTCATACGGAGCTTTGGGATCATCACGTGCTCAAGGTCATTTGAGACAGATCCTTGATGCTCCAGAATTAAAGGCTCGTGTTATGCCAAGTGAAGAGTTCCTATTAGGACACTCACTACAAGCTTTTGATGATAATGGCGACTTAGTTTATGAAGATAAAGTTACTGAATTAGAAGAATGCTTCGATCAATTCTTACAATTTGTAGATATTACTAATCAACTTATTAAGAACCACAGTTTTCAAGCAGAGCAAAATAAGAACTTTAGCTGGGAAAAAGCAAGCGAAGGAGGCAATAACTAATGAAATTTATCGGAATCGTCGGAACAAACGCCGCAAAATCATATAACCGTATGTTGTTGCAATTCATGAAGAAGCATTTTAGTGACAAGGCTGAAATCGAGATTCTTGAATTAACTGATGTCCCAATGTTTGATGAATCAGATGACCAATCAGACAGCGACATTATTCAAATGTTTAACAAGAAAATCAGTGAGGCTGACGGAGTTATCATTGCAACTCCTGAACATAATCACTCAGTTCCATCAGCTTTGAACAGTATTCTTGAATGGATGTCATTCAACTTGCATCCCTTCGATGGTAAGCCAGTTATGATTGTTGGAGCTTCATTGCATCCACAAGGATCATCACGTGCACAGCTTCATTTGAGACAAATCCTTGATGCTCCAGGTGTCAATGCGACAGTTATGCCTGGTTCAGAATTCCTATTAGGACAAGCACAAAAGGCCTTCGATGAGAATGGTGATTTGAAGTCAGAGGGAACCGTTGATTTCTTGGACAGCTGTTTTACCAAGTTCCAACGCTTCACAGAAATTGCCAACTTGTTGAACGTTCCTGAAGATTTGAACTTCAAACCAGGTACATTTGAAGTTACTGCTAAAGGTCATAATGGGGACCTTCCAATGTCAGTTACTTTATCCAAAGATCGTATTGAAGACATTGATATTGACACTTCAACTGAAACACAAGGTATTGCTGATGTTGTCTTCAGTAGAATTCCACAAGAGATCGTTAATGGTCAAACTTTGAATGTTGATGTTATCTCTGGAGCTTCGATTACTAGTCACGGTGTTATCGATGGTGTTGCTAGAGCTGTCAAGATGGCCGGTGGTAATCCTGAGATTTTGAAGAAGCGTCCAAAGGCTTCAAATATCGTTCAAAAAGATGAAGAATACACAACTGATGTAGTAGTTGTCGGTGCCGGTGGTGCTGGATTAGCAGCTGCCGCAAAAGTTCTTGATGAAGATAAAAAGGTTATTATTGCTGAAAAGTTCCCATCACCAGGTGGTAATACAGTTCGTGCCGGTGGTCCAATGAACGCAGCTGATCCTGAATGGCAAAATACATTCGATGCTATTCCTGGAGAAGCACATCGTCTTAAAGAAATTAAAGATATGAAGTTAGATGATATTGATCCCGAATATCGTGATGACTTCCAAGAATTACAAAAACAAATTGGTGAATATCTTGGTAGTGACGGCAAATACTTATTCGATTCTAAGTTGTTGTTCCGTATTCAGACATACTTAGGTGGTAAGAGAACCGATCTTCAAGGTAATGAGATCCACGGACAATATGACTTAGTAAAGATCTTGACTGACCATGCTTTGGAATCAGTTAAATGGCTTGAAAAGGTCGGTGTATCATTCGATAAGAATGAAGTAGCAATGCCAGTTGGCGCTTTATGGCGTCGTGGACACAAACCTATGGGACCAGAAGGATTTGCTTACATTCAAGCACTACAAAAGTATGTTGAAGATAACGGTGGCAAATTGATGACTGAAACTCCTGTCAAAGAACTGATCATTGAAGATGGCAAGGTTTGTGGTGTTATCGCTCGTGGTGCAAACGGACAAAAGATCACTATTCACGCAGAATCAGTTGTTCTAGCATCAGGTGGTTATGGTGCTAACACTAAGATGTTGAAGAAGTACAACACTTATTGGACGGAGATCGATGATGATATCCAGACATCTAACTCACCAGCTATTACAGGTGATGGAATCAAACTTGGATTGAGTGCTGGAGCTGACTTAGTTGGTATGGGCTTCTCACAAATGATGCCAGTTTCTGATCCAGAGACAGGTGAACTATTCACTGGAGTACAAGTTCCACCAGCTAACTTCATTATGGTTAATCAACAAGGCAAACGTTTCGTTAATGAGTACGGTAGCCGTGATCAATTGACTCAGGCTGCTATCGATAACGGAAGTTTGTTCTACTTGATCGCAGATGACGGAATCAAGGATACAGCATATAACACATCTCAAGAAAAACTTGATGCACAAGTTAAAGCCGGAACCTTGTTCCGTGACGATACACTTGAAGGTTTAGCTAAACAATTGAAGATGGACCCAGAAGTATTAGTAGATACCATCAAGAAATACAACTCATATGTTGATGCCGGAAGTGATCCAGAGTTTGGTAAAGACGTCTTTGACTTGAAAGCCGTCAAAGCACCATTCTATGCCACACCAAGAAAACCAGCCGTTCATCATACAATGGGTGGATTGAAGATCGATACAGGTACACACGTATTGAATAAAGACGGGAAAGTTATTGATGGATTATACGCTGCCGGAGAAGTAGCCGGAGGATTACATGCAGGTAACCGTTTAGGTGGTAATTCATTAGCAGATATCTTCACATTTGGACGTATTGCTGGAGAGAATTCCGTTGAGGATAAACAGAGAGTGGAGCAAAACGATTAAATTCTGAGCATTTCAGAGAATGAAGAAAATTGAATAGGGGTGAACTACAATGACTAAAAAAATTAATCGTTGGCAAGTGTTAGTCGCATCAACTGCAATTTTACTTTGTACCGGAGCTGTCTATGCTTTTAGTGTTTTCGCTGGACCATTGAGTGCCAGTAAAGGCTGGAGCATGCCAGAAATCATGTTAGCTTTTACTATCAATTCCGCAATCAGCCCAATTCCTATGATTCTTGGGGGATTCTTGACTGACAAGCATTTAGCAAAATGGACTGTTGTTGTCGGTGGATTGATGTTTGGACTAGGATTCTTCCTAACAGGATTAGTTACAAGCCCAAGTATGCTGTATCTAACTTATGGATTGATCGGTGGACTTGGTCAAGGATTAGCATATTCAGGTTGTTTAAGTAACACTATTAAGCTGTTCCCAGACAAAAAGGGACTTGCTTCAGGTATTATCACTGCTGGAATGGGTGGAGCTGCTATCATCGCCGCACCTATTGCCAACAGTTTCATTCAAAGTCATGATGCATTATACGCATTCCGTATGTTAGGAATTGCATATATGATTGTTGTTGCGATTGCTAGTTTCTTCATCAAAGAAGCACCCGTTGATTTCAAACCTGAAGGTTGGAATCCTCCAGAAAGACACGGAAAAGGTCTTCCTAATAAGAATTGGATTGCTATGTTGAAGACACCATATTTCTACTTAATTTTCTTAATGCTATTCACAGGTGCCTTTTCTGGACTGATGATTGCATCTAATGCCGCTGTTATTGGACAACAAATGTTCAAACTTTCAGCTGGTACCGCTGCACTTTATGTAAGTCTATATTCATTGAGTAATTGTGCTGGTCGTGTTGTTTGGGGTACTGTTTCCGACAGATTTGGCCGTAACAATGCATTGAATATTATACTTGGAGTTATTGTTTTAGCTTTCGTTGTTTTAGTTACAGTGTCATCACAAGCTGGATTTGCAATCGGAATTATTGTCTTAGGGCTTTGTTTCGGTGGTGTAATGGGAGTTTTCCCACCACTTGTAATGGAGAATTACGGACCAGTTAACCAAGGCGTTAACTATGGAATTATCTTCTGTGGTTATTCTGGTGCTGCTTTCTTCGGACCAAAAGTTGCCGCCAATATGGCTGCAGCAAATGGCGGAGATTTCTCTAAGGCATTTTACGTAGCTATTGCCGTTGCTCTAATGGGATTAGTATTTAATCTAGTTTATATGCAATTGAAGAAGAGAGAATCTGCTGAAGTTGTTACTGGATAATAATTTAAAAATAATGTTAGTCGATCATGATAATCGACTAACATTATTTTTTTGTCATTATATTTAATTAATTGTATATGAACTTTTAAGTTGTTATGCGAACATACGTACGATAAAATATAATCTATTATATCAGTGAGTGAGGCCATATGGACAATTTAAATAAAGCGTACATTAAGATCCCTAGATCTTTTACGATGGATTATGAACAGATAGATTCAATTCTTAATGAATTAGCAGTCATAAGAAATAGCGATGTTCATGAAATTGGTTTAGATTTTACTTATACAAACTTTTTTAGTGCAGAACTATCGACTTTCTTAGGAATTATTATTCAGCACTTACAGAGTGAAGGTTATGAATTGTTTGCTAGAAATTTAAAAATTGACTCCAAGGTTGGAAGAATTCTATCGAAAAATGAATTCCTTAAATTGATTATGGACAAAGATCCAATAAGGGATACGTATAATTCCACCATAAAATACGTAAAAGTTAATTCTGAAAATATTAATTCTATAAATAGTTACTTAGAAAATAATTTTATTCCTAAGTTTGAAAGCACAGTAAAAACTAGTGGCTTGAATAAGGAATTAGAGGAATCATTTAAAGATTCCATATTTGAGTTTTCTGATAATATTAGCTCCCATTCCCATTCAAAATATTTGTATATGTGTGGACAATATTTCTATAATAACAAGGAATTAAAAATGGCTATTGCAGATATGGGTATTACTATTCCTAGGAATCTTAGAGAACATCATGTTTTGGTAGGTGGCGTTAGCGATGATGAATATATTGACTGGGCTATGCAAAAAGGAAATTCCACAAAAGGAATCCCACAAAGTGGCATGGGCTTGAATGAGATAAAAGAGGCTATGAAAAGATTAGGCCATATGACCATAGTATCTAATAGAGGATATTGGAAGCAAAGCTATGATGGTACAATAGAAAAGAAATTATTATCTGAGCCATTTCCTGGAACTTTGTTGCATATGAATATTTTGCTGAACAAGAGTAGTGACTATGAGAATGACATTTTAAATATATTTGAGAATGATGACGATTTGGTATTCTAATTTCTGAATTAGGAGATTACATATGAATAAAAAAATAATTGTAAAAGATATTATAGAGAGTCCCCTAGCCGTTAATACTAAGCAAGGAAAAGAAGTTTTTGAAGTTATAGAGAAAGAATTAGGTAAACAAAACGTAGTAGATGTCGACTTCAGTGGATTAACGACTATTACCACGGCATTTTTGAATTTGTCTATTGGTAAGCTATATAGCCTGGATGAACCTAGAGAATTAAATAAGCGTGTGAAGATATTAAGTGATTCGTTAACAGTGTTTCAAAAACAAAAAATTCAAAGAGTAATGGAAAATGCCAAAATAAAAATTTCTGATGAAGAACTAAATGAAGGGTAAATATGAATCAATTGGGAACCTTTAAGCTACATAAAAATTCTAAGCTTAAAAATGGTAATTACTTATTGGATACTAATATTTTTTTGTATTTGTTAGATGATATTCAGCAAAAAAATGATCCCGGTTATTCCGATATTATTTATGAATCTAATAATTTGGAGGGTGTAAACTTCTTTGTTGATATATACATAATCTCGGAGTTTATCAATCGTAACTTGAGAAACTCTGGTTACGCCTATGCTAAGAAGAATAATATTTCTAAGTACAATTATAAAAGAGATTATAGAAGCACAGTGGACTTTGAAGAAACCTATGAGTACAGTCTAGATTTAGTGAAAAATGATATATTGACTTTATGTAATATGTCCAAATCACTTGATCGTGATTACTTGATGGGAGCTATAGATAATCCCCAAGCCAAAGACTTTAATGACCAGTTGATAATTAATGATGCAGTTCAAAATGATTTGAACATAATTACGCATGACAGAGATTATTTTAAATTGAAAAGCATTAATCCTGATTTGCCTGCAATGTACACTTTGGGAAAACTAAAATAGGAGAATAACAATGATTGTATTCAAGAGAGTATTACTCCATGTGGTATTAAACTAAACAAATCTAACTACATGGAGAGAACGAAAATGAATAATATTTATGATAATGAGAACTTTTTTGAGAAATACAGCCAAATGAATCGCAGTGTTAATGGATTATCAGGTGCTGGTGAATGGAGCACTTTGAAACCCATGTTTCCTGATTTTACTGGTAAGACGGTACTAGACCTGGGATGCGGGTATGGATGGCATGATAGATATGCTGTTCAAAATGGTGCTGAATCTGTGATAGGTGTTGATTTATCAGAAAAAATGTTGAAGGTAGCAAAAGAAAAGACCAATACTGACAAGATAAGATATATTCAAGATGATATTTCTAAAATCAATTTTGAAGATGATCAATTCTATGTGGTGATCAGTTCGTTGGCACTTCATTATATAGGATCATTCAATGATTTGGTTGTTAAGATAGGCAAATATCTCAGATCTGATGGGACATTCATATTTTCAGTTGAACATCCGATTTTTACTGCACAGGGTAGTGAAGAATGGGATTACGATGATAATGGCAAAATAAAGGATTTTCCAGTTGATAATTACTTCTATGAAGGTAAACGTGAAACTGATTTCTTAGGTGAAACAGTCGTGAAGTATCACAAGACATTAACGACTTATCTGGATGGATTGTTAACTAATGGCTTTAGACTAGATCGGGTAGTTGAGCCAATGCCACCCAAAAATATGATGGATATTCCTGGAATGAAAGATGAAATGCGCCGTCCGATGATGCTGATAATTTCAGCTACAAATACAAAGTAGCTTTTGATTGAAAAGTTAAGTATGGGAGTATAACATGTTCCTCTATACCACAAGTTATTGGAGGAATGTATATATGTCCTTAACTGATGAAGAACGAGCAGCAACAATTAAAGAATTTCATGCTAATTTAAAAATTTCAGAGTTGACCTTTGCTCAAATAGCCGATGCATTGGATACAACGGCCGGAGTTATTGAAGATGTCTTAAACTTAAAGGTTAAAAAAATCGAAGATCCGTGGATCCTTAGAAATTATCTGATGAAAGAAATTATTGATTCAAATAAAGATCCAGTACCGTTCACAGCTTTGGCTGGTGATTATCATGATTACTGGTTCTTGGATTCTAAGATTATTGATACAGGTAAAATAGTGTAAACAAAAAAAAGCGTTACAAAACACGGTTAACTTTTGAGTATAACCTAAAAAATCCTCGTATTTACATAAGTAAATGCGAGGATTTTTTTAGTTAAACGGAAGAAGTTGTGCTTTGTAGGACATTTACGCCACAATTTTAATGATATGACATTATTTTGGAAGCTCAATTCCGGCACTAGTTAGTGCTGTTAAATATTTTTTCATCAGGATATTCTTAACTTGAAATTGTTCGCCATGTTTGGTGAATGCAATAACTTGAATAACTATAGTTCCGTCATTTAGATTAGAAAAGCCCAGAATAGACGGTTTTTGAGTTATCTTTAAAGCTTTTAAATCCAACTCTTTATCGACGTGTTCGATGACATCTTTGATAGTGTCAAAAGGAGAATTACTGGAAACAGGTATTTCAACTAGAGCCCGCATGTCGTTACGTGAAAGATTACTTACCACAGTGATGTTGCGGTTGGGAATAAAATTAAGCGTTCCATCAACACTCTTTAACTGTGTAGTCCGAATACCAACGTAGGTAACGGTGCCTTCAATACCATTGATATTAATGTAGTCGCCGACACTTATTTGTTGCTCTAATAAGATGAAGAAGCCATTGACCATATCGGAAACGAACCCTTGTGCTCCAAGTCCAATTGCCAAACTGAATATTCCGGCACCAGCAATCAAAGTTCCCACAGGGATGCCGATTGCTGACAGAATTGCATAGATCCAGAAGAATAATAGAACGTATTTGAAAATATTCAGTACGATCGTATAAATGGTATCCATTTTGTTTTGTGAAATAGGATTCTTACTCAGCTTAAAATCACTTTTGAAAATATGTTTGATGATTTTTTTGCCGATCCAATTTATTAGTAGCAGGACTATGGTAAGTAAGACCAATTGGGTTATGACTGAGAGGATATGTTGAGCTAATCCTTCCCAATCAAATTTGAATAGTAATTTCTTGATGAATTGGTTTATGCTTAGTGTAAGTTGCAAAATGAGACATCCTTTCTATCTTTATTAGTATAACTTATTAAGTTGTCGTACAAACATTCCAATAGTTAAAACTATTTATATAATTTATTATATATAAATTCTGAAAGCGCTTGCGTACGTGTATAATAAATATTAAAATTATGTTTGTGAAGAACTTTGCAATTCTTGTGCAAAATGTCAATCAACGGGAGGCTATTTATGAAAATTGAAGCTATCGTGGGCTCAAATAAAAAGCTGTCTTATAATCGTAAACTATTACAGTTTATCAGTAAACATTTCACCGACGATGAAATTCATATTAATGAAATAAAAGATATTCCGATGTTCAATGAAAATTATCCGGCGGGTGAAGATGATCATGATCCAGAACTTATTACAGAGTTGGCTAAGCGTATTGAAGATGCTGACGCTGTGATCATTGGATGCCCTGAATATAATCATTCCGTGCCTTCAGCATTGAAGAGCGTGATTGAATGGCTGTCATATCGCATTCATCCACTTGGAGGCAAACCAGTCATGATTGTTGGTGCTTCGATTCATCCTCAAGGATCATCACGTTCACAGACACATTTGCGTGAAATTCTTGATTCTCCAGGAGTTAATGCTGAAGTATTTCCTGGTAATGAGTTCTTCTTGGGTACAGCGAAGAAAGCTTTTGATGAAAATGGAGATTTGATCAATCAAGGAACAGTTGGATTCTTGGAGCAATGTTTTGATGGATTCAGAATATATGCGGATGAAATTCATAAGTTCAAATAATTTGGGAAGGAAGTAGACTTTATGAAACTTGTTGCTATTGTCGGTACCAATGCTGACTTTTCATATAACCGTATCCTATTGCAATATATGAAATGGCATTTTAGAATGGCTGCCGATATTGAAATACTAGAAGTGAAACAATTGCCGCCTTTCAATGAGGACTTACCAGATAGTGAGCAAACTGAAGTTTGGCGTTTCAATACGAAAATCAATAATGCGGATGGTGTAATTATTGCCACGCCAGAGTACGATCATTCAATTCCAGCTGCTTTGAAGAGCGGATTAGAATGGTTATCATTCAATCGTGACACTATGAAAGAAAAACCAGTCATGATCGTCGGTGTTTCCTATGGAACACAAGGAACATCACGTGCACAACAACAGTTACGTCAAATGTTGCTGTCACCAGATTTGAATTCAGATGTTTTACCTGGTAATGAAGTCTTGATTGGAAATGCTGCCAAAGTATTCGATAAGAATGGATTTGTGACTGATATTAATATTGTTCATAATCTTGAAACCAGCTTTACGGCATTTAATAAATTTGTAAAATCGAATATGCGTTATTTGGAAAGAGGAGACGATAATATGACAGAACCACATATTAGTAGTGATGCTAAGATTCAATTCCGTACAGGTAGTTTAAGCATCAAAGAAATTCAACAAATCTTTAATACTCTACCATTCGAAATTGACTTTATTGATGCAAATGATGAATTTTCATATTTCTCAGATAAACCAAACCGTGAACACGTGCGTCACACAGCCGAAATTGGAGAACCAGTACAACAATGTCACCCACCAAAGGTATGGCCTATTGTTAAGTCGATCTTTGATAGTTTCAAGTTAGGCACACAAGATCATGTTGAACGTTGTCTACCATTGAATGGACACAAGGTATGGATCAATTACTTTGCTGTTCGTGATGAAAATGGCAAGTACTTAGGTACTATGGAATTCACTGGTAATGTGGGTCACCTTGTTACACTTGTTAAAGAAGGCAAGTTCGATGGATTCCCAGAAGGAGCTGACGCAACAACAGGAGCTTCAAAACATGATGACGCAGAGCCCGAACAACCAGCTGGTCCAGCAATGAATGCACAAGCAGATGCAACAACAGGAGCTTCAGAACATTCTGATGAGGATGAAGATAAGACTGAATAATTATGATAGATAATCTTGCACAACACCGAACTCACAAAAGTGGCTACGCATTAGGAACCAACATTCAGCTGACAACATTTGGCACAATAGATAATGCTGGCGTTAATGAGGCTTTTAAGCTCATTCAAAAGTACGAAGATCTATTAACAGTCAATCGAGGACACTCAGAAATGATGTCCGTCAACAAGTCGGCGGGTCTTGATCCAGTGCAGGTTTCTGGTGCAACTTATTCGTTAGTTAAAACATCAATGAAATATAGCCAACAGAATTTTGGTTTCAATGCCGCTATCGGCCCATTGGTCAAACTCTGGAAGATAGGATTTGTTGGAGCTAATATACCTAGTGAGACCGATATAGAGAATCAAATGCAGATCATAAATCCTAATGATGTTGTCTTGGATGACAAAAGTCAGTCGGTATTCTTACGTAAATCAGGGATGGAACTCGATCTTGGTGGTATTGCCAAAGGTTATATTGCCGATAGAATTAGAGACTTATGGCATGCCATGGGTATTTCTAGCGGGATTATTGATCTCGGCGGCAATGTTCTTTTTGTTGGGGACAGTCCGACACATGATGATCATAAGTGGATCGTCGGTGTACAGAATCCCACTAGCGAACGTGGTGAAACAATCGGCAATGTTCGAATTGGTGAATGTTCGGCTGTAACTACTGGTATTTATGAGCGTTATTTAGAAATAAATGGCAAAAAATACCATCATGTTATTGATCCCAGAACAGGCTATCCGTTGAAGACTGACCTCGCCAGCGTTACAGTTTTCGTTAAGAATTCAATTGAAGGTGAACTAGAGGCCAAGCGTCTATTCTTCAATGATGGTCCAATTCCTGATTGGGGAGTTAACAATGATGATTTATATGGCGCTGTTTTGATATATCAAGATGGCAGTGCAACTATGATAAATGTTGACTTAATCTAAAATAGAGCGTGATAAAACACGTTTAGCTTCTGAGTATAATCTAAAAGAGCAACTCATTTATTTAATAAATGGGTTGCTCTTTGTAGTTAAACGAAAGAAGTTGTGCTTTGTTACGTGTTTATGTTGCAAGTTTGATGATTTATAGTTATGCGAGGGTCTCTTTTGGATTGTACTAGCGTTATAACGATAAAAATGTATAATTGTGGGTATCAAAATACCGTGTGCAACGATTCAGAGCGCGCAAAAACGTATTATATTGGGAACAGGGGTGCTATATTGTCACTAGAACTTGGAAATCAAATAAAAAAATGTCGAATTAGCTCGGAAATGACTCAGAATGATTTGGCGGAGAAACTAAATGTTTCACGACAAACAATTTCAAAATGGGAATTGGAAAAGAGCTATCCCGATATTGAATCGTTAATCAATCTGAGTAAAACGTTCGATACGAGCGTTGACTCATTATTAGGACTGACCAACGGGAATGATTCTTCCAAGTCTGAAGTTAATAAGACTGAGAAGAAGCGACTAAGCAAACTTCTCAAGGAGTATATTATGAAAACTAGAGACGAAAAAGTACAAACCATGTTGGATCAGATTAGTGCTGCCTATTCAGATCCTGAAGTTAAAAAGAATCCAGAAGTTATGAAATTTCTATTTGAAAATGCCAAAGAGCTCAATAAAAATGAAAATTATGATGTGATAGCTTCAAGATTATGTAAGGAAATATCATTATATTCATTTGAAAATCCTAAGAAACCATTGAAGGGATTGACCACTTTGTACTATCAAATTAAAGGACACGCTACTAAGTATGATGGAATTGCTATGGCCGCAATGATGTTGCCCGTTTGGGGCGGTCATTAGAGTGGAATATCTATAGATACTTGACCGATTCTTTTAAGTCACTACACAATTTGACGTAAGAATCATATTCTTCCTGGGTAGTGTAATCGAGATCAGATAATGATTTGATTAAGGCAATTGCGGCCTTAAGTCGTAATTCGTTGGTAAAATTATTGTGACCATTTGCATAGATTTTTAACAAATCGTCATTTTGAATATCGTGGTTCACTATTTCTAAAGAATGCATTTTGAAAAGAACTCCTATCTAAATATAAGTTGTGATTAGTGTTTTTTTGCCGCTTCCGGTTACAAAATATTTCATCTACCGTGGGACCGGTTCGAGCCAAGGTCTCTCACCTCGACTTTAAGCTTTGCGTAGTTCGCAAATCTTAAAACTCGTCCTGTGGCTTCGCCACCTTCACGGCTGATAAAATATTTTGTAATCTCCAGCTAATGTATTCTGAATGAATTGATCAAATATTATTGCAATAATTACAGAATTAAGAGTTAGTAAGTTGAATATGAGCCGGAGATAAAAAATAATCAGTCAGCTGTGATAGGTGCCGTAGAACGGTGGTTTGCCGTTCGTACAGCACAGGACGACTTTTGAAATCTGCGGTTTATGCAGAGTTCAAAATCGAGAGCTTCAGACCTTGGCTGAAGCCGGTCCCACAGCAGACAGATTATTTTTTATCGTAGGCGGTAATCACAGCAGACTAATTGCTTTTGACCGTAAGCGACAAAAAAACATAATACTAATCATTCCAACCATTAGTTGGTATAATTAAAATTACGATAAAAATATGAGATTTTACTTCGGAAGGAATAAATAAATGTATCCACAATTAGATTTAGAAAATGCATTAGGAACAAAAGTTACTATCAAAACAAATCATGGCGACATCAAAATTCAATTGTTTGACGAGCTAGTACCTAAGACAGTTAAGAACTTCGTTGAATTAGCAGAAAAAGGTTATTACAATGGCGTGATCTTTCACCGTGTAATTCCTGATTTCATGATTCAAGGTGGTGACCCAACTGGAACTGGTATGGGTGGCGAGAGTATTTATGGCGACGCCTTTGAAGATGAATTTTCAGATCAATTATTCAATCTAGACGGTGCTCTATCAATGGCAAATGCTGGTCCTAACACTAATGGAAGCCAATTCTTCATTGTTTCTAACCAAAACGTGCCTAAGCGTATGATCAAGCAAATGGCACCAGCTGGTTATCCAGAGGAAATCATTGCTGCATACAAGAATGGTGGTACACCTTGGTTGGATCACAGACATACCGTTTTTGGTCAAGTAATCGATGGTATGGATGTTGTTAAAGAAATTGCTAAAGTAAAACGTGATCGTAATGACAAGCCTAACGAGGATGTTGTTATGGAAACTGTTGAAGTAGCTAAATAATTAATTGAGAGATTAGGACAAACACGTTCAACTTTCGATCATTAAGGTAAATAGGGGGTGTAATCCAATTTTGGATTACGCCTCCTATTTGGTTTAAGCAAAAAAGTTGTGTCTTGTAACACGTTTACGCTAAAAGTTTAACCAATATGATAGTTATGCTCTGGATATATTTGTAGAGTTAATTATAAATTTTGTAATAAAGTGGGTGGTTTAAATGTGCATCTACTCCTATACTTGTTATCAAAGAGGGAGTGAATGAAATGAAAAATACAAGTTCTGATTGTACTGAAATTCTAGTTGGTAAGGCTGCTAGTATGGATGGTTCCACTATTGTCGCCCGTAATGAAGACGGTTATGGTCCAATCAATCCGATTAAATTTGTTGCTCATGAAGCAAAAGATCAAAAGAATGCCGAATATGTTTCTATAACTACAGGTGTTAAAGTACCGCTACCTGATCACGCTTATCGTTACACTGCTACACCACAAGCTGACCAAAGCGATGGACAATATGAAGAAGCTGGTATCAATGAATACAACGTTGGTATGAGTTCAACTGAGACAACTGCTACTAATGCTCGTGTACTAGGCTACGATCCTTTAGTTCACGATGGTATTGATGAAGAAGCTATGCTGACTTTGGTATTGCCATACGTTAAGAGTGCTAAAGAAGGAGCAATTCGTCTAGGTGCATTGTTGGAAAAGTACGGTACTGGTGAATGTAACAGTATTGCTTTCAATGATAAGGATGAAATTTGGCTACTAGAAACTGCCGGTGGTCACCACTGGGCAGCAATGCGTTTGCCAGAAGATACATATGCAATCGTTCCTAATCAGACTGTTATGCAAGATGTTGATGTCAATGATACTGATAACTTCTTGGTTGCCACTGATTTAGTAGAATTCGTTGAAAAACACCATTTGAATCCACAACCTGGTCAATTCAACTTCCGTGAGATTTTTGGTACTCAAAGTGAAGCTGATGCGTATTACAACACACCACGTACATGGTATGGTCAAAAAATGTTTAATCCTGAAATTGAACAAGATCCAACTGCTCAAGATATGCCATTGTTGCGTAAACCAAGCAAGAAGATTGCTATTGAAGACGTGGAAGCATTCCTGTCTTCACACTATAATGGAACGAAGTTTGATCCATTTGGCACATTTGCATCTGGTACAGCTGAAGAACAACGTCAATTCCGTTCAATCGCAATGGATCGTAACCAAGCTTCTTCAATTCTTCAAATCAGAAATGATGTTGATGATAAATATGCTGCTGTTCAATGGTTAGCTATGGGATTCTTCGCCTACAGCCCTTATGTACCTTTCTATACGAATATTACTGATACACCAGAAGATTATAAGAATACAACTAATGATGTAGACGTAAATAACGTTTACTGGTTAGAAAAGACTTTGTCAGTTATGATCGAGCCACATTATCATGAATATTCAGATATGGTTCATGCATACTTAGATGGCTGCCAATCATATGCTCGTCAACGTGTGGAAGCTACTGATGAAGAAGCTGTCAGATTTACTGGTGACATGTCAGAATTGTTAACAAAGAATAATCTTGAGACAGCAACTGAAATTTCTGGACGTACACACAAGTTATTCGATGAAATAGTCAAGAAGGGCTTGATGCTTTCAAATACTACTTGGGAAAAAGGTCAGAATTTATAGTAAGTAAAAGTCCTGATTTTACTTAGTTTCATTTGTTAGAAAGCGCTTTAGTGATATTATTAACTTGTGAAGTAAATTGAAATAATAATATTTATTGGGGGTACTTTCATGGATGCTACAAAGAATTTAGTTAATAACGATTTTTCTGATATTATGATGAATCGTCACTCATATAGAAAATTTAAGACTGATGTGAAGATTTCTCGTGAAGAGATCTCTGAAATGTTGGAAGAAGCTACAACAGCTCCTTCAGCATGTAACCTTCAATCATGGCACTTCGTTGTTTGTGACAATGAAGAGGGCAAAGAGAAGGCACATTCAGTTATGATGCCATTCAATTACGCACAAACAGATACTAGTTCAGCCGTTATTTTTGTACTAGGCGACACACAATCACATTATAAATATCGTGATGTTTGGAACAAAGCTTGTGAGAATGGACAAATCACGCCTGAGATGCGTGATAAAGTCTTCAAGACATTCTTGCCATTGTACGAACATGCCGATCGTTCATTCTTGGAAAAGGATGCAACAATTGACGGCAGTATGATTGCAATGCAATTGCTATTGATTGCTCGTGCACATGGATATGAGGCTAACCCAATGTCAGGTTATGACTTCGCCAAAGTAGCACCAACATTTGGTTTGGACGGTGACCGCTATATTCCAGTTACAGCCGTTGCAATTGGTAAACCAGATGGTGAGTTTACTAAGTCAGTACGTTACTCAGTTGATGACGTTACAGATTTTATGTAGATCAGAGCGCGTTGAAGGTCGGTAACTCCTGAGCATTACCTAGACTAGCAATTGTGACACGTAGTGTCACAGTTGCTAGTCGTAGTAAGCACAGGGAGTTGACCTTCATAAGCGCGTTTAGGAAGAGAGTAGAGCAAAGCGGTAATTCGCTTCAACCAAATTTAAAACAAAAGCTGCAGGGCAACCACCCCGCAGCTTTTTTAATACAAAAAAACATCGAAATCAATCGGTGTAGTCAATTATTCGAAATATTCAGTGAAAATTTCTTTGTACATTTCAATGAAATCATAATACATAGCTTTAGAAACATTCTCATTATCTTTATGAGAAGTATCATTACCAGGACCAAAGACAATATAGTTTGCACCAACGGGCTTATCGATCAAAAACTTAGAAGCATCAGTACCACCAGATACTCCCATAGTTAGAATTTCTGTGCTGGAGAAGGGCAGTCCCACTAGTTTTTCAATCATTTTACCTTTTTGAATGTCAGCTTCACTGTAATGAACTTTAGCGAAGTGTTTATTTCCGATTTCTTTAACCAACTTGATAAGTTTGGAATTAGGATCACCCAGAACAGGAATAATATTCATATCCACTGTGTAGGTTATTTCACCGTTATTATTTGAGTTGAAATCATCAACACATTCTGAAATTGTTTGGAGAATGTCATCATTATTGAACTCAGGAATAGTTCTAATATTGATACCGGCAGATGCGGAACCGGGAATAGCGTTGATTTGTGAACCGCCGTGGAAAATATCGATGTTAAAAATAGTTCCACCAAGAACATCATTGGTAATATCTTTGGTCTTAGCAGTCATAGTATTCGAAATATTGTTGATAATGTGAATCAGATTCTCCACGGCATTGATGCCGAGATTTGGCATCGAACTATGGGCAGCTTTACCAACGGAATTCAGCGTAATATCTAGTTCACCTTTGTTGGCGTAAACAGCACGATATCCAGCTGGTTCACCAATCAATAGTCCGTCCACATCATTCATATATCCTTGCTCCGTCAACTTTTCGGCACCCAATTGACCGACCTCTTCACCAAGGGTAGCTAGGAATCTGATTGTCCCATTGATAGGTGTATTTGATTGTTTTAATTCAATCATCGCAATAACAATTGCAGCTAAACCACCTTTCATGTCTGTGGCACCACGACCATATAAGTCGTCACCGTCAGCTGTCAGAGTGAATGGATCCGTGTTCCAATTGTCGGTATCCACGTCGACAGTATCCATGTGACCAGATACAACTAGAATAGGTTTGCCACTACCAATTTCAGCAATCAGGTTAGAACGATTCCCAGTGACAGGAATAATCTTGCATTCAATGTCAGCTTGATCAAACAACGTTTTCAGATACTTTGCCACATCATTTTCGTTATCGTTGATGGAATTAATACTTACTAATTTCTTGAAAACTGCCAATTTCTCTTCGTTTGTCATAACGGTTAAGCTCCTTTATGAAATTAATTGTATTCGCTTACAGTATACTTACAGCAGTATTTAATTAAAAGTTGTTTTTGTATAGATATGGTTATGCTTCATGTATACTTTAGTTAAAAAAGTGGAGGAATAACGCGGTGGTAAACGATCGAGTATTCAAAATGCCCTTTAGCAAGATATACCCAATGTATATTCAAAAAGTTGAACGTAAAAACCATACCAAAGCAGAGGTTGATCAAGTGATTGAATGGTTGACGGGATATGATGAAACTTTGTTGCAAAAGCAAATTGCCTCTGATGTGACGATGCAAGAATTCTATGACCAAGCACCAAAGATGAATCCCAACGCTAAGTTAATTACCGGTGTTATTTGTGGAATAAGAGTAGAGAATATCGAAGATCCACTCATGCAAAAACTTCGTTATTTGGATAAATTGGTTGATGAAGTGGCCAAGGGTAAGTCTATGGACAAGATTTTGAGAAAATAATACAGGACCTATAATAATATTTGTCCTATATAAGAAGAGCCTCCAATTCAATTTGCGAATAGGAGGTTCTCAGTGATTTTAGTATTAATGAATCTAAACTAGTCGGAGATCAAAAATTAACTAATTATAAATAACAGTAACGTCAGAATCAGAAATAGTCTTCTTAACAAGCTTTTGAATTTGCTTATCAAGATTATCCTTATCATTTTTACCATCGTCAGTTAACTTAACGAAGACTACTTTGTGTTTCTCATCAGAACTATCTTTCATATTGCCAACATAAACATCCTTAATATCGTCGTTATATTTTGCTGACATAAGCTTATCTTGCAACTTTCCTAAGCTAGATTCATTGTCTCCAGACGTAGTTTTTACATTATTTTGTTCTTTAACATACTTATTAAAGGCGTCGGTGGTAATGTAATCGCCATTAGTCAGTTGATTTATTTTTAGTGAGTATCCGCCAAGATGATACTCATTCAAATCATTGTTTAGAGATTTCAAACGAGTTTTATTAATAGAATTTCCAATAACTGACAGAGTGATTTTGTTATCACTGACGTCTTTTTTAGTAACATAAACACTACCTAATTCTGCGGTCACAAATTGATCTAATTGAGCTTCCACATATGATTGTTTAACGATTGAACTGGCAGAGATCATACTTGGAATGATGATGATAATGGCCAAGGCAATTGTGAAAATACGATTTTTTAAAGGAAGGTCTAGTTTCTGTCCACTTTGTAGTCGGAAAATGATTGTTCCTAACAAAGCGGATAGTGCGATGAAAAAGGCGTTGATCAAGAACAAGTAGGCAGCTCCACCGATGATTGACCAGTTTCCTTGACTAATTCCATAGCCCACGGTACAAAGTGGTGGCATTAAGGCTGTGGCAATTGCGACACCAGGAAGAATATTTCCTGGTGTTTTTTTGGATGCAGCGATAATTCCTGCAATTCCACCAAAGAAGGCAATTAGAACGTCCCAAAGTGTAGGGGATGTTCGATTCATTAATTGTTCACTAGCTTCTTTCATTGGAGACAGAGTGAAATACAGAGATGACGCAACTATACCGATGGACAATTCAATAACAAAGATAGTGACGGATTTTCGCAGCAAGCGGGTGTAACCACTACCGATGCTATATCCAATCCCAGTAATTGGCGCCATAATTGGTGATATTAGCATAGCACCGATTATTACTGGGCTTGAGTTCATATTCAAACCTACACTAGCGATGATAATGGAACAAAAAAGTATAGCAAAGTTAGACCAGTCTAGCTTCAGATCAGCTCTAACACTGGCATCGATCGTGTCGATACGTAATTCAGATTCTTCTTCTGATGGTTGATTCATAATTACTCCAAAGGATTAGTATTACCGGTTGAGGTCTTTTGGAATTTGCGGTGACAATTTTGCGGCATGCTTCAATAAGAAGGGGGCCAACAAGGTTGTCAGAATTATTGCAGAAATTATAGCTGAATAATAATCTGATGAGATCAATTTGGATTGATATCCGATTTGAGCAATGATCAATGCCATTTCTCCACGTGATACCATTCCAGCACCGACCATATATGATTCCGCAAATGTGAATTTGGATAAACGAGCACCTAACCCGGCACCAACAAGTTTAGACAAGATTGCGATAATCGTCAAAATAATAATAAACCATAGATCATGCTGAATTCCGTTCAGAGTCATATTTAGCCCAATACTGACAAAAAATACTGGGATAAAAATAGCATAACCAATTGGCTCAATACTGTGATCCACTTCTTCCAAGACTTTAGTCTGAGAAATTGCGATTCCGGCGAAGAAGGCACCAACAACAGAACTAAGGCCAATCAAGTCAGCCAAATAAGCCATTCCAAAACAGAGAATCAGGGCCATGATAGTTGGTCCTACTGGAACAAACAGCTTTTCACCGATTTTGGCCATGTAAGGAGCTAAGAATTTAACCACAAAATAAATTGCGATGAAAAATAGTAATTGCATGGCAAATGTCATCACCAAAGAAGTACCACTAGATGATTCTTTACCTTCACCGAGAAGACTAACCATAACGCTTAAGATTATTACTGCTAAAATATCATCAACTACGGCAGCCCCTAAAATTGTGGCTCCAGCTTTTCCGTTTAGTACGTTCATTTCTTTGAGTACCGCTACAGAGATAGAAACAGAAGTTGCGGCAAAAATAACACTGATGAAGAGACTCTCTTTGAATCCGAGGTTAAACATTATTCCTAGTCCGTAAGTTAGTACAACAGGAACGATAACTCCAAGAATTGCCACTAGAATACTAGGCTTGAGATATTTTTTGAGAAGCTTCAGGTCACTTTCGATACCGGCGATAAACATCAAAATAATTACACCCATTTCTGAGAATACGTGAATGAATTCGGACGGCCTTACCCAATTCAGAATTGCTGGTCCTAAAACAATTCCTACTAGTAGCTGTCCAATAACAGCAGGAATTCCTATTCTGGAAGAGTAGTGACCAACGATAGTCGTTGTGATCAAAATTATAACTAATACGCCTAAAAAGCCCATATATTAAAAATCTCCTTTTAAATAAAAATTTCGGCAAAAAAAAACTCCAAAATAACCCCTCTCACACCCCTGAGAGGAAATTACCTTGAAGCTTTCGCCAACCGATCGTACAATATCTATTTTTTACAGAGTAACATAATTCTTTTTGCGCGTATAGTTCTAAGCCTATTCAGAATCAAGTCCGTGCTTAGTGTAGGCGTAGATGAAAAATACAATTCCAGCGATTGTCCAAACACTAAGAATGGCAATATTCTTGAAATTAAGTGAATATCCCTTCAGTAACATATCGTTGATGAAATCAATAATAGTACCAGAGTATGTGAAGGATGCAATGTGGGCGACAGTCTTATTGATCATTTGAAACATTGGTGTCATCGTGAAAATCAATAAGATCGGCATACTGAGATTTCCAGCCTGCATTTGATTCTTGGAGTAAATACCGACGATATATCCAATCAAAATACTGATTAATCCACTCAATGTTGTATAAATAAGATAGATGGGCCATTCAATCTTGTTGATGGGAATGCCAGCGACCGGAACTAAAATTATATTTATGATGAATATAATAAGTATTGACGGCAGAATACTGCCAATAATAAACTCGGCTCCATTGACTGATGATGTCATTAGTACTCGCAGGGTATTTTTTTCTTTTTCTTCTGCTAGTGGGTAACTTCCCATCATAATTCCGCCCATGATAGCATTGAATAATACTCCAAATCCCAGAAGAAATGCACCAGTTGCCACCATTTTAGGCATAGATAGTTTCATGATCAATACAAATCCAATTGCTAGTATTGGCGCAACCATGACTGACATATTGGTGAAGATAGATTGGATCTTTAGCTGAAAAATAGCGTTGATTTTTCTAATTGATAATTTCAAATTAATTTCCTCCCGGTTACTTCGATGAAGACTGTTTCCAATGTTGGTTCACATGAATGAATGGTTACTAGTTCGTTGCTAGTCATCCACCAATTGATTTTTTGAGTTGTTTCTTCAGATTGTGTTAATGTCAGTTCTTGATTATTTTTTAGTAGAACTTTATATTGCTTCTTCTTGTTGTGTCTTAAACGTATATCTCGTGGCGTACCAGTTTCTACAATTTTTCCATCATTTAATAGTGCCAAATGATCACATAGTTTATCGGCTTCTTCCATATTATGAGTTGTTAGGAAGACCGCTGTGCCGTTGTCCCGTAATTCCATGATCAAACGATGGATTTCAATTTGTGTACTTGGATCTAAGCCACTAGTCGGTTCATCTAGGAATAATACTTTTGGCTGATGAAGTACAGCTCTAGCCAGAATCAATCTTTGACGCATTCCTTGTGATAATTTGCCGGCAATTTTCTTTCTGTCTGATAGCAATCCAACCTGTTTAAGGATTTTGTTAATTCTAGCCTTTGGTACGTTCAATATTCTGGTGAATATCTCTAGATTCTTATAAACGGATAGTTTGTCATATAAACCACTGTTATGAGAAACGATGCCAATTTGTTCATAAATACTTTCGTTGATTTCTTCAATAGGTACTCCTAGTACCGATGCTGATCCATTGGTTTGTTTAAGCTGTCCAGTCAATATTTTAATAGTAGTAGTTTTGCCAGCTCCAGAAGGTCCTAATAAACCGAATATTTCTCCTGATTTAATTGAGAAGCTCAAATCCTTTAGAGCGTCTTGATTTTTGAAATACTTAGATATGTGCTCAACTGTAATTATATCTGGTTGTGTCATTGCGTTCTCCTTTTCTTGTTTACGAGATTAATATTAAAAGGGGAGCCAATGATTGTATTAAAAAATTGCCCAACTGTGTCAGGCAATCTCCGAGTTGTGCGTTATTGGACCGTTATGCTTCGATTAATTGGCGTAATTCTTCCACCTTTACACGAGATAATGGAAGCTTTTCTTTCGCTGGTCCTTTAAGTACCAGGGTATAGCTATTCCTGGAGTAACTAATTAGTTCTGAGATCCGCTGTAAGTTTACGAGATATGATCGATGGCATCGATAGAATCCAAAGTGTGCTAATTTTTCTTCCAATTCATTCAGAGTTAGAGCAGATGGATAGTAGTCTTCGCCAATGCGAATATTACTAACGGAGTTGATACTTTCGATGAAGTCAATTTCGTCTGGGCTAAAGAATATGGTCTTGTCTGCAAGCTTGCAGGCAACTTTGAAGACGTTTTGAGGTTGGAATTTATCAGTATTACTATTATCATCCTCAAAATCAGATTCTTCAGAAATATCAGTTTTCTCCAATCCAACTTTGGCGTTATAGCGATAGACATCAGTGCCAAGCAATAATAATTCTTCTATATAATGAGAAGTCGTCAAGATAGTGATTCCAGAATCTTTGACAAATTTCATGGCTCGTAAGTATAGTTCGATGCCGCCGTCACTCAAATTAGCCAATGGACTCTCAATCAGTAATAGTTCTGGAGATAGAATGAACATTCTCAACAAGCTGACACGTTTTTTTTGATCAATGCTTAGTTTCTTGATCTTAACGTTCCAAATATCAGCAATTGAGAATTCCTGTAAGTAGTCTGAGATGTTTTTATTAGTGGTACCTATTTTGTTGAATAAGGTTAGATACTTTTTGACAGTCAAATTATCATACAGTCCATCATTACTAAGTTCGTAGAGAATGTTATTAGTATTTGTAGTGATAGTCCCGCTTGATGGTTGCATTCTTTTAGATATTAGTTGGAATAGTATCTTACTTTCAGCTGGAGCCATTTTGATACCAATTTGGGAATTGGCATCAAGACTTAAGCTGACATTCTTTAAGATATTTTTCCCAGCTATTTGTTTTGTCACGTTGGTCATTGAGATCATTGCCATCGTATATTAACTCACTTTCTAAAATTTACACAATTGTTACATTAATTATATAGTTTTTATACGTCTGTTCGATATTATTTAGTTACAAAATTGTCGGGGGACGATAGAAATGAAAATAGTTCAGATTACTGATACCCATTTAACTCCGCGGGATGCTCGACCAGCCAATCATCAGAGAGTTGATCCATATTTGAAGCTGCAAAATGTCTTTCAAGACGTTGAGATAATGGCAGACAAACCTGACCTTATTGTAATAAGTGGTGATTTGGTTCATGAAGGCATTGAATTTGATTATCGGAAGCTGCACGACATTATAGATTATCAAAGTAACAAACTTAAACTGCCGGTTTATGTAATTCTTGGTAATCATGATCGTACAGAGGCATTTTATCGTGGATATTTGAAAGAAGAGCCACGCGACAAGTACTACTATAGTATTTCAACAAATGAGTGTGATATTTTCTTTTTGGATAGCAAGTTAGGTGATCTTGAACAAGGTGAGATCGACTCGACCCAATTATCATGGTTGCAGCATGAATTGAACAATAGTACAAAGAACTCTTCTTTGATATTCATTCATCATCCTATCGATGGACCATCTTTACGACACATGCGTTATAGTATTCTTCAAAATAGTCGGGAATTTGTAGAAACTATCAAGGGTACTAATGTCAGAGCAGTTCTTTCAGGACATATTCATTTCGGAGATACATTTGAGCAGGACAATATTCTATATAGTGCCGCTGATTCAAGTGCTTATCACATTAATTGCGATAATCATCATAATCATTTGGTTATGGATTCGACGTGCTACGACATTATTACTTTGGAAGATGATAGAGTGGGAGTAGAGACTCGTTATTTATTGACGCATCATGATATTATCAATCAAGTACCGATTACTCATACTGGCTGGTGTAAAGAATAAGATTGTTGCGGGATGGGATTCCTTAGACTAAAATAAAAGCCAATCATAATAAAGAAGCGTCACGGAATCTTAGTCCTTATTAGGATATAGATACGTGACGCTTTTTGAGTTAGGAGATTGCCATATGACTGAGATAAGGCCAGTAACAGAAGAGGATGCACAAGTACTACTAGGAATTTATGCGCCATATGTATTGGATACTGCGATAACTTTTGAATACGAAGTTCCTACTATAGAAGAATTTGTTTCAAGAATAAAAAGCATATCGAAAAAATATCCGTATTTAGTGGCTGAAGATGCTGGCAAAGTAGTCGGATATGCATATGCTGATACTTATAATTCTAGGGATGCGTATAACTGGACAGTAGAGATTAGTATCTATGTTGATAGTCAGTTTAGAGGTCAGGGTATTGGAAAGATGCTGTATCATGAACTGGAACAGAAATTGCTGCAGCAAAAAATAGTTAACATTCTGGCATGCATCACAGAACAGAATACTAGTAGCATAAGGTTCCACGAGAGAATGGGGTACGAGTTAGTAGGTACGTTCAAGAAAGTTGGATTCAAATTCGATACTTGGTATGACATTGTTTGGATGCAAAAGAAGCTCGTTGACCAGTAAGGGATTGATATTAGTACAGAAGGTATGGATATTTTGAATAATATGCCAGATACAGGTTCAAAGGTGTTTCATAACTCTGTACAAGAATAGATATTTTGAATGGTGTTTCTATCTAGAAGATGTCTTTTTGTTGTATTGATCTGTACTAGGGAGTACCATTATCAGCAATCATTCAAAAAAGTGTCGAGTACTTGTGGCACGAAAATTGAACTGGTAGATGTTACTTGAATCGTTGACATACTATAGTAGGTTTCTGTACAATATTACTTGAATATTGAAAAGCAAATGTTTGAATTCAAATCTCTTTTTAAGAAAATTGAAAAAAGTTTTTAAAAACACTTGCAATGATGATATTCCAATAGTAAGATATTACTTGTTGTTGCGACAGAGCAACGGCGACAACGACTTGAGAGCTTCCAACTTGATAGTCGTTGAAAAATTATTTTAAAA
>NZ_RHOO01000013.1 GCF_003946555.1 Companilactobacillus hulinensis | reverse complement strand
TTTTGCGCTGTATTTAACCATATAAAAAGTACTCCATAACTGTTAGATTTTTTGTCTAACAATTATGAAGCACTTTACTGATATCAGTTGATGATGGTGATCCCATTTTTGTTAAAAACCCTAACGGTACTGATGGCATGTTTTCATTAGACGTTATTAATAAAGAGAAGTTCACAGTCGGCAAACATAGAATAAATGTTCAGGCAGTTGATGCAAATGGGTTATCCTCTAATATTTTAGATTATGATGTGACAATCACTTCAGCCAATCCGGTTCTTTCGACAAGTAATCCTAATTTAACAATAACTAAATCAACAGAGGCAGTTAACATTCCTGCTACTGTCACTTACGATGGGGTTTATAAATTCAGTAATAATGATTTGACTTGGCATATGAAGGTTACCGATGAATTAGGTAATACAGTCTATAAAGATGATGTTAGTTCTGCAATTCATGATGAGTTCACAGAAGTTATTAAACAAGACTTTGTTCAACCGTTTTCAATTGGTGACTTGGGGATAACTGAATCTGGAAAATATAAGATCATAGCTTATGTTGAGGATAATAGTAAATTATCTTCGAAGCCTGTGACTTACAATTTAACGTATATTTCTAAGTCATCGACACTTGTCTATGACAAAGATTATTCATTTCAAGACGTAAATTCCAGTAACGAATCCAAAATAGTCAATCGCTCTGGAAAATGGAAATTAGGTGTCAACAGTGTTGATACTGGGTGGACATTGACAGCAAGGGCATCTCAACTTAATAATACTGATGTGAATGGACACATAATTAATACTTTGAATGGAAATATGATTTTTGTGGATCAGAGTAATGTTGTTCATGATTTAAGTTCGGATAGCCCAACATTAATAGGCTATCAAAATGACCAAACCACCAATGATTTTGATATCTCAAGTCATTGGAAACCAAATCAAGGTATTCTATTGAAGTTACAACCCAATCCTTTAAAGGGAAAATACACCGGAACGATTTCCTGGACTTTGAAAAATACTCTTTAATAGAATAGATATTTAAAAAGACGTCCTAAGCGGGCGTCTTTTTCTATAGGTATTTTTAATAAATAAACTTTTGAAATTCAGTCAAGAAACCGCTACCATAATCCATATGAGCAAAATCATAATGAGGGAGCTATTAATATGACAACAACATTTCCGAAGAACTTTATGTGGGGTGGCGCAACAGCTGCCAATCAATACGAAGGAGCATGGAATGAGGGTGGCAAAGGACCTAGTGATGCCGACATGCTACTTGGTGGAACTTATGAGAAACCGCGTGTATTCACAAAGAATTTAAAAGATGATGGTTACTATCCATCACATCTTGGTAGTGATTTTTATCACCACTACAAGGAAGATATCAAATTATTAGCAGGAATGGGTTACAAGACTTACCGTATGTCAATCGCTTGGTCACGTGTATTTCCAAATGGTGATGATGAGATTCCTAATCAAGAAGGACTAGACTTCTATCGTCATGTTTTCGAAGAGTGTCACAAATACGGAATCGAACCATTAGTTACAATTTCTCACTACGAGATGCCATATCATTTAACTGAAAAGTACAATGGCTGGGCAGACCGCAAGGTTATTGATTTCTATGTTAAATATGTCAAGACTTTGTTCACAGAATACAAAAATCTTGTTCACTATTGGTTAACATTCAACGAAATTAATATCGGCATGATGTTCGGTGGCTACATGTCACTTGGTATGAGAACTGAAGATGGTGCCGCTCCATTCAATCCTAATCAAACTGATGAAGATATCCAAAACAACTTGCAAGGCTTGCATCATCAATTCGTTGCCAGCGCTTTGGCAGTTAAATTAGGTCATGAGATCAATCCTGGTAACAAGATTGGCTGCATGATTGCTGGTAATGTTAACTATCCATTGACTTCAAATCCTGACGATATTTTGAAGGCGCAACAAACTAACGAGATCATGAATTACTACTGTGGGGATGTACAAGTTCGTGGCGCATATCCACACTTTGCTCAACGTTTCTGGGATGAACACAATGTTAAGCTGAATATTACTGCTGAAGATGAAGCAGTATTAAAGGAAGGAACTGTTGATTACTATACCTTCAGTTATTACTCATCAAATGCTGTTACAACTGATGAATCCAAGGGTGAAGCTGGTGGTAACTTCACTATGGGTGTTAAGAATCCTTACCTCAAGTACAGTGAATGGGGCTGGGCAATGGACCCTAAGGGATTACGTTGGTATCTAAATGATGTTTACGGACGCTACCAAATTCCAATCATGGTCGTCGAGAATGGATTGGGTGCTCGTGATACTGTTGAAGCTGACGGATCAATCAATGATGATTATCGTATTGAGTATCTTCAAGGTCACATTGAACAAATGAAGGAAGCCATCAAAGATGGTGTTGATTTAATTGGTTATACTCCTTGGGGTTGTATTGACTTAGTATCAGCTGGTACTGGTCAAATGGCCAAACGTTATGGTTTTGTTTATGTAAACCGTGACGATAATCAAGAAGGTGACTTTAGTCGTACACCTAAGAAGAGTTATTATTGGTATAAGAAAGTTATTGATTCAAATGGTGAAGATTTAGATAATTAAATATTATAGGTATGTTCTTTAGGACATGCCTATTTTTTGGTCTGAAACGACATATCATGAGGTAAATAATTCTATTTAGATAAAATATACTTGCGTGAAATGAAACAAAATATAGTTTTTTTCATGATAATATACACTCATCGTATATAAAAGATAAAAAATAAATCAATTTTAGGGAGAATTGGTTTACTTTTTAGTGAGGATGTTATGAGGATGAAAACACACAACTATCAGGCAACTGTATGTTTTTTAGCCACGTTTCTTATGGGCTTATTTGTCATTATTTTGAATAGCAATTATGTGGAAGCTGCAACTACGGTTCCTTCGACTTCCGAAGTATACAGTCACGCGCCTAATGGTATGGATTTGAGTGACTATTTTGAGTTTCCTACAGATCATGTTTATTATTACAATAATAAACAAAGCAGTATACCTGATACCGCAAGCATTATTTCTAAAAGTAGTTCCAATCCAACTGATATTATTCAGATGACGAATGGAACTAATCAAATAGCTTCTATTTGGGGTAGACCGACCGATTCAGTTAAGGGAGATTACAATTATTTTGATGTAACCAAAAATCAAACCTTTTCGATGTGGATGTACTTTGGTGATAGTGATGCAAAATCAGGTGAGGGTATGGCGTTTGTAGTTCAAAACGATAATCGTGGGGCTGATGCCATCTCGACTTACACAGATCCAAAACCTTTATTTGGTGCTGATCCTATCACAAAACCTGCTGGACTAGAATCACTTGGCGTTTGGGCTGGTGGCGGAAGTACCAAAATTATAAATACAACTGATTTTGCGCTTGGGGCTATTCAGAATAGTTTGGCAATTGAATTTGATTCGCAACTGAATACATCTATTCCGACATATGCCCCTATACTGAATTCAAGTGGTTCAAAAACTGATGATTATTTTGATGCACTGCCAGACAGTTCGGGAGTTCAGCAAGTTATTGGACCACATATTGCCTGGAATTATCCAGGAATTAAAGATACGTATCAATATTTTAATGCTAATTCTCCATATTATTCTTATTTTGGTATGAATCATAATAATCCAATTCGTAACCAATATCTTGCTTCGCAAGCTGGCTATACTACAGCTGACAATGCTTGGAAACACGTTACGATCATGTATACAGCACCTCCGTCAGGCAGCACTATTGGTCAATTGAGATATATTTTTGATGACAAAAAGTACGATGGTACTGTTAGACCGTATAAAGATTGGGACCAAAGAGGGGATGGAGATACTTCCATCAGTAGTGATCATAAAATTATTAATATTGATTTGAAAAATTTGAATCTTAATGGTGCAACCAAAGTTCGCTGGGGTATAACCGGGACTACCGGTTCATATTCCAATACGCAAGCAGTTATCTTCGAATCAATTCCAGCAATTGCTGATGTTACAACAAGTACAAGTTTGTATGACAATACACAGGAACGTGACATCCCTGATGCAGATAGACATCCTGATGATGATCACAATGTTAATAATGGTGACAGTTTGCGTTTTGACTATGATTTAACTTACAATTCCGGATTGAATGGGACTGGTCAAATTACTACTACTATGGATCTTCCGAAACATGTTGATTTTACGGCCGATGCCGATGGTAATGTTGGTGAAATTGAGTATAAGAATAAAACTGTAAAGATTCCGGCCAGTTCAATAAACAGTGATGGAACAATCGATTTGACCTTGAATAGTTTGAATGATGATATGAACTCTATCAAGATTCATTTGAATGGAACGGCCAATATTGGTGACAATTCCACTGCCAAATCGACAACGGTCGATCCAGCGCATACGTCATATGAGAGTGACTATTATACAGGAGATGTAATGAGTCCAGGGTTCAACATTAATCCTGTAACCGACACGCTCAAGATTGAAAGCACTTCGGACTTGAAACAAACAATCAAAACAGGTAAGCAGACGACAATGTCTGGGAAAATCAGTTATGAGAAAGGCTCGACTTTTGGAGCGGATTCTGTAACTGTCCATACAATAATAGACGGAGTTAAGAGCTCAACTACACTGGGTGTTGATGCTACTTCTAAAAGTGCAACATATGGTTTGATTGGAGATGCCTCAGAATTGGGGGATGGTGATCACACTATTGAGGTGTACGTTTCTGATGCTAGCCACCGTTTCTCCAACCATATAATTTACAACATTACAGTCGAAGATAAGAAGTTGGTTATATCTTCAGATATGGATGATTACGATAATACCTTTGTTAAAGATGTTGATACTGTCGAGCTGACAGGAACATTGAAGTATGACGATGGAAGCCCATTTACCCTCAAGGGTAATACTTTGAAATGGACAGTTGATGGTGATCAATCTGTAAGTCAACCGTTGATAGACTCTGATAATCCAGATAACATGGTTGAATCTACTGACTTTTCAAAAGTATTTCCAAGCTTAGATGTAGGAAAGCATGTGATTACACTTCAAGCAACTGATGGCTATAAGCTTTCTAACACGTTGACATTCAACGTTACAGTTACTGAAGAATCATTAACTCTTTATAGTGAAGAAGGCTATGCCTTCAAGACCGTCAATCGAAGTGATATGTCCAGAGTGATTCCAAGAGCTGGTAAGTGGAATCTGAGTGTTGATAGTTTGAACGCAAGTTGGAAACTTTCGGCGAAATCCACGGCATTGATCAATACGACAACAGGACTACCAATTACTGGTCAGATGATTTATCGTACCGATAATAATGAGCAATCATTAGAAACCAATTCCGTCGAGATAGGTTCCGGAAGCGGTGGAACAGTTAATTCAGATCCAGTTGATATTACTAAGAACTGGTCAGATGATGAAGGAATCCTATTGAGAGTTCAACCAGATACATCCCAGGGAACTTATCAAGGAGTTATAACATGGACGTTAACTAATACGATGCCTAATGAATAGAGAGTGGAAAATACCGGTAGATTCGTAGCAGGAACAGGAATCTGGTATTTGTAGCTCGTTTTAGAATAGAGAGTGGAAAAAGTCGGGAGATTTTGAGCACTGCCTAGCATAACGCTTGTGCCACAACGTGGTGCATTCGTTATGTGTAGCAGGCGCAGAAATTTGACTTTTGTAACTCGTTTAGAGAGTGAAAAAGCAATTCAAATATGACAAAAGACGCATGAAAACCATGCGCCTTTTTTTTGTGATCATTTTTCTGTAAAAAAATTCCCGAATTATATAAAATTGATTATAAGCAATAAAAATAATTCATATCCGGAAATAATTCATTATTTTTATTGGAAAATATTACTAGGATACATATTGTATGATATTCAAGTGAAATTTATCAAATGATACATGTTATTGAGGGAGGGGTACTAGTGAATATAAAGAAAATGAAGTTTTTCATAGCTATGCCCATGTTTTTGATTGGATTTGTTTTGATGTTGCATTTTAATACGCAAACGGCAAATGCTGGTTTGGTTATAGATGGTCTAGCGAAAAACGCAGCACCACAGGGGCTATCATTGAATAATGATGGTAGTAATTATTCATATTTTACTAAAGTCGATCCATTAACTATTACTTCGGATAAGGTACAGGTCAATAGTGCACAAATTGCGGTTGGCCCCAACAGTAAGTTCCCTGACTCAGATGTTGCTATTATAACTAATTCTACACAGCAAATTGGATCTATTTGGAGTGATACAGATAAAGATAATTACTTTGATACATCCAAACCGCAAAAACTATCAATGTGGTTTTATTTCGGTAATGCACTAACTCCCGGAGATGGTATGGCATTTGTATTACAAAATGGGGATGCATCAGCTATTTCCAAAGATCCATTAACTGGTAATGCATCAGGTGGTCAAACGCTTGGAGTTTGGGCATCAGATTCTGACGCTAATCAGGGTGATAAAGCTCAGCTTGCTAAGAGTGCAATTCAAAACAGTTGGGCATTGGAATTTGATACTTATTTGAACCAGGTAATTAGACCTGGCGATGGTAATTATTTTGATGCTGATTTAACAAAGTATTCAGATACAAGTGAACACATTGCATCAGGTTATCCCGGAGATCCTGATACATACAATAGAATTGGTAGTGCCGGTAAATATACTTATTCAATGAATCACACTAATTTGCATAATCATTTGAAATTAACAGGGTATGATTCTCCAACCAAAGGGTGGTTTCATGTAACAATCGATTATCAACCACCAGTATCTGATGGTGACGATGCCATGTTGACATATCATTTTAAAGATAAGAACTACGATGGTACTCCTAATACAACTGGCGAGATTACTCAAACAGAACCAATTGATTTGTCAAAATTCAATTTTAAAACGGATCCAAAAACTGGAGTAAAGGAAACAAAATTGAGATATGGATTCACTGGATCAACTGGTACGTCAGCATCTGCCAATATGGCTGTTTTTGAATCAATGCCTTCATTAGTAGATGCTAATGCGGATTCCAAAATTTATGATTTAACACAAAATAGTAACTTAGTGGATTCAGATTATGCGACAGTTCATGACAAGGACGATATGAGATTTGATTATAATCTTAATTATGAATCAGGTAAGAAGTCTCTCGATAATGTTGTAGCAAATATCAAGCTACCCGATAATATTACTTATGCTACTGACGGTAATATTGGTAAAGTTATCTATGCAGATGGTAGTAGTGAACCTATTCCAGTAAATGGTAATGTAACCGATGGGACATTGAATTACCAATTGAAAAAGTCTTTGAGCAATGATTTAAACAGTGCCAAGATTCAAATCTTTGGTACTGCTACAGCTAAGACTACTAATGGCGTTCCAGTTCCAACAGTAGTTGATTCAGCGCATGCCATCTTGGCTGGTGACTTATATAAAACTGACTTGGATACTGACAGTTTTGTAATTAATCCAATTACTAACACTCTTAAGTTAGATGCAACCAATACAAGCACAGACCAATATCAAGGTACAGATGTCAAACTAACAGGTAAGGCAACATATGGTAACGACGGAAGTCCTGCTTCAAATCTAACTTATTACACTACTATTGATGATGGTTCTGTAATCAAATCAGGTTACACAGGTAGTACAGATGGTAGTTATTCATTAACTCTTCCTTATGATACTTACAAGGATGAGTTAGGTGTGGGTCCTCACAAAATCAAGGTATATGCGATGGATAAGGATTATATCAAGTCTGATCCGGTAACTTATACCGTAAATGTTTTGGAAACAAATCCTAAGCTTTCTTCTAGCAATCTAGATTTGACTGTTCCTAAGGCGACTGGTGAAATCAACATGCCTGCTTCATTGACTTATGATGGAACGTACAAGTTTGATGGCGACAATCTCAAGTGGAATATTTCTGTTGGAACTGGTGACGTGAAGACCTTTGACGTTAATAGTAAAGATACTGGTGTTACAAACACTGATTTCACTCAAGTAATTAATGCATCAGACCTTGGTATTACTGATTCCGGTACTTATAAGTTGAATGTTTATGTGAGTGATCAATATGGACGCAAGTCTAACAAGATTACATATAAACTTAACTATATTGCTAAGTCAGTGAACTTGATCAAGGATGATTATTCATTCCAAGATGTTAATTCAAGTCCTGAAGCTAAGACTGTTAAGCGAAAGGGAGATTGGAAGTTAGCCGTTAAGACAACTGATTCCGATTGGAAGCTAACTGCTAAGGCATCACAAATGTTCATGACCAACGATAAGGGTGAGTATGTCGATGCGTTGAATGGTAACTTAGTCTATGTTGATCCAGATGGTAATACTCAAGATATGTCGGATTTCGTTAACTTAGGCGAGAATAAGAATGAAACAAGTGATACATATGATGTTACTAAAGATTGGAAAGATAACAGTGGCATCTTGTTAAGCATGATGCCTAATCCCAAGCAAGGCTCGTATAAAGGAACAATTGATTGGGTATTACAAAATAGTCTTTCGTAGGATGTCGGATAACGTAAGAAATTCTTACGTTATTTTTTTACATTTAAATCATCAAGATACTATAATAAGGTTACAATATAAAAAAATAAATATGCTTTATAAATAAGAGGGAATTTTTTTGAAGAGAGAAAAAGTATTAGCGATGCTTGGGGCTGTCGCAGTTCTTTGTGTTTCACTGATTATATGGATCAATTATAGTATCAGTGCGCATGCGGCGACGTATGTTCCTCAGTCAACTATTATTACTAGAGGTCCGGAAGGTATCAAAGCTAGTGATTATTTTGATTACAAAGCTAGTGATACATTTACAGGCAATAGTGCTCAACTTGTTAATAGTGCTAATTATCCAGATTCAACTGATATTGTTGAGATGAATGATGGCGGTAATAATGAAGATAGTGCTATTTGGGGCAAGCAAGATACGAATTATTTTGACGTCAGTAAACCACAGAAACTTTCAGTTTGGATGTATTTAGGTGATGCGGATGAGGCTATTGATGCAGCTGGAGAGGGAATAGCATTTGTGCTACAGAATTCTGGTAGTAACGCTATTTCTCGCGATGTTGCTGGTAATCCTGCTCCAGGTCAGACTTTGGGCGTTTGGGGCGATGATAATTTGCCAGATGCACCATATGCGACGGCGATTAAATATCCTAAGAACACTTCAGCTGATGTAGCTAAAACCGCAATTCAGAACAGTTGGGCACTGGAATTCGATACAAATGTAAATACTACGAAGGGTGCATATGCTAATTCTAACAGTAAATTAATCAATGATCCTTATGGTCAAGATTATGATGGTACACCTGGAACTACATCGAATCTTCAAGTTAGACAGCAACATATAGCCTGGAATTATCCGGCGCTTGATACTACTTATGCTAATCAACGAACAGCGTTTAGTAACATTCTCACAAGCGGAATATTTTTACAAACAAATAAAACTTTTTATAGTCATCAACTAGATCATGTGCCAGATCCTGATAACACAGATCCAGATAATGATGGGGATCTTCTTTATGGTCCTAAAAATGATGTAATTATGACGGATTATCTTAAGACGACTACTGCTTCATGGCACCATTTGACTATAGACTATACTCCACCAACTGATGGAGATTATCAAAATGGAACAGGTTTGATCAAATATTTCTACTGTGACAAAAACTACGATGGAACTGCTAATACATCACTTGCAAAGGGGTATCGTTATGGTAACTCTGATGTTAAGTTGAGTAACTTCAACCTTTCTGCTGGGAATACTAAATTGTACTATGGATTCACAGGTTCAACTGGAACTAATGGTGGTTATGATGCTGTTATTTTTGAAACAATGCCATCAATGGTTGAGGCTGATGCTGATGAAACTGTCACGGATACAACTCAAGGAAACAAAACTATCACTGATGGTTCAAACGTAGCTAGTGGTGATGATTTGCATTTTGATTACAACTTAAAGTATGTTGGTGGTAAAGTGCCTTTGAAGAATATCAAGTTTGAAAGTGTTCCTGTAAAGGATCTTACTTATGGGGATGAACATGGTAATCTAGGTGAAATCAAGTATAAAGATGGCACTATTGAAGAAATCAGTCCATCTGATATGGCTAGTTACATTCCTGATCCGGATAATTCTACTGTTACAGCCCAAGAAATTATGAAGGCGGTGAACGCGGAATTGTCTGCAGGTGGTGATGCCGTATCGGTAACTCTGTACGCTAAAGCAAATAAAGTAGCTACAGATACTAAAGAAGACGCAGAACGTAGTACCTTTATTGGTGATTTGTATAAGAAAGATTTAAGTTCACCAACGTTCACAATTAATTCTAGTAAGCCCCATATTGAACCTACTGGAGGAACAGATAAACAGACAGTTCAAAAGGGTAGTGAATTCCAACTTTTAGGAAATGTTACAGAAGTGAATTCTGATAATAAACCTCAAGACTTCAAAGCTGGAGATATGAAAGTAAGTACAAATATTAATGGTAAGGGTTGGACAGATCCGGTGGCTTTGGCTGAAGGTGATACATCGACAGTTGATTCTTATACATTAAAGTCAAGTATGGGTAGTAGTGGTTTGAAAGATGGATTAAATATAGTCTCTATCAGAGTTACTGATGCTAATGGAAATTTCTCTGATGCTGACTACCATATAACAGTCAATGATATTGCGCTAAACATTAAGGCTGATAAGCCAATTATTGATGTAAATAACGATGATCCTGTCAATATCACTGGGACGTTCAGTCATATTGACGGATCGGCTTTGGAATCCGGAACCGCACAAGTATACGTTAAAGTTGGATATGAAGATGGCACAATGAGTGGTGAAAGAGAATATGATGATAGTGATAATGCTAGCGGTAAGTTCTCTGTAAACTTGAAACCATTTGGATATGATATGAATTCAGATGCAACTAGTAAGTCCGAATCCTATGATGATTTCATCAAGGATATGTCATACACGTGGGGACTTCTTAAAGAAGGTACCAATACAGTCTATATAAGAGTTGACGATGCAGGTAAACATAAGTCAGATTCAACAACCGTAGTTGTTAATGTTCCCAAGATAACGCCTAAGTTAACCATCGATTCACCAAGTCAGACGTCAGTTAATACGAACTTCAATATTCCTGTCAAAGCTGATTTGGGTAGTGGATATTCATTTAATGCGAATAACTTGAAGTATTCTGTAACAGCTAATAATGTAACGAAGAACTTATTGGCAACTGCTCCAACTTCAAATCAAGTTGGTCCAGTAAACAGTCCATTCAGTTCAACGGTCGATGCATTTAACTTTGACAAGAATGTGTTGTATCCAATGACTGTGACTGCAACGGATGTCTATGGTAGGAAGTCGGCACCTTTGGACGTATCGTTCACCTATGTTGAGAATATTTTGAAGTTGAACGTCGGTGACTATAGTTTCAGAACAGTTAACTTGAATGAAATCAACAATGGTCTGGTACATCGTAAAGGTGACTGGAACATAAATGTTGATAGTTACAAGACTAATTGGGATTTGTCGGCTACCGGAAGTGATATGTACAAGCAACTTGGTGATGGTAGTACTCAAAAGCTCAATGGTAATATGGTTTACGTTGATAAGAATAATCAATCACACTTGCTTGATGACCAACTGATCGATCAAGATGATACAGGTAGTGATACTGAAAAGAATACGAATGTTTCTGATGATTGGACTTCCAATGAAGGAATTCTTTTGGATCTCTATTCATCTGATGTGTCTGGTACATATACGGGAACAATAAATTGGACCTTGGTTCAAGCACCATAGAGAATAATAAATAGTAATTACGAAAAGGAGCCGTAAAAGGCTCCTTTTTTTCTGTCTAAAAAGACTGAAAGTTAGACATATATAACATGAATTTGTCATTTTAAAACAAATTTTATTAAATTTGTTGAATCCAAAATATTAAATTCATAATATATACTATTTAATAAGTAAGCGGTAACATACATTATTGATTGGATATATAGGAGGTATAGTTCATGAAAAGAGGTAGGGTCTTTTTTTATTTTGAGGGGTTATTTGTCGTTATGCTATTTATTTGTATATTTATTAATCAACCTATCAATGTTAAGGCAATGAATACTACTGATAGTGCTATTATGAATTCCACTCCTTATGGATTAGCATTGGATGATTATTTTGAAGTACCGTCAACATTTATTACTGGAGACAGTAACAGTGCAAGTATTAGTCAACCGGCAAGTAACAAGAATGTTGATATTGTTAAGTTGACTGATGGAACTAATAATACTAGTGCTGTTTGGAGCAAGGGACAGAATTATTTGAACATAAATCGTAAGCAAACACTATCTATGTGGATGTACTTTGGTAATATCGTGTCAACTGGTGGTATTGCTGACGGAATGGCATTTGTTTTGCAGAATGATGATAATGGCGTAAAAGCCATATCCCAATTTAATGGTCATGCCAATAGTGGGGAAACACTTGGTGTTTGGGGTTCTGACGGTACTAGCACTCTGCCGGCACCATTGGGTAAGGATCCAATTAAAGATGCCACTCCGGTTCAGCAGCAAGCCATTCAAAAAAGCTTCGCTCTAGAATTTGATACACAACCCAATATTGGTAGAACTAAAGTGGATCCGATAACTGGTAAGGCTCCTCTTCAACATAACTATGGTGAAACAGGAGATGCGTATGTTCCTAATCAAGGAGATGCATTCGATTGGTTATCATATAAGGGAGATAATTATTATATTTCTCAACCTCATATTGCTTGGAATTACCCAGCTAGACAGGATTCTTATACGCAGTTGGCAAGTGTTCCTCCATATTCAAGTTTGTTTGGTGTAGGTGGGAAGTCAATTATTGCTTTGAATCATCATCTTGGCGATGATAAGGCAACTGATGGGGCTGAAGCCAACTTGACCGTCGAAAATGGTGCACCAATCAATTCGTGGAAACACATTACAATTGAATATACTCCACCCGCAGATTCTGATACCGATAGGATTGCGACCTTGAAATATCGTTTTAATGATAAGAAGGTTGATGGAAGCCCTCGAGCAAGTACTGCTATAGGTACTGTACCCTTGGACTTAAAAGAATTCAAAGAGGTTAAAGATAACAAACTGAGATATGGTTTTACCGGTGCTACAGGTAGTATTTCAACGGTTAATGCAGTTATCTTCGAGACAATGCCATCACTAGTTGAAGCCGATATTAATTCATATGTCGTTGATAAAACATCTAATTCTAAAGTCAGTTCTAATACAACTGTTATGGATAGTGATTCTCAGAGCTTATTGGATACTAAGACCGTTCATCCTGGGGATGACTTAGAGTTAAATTATATGATGCAATATGATAGCGGTGAACAGGAGTCGAAAGATGTTAAGGAAAGTATAGATGTTCCTGATAATGTAACTCTTAAAAATGTAGATGGAAATATTGGTAAAGTCTATTACACGGGAATAAACAATTATAGTGAAGTGGCCGCTACCAAAGAAGTTGCACTTACTGCAGATTCATTGAAAGATGGTACTATCAATGTTGATATCGATAATTTGGGCGTTTTAAAAGATCCAGATAGGAGTCCAGAGGACATATTCAATTGGAAGAATGTCAGAGTAATCCTGAATGCTACTGCAAAGGAGATTCCAACTGGAGAAGCTAAATTAAATGTACCATCAGCTCATGCTCAATTTGAAGGAAGTAATTACAAAGCTGAACTAGAATCAGAAACGTTCGATATTGTTAAGCCTGCAGAAGTATTCAAAATTACAAAAACGTCTGATCCTGATGCAGTTGAAGCTGGAAAAACGGCGCTTTTGAAGGGTACTATGGCATATGAATCTGGTAATCCAGTTGATAAATCCAAAGTTACTTTTGTTTATTCAATCAATGGTGTCAAATTTACTGGAGTTGATAGTGATGAGGATTCTAATAACTTTTCACTTCCAGTATTAATGAAGGCCATTGGTAAATATACTGTTAAGGTTCAGGCATTCAGTAATGTGGATGGACAAGTAGTGGAATCAAATACAATTGATTATACGGTAGTGGTACAGGATGCCACGCTTGCATCCAAAGGGCAAATATATGACGAATCCCAGAGCAGATACATTACAGATGGTGATACTGTCCAGGAGGGTGATAAATTACGGCTGATTTCTGATATTCGTTATGTTAGTGGAACTAAAGATGTTAAAAGTCTGCAATTATATATAGATACCCCTGAGCATTTAACCGCTAGTACTTCTACCATGGATGTTACGAAAGCTTATGAAGCTAATTATTACTATAATAATGATGGATTGCATCAAGGTGATGATAATGAATTCATTGAATTTAGTGCAACTTCGACACAAAGTGATAGCAATTATCCTGTCACCGCTGGATTAAGTGGTAACCCTGTCAATGGATCAACGGTGTATAATTCAACTTACACCAGAGTTAGAATGGTACAGTTTATGACAGCAGATGAAGTGGATACTGATACAATGGTTGATTCCACTAATCCATATTTCAAAAATGATAGTATTCAGGGCGATGATTATCAGTGGAATGCTTCGTTACCAAGTTTCACAATTAGGAGTACAGAGTATAAGCCACATTTAGAACCGACTTTAGACTCGGAACAACAGAGTCTGGTATCCGGTGAAAACTTCTCACTCACGGGTTCGGTAACTTATCTAACCCAAGATGATAACAAGACTCCAACAAAGTTCAAGGGCTCAGATATGTCAGTGTATTATCGTGTTGATGGAGATAAAAATAACAGTTACGGATTCGAGAATGCTGGTAATCTATCTGGCGATACAGATGAATTGAGTAGTAACTTGATGCTGTCACGAGATGACTGGAACCTAAGTAATGGTATTCATCATATTTATGTAAGAGTTATGGACGAAAATGGCAATGTTTCCAATACAGTTGATTATGAGATTCGTGTTGGAGATAAGGCACTAGTGGTTATTCCTGACAATAGGGTTCGCACTGTGCATGATAATTTAGCAGTTACAATTTCTGGATCATATGAACATACAGATGGATCTGCATTGGAGGGAACAAAGCTTCAAGTTGTTTATCAGATACAACCTGAGAATATGCCTGCTCAAACGGAAAAGACCATAACACTCAATAACCCAAATGGTGAATACAAGGATGGCGATACAAGCAGAAAATTTAGTTTTGACGTTAATCCAGTAGGATATAGACGGAACTTTTATTCATACAAAAAATGGATGTCTGATTATGTTAATAACGGTAGTATAGAGGGTTTGAGAGTCGGTAAGAATATTATTAATATTGTTCTAACTGATACTTCTGGACATTCTGTAAGAACAACTTATACAGTCAATGTTCCGGATGTAAAACTCAAGGTTACAGTTAAGAATACAGATCTAACGATGGTTAAAACGGAAGATAATCTAAATATTCCGTTGGATATCAGATATGATGATGATAATTATAAAGTTGATTCTGCCGACAGTTTTCAGCAGCCAATGATGATTTATTTCGATACAAGAGGCTCTGATATGGTTACTAGATCAAAAATTGATAGTACAGATCCAGTGGATTACTTGGACTATGCACAGTCAATTGATAAGGGAACTCTCAGTGATAAGTATCCAGATAATAGTGGTGGAGATGGCACACCTTATGAGATAGAAATAGGTGTGGAAGACATGTATGGAAGAATGTCCAATATCACTCCCGCTACAATTACTTGGGTTGCTGGAACACTTAGTCTTGAGAATGATGATTATAGCTTCAATAGTGTAAATGCTAGCGAAGAGAAGAAGGTAGTAAAGAGAAAAGGCAAGTGGAATCTGAGTGTCAAAAATAGCATCAAGTCTGACTGGGACCTGACGGCATCTGTTGCAGGTCCTATGACTAAAAATGATATTTTTGGTAATCCAGTTATATTACCTGGTAACATTACATTTGTAGATAAGAATGGTAAAGAATCGCCATTGTACGATTTGGAAGATCAAAAACCATTGCCGGTAATTATTGATTCTGATAATTCTGGTTCAGAAGATGTCGATGTTTCGAGTGAATGGGGAGATAATGATGGAATATTATTGGACCTCCTTGGAAGACCAGAATCCGGAAATTATCAGACTACAGTTAATTGGACACTCAAAGATACGTTATAGAATCGAATATGGTTAGAAGTAATCATTTCCTTACAGCACCGAAAAAAATAAAGCCAACAAATAAGAAAATTATTTGTTGGCTTTATTTTTATTTTAATATCATTTTATAGAAAAACAATTTAGTTATTTTGATTTAAAGGTGCTTTAATGTATGTAGGTTTATAAAATAATTCACATATTAATAATGTGCTTGGGGGTGGGTGTTAATGAGATTCTATTGGTATCTACTGGGTATTAGTTTGACAATCATACTAGTTGGGATCATTGCTTTGAACAATAATGTACAAATGGTTGAAGCGGCTGCTCCAGTTCCTACTCCTAATCAAGTATTACAAAGTGCACCTCGAGGACTAGATATTAGTGATTATTTTGAAATGCCTGCTTATTATCCGGGCGCAGAAGGTAACGTTACTAATACAGCTAAGATTCTACGAAGAGGTCAGGGAGTTCCTACCGATATGATAGAGATGACTGACGGGAAGATTAACAGTGAACTCGCATCGTTTTGGGGGAAGATGCAAGCTGATGATGGCAGTAACTATAATTATTTTGACGTAACTAAGCCACAGACTTTTTCGATGTGGTTGTATTTGGGAGACCAGTTCCCCAATGACTCTGATGGTATGGCATTTGTTATTCAGAATTCGGATGATGGGATGAATGCTATTTCTAGATATTCAGGCGTAGGATCATGGGGATTTGGTACTAAGTCCTATCCACAAGGTGGAGAAACCATGGGAGTCTGGGGCGGTAGTAATAATACTTCTATTGTTCCTGATGTTAATACTTTAGCTAAAGGTGCCATTCAAAAAAGCTTTGCATTGGAGTTTGATACTGACCATAACGATAAGCAGGCATATTCTAACTTACTAGGATTTTTTGGATCTTATACTCGCGATAATTTCTTAGATGCGACTCTTAATAACAACAATGTGTTTGAGGCCAAGGGTCAGCATATAGCTTGGAATTACCCAGGCAATTTTCACACATACGAGAGACATATGGGTACAGTCTATGTCTCTTATGCTATGCATCATAATGGGGCTATTCCCAATTTAACATTGTCAGGTAACTTGGATGTTAAGAACGCTTGGCATCATGTGACTTTTAAATACTATCCGCCAACTGATAGTTCCAATAATGCTCATTTCGATTATGTTTATGATGATAAGAATTATGATGGGAGTCTTAGAGCATCAAAATACGTTCGAAGTGTGAAAAGTCAGACATTAAATTTAGATGAGTTTCATCTAGCAAAAGGCGCAACAAAATTACGTTGGGGATTTACTGGTTCTTCAAGCACACAACTCAAAACCAGCGGGGTGATTTTTGAATCTATTCCTGCCTTGTCCAGTATTTCAAATACTTCTAATCTGTACGATATAACTCAAGAACGAGATATTCCAGACTTGGATAAGGATGAGCATGCCGATGCAAATGTTAACAATGGTGATCAATTAAGATTTGAATACGACTTGAATTACCAATCTGGCTGGATGACTTCGGGTGCCATTGATAATAATATTGTTTTACCTAGGTTTGTGGATTTCACAGGGGATAAATCAGGAGTAATAGGTCATATATTCTACCCAAATAAGACGGTAGATATACCTGTTTCTTCTATTAAAGATGGCAGTATTCATTTACAGCTGGAAAGTATGGATCCTAGCAACGACAAGATAAAGATTCAATTAAACGGTCAAGCCAATATTGGTAATAGTGCGACTGCTGAGAAACAGACAATCGCCCCAGAACATGCATCGTTTGATAGTGTCCGTTATCGTGGTGATAGTATGAGTTACCAGTTCGTTATTAATCCTGTGACTGATAAATTAAAAATTGATTCTGCTACTGATGAAGTTCAGAAGACTTCATTAAATAAGTCGATAGACTTCAAAGGCAAAATTGGCTATGAAAAAAAGTCAGCTTTTGGTGATACGAAAATAACTCTGCATACATTGATCGATGGAGTTGAACAAGAACAAACGGATGAAACTGTCAATGCTGACGCGACTGAATATGAATTCAGTCTGCCGATTGCTGCCGAAGAAATTGGATTAGGCAAGCACACAGTTGAAATATTTGCGTCTGATTCCAAGCATCGTGTTTCGGAATCAGTGAAATATGATGTGGATATCTCTGATTATAAGAAACTAAAGTTGGACTCTGATAATACGGATATAACTGCGTTGCGATACAAGGATTCATATCTCACTGGTGAGATTTGGTATGATGACAACAGTTTGTATACGAAAGATGAATTGACGTTATACGGTTCTATCGATGGTGGTAAATGGGTGAGTGAGAAACTGACCGGTTCTGACTTAAAAGCAAGCAATGAATTCACTGAGAAACTATTGTCCGATACATTAAGTGTTGGTGTTCATAATATAAGAATTTATGCACAGGACAAATATCGTAAGTCAGATATTCTGACGTACAAGATAACCGTTATAAGTGATTATTTGAAATTAGATTATGACGAAGCCTATGCTTTTCAAACTGTTAACCAAGGCACCACGTTAGTACCTAGAAGTGGCAATTGGAATCTAAAAGTTGAGAGCACAAATACAGTCTGGAATTTGAAAGTTCAATCCTCACCAATGCTCAACGATATTACTAGTCTTCCCTTAAATGGTGAGATGATATATCGAACTGATTATGATGAGAAAAGCTTGGAGAATGGTCCTGTGATGATTGGATCAGGTAAAGAGCCGACTGCAGAAGACAGCATTACGGATATTACGAAAAATTGGCTGCCTAATACTGGAGTTCTACTGAAAATAAGGCCTAATGTCACAGCTGGTAAATATACTGCAACTATGAAATGGTCGTTGGGCAATACACCAGCTTGATCACATTAAATAAGACCTGTAATCCATTTTAGGATTGCAGGTCTTATTCAATGTGATTGAAAAGTTCATGATATCGGAAGCAAGACTCTTCATTAATAGAATTGAATCAAAATAGAATAGAATTCGTTATCCAAATAGGGAACAAATAATAAATATTTTAATATACAATACGTATAACATAATGGTATTTGTAAAGTTTGCGAAGTAACCTATTAGTCGTACTTGTAATCGGTTACAAATATATATTTATAAATGTGTTCAAACATGAGATAATATGGACATGCAGTATATGTTCATACATTTAGGGGGAAAGGGGCGAGGGACACGTGAAACATAGAAGAGGGTTAGCGCAAATCGGGATTGCGCTTTTTAGCGTATGTTTAGTTATTTTAACGGTATTATATTTTGAAAAACCAGAAAAAGTTCAAGCTTGGATAAGTAGTGATGATTAGGTATACAAAATTGCACCAAAGGGTCTCCCTTTAAATGATAATTTCAAGGAAGTAGATCTATTTAATAACGATCCAAAAGATCCAAATTCAGCCCGAGTGGTTTCGGGTATGAATCCTAATGGCGGTGACATAATTCAGTTAACTAACTCTACTAATCAAACGGGTTCAATTTGGAGTGACGGGGATAATTATTTCAATGTTTACCGAAAACAAACAATGTCTATGTGGCTGTATTTTGGAAGAAGTATTGATGTAGATAACATGGCTGGTATGGCATTTGTTATTCAGAATGGTGGTCTTGATGCTATTTCTAGTTTTAATGGACATTCTAACAGTGGTGAGACACTCGGTGTGTGGGGATCAGAAGGAAAAGTTGGTACTCAATATGTATCAGATACTAGGACTTATACTGATGGAGAGTATCCTACAGTTCAAGCTCAAGCCATTCAAAAGAGCTGGGCTTTGGAATTTGATTCTAAAACTAATTCTAATGCAACAAGTTTGAAGGATGCAGGTAATAAGTATGCCGCATGGAAAGCCAATAAATATGATGCTACCAATTTGCCGGAAGAGGAAAATGGGTTTGATTGGGGACCATATGTTTTGCCTGATTCTAGTTCGGATAATAATTTCATTTTTCATCCCCATATAGCCTGGAATTATCCTGCAGAGGCATCTAGCTATACGCAGTTGAGCAGTTCACGACCTTCGGCAACTAAAATTCCATTTACAAATAAGGTAATATATGGTGGTCACTCGCTAATAGCCTTGAACCATAGGATGGGAAGCTTGAGTACTGGAATGAATGGTCCTAATGCTAACTTTAGTGCTTCAGGATCAACCGCTGTGCCAGCTGATGCATGGCGTCATTTAACAATTGATTATACGCCGCCTTCCTCGGGTGATACCATGGGACAGATACGTTATAGATTTGGGGATAGAAATGTCGATGGAACACCTGCCAAAATGTCGTCCGATAACGGTGATGTTGACGGAACCGCAGCACTCGATCTTAGCAAACTTTATCTAGAACCAGGTCAGACCAATGTCAGGTATGGATTCACCGCTGCCACTGGAACCGCTGCTGTTTCCAACACAGTATTGTTCGAAACTATGCCGTCTCTAGTAAATGCAACAAATGAAGCTAAGGTTTATAACGATAGTAAAGATGGTGATGAAGTTAAGTCTGGTGGATCAGTTAATGGTGATGACGAGCTTCGCCTGCAATATGATTTGAACTATGAAGATGGTGATAAGGATTTAAGTAATATCACACTTACAGCTCCAAAGTTGAATGATGTAACTTATTACCAAAAAGATGGTCACTTTGGTGAAGTGAATTATTATGACGATGATGGTAATTTGAAGTCTACAGAATATCTTGATACCTTAGCAGTCGATAATAATAATTACTCAATCAAGTTGAATCAATCGTTAAATGACAAATTAGATGATGCACCATATCGAAAAGTAAAAGTTACGCTTTATGCAAAAGCTGATAGTGCTGAACAAGATGTAGCAGTTACTCAAACTACAGCTAAATACGAAGGTGATTTGTATAGATCAGATTTTGAAACTCCAAACTTTACCATCAAGAAAACAACGTACATACCAAAAATCACGCCAGATGAAGGAACACAGGACCAAACTGTTCCCATTGATGGACAGATTGCAATTGGTGGTACTGTAACTAGAGGCAAGCAAGGCAAAGAAGATGAATTGTCTGAGTTCAAAGATACTGACATGGATATCTATGTAAATCTTGATAATAGTGGTTATCAAGCTATTGGGACATTACAAGACGATGATGTAAGCACAAGTGGTCATTTTACAATTGCTAATGACCAAATGGGATTGGATGTTGGTAAACATACGATTGCCGTTAGGGCCGTATATGGTAGTGAGGAATCTGAAGAAGTAGTCTACAATGTCGATGTTGTAAAATTAGCCTTAATGGCTAGTGCAACCAAGGAACAGAGGAATCTTACGGTCAAAGATCTATCTATCGTAAAATTGAATGGAACAATTGCGTACAGTAACAATCAAGAAATAACTTCAGTACCGATCGATGATGATAATGCTTGGAAAGTAAATATGACGATTACTAATCAGGATGATGGATTCACTATGAAGTCTGCTCAACCATTTGAGCCTAATATTTCTGAAGATGGTAAGAGCGCAACGTATCAGGGTAAACTATATCCCGGATATGGACCAAGCGTCGAACAGGCTTATATTCATAAGGGTATTAATAAAATTGACCTAACGATAAGTGATCCTAACGGAATGAAATCTGGCGTGGTTACATATTATGTTAATGTACCTGACCAGTCGCCAATACTTTCTCCGGAGAACACAGATATCAAAGTGGTTAATGGCGATGCTAATATAGAGTTACCAGCTAAGGTTACTTATAATGTTGATAAAGATGATGGATACACCCTGAGTACTGGCCGTTTGCAGTGGGTAATGGATGTAGACGGTACGTACTCTGGCATTGTTAAACCATTTGTGGCTAACGTGGATGAAGCAAATATTGTTCAGAGTTATAGCAGAACAGAACTAGGAATCACTGATGATACAGAAGATGGCTATACCGTCCATGCACATTTAATAGATGGTTATGGTAGGACATCGAATAAAATTAATTATAATTTCTCCTTCATTAGAAGTTCTGCAACGCTGCAATGTGATGACAATTATGCGTTCCAGACAATCAATCAAAGTCCGGAAGAACGTCTCGTTGGTAGAAAAGGTGACTGGAATATAGCAGTCAATACGGTTGATTCTGATTATATTTTGTCAGCCAAAGCAGGCAATATGGTTTCAACTGATCTTGCACAGAACATCAATCTAGCTGGACAAATGGTCTATGTAGATCCGAATAGTGGAAATATGAAGACTATGGATAAGCTGGTATTACTTGATTCGAATGATGAAGTAACAACCAAAGAACATCCTATTAATTGGGATGACAACAACGGTATTCTATTGCAAGTAGACGCCAATGCAAGAGCAGGAACATACAAAGGCGATATTTCTTGGAATTTAACTGATAGTGTTCAAGAATAAAATTGAGGTACATCTCATGAGAGATGTACCTTTTTTGTGTTCCCAATTATTAAAATTCAATATAAACAAAAAAAACTTACAAGAATAGATGTTTATACATATCGGATATATTGTTATACTATAGCCATAAGGTATTTGTTTAAACAAAAAATAAAAGCATATTAACAGGGGTGCATTAATATGAAAAATCTAAGAAAGGTTATACATATATTAGTTCTATCTATATCGATGATTTTGGTTTTGCTTGTGCTAAGTGGCACTAAAGCTAAGGCTGTAACATATAATGATGATGAAGTTTATGGAATGGCTCCAGATTCATTGAATATTGATATAACATCGCCATTAAGTCCTGATCCATTATTTGTGAACGGCAAATACACTAAAGGATTTTCTCCAACTGTTCAAGATGGGAAGCGCTTAGTGTTACCTACGTCAGGAAGCGATACAGCGATTACCTCAGCATGGAGTAATGCAGATAATAATTACATCAATATAAATCAAAGACAAAATATTTCTTTTTGGATCTATATGGGTAGATCTAACTCATCTTCTCAAGGTGCTGCATTTGTACTTCAAAATGCTGATGATCCCATTTCTATTGCTAACAATAACGGAACTATAGTTGGTGGTGAAACTATTGGTGTATGGGGTGATGACACTCACTCCCGTTCTAATGAAAGCGCACTAGCAAAAACTGCAATTCCCGATAGTTGGGCTTTGGAATTTGATACTTTGAAAAATGGTCCTGATGGAAGTACAACGACCGGTGATGCCGGAGACTATTTCGATGCTTATCAAAAGAATTGGGGTGGTGGTAGAAGTCTTGAGAGTCAGCACGTTGCATGGGGGTATCCTGGAGATGCGTCGACATATGAAGCTATAGGGACTTCAGGAAGTTTACTCAATACTAAAAAATATTATCTACAAAATCACCAAGATCCTGAAAACCTGATTACTAGAATGAATTCCGAGAAAAGATTGGCTTGGCACCACGTTACTATCGTTTATAATCCTCCAGAATCTGATTCTAATATCGCTACTTTGACATACAAAGTAAATGATAAGGATATTTATGGTATTGATTTCAACCATTGGGGGAATATACCATTTGAACAAAGTGAGATTGGTCACACTGTACCATTAGATTTGAGTAAATTTAACCTGAATAGTAATAAACTACGTTTTGGGTTTGTTACTGCTAGTGCCCCTTCTCAAATGGCTGTAATTGATGATGGTGCAAATACCAATATCCTATTCGAAACCTTACCTGGCTTGATTCAGGCTGATACCAATGCATATATAGTTAATAGTACTGGTCAAAATAAGATAATTGAAACTGATCCTCACCAAACAACTAATACTGAACCCAATCTTATATTAAATAGTGAAGATAAAGGTTTAGCCACAGCAACCAGAGCACACCCTGGAGATTCGTTGAAATTCAAGTATCTACTTAATTATATTTCTGGTAGATCAAATATTGATAATGCTACTGCAAAGATTTCATTACCTGACAATATCAACTTTGAAACTGATCCATCTAAGCAATTGGGTGAGATTAAATATGAAGATGGTAATTCACAGATAATCAATGGACAGACTCCAACAATTGAAAAAGATGCTGATGGTAATCCATATAAGCAAATAACAGTTCAATTAGATCATTCTGTAAGTGAAGACGATAAATATGCCACTATTTCTATTGATGGGAAGGCCACTGATTTACCGATTAATTCTCAGTCGATCATTGTACCTCCATCACATGCCCAAATAACTAGTGATCAATTCAAAGCTGATTTGGAAACAAAGTCATTTATTATCTCCACGATTAATGACACATTGACTTTGACCAAAACTTCCACAGATCCACAAACTGTTTATAATACAGACAAAGCTTCATTAACTGGACATTGGGCATTTGATAAGTTAACTACTGCTACAAATGATGATATAGAAATACATTATTCAGTTGATGGTGGGGCTGAAACCGTCATTAAAGATACTGCTCATCCAAAAGGCGACTTCCAGTTAGACTTAACTGGTTTGACCGCACAGAAACACGAGATAACGGTTTATGCGGTCAACCATAATTATCCTGTCGCATATGACGACGACAACAAGGTAAGTGAAACCGATACGATCATGTCTAAACCTGTGACATACACGGTAAAAGTTGAAAAGAAAGCACTCCAAATTGATTCGAAGAGTGGTAAAGAATTAACAGCCACTGGAAATATGGATGTTGGAGTTGACGGAACACAGTCATATAACGATGGTTCAAGTTTCAAGAATGATGATTTGACTCTTCACACAGTCGTTAATGGAACTGATACAACAACTAAGTTATCAGGCAGTGATGTCATTACTAGCGGTAAATTCAGTGCTAATATTCAGGCCAAATACTTGAAGGTAGGAGATACCAATCCAGTTGAAATCTATATGAAAGATGCTGACGGATTGGAATCTAATCACCTAAATTACAATGTCACTGTTCCAGATACAAAGTTGACCATCACGCCAGATAATACTGATATAAAAGCATTGTTGACTGAGAATGCTATTATTGGAGGTAAAATTAATTACGCTGATGATACAACTAATTTCAAACCGTCAGATATTACTTTGAACATTAATATTGATGGTACTGATCAAGATCCAGTTAAATTAACTGGAGATACAAGTGATGTATCAACTAAGTTCCAGCACGCAATGTCTGGTGAAAGTCTACAAACTGGTGAACATACAGTTACCGTGACAGCAACTGATATCTATGGCAGAACTTCAGATCCTGTAACTTACAAAGTAGACGTTATTGATAAGTCATTGGTACTTGATAGTTCACCAACGTATCATTTTAAGACAATCAATTCTAGTGATGAGACACAAATCGTGCCTCGTGCCGATGATTGGAAGTTGAAAGTTGAGAGTATTAATTCTACATGGGCATTAACAGCTCAATGTACAGAATTACACGAACGTACCACTGGTAATGACTTGGCTGGTGGATTGATTTATACAAACAGCGATGGTGCAATTCAATCGATGCAAGATAGCCAAGTTAAATTAGCATCTGATCATACAGTAAGCATGAGTAAGAAGATTACGGACATTGCCGGTGAGTGGACGCAATCGAACGGCATATTGTTGAAGGTTATGCCAATGCCAGTACGTGGTACTTATGATGGTACTATTAGTTGGAATTTGACTGAAAGTGTTTAGGGGTTGCCGCTTCCGGAAACAAGATATTTAACCTGCCGTGGGACCGGCTCGAGCCACGGTCTCGAGCCTCGACTTGAGGCTTTGCTTACGCAAATCTCCAAGCTCGTCCTGTGGCGTTCCGCCACCTTCACGGCTGGTTAAAATCTTGTTTCCTCCAGCTAATGTATTTACTTCTATCTTCATTGAATGTTTTTCATTCGACAGTATTCGAATGGGACATAATACAAAATAGCCGGAGGTTGGAAGTAAGTGAGCCGGCAGTGAAAGTGGTGTAGGATGGCAATTTGCCATCCGTACAGCACAGGACGATTTTTGAAATCGTAGAGTTCAAAAACGAGTCCTCAGACCGCACCCCAGGCTGGAGACGTTCCCACAGCAGGCTCACTTACTTCCAACCGTAGGCAGCCCACAACTATACATTTTTAAATGTTTATAAAAAAATGTCCATTTACTTGAAATTTATAAAAAAATAACTACATTTGTGCATAAAACTTGATATTATGTAGGTGTAGTTGTTTTTTTAATTATGAAATTATCAAATCAAACAGGGGGAATTATTTTATGGGTAAAATCAAAATTTTAGCTCTAACCAGCATTATGCTTTCAAGCACTCTGCTTGGTGCAAGCCCGTTAATAGTTCAAGCAAAATCAGCATCAAAAATTGCAGTTCAAAATGCATTGATTGAATCGACCACAGCAACAAAATCTACGAATGCTAGTGTAGGTACAACGTTCAAAGATTTGAAGGACAATACTACTATGTCTGTTGCTCCAATCTTTGGCAAAACTGGATCAGAGTTCAATGCAAAGCTAGCGGATGAATTGAATGTTGTGGATTCAAGTGATACTACTACATTGATGCCAATGACCGTTGTCAATAAGAACAAGTTCGGCTTCGTAACTAAGGTAACTTACACTAATGGTGACACTATTAAAACAGTTAATGTTGAATATAACTTCGCTAAACCAACAGTTGTATTCGCCAATAATAGTCAAACAATGAACTTCACTACTGGTACAGTACCTGCTGAAAACAAGTTCTATTCAGATATTAATGACAAAGGTGTTTCAGCTGCCACAACTAATGGCGATGATGCCAACGGAACTAAGAATGAAGCAAAATTGAGTTCTGACATTCCAACAACTGATATGACTGCAGCTGGTTCATATACAATTGCTTATACACCAAAGGATGCTTATGCTACTGGCGATACTGTTAACAGAACTGTTAACGTCATTGCTGCACCGGATTGGTCAGAGATCGCCAACAGATCAGTTGCCATGGGTGATACTAATGCTGTGAAGAATCCATTCATTATTAAGAATAGTAAAGGACAATTATTCAGTGTTGCACCGTCTGCTGCAATTGATGTTTCGAAAGCTGGTGAACAAGGCGTTGAATACACTGCCACAGCTATCGACAAGAATGGTAATGCTTTGTTAGATTCTTCAACTGGCAAGGCTATGACTTGGACTAACAAAGATAGTAAAGTTACAGTAGTCGATCCAGCAACCGATTCAACTAAAGTTCCTTATACGATTTCATTCGTGAATGAGAATGGAAAAGTTGTTGGTCAACAAACAGGTGAATATAATTCAACTGGTACGACTGATTCCAATGCTTCAGCCGATGCAACTGAGGATACTGATTCAGATGAATTAACTGAACCAACACCAGCAGATGCAACGACTACTAAGAAGACTACAAAGGCCACAACTACTGCTGCTGACAAGACAATCACTATTACAGCACCAGAAGGATTCACGTTGAAGACAGCATCTGATGCAACTTACACTGTCGGCACCGACTTAACTAAGATTTCTAAGTCTGTCGATGTTGTACCAAGTTCTCTATCTTACACAGTCAAATATATCGACAAAGATACTGGTAAGACGGTCGGTACACCAGTTGAAGCAACCGGAACATATGGAGATTATATTCCAGTATCAGCACCAACTGGCTATGAATTAGCTAATGTTGTTGACCGTGGATTCACATTGAAGACTGACAAGTATGAGAAGGATGTTTACGTCAAGAAGTCAAATGTTCAATACACAGTCACCTTCGTTGATCAAGAATCTGGTAAGACGGTCGGTATCACAACTGGTAAGGGTGCAGATGGCGAAGATGTTACACTAACAGCACCAAAAGGCTTCGCTTTCGTCAATGCTAACGATATGCAATTCAGTATCAACAAGGACAATCCAGATATGTCATTGCTTGTAACACCAAGTAAGTCCGAATTCTTAGGAACAATAACTACATATCCAAAGAATGGAACGGTTAACTTGTACGACAAGAATGGTAAGGAACTTGACGATATTGTCTTGTCTCAAAACTCAAACTGGATCACTGACCAAAAGGTTTACATCGATAATGTCAAATACTATCGTGTAGCCACAAATCAATACGTTAAAGCAAGTGATGTCTATCTATACACACCACTTTCAAAAATTGCTACAACAAATGGCAATGGTAATACGACTGTATATGATTCCAAAGGTGCTGTCATAACTGACAGAGCTTTGGGTAAGAATACTTCATGGAAGGCTGATAAAGCAGCTAAGATCAAGGGATCATTGATGTATCGTGTTGCTACAAACGAATGGGTCAAATTATCCGACGTTACTTTGAATTAATCAAATATATACAAATGGAATTAAATTATGTACAAATATTCCAAAAGCTAGGGCTTAGCCCTAGCTTTTTTTTGTTGATATCGTGCTACACTTGAATTGTTAGTTGGAAATGTTCCAACTTAGGATACACTTGTATCAGGATAGTAAGCGGATACAAACATAACTATTCAAAGTGAGTTTTATACACAAAAGGCATTAAATAACTACCACAAAAATACTATAATATAGACATCATACTCGGAGGTTTGATTATGTCCACATTAGAGGTTAAAGATCTACATGTTTCAGTAACAGATGAAGAAAATGGTGAAGGCCAAGAAATTCTCAAAGGTGTCAATTTAAAGATGAGTACCGGTGAGATCCATGCAATTATGGGTCCTAATGGTACTGGTAAGTCTACATTGTCACAAGCAATCATGGGAAACTCTAAGTACAAGGTAACTTCAGGGGATATTTTACTAGATGGTGAAAGCATCTTGGATTGGCCAGTCGATAAGCGTGCCCGTGCCGGATTGTTCTTGGCAATGCAATATCCAGCTGAGATTCCTGGTGTTACAAATATTGAATTCATGCGTGCTGCAATCAATGCTAGACGTGAAAAAGATGACCAAATTCCAGTTAGACAATTCATCAAGAAGTTGGATGAGAAACAAGCAATTCTTGACATGACTGATGAAATGTCAGGTAGATACTTGAATGAGGGATTTTCTGGTGGTGAGAAGAAGCGTAATGAGATCTTACAACTACTCATGATCGAACCAAGCTTCGCTATTTTGGATGAAATTGATTCTGGTCTTGATATTGATGCCTTGAAGGTTGTCTCTCGTGGTGTCAACTCAATGCGTGGAGATAACTTCGGTTCACTTATCATCACTCATTATCAAAGACTCCTGAATTATATTGTTCCTGATCAAGTACATATTATGATGGGTGGACGAATCGTTCAAAGTGGTGGTCCTGATCTGGCTAAGAAGTTGGAAGACGAAGGATATGCCGGAATTCGTGATGACTTAAATCTTGATGTTAAATTAACAGATGAAATATAGGAGGGAATACACATGCGACCAAGTTTAAAAGACAAGTACATGGACGATGTCGTTCAATTCTCCCAACAAAATAACGAGCCAAAATGGTTCACGAAATTCAGAACTGACAATTTAACAAGTTCATCAGATTTGTCATTACCTACATATGAAAAGATCAATTATCGCAGCTGGCGCTTGGATCGACCAAGTGATTTCACTGCTACAAGTAGTATTTCAGACTTTAAGGCTGCTCAATCAGAGAGCTACATTATTCAAACTGGAGACAAGACTCTGGATTCTAGACTGGAACAGTCATTGGCTGATCAAGGTGTTATCCTGACAGATATCTTTACAGCAATTAAAAAATATCCAGAATTGATTCAAAAATACTATATGACGAAGGTCGTTAAGTCGAACGAAAATAGATTAACGGCAATTCATGCAGCAATGATGAATGGTGGAATCTTCTTATACATTCCAACTGGTGTCAAAGTGACTGATTCGATCCAAGCAACATTCATTCAGGATAATCACATCAAGCGTGATTTTAACCAGCATGTTTTGATCGTAGCTGAGGATAATACTGAATTAACGTATCTTGAGAACTTCATCTCTGATGGAGATGCTGAAGAGAACAAGGCTAATATTGTTGTCGAAGTTGTTGCCGGCAATGATAGTCACATTCACTTCTCAGCGCTTGACCAAATGAACGCTAAGACGACTAGTTACTTGAGTAGACGTGGAATTACTGGTAATAACTCAAGAATTGATTGGGCCATTGGATTTATGAATGATGGCGATATTATTGGTGATTTTGGGACTGACTTAATTGGTGAAGGTTCGCATACAGAAGCCAAAGTCGTTGCTATAACGACTGGTGATCAAGTTCAAGGTATCGATACGAAAGTTACTAATTATGGACGTCACACAATTGGGCACATCTTACAACATGGGGTCATCCTTGAATCTTCAACTTTGACCTTCAATGGTGTTGGTCATATTGTCAAAGGCGCTCGTGGTTCAGATGCACAACAAGAAAGTCGTGTTCTGATGCTTTCTAGAAAAGCACGTGGGGATGCCAATCCAATTCTGTTGATCGATGAAAATGACGTTACTGCTGGACACGCCGCTAGTGTTGGTCGTGTTAATGCAGAACAAATGTATTACTTGATGAGCCGTGGTATTGATGAGAAGACAGCACAACGCCTTGTTATCAGAGGATTCTTAAGCAGTGTTATTACCGAAATACCTGAGGAAGAGGTACGTGATCGACTAACTCAGATGATTGAAAGGAAGTTAATCAATGGACAACAATGATTTCCCGATCCTTCATCAAAAGGTAAATGATGAGGACTTAGTGTATCTCGACAATGCCGCAACCACTCAAAAGCCTAAGCAAGTCGTCGAAGCTATGGAGAAGTTCTATTACAACGACAACGCCAATGTTCATCGTGGAGTTCACACTTTAGCTGAACGTTCGACCGAACAGTTTGAAGCTGCTAGAGAAAAAGTCCGTAAGTTTATCAATGCAAAATCTAATAAAGAAATTATTTTTACTAAGGGTACAACCGATTCACTGAATATGATTGCCCAGAGTTACGGTGAGAACATTCATGAAGGTGACGAAATAGTTATATCAATCATGGAACATCACAGTAACTTGATTCCTTGGCAACAATTGGCGATTAAAAAGCACGCCACCTTGAGATATATTGGCTTGACTGATGATGGTGAGCTCGATATGGCAGAAGCTAAGAAGTTGATCAATGATAAGACCAAAATTGTTTCAGTTGCCCAAGTTTCGAATGTCTTGGGAGTTATTAATCCAGTGAAAAAACTCGCTGAACTAGCACATGCACACGGAGCAGTCATGGTAGTTGATGGTGCCCAATCAGCACCACATATGCCAATCGATGTTCAAGCTTTGGACTGTGATTTCTTTGCTTTCTCAGGACACAAGATGTTGTCTGAGACAGGTATTGGTGTGCTGTATGGAAAAGAAGAATTGCTCAATGATATGACACCGGTCGAATATGGTGGTGAAATGATTGAGTTCGTTAAGAAGTACGACACGACTTGGAATGACCTGCCTTGGAAGTTTGAAGCCGGTACTCCTAACATTGCGGGGGCAATTTCGTTGGGATATGCAATTGATTATTTGAATGAAATTGGCATGCAAAAGATTTTTGATTATGAGCAACAGATAGTTGATTACGTTCTACCCAAATTACTAGCAATCGATGATTTGGAAGTATACGGACCAACAGATCCAACCAAGCATACAGCTGTTATTTCCTTCAATCTCAAAGGGTTGCATCCACATGATTTGGCAACAGGCTTAGATATGGAAGGTGTCGCAGTTCGTGCTGGCCATCATTGTGCACAGCCACTCATGACTTATTTGGGATTATCAGCCACAGCTCGTGCCAGCTTCTACTTCTATAATACGTTGGCAGACGCTGACAAACTCGTTGAGGCAATTAAGGCAACAAAGGAGTTCTTTAAACATGGCACTATCTAGAATGGACGATTTATATCGCCAAGTTATCTTGGATCACTCGGACAATCCTCACCATCACGGTGAATTGCCTGATGCTACAAATAATATTGAATTAAAAAATCCCACATGTGGGGATGTCTTAAAACTTGATTTGAATATTGAAGATGGTGTCATCAAAGATGCCGCCTTCAGTGGTTATGGATGTACTATCAGCCAAGCGTCTGCCAGTATGATGACTGATGCTGTTATCGGTAAAACAACTGATGATGCAGAACAAATGGTTCAAACATTTTCTAATATGATCATTGGTGAAGATGTCGATACCGATAGTCTAGAAGATGCAGCTGTTTTGGAAGGTGTATCAAAATTCCCAGCTCGTATCAAATGTGCAACATTAGCTTGGAAGGCCCTTCATAAAGCTATGAATAAAGAAGAATCAGAATAGAGGATGCGAAATTATGCCAGAAACAGAAAATACTAAGAACAACGAAGAAGTTGCTTCATCAGTAGAAGACTTAGGTTTGAGTGATGACTATGATTTCGGTTTTCATGATGATGTTAAGCCAGTATTCACAACTGGTAGAGGTCTGACTGAAGATGTAGTTCGTGCTATTTCTAAGGAAAAAGGCGAACCACAATGGATGCTTGATTTCCGTCTGAAATGTTATGCAACTTATAAAAAGATGCCTATGCCTGATTTTGGACCAGACTTATCTGGCTTAGACTTAAAGAATATGCGTTATTATCAAAAAGCCACAGATAAAAAATATCGTGACTGGGATGATGTACCACAAGAATTGAAGAATACTTTTGACAGATTGGGTGTCCCTCAAGCAGAACGTCAGTACTTGGCTGGTTCATCAGCACAATATGAGTCAGAAGTTGTTTATCACAATATGCGTGATGAGTTCGCTAAGTTCGGAATCATCTTCACAGATACTGATACAGCTTTGCGTGAATATCCAGAATTGTTCAGAAAGTGGTTCGGCAAACTAGTTCACCCTAATGACAACAAGTTCGCAGCTTTGAATGGTGCTGTTTGGTCAGGTGGATCATTCATCTATGTGCCCAAGGGTGTTAAGTTGGATATTCCGATTCAGTCATACTTCAGATTGAATGCTGAGAATTCAGGACAGTTTGAAAGAACCCTGATAATCGTTGATGAAGGTGCAAGTATTCAATATGTTGAGGGATGCACAGCTCCTAATTATTCAACAGATAGTTTGCACGCCGCAGTTGTTGAAGTATATGCTGAAAAAGACGCGTACGTGCGTTATACGACTATTCAGAATTGGTCTAATAATGTTTACAGTCTAGAGACAAAACGTGCTCAGGCAATGGAGAATGCCACAATGGAGTGGGTCGATGGTAACCTTGGTTCAAAGATCACTATGAAATATCCTAGTGTCTATCTTGACGGTGAAGGTGCCAGAGGTACAATGCTGTCAATTGCCGTTGCCGGAAAAGGTGTCGATCAGGATGCCGGTGCTAGAATGATTCACAATGCCAAGAACACATCGTCATCGATTATTTCTAAGTCAATATCCAAAGACGGAGGTGCCGTGGATTATCGTGGTACCGTTAGATTTGAAAGAAACTCTGATGGATCAAAAGCCCACGTTGAGTGTGACACGATTATTATGGATGAAGAATCAAGCTCTGATACCGTGCCATATAATGAAATCCTAAATGGAAATGTTTCAATGGAACACGAAGCCAAAGTCTCAAAAGTTTCGGAGGAACAATTGTATTATTTGATGTCTCGTGGCTTGAGCGAAGAGAAGGCAACTGAGATGATCATCATGGGATTTGTGGAGCCATTTACAAAAGAGTTGCCAATGGAATATGCCGTTGAGTTGAACCGATTGATTGGTTATGAGATGGAAGGTACTGTTGGTTAGCAGAGCGTGTCAAAAAGCGGGAACACCTGAGCATTACCTAGGCTAATGATTGTGCCAACGGAGTTGGTGCGATTATTAGGCGTAGTAAGCGGAGGGTGTTGCCTTTTGTAAACGCGTTTAGAGAGTGGAGGAAGGGCGGTCAGACCTTGAGCATTACCTAGGCTAACGATTGTGCCAACGTAGTTGGTGCGATTGTTGGGCGTAGTAAGCGCAAAGGTTTGCCCTTCCGCAACTCGTTTCAGAAAACGTATAAAACTAAAACCGTTATGAACTTAATATTGCCGTCTCCAGAACTGAGAATATTCACCTGTTATGCAGACCGAAGCGAGCCAAGGTCTCGCTTCTCGATTTAAAGCCTTGTAAAAATCACAAGTCTTCAAATACGCCTGGTGGTGTAAGAGCTAAAGCTCTTACACCACTCTCATAACTGGTAAATATTCTCAGTTCTTACGACTAGTTTGTTTTGTTAGTTGAAACTATTGTGCAATTTTTAAGCTACTTGAATAAAGGAGTGCCTCTATACTTGTTGTAATTAAATTAAGTAGAGAGTGGGGCACTCCTTTTTGAAACTCTAATTTTTATGGGAAGTCTAGATTAGAAGGTTGACTGATTCATTATTATTTTAATCTATTAGTAATTATTACTAATATTCGGAGGACTATATATTTCCATGTAGAAGATGCAATAATATATAATTACTCACGGATTTACCAAAAAACACTAATATCTGAAATTTAGTACGGTAGAGAATTAATGTAAGAATATCTAGTGGATAAGGAGAAATATCATGGAAAAAGATATAAGCATTGATGAACTACTTAAAATGGAATTGAAGGATCCAGAGTTTAAAAAGGGTTATGAAGCTGAGAATGCTAAATTAGCTAGTTCCGTTGCCATATATAAGGCACGTGAAGATTTGGGATGGACCCAAAGAGAACTTGCTGAAAAGGCAGATGTACCTCAATCTACTGTTGAGAAAGCAGAGCGAGATAACGATTTTAAGTAGTAGTGATGATTTCAATATAATACTTTCCATTTTTTTACTATCTGATACGTAATTTATTTAAGACAATATAAAGAGAGAAAATACTATGATAGGAAAAAGTATATTATTTTGTATCAACGTTGGATATCCATTGGTAATATATTGTCAACACAATTCTCTTGATTTTATGATTAATAGATAATATACTTCGGTTAAAGAGGTGATAACGATGTCTGATGCCAGAATTAGTTTGCGTGTTGATTCAGAACTAAAAAAAGATGCACAAGAACTATATAGTGATTTAGGGCTTGATCTAACGACAGCTGTAACGATGTTTTTAAAACAATCTGTGAGAGAACAAGCACTGCCATTTAAACCAGAATTGGAAGACCCCGAAAGCATTCAAGCAAGAAAAGAAGCATTTAGAAAAGATTTGAAGAGATATAAATCAGTTGATGATTGGTGGAATGACCTTAATGCTTGAGATTATTCAGACACCGACGTTTGTAAAAGATTTTAAAAAGTTAAAAAACAAACATTACAATATGGATTCATTAAAGAGAATCATTAACTATATTGAAAAGGGTGAAAATGAAATATTAGTCACTAAATATCATGATCATGCATTAAAAGGTAATTGGAAGGGATTCAGAGAATTGCATGTTGAAAAGGATTGGCTACTTGTTTATATTATTGATAATAATGAGCTATGTTTAACATTGATTAGAACTGGGTCTCATAATCAAGTATTTAAGTATAATGGATTTAGGTACTTCTAAAAGGATGATTAATTACTGATGTTCAAAGGGCACTTACTTAAGTAATATACGAAATTGTTATTACCAAATAAATCCTGTCAAAGACTTTTACAAATATTACACCAACAAATCACTATTTTGTAAAAACTTTTTCAACTTATTCAAAATTCATGCCAACACCAATTTTCAATGATATGATGATTTTGAATTCAAGGAGGAAATCAATTTTTGGAAACAAAAAAGCTGATGCTGCGGGGCATCAACTTGATAATTTGATTACTAATTTTCCTGGATAATTTCATTGTTGATCGGTCTGAATTCAGTTGCCTTCGATAAATCGACCTTGTAGTTATAATGGTCGTCGTAGTTACTAGCAAAACACCCAGAGTATAAAATATCCAAAATCAATGAGATTGATTCCAACGATGAGAATCCAGCAATTTTAGAATAAGAACGTTCTCTAGTAGTAACGTAGAGCGTGATATCAGCCATTTGTGAAAGTGTATTATCGCCGATACTTGTGATGGCAATTATTGGAACATGGTTCTTCTTCAAGAAACTGGCATCGGTTATTAGTTCACCGGATTCGCCTGAATATGAAATTATGATGGCGCAATCCTTAGAAGTGGTCATTGCAGACTCTTGGAACATCATGCCTTGCACCTCAAAGGATTCAGCCCCTTTGCCGATGTGACGCATTTTGAAAACAAACTCCTCTGCTTGAAATACTATGTTTGAAAGTCCAAACAGTCTGACCACTTGATGACTATTGATTATGTCAATTGCTTGTTGTAAAGCATCGTAATCTAGTAATGACAGAGTATCTTGAATACTTTCAGATTTTAATTGTGCTAATTTGTTTACGATTTCTCGAATTGAATCGGTTTTAGTAAAAGGCGTGTTAGCGTCGATTTCTTTAAAATGCTTATGTAGATAGGTTATTTCCTCTACATAGGCTTTTTTTAGTTTCGTCCATCCGTCAAAATTTAACTTTTTAGCAATGCGGACTAAGACTGATGGAGAAGTATAAGTTTCTTTAGCAATCATAGTTGTTGAATAATTTTCGATATTTTCTTGCTTGTTCATAATGAAGTCGACGACGATTTTTTCATTTGGTGAAAAGTCGGTTGACTCCATTTTTTCTTGTAGTAACACTTGCTCACATCCTTTTGAAATGTTCTCTTGCTCTTCGACACGCTCTTTTTAAATGCGCTTACGAAGAGCAACACCACTCCGCTTACTACGAATAATAAATGCATCACTCCGTGATACCTTCATTATCCTAGGTAATGCTCGGGTGTTACCGCTCTTCGACGCGCTCTGTATTACTTCCAATTAATTCGACTAAACACTCTGCGTCCAAGGACTTCACGCATGAACATAAATAATGGCCATGATACTAAGAAAATCGATAGGTATAAGAAGCTATATCTCCATATTAAGATGCTCTGTAATCCGAAGGCTTTGTCAGTGAACATGAATGCTAGTATGAATAGCACGAATGATACGGCAATCATGACTTGTTTTCGCAATACTAATGGATTGCTGATAGATATTAATGCACAGTATCCGATAATACCAATTGCGAAGACTGACAGTGTGGATGTTGTATGATATGACAATCCCATATGATTGCCGACAAAATAAATAATACTTATCATCAGAATATTGACGATGGCTGAAGGAAGTGCAATCTCCATAACGTTACGCATGAATCGTCCAGCTGGTGGTGTGTAATTAGGCTCTAGTGCCAGAATGAAGGTTGGTATACCAACTGTTAAGGCATTGATCGGTGTGAGCTGTGAAGGCTCGAATGGATATCCTGTACCTAAGATTATGAACATAATCGACAGTACTACTGAGTAAATTGTTTTGATCAAGAATAGTGAAGCGACACGTTCAACGTTATTGATAACACGACGTCCTTCATTGAGCATATAAATCATGGAGTCGAAGTTGCGATTCAATAGTACGAAGTCGGCTGCGGCTTCAGCGGCATCACTTTCACCAGGAATAGCGACACTACAGTCAGATTGTCGCATGGCGAGAACATCGTTGACACCATCCCCAGTCATACCAACCGTCAAACCGTTTTGTTGCATAGCTTTGATCAAGTCAGCCTTTTGATTGGGACGAACACGTCCGAAGACTTTGTAGTCCATGACTAGATTAGAATAATCTTCATCAGTTACTTTGCTCATATCGATGTAACTATTGTTAGTGTCAATACCAGCTTGTGCGGCAACGTTTGAAACTGTCACTGGATTATCACCAGAGATTATTTTCAAGTCGATACCTTGATTCTTTAAGTAAGAGAAGGTACTGGTTGCTTGTGGTCTGACTTCATCGGATATCATTAGTAGCCCCAATAAAGTCTGAATTCCATTATTTTCTTTTAACACTGCAATAACACGGAATCCTTGTTGAGCAGCTAAGTCGACTTTGGACATGATGACTTCTGAAGCGTTCTTGATGATGAATTCTGGAGCACCCATGATATAGCGAGTTCCATCTTTAGCTACGAATCCAGAATACTTAGTTTCAGATGAGAAAGGGATTACTTCGATAGATTCTTCCTTGAAACTCTCAATGTCTAGTTTGTTGATAGCTTGGGCAGTGGCGTTAGTCTCTTGTGTAACTTCGACAATTTTGGCAGCAATTGACTGTACTTGATTTTCGCTGTAATTATTGTAGGATAAGGTATCTTTAATGGTTAATTTACCAGTTGTGATCGTACCAGTCTTGTCCAGGCACAACGTGTCAACACGAGCTAAGGTCTCGATGGCACTTAGCGAACGAACCAAGATATTCTTCTTTGATAGGTTGTACGCTCCAGTTGCCAAGGCAATAGAAGTTAAAACAACTAATCCTTCAGGAATCATTCCGATAACGGAAGCCGAAGTTCCTAGGATCGAAGTGGCGATATTTCCATTCTTTAAGAATGAGCGGAAAAATAAAAGAAGTCCAATGGGAATAATTGTATATGTTAGAATCTTAATGATGTTATTAATTATCTTCATGAGGACGCTGACAGAACGCTTGTCTTTGCCCACGGCACTAGAAATTTGTGAGACGAAACTATTTAGACCCACTTGAGTTAGTTGAATTTTGGCTTGTCCAGCAACTACGAAGCTACCAGAATAAACTTCATCATCGGTGGATTTGATAATCGTATCAGCCTCACCAGTGATACTAGATTCGTTAGTTTGTAATCCATTGGAGGAACGCACGATACCGTCAGCGGGGATAGTATTCCCACGTTTCAAACAGACAATGTCATCTTCAACCAAGTCGTCGATGGCAATTTCAACCTGCTGACCATTACGTATGACAGGGAAGTCCTGTTCATTGACTAGACTGATCTTATCGACTGTTATCTTGGAGCGGATTTCTTGATAACTACCTATAATAATATTGGCAATGACTGGTCCGAGGAAGAACAGATTACGGTATGATCCAGTCCAGAATATCAAGATGGCGATTACTAAGTTGACAAAGTTGAACAGGGTAAATAAGTTATCCGCAAGAATTTTTGGGATTGGACGTGAAAGCTTTTTTATTTGGACATTAGTTAGTCCATCTGAGATTCTTTGATCGACTTGTTTTTGAGTCAAACCGTCAGTCAGCTCAGTATATTTTGTGGGTCTTTTTACTTTTACCATTTACTCACCTGCGACAAAATTTGATAGATGATATAATTATTTCTACACACTAAACTTAACATAAAAGGATGAATATAATTTGAACAATTTATTTTTTGATCTAGACGGAACTATTATTAATTCCGAACGCGGAATCATGAAAAGTTTTAAGTATATGTATAAGAATACGCTCGGATATGTTCCGCATGACGACGATACACTAAGAAAGTTCATCGGACCAACACTTGGAGCATCTTTTGAGAAGTATGACGGCGTCGGACTGACCGACCCCAAGGCCAAGGAAATGTTCAATACTTTCCGTGAATACTATGCAGTCGATGGCTGGGAACAATTCGATGTTTACGATGGCGTTCCTGAGATGCTTAAGGGACTTCACGATGCTGGTAAGGAAGTGTTTATCGCCACATCTAAACCAGAAACATTTGCGAAACAAATTATTGATCAAATAGGTATGAAACCATATATTCATCATGTCTTTGGGGCAAGTGACGATGAAGAAACTCGCACACTTAAGGAAGACGTGATAGCATATGGTATCAAGAAAACATCAGTAGATCTAAACATGAATAATCTAGTTATGGTTGGGGACCGTAGCAGTGATATTGTAGGGGCGCACAAGAACAATCTTAAGGCCATTGGGGTGACATACGGCTTTGGTACACATGAAGAGCTTGATGAAGCTCATTGTGAATGGATTGTTAACACACCGCAAGACATTGTAAAATTAGCTATGGAGAAGTAATCAATCATGAGTAAATCATTATCATATAATCGTCATGGATTCACTTTAGTCTTATTATCGCTTTGTTTAATGATAATCGTCTTCTTGGGGATAACTCTGTCCACTGTCTTCAACCGTGATTATGTCAAAAAAGTTGTGACCAGTGATACGAATGTGTCTTTGATACGCAGCTACACTAATCAGAAGTTGGGACGTTTGGTCAACAGTTACTCTGCAGTAGGGAACCTGTCGGCGACTGATATGAGTGAAGCGGATATTAAAAAAATTATAAGTGCATCAGTTGACGATGTGTATGATGATGATACCAATTTGACTATTGGGGATGTTATTCTCGAGACGATTGGTGATAATCTCAAAAGAACAGCTAACAAGAATGGTTTGAATATTGATAGTGAGATTGATTCTTCTATTAATTCGAACAAGGGTATCATGAATCAAATCATCGAGGACGATATTGGACCAATCGAGTCGATGCTGACGCAGCTGCAAACTATGCAGAAGGTCATTAAGATGACAATAATTATCTCAGGTGTCATTTTTGTTTTATTGGCACTGCGATTGTGGTCAAAAGTCGGCTCGACTGTGATGTTCCTCCATCATTTGGGGACAGTCGGAATAATTACTTCAATCTTACTCGCACTTCTGTTGGCGGGTACTTATTATCCTCTACAAGATCTTATCGCAAGCAATATTGAATACAATATCCGCGATGTTTTGTATAATATTCTCAACGGAATATTCCTAAGCTATATATCAATCGTCTTTATGCTGTTTATCGGAAGTATGGTTGACTGGGGTAGTACCGGAAAGTACAAATATAGATAAGGTAGAGGTGCGTATACAATGAAAATTGAACTTACAAATGAAGCAAAAAACAAATTGCAATCATACGTTGATGCTGGCAAAAAGGTTATTTTGGACCTTGATGACGGATTTGGACGTTTTTCTGGTGAAGGCGATTGTGCTTTGATCACTAAGTTTAGAATTATCGTAGTAAGCGCCAATGAAGATTTGTCTGATTATCCTATACAACTAGATAGCAACATTGGTGAGATTTACTACAAACAAAGTGCTGAAGACTTCCTTGATGATGGTCTGAAGCTGGAAGTAAATCCTAAGACTCAATTGTTGATATTCAAGAATACAAAAGAAATTATTGATAACGCTGTTAATATCATTGATTACGACGTTGTTAAGGCTAACGCCTAGGAAGAAGTCGAGATTAATGAGAATTGAAATGACTAATGAAGTTAAAGAAAAGTTACAACCATACGTTGATGCTGGCAAGACACTTTTGCTAGACCTCGACAATGGACTTGGACCATATTCTGCTGAAGGTAACTGTGCCTTGGTTACTAAGTTCAGATTCATCGCTATTGATCCGGATGCATCGAAGTCAGATTATGAAATAGCCTTGGATAGTGATCTGGGACCAATTTATTTCAAGAAAATTGCTGATGATTATATTCAAAGTGGTATGCAATTGGAAATAAATCCTAAAACAAAGATGATCGTCTTCAAGAATGACCGTGAACTTGTTGATGGTGCGGTTAACATTGTTGATTGGGATGCTGTTAAAGCTAATACCGTTACTATGGGTGGCGGCTGTTAATTATGGGACTCACATTTTGTGAGTCTTTTTTGTTTTAATCATATTTCTTTTTTTGAATTTATTTATGTATTACAATGAATTACAGAGGAGTTGATAGGTTATGGCAATGATTACTGTTCGGGTCTCAGATAAAGAAAAGGAATGGTTAAAATACATGGCAGATTTTTATGGTATTTCTCTATCAGATTTAGTAAAGAACTATTCAATGGAACAATTAGAAGATGAGTATGATCGACAGGTTGCTGAAGTTGCGCATAAAAGATATTTAGAAGACAACAAAGAAACTGTATCCATGAAAGAGGTTCTGGATGAGTTCGGTCAACTATAAGCTAGTGTTTACTAAAGATTCAGTTAGACAGTTGAAGAAAATGGATAAATATCAGTCAGCTTTGATTACTCGTTGGTTATATCAAAATATAGATGGAACAGACGATCCTAGGAAACATGGTAAGGGATTAACTGCCAATCATAGTGGTGAATGGAGATATAGAATCGGGAATTATAGAGTAATTGTTGAAATAGAAGACGAGAGGCTTGTAGTTACAGCTATTACAATTGGTCATAGACGAGATATTTATAATAAATCTTGATTGTGGGACTCACATTTGTGAGTTCTTTTTTGTTTTCGCTTCCGATTAAAAAATATTTCATATACCGTGGGGATCAGTCCGAGCCTGAAAAGCGGTCTCAGACTTCGACTTTAAGCTTTGCTTTGCAAATCTTAAAGCTCGTCCCATGTTGTAATGAACGGAAAAATCTCCGTTCAAACAACATTTTCACGGCAAATGAAATATTTTTTAACCTCCAGCTTATTTTATTTGAATAGTTCAATTCCATATAAATTAGCCGAAGAGTTAAAATAGTGGACCAGCAGTTATAGTGGTGTCGAACGGTGGATTTCCGTTCATACAGCACAGGATGTCTTTTGAAATCCGTGTTCTTCGGAGTTCAAAAGCAAGATTTCAGACCTTGGCTGAAATCGGTCCAACTGCAGGTCCGCTATTTTAAATCGTAGGCGTCAAAAAAGCAGGTAAATTCGTAATTTGAATTTACCTGCTTTTTGTTATTCTTTCAAATCATCAACATCAGTTAATGAAGCTAAATTATCTTGTTTAGTAACAGCTGTCTTATCAACTGAAACTCTGAACCAGTTAACGAATCCGTGATCGAATTCGGCAACTTTGAATCTGAAATTATTCATTGTGAATGCGAAGTCTTGATTGATATTTGGATACTTCTCAATGATATAACCACCGATAGTGATAATATCTGATTCTTGGAATTCAGGGATATCAGTTCTGAAGTAACGTTCGAAATCATAGAGGGTAGTCTTACCAGAAACATTGTAACTGCCATCTGAATTCTTAACGATATATTCATCAGAAACATCATCGATCTCATCTTTGACAGTTCCGAATAATTCTTCATAAATATCTTTATCAGTAACGATACCACTAGTACCACCGTATTCATCGACAACAACGACGATAGGTGTCTGTTTCTTGATCATTTTAGAAAGAATATCTTGAATAGGCATTGTTTCAGGAACAGTATTCACTGATCTCAAGATACGGCTGATACCGATGTCGCCGTCAACTTGATTCTGACGAACAATATCATAAGCATAGACGTAACCAAGAACCTTATCCTTATCATTGTCAGCAACAACAGGGAATCTTGAGAATCCTTGTTGCAAGTAGTCTTTCAAAACATCTTTGACCTTGTCAGTAATATCGACAACGTACAAACTAGTACGATCGACCATGATGTCTTTGGCAACTTTATCGTTTAGTTCGAAGGCACGTTGCATGAATACAACATCGTTTTGGTCCATGTCACCGCCTTGAACAGCTGACTTAGAAAGACGAAGAATTTCTGATTGAGAGAAGACTTCGTTTTCTGAATCAGCAGGTTTCAATCCCATCAGTTTGACGATTCCAGAAGCTGATACATTCAGCAACCATACGAATGGGTAGACTGATAAGTGGAAGATACGCATTGGTGTAACTGTTAGCATTAACATTTTCAATGGCATATCAATTGAAACATTCTTAGGAACAATTTCAGTAAGAACAACTTCTAAATATGTTAGAAGTAGAACACCGATGATCGAACCAAGAGCATGTAGACCACCGTTGCCATTTGATAGATGGATGATTCCGAAGAAATCTACCAACAAATACTCGATCGTACTTTCACCGATCCAACCTAAGATGATACCAGCGATACTAGTACCAACCTGAGTTGTGGATAAGTATTCGTTTAAGTTGTTGACCATCATCAACGCACGTTTTAGTTTCTTCTGATTTCCGTCGCCCTTAGCAATCTCATCTTCCAATTGACTAGGACGTGTTTGTACTAACGCAAACTCAGCAGCCACGAAGAAGAAAGCAAAGATAAAAGTGACTAAAATTATGATTAAATTAGTTGTTATAGTGGAACTTGACAATATATCATTTCCCCTTTTCTGTAGTAAGAAGAATTATACACCTAAAGTAGTACAATCTATGATTAGTATAACAATAATTTAGACAAAATATACTGATTACTACCTATATCAGTACATCAAGTACGATTTGGTGGTTGAAAGTCGGACACTTTATTTTTATAATTAGACTAATAGAGACATATCGGGGGAAATACTTTTGAGTAGAGCAAAGAGCAGTAAATTTTTAACTCCAGCCAAAGCAGCGGAAGGTTTGGGGATCAGCGTTGCAACATTGCGTAAATATTCATTGATCGTGGAACATACAACAGGTAATTCAGATTACTTTGAACGTAATAGTCAAAATAACCGTTTGTACACATCAAAGAATCTGGATGATTTCAAAGAAATGGTTGAACTAGGTCACAGACCAAAGATGACCCTGGATTCAGCGGCTAAACAAATCTTCCCAGTAGCTGATGCAGAAGCTGAAACTACCGACGGAAATGATGGCAAAGTCACAGAACTACAAAAGACAATTTCAACTTTGAAAGACGAAGCTAAGAAGTCAGAAGAAACAATCGCTGACTTGAAACAACAATTAGCTGACGCCAAAGAAGAAAAAGACAGCTTACAAAGCCAATTCGATAGATTTAAAGAAGAAAGCAAACGTACAGCTGATGCCGTTATTAAAGAAAAAGTGAATGAACAAGTTCATGAAGAACATGAAGAGAATAAGGGACACTGGTGGAATAGGTTCGTAAAATAGAGAGTGGAGAAAGCCGGGAGATTCTGAGCACTGCCTAGGATAACGAAGGTGCCAACGTAGTTGGTGCATTTGTTATCCGTAGCAGGCACAGGAATCTGGCTTTCGCAGCTCGTTTTAAAATAGAGAGTGGAGAAAGGGCGTTCAGACCTCGAGCATTACCTAGGCCAGTGATTTTACCACGAAGTGGTGAAGTCATTGGGCGTAGTAAGCACAGAGGTTTGCCCTTTCGCAACTCGTTTTGGAATAGAGAATGGAGCGTAGTAAGCGCAGGGAGTTGTCCTTTGTAAACGCGTTTTAGAACCACCAAACCATATCTAAACTAAAATTCATAGGATATAAACGCATACATGCGACTTATATCCTATTTTTTGTTCCCAAAAACCGAACTATCCCGTATACTATTGAATGGTAAAAAAATCTAGGAGGATTTATTTTGAAATTAGCAATGATTGGACTCGGCAAGATGGGGATCAACTTGACTGAGAATTTAATTAGAAACAACAACGAAGTTGTAGCATTTGATTTGAACGAAGATGCAAAGAAAGATGCTGTAAAACTTGGTGCTACAGTGGTTGATAGTTTGGAAGATGCAGTTAAGAACTTGGCTGCACCACGTATCATCTGGGTAATGCTTCCAGCTGGTAATCCAACTAATTCAACTATTGACACTTTAAGTGAATTGCTAGATCAAAATGACATTGTTATTGATGGGGGAAATTCATTCTATGAAGATTCTCTTAAACATAACGAAATTCTTAAGAACAAAGGAATCAAATTCTTCGATGTAGGAACTTCCGGTGGTATGGACGGTGCTAATCATGATGGTAACTTCATGATCGGTGGCGACGATGCTGAATTGTTCAGTTACATCGAACCAATTTTTAAGGGTATCGCACAAACTGATGGATACTTATACACAGGCAAAGCCGGAAGTGGTCACTATTTGAAGATGGTCCACAATGGTATCGAATATGGAATGATGCAAGCCGTAGCTGAAGGATTCGACGTCTTGGCACACAGCCAATTCGATTATGACAACGAAGCCGTAGCCAAAGTTTGGTCACACGGTTCAGTTATCCGAGGATGGTTGATGGAATTAGCACAATCAGCCTTCTCAAAAGATCCAAATTTGGACGAAATCAAAGGTGTAATGCACTCATCAGGTGAAGGAAAGTGGACACTTGATGAAGCCTTGAAATTACAAGTACCAACACCAGTCATTGCCGCATCATTGATGATGAGATACCGTTCATTGGAAGACGATACAATGACAGGAAAAGTCGTTGCCGCATTACGTAATGAGTTCGGTGGACATGACGTGGATAAGAAGTAGAGAGCGGAGAAAGCCGGGAGATTCTGAGCACTGCCTAGGATAGCGAAGGTGCCAACGCAGTTGGTGCATTTGTTATCCGTAGCAGGCACAGGAATCTGGCTTTCATAGCTCGTTTTAAAACAGAGAGTGGAGAAAGGGCGTTCAGACCTCGAGCATTACCTAGGCCAGTGACTTTACCACGAAGTGGTGAAGTCACTGGGCGTAGTAAGCACAGAGGTTTGCCCTTTCGCAACTCGTTTTAGAATAGAGAATAGAGTGTGTCAAAAGACGGGAACACTCGAGCATTACCTAGGCTAATGATTGTACCAACGAAGTTGGTGCGATTATTAGACGTAGTAAGCGGAGGGTGTTGTCTTTTGTAAGCACGTTTAGGAAATATCAAAGCACAAAGGTTCAACCTTTCGCAACTCGTTTCAAAAATACAAACAAAAAACAGTGACCTAAAATCTAGGTCACTGTTTTTCTATGCTATCCTATAAGGATTGAGGTGACAAAATGCAAAAATTAAAAACTTTCCTAATCATCTTCATAGGCGCATTTATCGGAAGCAATCTCCGCTATGGAGAAAGTTTATTATTCAAAACCAGCAGTGGATTCCCGTACGGAACACTAGTTGCTAATTTAAGTGGAGCGTTGATACTGCCATTTTTAATTCACTATCTTCAAGATAGATTCCATTTATCATCAAAAATGATCCTAGCATTAAGCACCGGATTATTAGGATCATACACAACTTTTTCCACATTTACTGCGGACACGTATCGACTTTATCAGTCTGGAAGTTGGATAATGTTGATAACTTATTTAACAATTACAATTGTCGGTGGATTCATCTGTGCATTGCTCGGTAATTATTTGGCAGCAAGTCGTGCCTTCGTGGACTATGCAGAAAGGGGCAAAGATTGATGTCAGTATTTATAGTAGGATTTGGTGCTGGAATCGGAGCTTTCTTGAGAAATGAGCTCACATCCTTGTCACAAAAGATCAAAGTAGACTTCCCAATCATGACCCTGTTGATAAATATTGTGGGAGCATTTGCGTTAGGAATCTTTACCGCACATATCCACAACGGTTCATTATTGTTGTTTCTGGGCACAGGATTCTGCGGTGGATTCACAACTTACGGTACAATGAATATGGAACTCAGCCAATTGTGGTTCCAAAAAAGATTCGTCAGATGCTTCTTATATTTTGCATTAACTTATATTATTGGTATATTAGGATTTGTAGTTGGCATAAATTTGTAACTCGTTTAAGAGAAGGTATATTCATGGAAGAAAAAGAAATTTGGAACGAAAGTAGTCGTCCCAATCTTATTAATTCAACAAAATTGTATTTTCAAGATATGTTCGTCGGTGCTAAGCGAATGAGCCGTGCTGATTATTGGTGGGGATTCTTCGGAATGTCTTTGATCTCAGTGGTATTAATCAGTTTCTTTGGCTGGTTGGTCACAATTATGCCGATGAATGATTTTTACTGGAGCTCCATCTGGTCCATCGCTTTGGTTATGACATTTGGTTACTATATTATTTCAGTCTGGAATGCTTCAATTCGTCGACTACATGACCGCAATATGCGTGGTTGGTGGATGTTGTCATATGTTTTGCCAGGAATCGGTGAAATTATGATGCTTGTATTGATGTGTTTACCGCAACAAAATAATAACAATGGGTGGGATAAATATGTTCAAGAAGGATAAAAAAGAAGAACGTTTCCATGTAGAGTCCGGTAGTACTAACGGTGCACATATGGTGGATATTATTACTGATACGACGACTGGTGTGCAGTACGTTTTAGGAATTTACCCTAATATTGGCTCAGGTATGACTGTGCTTGTGGATAAAGACGGCAAGCCATTGTTGAATCCTGATTATGTTCAGGCATAAAAATTCTTCTTATTATCGAAGATAGGAATAAACAAAAGGACTCGCAAAATTTTGCGAGTCCATTTTTTTACCACCATAATTTGATCAATGCTTGTGTACCATCATTACCCAGGTTCTTTTCATCAACCAACTTCTCATACAAGGATTTAGCTTGTTTAGTTGCGGGTAAGTCAAGTCCCATCTTCTCGCTCTCATCCAGTGCAATTCTTAAGTCCTTCAAGAAGTGCTTAGAGTAAAATCCGGGCTTGAAGTCTCCATCGAGAACACGTGGTCCATAATTCTCAAGACTCCAGTTGTTGGCACTGCCACCGCTAACGGTCTTCAAAATTGATTGCATATCCAAACCAGCAGCCTTAGCATAAACAAACATTTCGGTCATACCAGTCATTGTACCGGCAATCATGATTTGGTTGGCCATCTTAGCGTGTTGGCCAGCGCCGTATGATCCGAAGTAGTGGTTAGTTTGACCGATTACTTCAAATAAAGGAACCAATTCATCGAAGGCTTCTTTTGAGCCGCCGACTATGATCGTCAATTTACCATCACGAGCACCAATGTCGCCACCAGATACTGGGGCATCTAGAGTTTTAACGCCTAACTTTTCGGCTTTCTCACCGATTTCTTTGGCAAGGGTAGGTGTGCTAGTTGTCATATCGATAATTGTTTGACCAGACTTCAGACCGGCGAATACACCGTTATCCTTGAAGTAAACGTCTTTGACATCTTGTGGGAAACCAACCATTGAGAAGATCCAGTCAGAATTCTCAGTTACTTCTTTTGGACTAGCGAACCACTTGGCACCCTTTTTCAAAAGAGGTTCTGCCTTAGATTCAGTGCGGGTATAGATGTTGACCTCATAGCCCGCCTTAAGCAAATTATTGATAATTCCGGAACCCATGACACCTGTTCCGATGAAACCTAATTTTTGCATAAAATGACCTCCAAATTAGTTATTAGATATCTTTAGTATACTCTAGTCAAATAGTGGTGGGGTTTTGACGGTCCGTGATATATAATCAGGATTGGAGAGCAAAATGTTATCGTTTTCTAAATACAAAAAGGGGTGATTTCATGGAATTCATCAAAAAATATTATAAGAGTATACTGGCCGCGATGTTCTATGGAGTGACCTCAGCGATGGGGATTCAGCTGTTTTTGCAGCCATCAAAAATCTACACTAGTGGGGTCATGGGTGCCTCACAGTTGGTAGTCAATTTATTGGAACAATTTGCACATGTTAATACACAAGTTTATTTATGGTATTTTATCTTCAATATTCCGCTAGTAGTTGTTTCATGGCTGAAGCTTGGTAAGAAGTTTACTATTCTTTCATTAATTGCTATCGTGTCAGCTTCAATTTGTATCCTGTTCATTCCGCTACACCCAGTGACGAACGATCCGATGCTTGCATCAGTCTTTGGTGGAGTGATGACTGGAGTTGGTATTGGTATTTGTTTTAGAAACGGATTCTCGACTGGTGGGACCGATGTTATCGCCTTGATTGTGCAGAAGAGTACCGGACGAACAGTCGGACAAGTCAGTTTTGCGGTTAATGCAATGATCGTTGTCGTTGCCGGATTTGTCTTCGGATGGGAACTAGCATTGTACACAATGGTGTCAATTTACATCTCGAACGTATTAGTAGACAAGATGTACATTCAGCAGCAAAAGGTTACCGTCGTGGTTTATTCACATGCTATTGATAAAATTTCCAAAGAATTATTGCAATCAATCCATCGTGGAATAACACTTGATTACAACCTAACTGGAGCTTATTCAGGTGAGCGGATTGGCTCAATTACTATGGTTTTGACGAAGTATGAATTATTCTTCGCTAAGAAAGTTGTATTGAGAATCGATCCAACTGCGTTCATAAATATTCAACCTACTGTTGAAATTAAGGGTAACTTTAGCGATAACTAATTCGTAGCAGGATTGAAATTATGTTAAATGTTATTTTGTCAGATGATCACAATATGAAATGCCTGACGTTTCGTCAAACTAAATTTTAAAACACCAAAAGGAAGCCTTTTTGCAGGCTCCCTTTTTGTTTTCAGAAATTTTATTAATCATTTTATAAAGTTTAAGACTATTATGGAGTCATATAAGCAGGGGAGTGACATAATATGAGGTTTCAACAATTAAAGCATGATCCAAATGCTGTAATGAGAAAAAAATTATATAAGTCAGGTAAGAATTGGGTAGTCATGTCGACTTTGACATTTGTCGGCGGACTTGCAATGTTAGGCATGGGTGCAACTTCTGTTCAAGCTGATGCTGTTGATAGTTCGACTGGTAATCAGGACAACACTGAGGTTGTGCAAGGTTCGAATAGGAGTTCTAGTGGTTCTGGAACTGAGACTCCCACTACCACGGATGACTCATCACAAGTTACTGATCAATCTTTGAATGAAGATAAACAAAATACTGAAAATGAGCAAACAAATACATCGACTAATACCACAGTCGGTGAGCAACAAAATAAAGATAATACAGGTGTTGAGCCACAACAAAATGTACCCAGTTCAGGCACTGATGCTGTAAATGAAACTAAAGATGCACAATTAGCTCCAACTGATAATGTAAAACCAAAAGCGGAAAATGAACCAGTTGATGCAGAAAATATTGATATTGCAGATTCAACTACGGCAAGTGATACAACTAATGACACACAGACGATATCTGATAGCAGCGCATTTACTATTCCATCAAATATAGCTGCGGATCATCAAGGAAAATTTTTCATTGATGATGGTACAAATCAAGGAATAGATCTTGGTACAGGTAGCCAGTGGTATTTAGATACTGATGGGACATTGTATATTGGACCTGGTATAGTAGCTAATCCAACAGTTGACGGTAGTCAGGGTAGCACTTGGAATGCATATAGTTATAATGATGACATTAAAAAAGCTGTTTTTGAAAAAGGAACCGTAGCCGGTACAAGTCTCCAATCGTATTTTAATTCGCTTAAAAATCTGGAAAGTGTAGATATTAATAATCTGGATGTATCTAAAACCAAATTTTTTAATGGCATGTTTTCTAATACTTCAAAGTTGAAATCGTTAGATTTATCTGGGTGGAAAAACATGTTAGCTGGAAGTTCTTTCACATATATGTTTTCAAATAGTGGAGTTACAAACGTTAATATTTCAGGATTTAATTTAAATGGACCACTTGATGATGGAACGAATATTTATGGCATCTTTAGGTATGATGAGCAGTTAACAAATGTTGAATTGCCAAATACAACTCCACAAAATGTTTCCAATGCCGGTGCGGCATTTCAGGGGGATAATGCTCTAGAAAGCATAGACCTTTCAAACTTCTATTTTGTTTCAGATAATGATTCTCAAATGTTTGATGGTACAAATAACTTAAGAAAATTGAAACTTAACAGTGATATGGTTTTGTACGGCGTAAGTTTATCTCAGACATTCACTAAGGTAAAAAATGAAAATGGAGAAGATAAAGTATATACAGTAAGAAACTTTAATGGTTGGACTGATGGCAATAATCAAATAAGCAATAAGGAGTTAAATGGTATTTATAGTGCCGGAAGTACGGATACACGTAAAGGTGGAATAGTAACATGGACCGCTATTGACGTGCAGGTATCTTATGAAATTCATTATTTTGATGCTGAAACTAATAATCCATTGAAAGTTGGTGGTAAAGATTATGTTGTTACAGGTATAGCACCATCTGGAAGTCCAATACCTTTGGACGTGAATATACCGGGTTATTCAAAAACAGGAGTTCTTTCTGATGGATCCGTTACTACGTTATCCACTGGTACAGCCACAAATCCCCAAATAATTAATTTGAAAGTGCCAACTGTTGTGAAACAGAAACTTACAGTTTATGAAGCTGAGGAACCTGAGACTCTGGTAGATTCTCATTTTGCTGATTTGGAATATAATAATGCAGATAATAATACTGCCGCTGTGTCTAAAGTTACAGGAGAGCTGGAAAAAAATAGAAAGTTGGATCTTGATAATACTAGCTTTGATATGGAAGTTGGAGGAAATGCTTTAAACCACAAGTTATCGGATAAATTTAATGACACGGACTTTACTTGGAATCAAATGCTTGAAGCTCAGATTGATGGGAGTGATTCTCCATCTGCATCCTTGCCTAGCTCAACAACGGGAGCTTATTTAGTTAATAACCTTGTTCAAATGTTTGAGGAGTTGGAGAATCAAGATCCCAGCTCTTTATCAAATGATCGCTTAGTTGTTACGCTTGTGTATCTGTCTAATAAAGTTAACTATACATTGAATTATCAATCTGAAGATGGAGAGCAATTAACATCTGCATCTGTACCTGTGTCCGTATCTGCCACTGGAATAATAGGAAGTAATATAACGGTTCCAACAATCGGTGAATTAGTAAGGGACGGCAAGTTAAAAGCTAAAATACCAGGCTATGCCGTCAATATTGTCAATATCGATTCAGATAGCCAAGTGTTGAAAGATGGAGTTGTTGATTATTATGTCACCGTGCCTAAGACCCTAAGTAAATATTTCCTTCAATATGAAATTATTCAAAGGGATGAAAATACGGGAAAGGTTATTCAAACACAATGGGTTGATTTTCCTATGTATGGAGAAGCTGCTCATGTAAGCAAGGGTTGCTTCGATATAGATAATTACCAATTGGATAAAGATAAGTCCACGGTGAACCTACATGATGGAGGAGGTGACCATAATCTTTCATCTGTTGTGACTAGTAATACTAACTCTGCGTTAGAGAGTATGTTCAATCTGGGTATAGATGGCAATAATACATGGAGTCTAGAACAGAATGATTATGATACTGTTGCATCTACCCCATACATCTATACATTTGATATAGCATACAAAGAACAAGTCGGATATAACGTCAATTATGTAGGAACTGATGGGAAAACAATATTGTATTCGGATTCTAATAAACAAGTCGGCAATGTTGGAGATCCAGTAAAAATCGATACTTTAGCAAATCTTAACCAAATCAGACCAGGGTACGCTGCAACAAGCGTCGGTGTAGCACCAGAAATTGTTTCTGGTCAAGATACTTACGATGTTCAAGTTCCAACAGTAAATGATTATTACAAACTAACAATCAATGGGAAAGACGCGGATGGCAAGGATATCTCCACAAGTATCAGTATTCCAAGATACGGTTCAGTTGATGATACAACGGTTCAAAATGCTGTTGCTGACTTATCAAGTGAACATATAGATTTGAGCAACTTGCAATTAAACAATGAAACAATTAGTAATCCAGCATCATTGGATAGCTATATTAAAGATTTAATTGCTAAAGAAAATACCGCATCAACGGATTTGGCTAAGAATGCCAGCGCGACAACTGATACACAGCCAACTGTTAGTCAAACTTTGGACGTCGGTTATAAAGAACAAGTAACGTATAAAGTTAACTATCTCGGAGCTGATGGCGAGACAGTCTTGTACACAACTTCTAATACCGGATATGTCGGAGATCCAGTGGTCGCCGATACATTAGCCAATCTCAAACAAGTTAAACCAGGTTATGCAGCTAACAAGATTGGTGATGTGGGAACAATTACATCTGAAACAACGTATGATGTCACTGTTCCAACGACCAACGATTATTATGATTTGACTATCAATGGTAGGGATGCCAATAACAAGACCGCTTCTGCAACCATCAGTGTTCCAAAATACGGTTCAGCTGATGACGCCTCAGTTAAGGATTCAATTGCTAGGGTGTCAGGAACTGATATTGATTGGGCGAATACCAAATTAGGTGATGCCACAGTTGCATCGGCTAGTGATTTAACTTCATATATCGATAGTTTGATTTCTGAACAAAATCAAAATTCATCGAAGTTGTCATACGATTCTGATGACTTGCCAACAACTAGTCAAACTTTGAACTTAGCCTATCTAGCACCAAAGGTTGATTACACAATCAACTATGTATCAAGCAATGATCCAACCAAAGTTTTGTATTCTGAGACCGGTCAATCTGGTCGAGTTGGAGATAAAGTTGACGTTCCAACAATCAGTCAGTTAGTTCAAAATGGTGCTTTGAAGAATAAAGTTGCAGGTTATAGTGCTGATAGTCCAGCTTCAATTACTTTGACTAGTGATAACAATTATGATGTCAAAGTTCCAACGGTTGCCGATTACTTAACTTTGAATATTTCTCAAACTGATTCTGATAAGAAGCCATTAGCGACTGTTTCCACAAATGTTCCAATGTACGGACAAGCTTCAACTGACGTAGCCGGATTATCTGATAAGAAAGTCGATTGGGATAACTCCAAAGTCAGTGGGAACTTCAAACTAAATGATGGAACCTCAGTTGATGGTATGACATTGAGCAATCTTGCAAGTAAGCTGGGATTATCAATTGACAGTGCAAGTCTGAATGACTTAGTTAAGGCTGTTTTGACCGAAGTAAATACTACTTCAAATTCATTTGCGAAGGATAACACCGCTGATGATACCAAGGCCGGAAATACGCTGAACCTCGATGTCACTTACAAAGCTGATGAGAGTAACAACTCAGATAGTAATACAGGTTCCAACACAGATAATTCGGATAATAACACTGATGATTCTGACACTGGAACAATAGTTAAGAAGCCACAAGATATTGCTACAACGGGTCAGATTGTAACCTTGTATAATAAGCAAGGCGACATTGTCCGTAATCGTGCTTTGGGTACTAATACGGCTTGGTATAGTGATGAGATTTATACATTCAAAGGTGAGAAGTACTATCGTGTTGCTACTGACGAATTCGCCAAAGTTGATGCTGTATATGCTTACGAACCAATGAAAAAATCTGATATTCGAGTTTATAATGATCAAATCGGTAACTTGGTCGATGACTTAGGTGATCCAATTAAGAATCGTTCACTTGCATCATCAAGTGAGTGGGTAACTGATAGATATGCAATCATCAAAGGTGAGAAGTATTATCGTGTTGCTACTGGTGAGTTTGCGAAACTTGATCAGGTTTATAAATATGAAAGTATCAAGCAAAATGTTAAAACAAACAGAACTGTTCCCGTTTATAACGAACGTGGTGTTAAGTTGAATATAACTTTGCCAGCAAATATATCGTATACAGCCGATATGATAGTTACTATTAATGGCGTAAGTTATTATCGTATTGCAGATGATGAATTTGTTAAGAAGTCTGATGTTTTGCCAAATTAAGCAAAAAAAGAAGCCTTTTTTGGAGGCTTCTTTTTTTGTGTAAGGTAAATATATAAAAATCGTTATATAATATAAGCGAATACATAGAATGTAAAATGTCGGGGAGTGTGGACTATGAGATTTCAACAATTAAAGCGTGATCCGAATGCCATAATGAGAAAGAAATTATATAAATCAGGTAAAAATTGGGTTGTTAAGTCAACATTAGCTTTTGTAGGTGGAGCAATGTTACTGGGAGCTTCAACAATCAATACTGTTAAGGCTGATGTAACTGAATCGGCTTCAGATGCGGCAACGACACAAAATGTAACACCAACCGCTGAACCGTCAAATGATCAGACTGCTTCAAATGTAGCAAGCACAGATAATGATAAAGCAGTTCAACCAAATTCAAATGTAGCAGATACGTTCAACTATGCAATTAACTATGTTGCCGTTGGTGGCAGTCAAGGTGGTCAGATTCTTAAGACAGTTACAGGCACAAACGGAACTGATGGAGAATCGGTCACAGTTCAGTCGCTTAAAGATTTGGGATTAACTCCAGATGGATATGATTCTACAGAAGTTTATTCAGATAATTCATTGAATACTGTTTCCACTAATATAACTTTGAAATCCGGACAGGATAGTTATGATGTTTATGTTAAAAGTTCAGATGTAAGTCAGCACAATGAAGTTAGTGCTGATAATTTATCTGTAGAACCACAAAAGAATATTAATACTTCGGATCCTGAATCAAGTGTGGATAATATTAAAACCATTAATGATAGCAATAATGCTGTGAAAGATGTTGAGACTCCGTCAAGTGATTTTAGTGATGCAGATTATGAATCCTCAGATTTTAAATTACAAATTCCAGTGGAAGGTGGTAGTAAATGGTATGTGGATGATATAGGTACTTTACACATTGGTCCTGGTATTGTTGTTGATCCATATTCAGTGGGGGATGTTAATGATGATGCTAAGTTTAGAAGATTTTGCGATTATCCTAATAGTAACAAAATAAAAAAGGTTATTTTTTCTGAGAGAACAGTGGCTGGAGATGATTTAGATAGTTTATTTTCTGGTTTAAGTGATATTAACGAAATAAATATATCGAACTTAGATGTGTCTCAAACCAAGATATTTAGAAGTATGTTTATGAATACATCCAGCTTAAGAGAAATAGATTTAAGTGGATGGAAGAATCAAATAAAAGATGAATCTGATTTTACCCACTTTTTTTATAGGAGTGGTATTGAAAGCGCAGATTTATCAGGGCTAAATTTTAGTAATTCAATGATGACAAGGGCCTTTGCTGAAAACCATAATTTAAAAAATATAAATTTTTCCGACATAACAGCTGAAAATGTGTTGGGAGCTTACATGTTTTCCAATGATGATAACCTTGAGAGTTTAGATATTTCTGGTTTCCATTTTTCTATTAGTGCTACAAATGGAATGGGTAATAACGGGATATTAGGTGACATTTCTAGTCTGAATAGTATAACGATTAGTAGTGATATTGATTTGACTAATTCTGAATTAGATAAAGAATCCGCTATTTATTCTAAGGGATGGTATGACACAAATAATATAAATAAAAGATTTAATACTGCAGATCTTATCAATTCATACAGTGTAGGTGGAGAATACTATGCCCCATCATTAAGAACTGTAACAACTTGGAAAGCAATTTATGGAAGAGTGCCATATGAAATTCATTATTTGAATGAAGATATGTCTCCTATTGATGTGCCAGGTAAAGACAATGTAGTAGCTAATAATTGGGGAGTACCTAATTCGGAAATAAAAGTGAATCCCGATTTCCCTGGATATTCAAAAACCGCTGTGAAGGTTAGTGGACCATCTACTAAGTTACCTTTGCTAGGATTGGATGTGGTACCTGATGTTAAAGACTATACGTATGAATTTACCGTGGCTAAAGTACAACCGTGGAATTTTGATGTAACAGAAAATGAAATATTGCCTACTAAAGAAACAATATGCACAAATACTATTACTAAAAAAGTTGAGTATAATGCACCTGATGAAAATAACGTTACATTTGAAGCTTTGCAGCCACAACTAGAGAAGAATAGAACAGTTGATTTGGATAACACAGGGATAAAAATCCATATTGTTGATGACGATCTGACAGTTAAGCTATCTGATCTTATAGGAGTTAACGATTTAACTTACGGTCAAGTTCTTGAGTTCTATAGAAATCATGAAATAGATGATCCGCTTACACCTGAAGATCCTTTACCTCCAAATACCAAGGCAGCTGATCTATTAACTATGTTAAATAAATTCTTTATGAGTAGTATGGATAGCCTTATGAGCCAAGGAAAGTCAACTTCTTCGGCCACATTCTCGTTAAATCTGGTTTACAATCCTGTTAAAGTAACCAATACAACAAAGTATGTAGATGAGGATAGTAATAAGGAAATATTTACGGCTCAACCGATTGATGGACAATTAAATATTCCGATGACTATACAAACATTAGGGCAATTGAAGCAAATTGTCTCAGGTCATGCAGCTAACAAGATTTCTGATGAAGAACCACAAGTTACTTATGATGGAGAATCTAATTGTACGTATACGATTAAGGTTCCTAAAATAAATGATTATTATCAATTGAGCATTACCAATTCCAAAGATGATGCAGAGTCTACTATTAACGTGCCGGCGTATGGTCCTGCCACTCAAGATGATATTGATAAAGCATTAAATGCATTACCAACTGATAAAGTCGATTGGGCTAAGACAACTCTGGATGGAAAAGTTGTCGAGGCACCAACTGACAGTTCATTAGCAGCCTTTATTAACGAATTGTTGAAGACACGCAATGAGGAATCTACAAAGCTCGCATCAGAAGTTACTGAAACTACTGATTCTGATAATCTGACAACTATTATGCAAAGTCTCAATGTTGTTTACAAACAAGAAGTTAATTATACGGTTCACTATAGATTAGAAGGACAAAAAGATGAATTCTTAAGTGTACCTAATAATAAAGGATATGTTGGAGATCCAATCCAAATTAGTACATTGAAACAGCTAGGAAAGATTACACCGTCATATGCCGCTAATACTGTTAATATTGATCCTGGTAGTTCAAATATATTAAATGAAACTCAAGATTATTATGTTACTGTTCCTAAAACTGCTAGTGAGAACTATTATGAAATTCATATTATTCAAAATGGCATTGATGGTGAAGAACTCAATAGCATTGATGTAAATATTCCAATGTACGGTACAGCAGATACTTTAAGTAGTGATATTTTGGATAATGATAAAGTTAAGAATCTTGAGATAGATTATTACAAATCCCTCTTTACATCGGGTGATATAGTAGATGGAAATTTAGGTAAATCATTGGATGATGCTGAAGTCTATAAAACTCCATCAAATGTAATAGATTTAATCAATGAAGGAGTAATAGTTCCATCTAATGATGCATCTATTGGAGCTTCAATGATTATTGCGAATGATTCGAATACTGATAGATTCCCATTTGTTGACACATATGTACTTCAATACAAGACAAAACAAGCAACATATAAAGTTAGATATGTGCATAAAAATGCAGATGGAACAATAGAAATGTTATTTGAAGATCCAGCGGATCATACTAGTGATGTTGGACAACCGGTTGAGACTAAGACTCTAGGCGAATTCGGACCAGATGCAGTCAGTCCAGGATATGCTGCAGGTAGTGTCGATATTACGCAAGTAGTTTCAGATAGCGGAGATATTACATATGATATTAATGTTCCGACAGTTGATTATTATTATACTTTAAACATTAAGGGAAAAGATTCTAATAATGCCGCTACCTCTGCAACAATCAATGTTCCAAGATATGGTTCTGCTAGTGATGGCGATATCCAAACAGCAGTTGATAAATTCTCAACGGATCATATAGATTGGAAGGGCATGGGAATTGATGGTCAAACATCATTATTAGATTATGTATCAGGTTTGATTGCTAAAGAGAATGCTGCTTCAACTGAACTAGCTAAGAATGCTGGTGCTACAACTGATACAATTCCATCAACTACTAATCAAACACTTGATTTGGCTTATAAAGAGCAAGTCACATATAATGTCAACTACGTTGCTGAAGACGATAACACTAAAGTTCTATATTCAGAACCAGGTACTCATACAGGTGATGTGGGAGATCCAGTAGAAGTTGCACCGCTAGGAACAAATGCTCAACCAGGTTATGCCGCAGGTAGCGTTGATACAACGCAAAAAGTGGTATCTGGTCAAAAAACTTATAACATCAGTGTTTCAAAAATAAATGGTTACTACAAACTAACAATCAACGGTAATGGAAAGTCTGAAGAAATCAGTATTCCAAAATATGGAAATACTGCTGATAAAGATGTTCAAGATGCTATTTCAACGTTGTCAGATCAAGATGTCGATTGGTCAAATGTGAAGGTAGGCAATACAACCATTAAATCAGTAGATGATTTGATTAAATACGTTGCCGATAAAGGTAGTGAATCTAAGAATTTAACACCAGATTCTGATTCAGATAACCTAGTAACTACTGATGAAACTTTGAAATTGTCATATCTTACACCGAAAGTTAACTACACCGTTAACTATGTGACAAGTGACGGAACAACAATATATTCTGACAAGTCTCAAACAGGTAGAGTTGGAGATAAGGTTACTCTTCCAACAATTACCCAATTGGTCAAAGAAGGGACTTTGAGTGGCAAGTTGGCAGGTCATAAGGCAGATAGTCCGGCAACCATTACCTTGACCGATAACGATACTTACACTGTCTCCATTCCAACAATCAGTGATTACTTAACTTTGAATATCAATCAAACTGATTCAAACAAAAAACCTTTAACAACTGTATCAACGAATGTTCCAATGTACGGACAGGCTCCAACAGATGTGAAGGGATTGTCTGATAAAAAAGTTGATTGGAATAATTCAACAGTCGATGGTAAGAAGTTGAGTGATTTAGCCAACGCTTACGGATTATCAACAGATACCGCAAAGATGAGTGACTTAGTAAAAGCCATTTTGACCGACGCTAATGGAAAGTCATCAGCATTTGCGACAGATACCAATGAAGACGATTCCAAAGCCGGAAATGTTATGAACTTGAATGTCCAATACAAAGCTGACGAAAACAACAATTCTGGTAATAATACAGGCTCCAATACCGACAACTCTGGCAATTCCGACAATAACGGAGAATCTGATACAGGAACAATAGTCAAAAAGTCACAAAATGTTGCCACAACTGGTCAAATCGTAACTTTGTACAATGACAAAGGTGAAATAGTTAGAAACCGTGCTCTAGCGGTTAACTCAGGTTGGTATAGCGATGAAGAATACACTCTAAATGGAGTGAAATACTATCGTGTCGCAACTGGAGAATTTGCCAAAGCTAGTGATGTATACGTCTACGAACCAATGAAGAAGTCATATATCAAAGTCTATGATGATCAAATTGGCGATTTGATAAATTATCTCGGGAATCCAGTTAAGAATCGCTCACTCGCACCATCAAGTGAATGGGTAACTGACAGATATGCGCTTATCAATGGTAATAAGTATTATCGTGTTGCCACTGGTGAGTTCGCAAAACTTGATCAAGTTTATCTATATCAGTACACGGACAAAGTAGTCAGGACAAATAGTAATATTGTTCCTGTGTATGATGAACGTGGAAATAAAATGGACGAAACTTTACCAGCTAATACATCCTATAGGGCCGATAGAATAGTAACTATTAGTGGGGTAAGTTATTATCGTATTGCAGATGATGCATTCGTTAAGATGTCAGACGTTTTGCCAAATTAGTAATATAAACCGAGAAAAGAAGCCTTTTTAGAGGGCTTCTTTTTTCGTATATGATATTTTATAAACATTTTTATACGGCGTAAGCGTATGATTAAGGTAAAAATATTGGGGAATGGGGAAATAGCATGAGGTTTCAACAATTAAAGCGTGATCCAAACGCCATAATGAGAAAAAAATTATATAAATCAGGGAAAAACTGGGTTGTTAAATCAACCCTGGCCTTTGTAGGTGGAGCAGTATTATTGGGGACTTCAACATTTAATACTGTTAAGGCAGATGCAACAAATACGGTCACTGCGACAGATACAGCGACAACGCATTCTGCAACAAATGCCGATGGGACAACTTCGAACCTTTCTAATAATGATAAGACTTTACAGCAAACTTCAAATGTCGCAGATACATTCAACTATACAATTAATTATGTTGCTGTTGGCGGAAGTCAAGATGGTCAAATTCTTAAGACGGTCACAGGTACGAATGGTACTGATGGAGAATCAGTCGCAGTTCAATCTCTTCAAGACATGGGATTAACTCCAGATGGATATGACGTTACTGAAGTTTATTCAGATAATTCTTTGAGCACAGTTTCTGCTAGTTTAACTTTAAAGTCTGGCCAAGATAGTTATGATGTTTACGTTAAAAGTTCAGCTGTAAGTAAACCTGAAGCCGAAGTACAAATTACGCCAGCTTCTTTAGCCACTCCGAGCGCTGATGAAATTAAGACAGAGGAACCCACTGAAGCTGATACTGCTTCTGATACGACTAAAGCTACAGTAACAGCAAATACGGATGATTCTACTAGTACAAAATCAGTATCAGATGTTAGTAATGATTACAGAGTATTAACAGTCAACCGAACAGATGCATCTGGTAGAGTACTAAGTCCTACTGAGATTAATGTTCCATTAAAACCAACCGAAGATAGTTATTTTGATACTTTTTCAAGTATTCATAATTTGTCATGGACTGATGTTGATTGGAGTAAAACCAAATTAAACGGAAATGTTGTGGAAGCACCATCAGATGATTCACTAACAACTTATATTAGTAATTTAGTATCTGATCCAGGTAGTTTACCAACTTCAGGAACTACGCTTGATGTTGTATATAAAACTAATGCACTTAGCTATACGATTGAATTTAGAGGTGGAAGGGAACAAGAGATATTTTATTCAGATCCGACTGAGCGTTATGGAATGTCAGGTGATAATGTGGCAATTAATGATTCTTTGAACACATTTGGTGTATTTCGTGCTGGCTATGCGGCGGATGCAGGGAATTATTCGATTTATCTAGATAGTAATCAAACAACGCCTTATGTTATTGATGTTCCAGAACTTAATTATTATCGTATAACACTTGATCAAACTAATACAGATGGTACTAGGCGTGTGTCTTTAGCTACTATCAATGTTCCAATGTATGGTGCAATTAATCCTGATGAACTTGAATCAGAATTAGATAAAGTGGATGATGACGGGGTTGATTGGACAAATACAACTCTAGCTGGAAATTTGGTAAGTAATCCTGATAATTTGAGTTTGAAAGATTTCGTTCGAAAAATTGTAATGTCAAAAAGTGCCGAATCATTGGCTCTGGCAGATCATGTAACCTCTACAAGTGATGATTTAGCACTAAAGGGAAATAACATATTAGATGTTAATCCTTCAAATTATGTGCACTATTTTCTTTACTATAATTTTGATGGGGCCAGTTCTGAAGATAATTTTGTGGATGAAATTGCAGATGACCATATTGCTCCAGTTGGTACCATAATTACATCAGAAGATATGCCTGTACTGCATTATTCTGATATGGAGCCAGCTAAGGGATGGTCAGTACCGGGATATTCTCTTTATGTGCCTAAAAATGCAAAATTTACTATACTTAAGGGAAAAACAGAGTATACCATCGATATTCCAAAAATTACTGCGCCATATTTTAAAGCAACTATTGAACAACAAGATAAGAACGGAAAGAAAATCAAAGATGATGTCAACGTAGATATACCTATATATGCAGGACATAGTTCAATATATGATATTCATAGTTCTGATTTGTTTTCCAATGGGAAGCTGCGATTAAGTGATTCTACATACAGTGATTCAAAAGGTACAGATCAATCACTAATACAAGAAGATTCTTCTATAACGGATCAGTCGGATGCAATCAAATTTATTAATAGCAAAATAGATGAATATTACATTATGTCACGTACGCTTGCTCGTGATCACGCAACTGACCATGACAACGACGGAACAGTATTTTCAATGAATCTAGTTTTGAAATATGATCCATCACCTATAACCGTGAATATTGATGAAACAGATCCAGCCAGTACAGGCGATTCACAAGACAGCTCATTTGATATTCCATACAATTCAAGTACAGACACAAGCGGTTGGACGAGCAAAGTTACAGACAAACCAGTTGATTGGGCTAATTCATCATATGAAGTTAAAAACAGTAATGGAACTACACAAACAGTTAGTTTAGATAATGTTGCCAATGGAACAAGTCTGAACGATTATATGTCTGATTTTGTTAAAAATACTATCCTTGGATCAGAAACTACGAATGCGGCCGATGCTGGTAAGACTTATACTTTTGATATTAATTATGCAGCAAAAATGAATTATACGATTCACTATATATTAGAGGGTCAAACAAATGATATAACAGATACTGGGAGTGATTATGTTGGGAGCACGCTACACCCCCAAACCTTGAATGAAATGGATAAAGTCGTACCAAAATATGCAGCCAATATTGTTAATGTTAATTCTGGTAGTACTATTTTAAAAAAGGATGTTCATGATTATTATGTTACTGTTCCGGCAACACTTGATGAAGACTTTGCTGAAGTTAAGATAAATCAACAAGATAAAGAAAAAAATCCTATACCGAATAGTGAAGCATTTGATATACATATTCCTCTATATGATGGAAATACTGTATTATTGGATGATGATGTTTTAAATACAAATGCAGTTAAAAACTATAAATTAGATTTGGATGCATCAACAGTGACCGTTCCTAATGGTGATGATTACGATTCAGTCGCTATATCAAATGGCATGAATATTATGAAAATACCAGTAGATGCGGCTAATATTGTGAAGTTCATTAATGAATTAGCCATAGTTACAAGTTTTAGACAGTCGGGTAGGGCTAAGATAGATTTAAGGTACGATACAAAGAAGAATCATTATATGTATACATTCAATTTAGTTTATGCACCTAAAACAGCAACCTACAATGTAAGATATGTATACAAAGATGCAGACGGAAAGGTCCGTGAATTATACAAGGATCCAGCGGATCATACCAGTGATGTTGGACAACCAGTTGAGACTAAGACTCTAGGTAAATTCGGACCAGATGCAGTCAAATCAGGGTATGCTGCAGGTAATGTCGATACTACACAAGTAGTGTCAGAATCAGATGGGGAAAAGATTACATATGATATTAATGTTCCAACAGTTGATGACTATTACACTCTAACCATTAAAGGAAAAGATTCTAATGGTGCTGATGTTTCTGAAACTGTCAGTGTTCCAAGATACGGTTCTGCTAGTGCTAGTGATATTCAAACGGCAGTCGATAAATTCTCAACTGATCATCTTGATTGGAAGAGCATGGGAATTGATAATCAAACGTCGTTGTTAGATTACGTATCAGGTTTGATTGCCGAAGAAAATACTGATTCAGCTGAATTAATTAAGAATGCTAATGCTACAACTGACACTACTCCAGCTACTACTAATCAAACACTTAATTTGGCCTATAAAGAGCAAGTCACATACACTGTCAATTATGTTGCAGCCGATGATAATCCAACTATTTTGTATTCAGATAGAGTTACTCATACAGGAGATGTGGGAGATCCAATAGAAGTTACACCACTAGGAAAAAATGTTAAACCTGGATACGCTGCAACAAGTATAGGTGCAGTACCAAATATTATTGCAGATAAAGATACTTATGATATCCAAGTTCCAACAGTTGATGATTATTACAAACTAACAATCAATGGGAAAGATGCGGATGGCAAGGATTTCTCCACAAGTATTAGTATTCCAAGATACGGTTCAGTCGTTGATACAACAGTTCAAAAAGCTATTGATAGTTTATCAAGTGAACATATAGATTTGAGTAATTTGAAATTGAATAATGAAACAATTAGTAATCCAACATCATTAGGTAGCTATATTAAAAATTTGATCAATAAAGAAAATGTCGATTCCATAAATTTGGCTAAGAATGTCAGTACAACAACTGATACTCAACCAACTATTAATCAAACTTTGGATGTTGGTTACAAAGAGCAAGTTATATACACCGTCAATTATGTCGCTAAAAATGATATAACAAAAGTTCTATATTCAAATAAAGATACTCAAACTGGTGATGTGGGAGATCCAGTAGAAGTCGCACCGCTAGAAACACATGCTCAACCAGGTTATGCCGCAGGTAGTGTTGATACGACGCAGAAAGTGGTATCTGGTCAAAAGACTTATAACATCAGTGTTCCAAAAGTAGATGACTATTACAAACTAACAATCAACGGTAATGGAAAATCTGAAGAAATCAGTATTCCAAAATATGGAAATACTGCTGATAAAGATGTTCAAGATACTGTTTCAGCCTTATCAAATCAAGATGTCGATTGGTCAAATGTGAAAATTGGCAATACAATAGTCAAATCATTAGATGATTTGGTTAAATACGTTGCCGACAAAGGTAATGAATCCAAGAACTTAACACCAGATTCTGATTCAGACGATTTAGCAACTACTGATGAAACTTTAAACTTGTCATATCTTGCACCGAAAGTTAACTACACCGTTAACTATGTGACAAGTGATGGCACAACAATATATTCTGACAAATCTCAAGCAGGCAGAGTTGGGGATAAGGTTACTCTTCCAACAATTACTCAATTGGTAAAAACTGGAACTTTGAATAGTAAAGTTGCAAGTCACAAAGCAGATAGTCCAGCAACTATCACTTTGACTGATAACGATACTTACACTGTCTCCATTCCAACAATCAGCGATTACTTAACTTTGAATATCAATCAAACTGATTCAAACAAAAAACCTTTAACAACTGTATCAGCAAATGTCCCAATGTATGGACAGACTTCAACGGATGTGAAAGGTTTGTCTGATAAGAAGGTTGATTGGAATAATTCAACAGTTGATGGTAAGAAGTTGAGTGATTTAGTAAATACTTACGGATTATCAACAGACACCGCAAATTTGAGTGACTTGGTAAAAGCTATTTTGACTGATGCTAATGAGAAGTCAGCATTATTTGCGACAGATACCAACGAAGACGATTCAAAAGCCGGAAATGTTATGGACTTGAATGTCCAATACAAAGCTGACGAAAACAACGATTCTGGTAACAACACAGGTTCCAATACAGACGAGTCCAACAATAACGGGGAATCTGATATAGTAACAATAGTCAAGAAATCGCAAGATGTTGCCACAACAACCAAAGTCGTTACTTTGTACAATGTCAAAGGTGAGATAGTTCGTAACCGTGCTCTAGCAGTTAATTCAGGTTGGTATAGCGATGAAGAATACACTCTAAATGGAGTGAAATATTACCGTGTAGCCACTGGAGAATTTGCGAAAGCTAGTGATGTATACGTCTACGAACCAATGAAAAAGTCATATATCAAAGTTTATGATGATCAAATTGGCGATTTGATAAATTATCTCGGTGATTCGGTCAAGAATCGCTCGCTCGCACCATCAAGTGAATGGGTAACTGACAGATATGCGCTTATCAATGGTAATAAGTATTATCGTGTTGCCACTAGTGAGTTCGCAAAACTTGATCAAGTTTATCTATATCAGTACACGGACAAAGTAGTCAGGACAAATAGTAATATTGTTCCTGTGTATGATGAACGTGGAAATAAGCTGAACGAAACTTTACCAGCTAATGCATCCTATAGAGCCGATAGAATCGTAACTATTAATGGACAGCAGTATTATCGTGTTGCTGTGGATAAGTTTGTTAAGTTTTCAGATGCATATTAGATAGTAAAATAAAAATGGAGATGCAAGTTGCATCTCCATTTTTAATGGGTAGTTATTTTTTAATAGTTGATTATATAAAATTGGCAGTGGTTGGATATTGTTGTTTAGTTTAGTATTATCGTATGATAAAACCAGAATTTATAATCTAGAAGCAAGCAAGAAAATATTTATATGATTTGAATTATGAAGTTAGGGCCAATATATTTGCTAGAATTTCATATATACATGATCAAGGATTGCTAGTTGCTTTTAAAAAAACAAATGGTAAAAAAACTAGAGAAAAATTTATTTGAAATTAGAACAACGTCATCAGATGGAATTCAGAGAATGATTTATTTTAAAAAGGTTAGCTTTGAATAGTTATTATTAGTGGGTTCACGAAGAAGTCTCAGAAAACACCTGTGAAAGAGTTAAAACATGCTAAAAAATTGAGAGATAGTTATCTCGAAAAGGAGAGAAGAAATGGAAACATATAAATTTGATGATCTTCTTAAGCAAGAAATGAAAAATCCTAAATTTAAAGCAGCGTTTGAAAAGGAATATGATAGATTATCCACACTAAAGGATTCTGATAATTATACAAATGTTACAAAATATGATTTTAGAGTTTCAGAATCAAATGATAAGAAAAAAAGGTTGTAAAGTTGTTTTTAACCAAGAGCGTAATTAATAAGTACACAAAAAGGAAGCCAATCGGCTTCCTTTTTGAATATAACTAGTTAAAGGCACTGTTAATATCAGTATCACCGCTGATAATTGTGTATTCCTTCTTAATTGTATGTGGATTGGTAATAATTGCGGCTAATGACTTAGCAACGTCGACTCTTGGAATAGAGCCAGCTTTTTCAGGATCAAGCACATCAATCTTGCCAACGGAATCATCATTATTTAAGGCGCCTGGGTGAAGGATCGTGTAATCAAGGTTAGTTCCACGAAGATGTTCATCTGCGTAATGCTTAGCAATCATGTAAGGCTTGATACCAGAAGCAGCCCACTTACTACGATCATCACTGAAGATTGAACTGACCATAACATAGCGCTTGATACCAAGGGCTTCACTGGCAATCATAGTCTTGATTGCACCATCAAGGTCGATTTCCATAGTTAGGTCATATCCAGCACCACCGGCACCAGCGGAGAAGACAATGACATCTGCCCCAGAATCCTTGATCGACTTGCCAATATCCTCAAGTGAAGCAGTTAAGTCGATGAATTGTGTGGGGATGTTGTTAGCTTGATAGGCGTTAATTTGTTCCTGACTACGCAAGCCAGCGACAAAATCAATATTGTTTGATTGCAATTCGCCAATTAGAAGATGTCCTACTTTACCATGGGCACCAATTATTAGTACTTTCATGTATAAAATTCCTCCTTTTGATATGTTACTGTTATAAGTAACCATAACAATATTCATTATATTTGGCTACTGATATGTATTGTATATATAATAGTGGCAAAGCAGGGAGGAGACTAAATTGAAAATATTAGGAATCCTAGCATCACATCAAGAACACGGTATCAATGCCAAGCTGTTGGATGCAGTATTAGACAACGTTGATCCTGGCGTTGAAACAGAGACAATTTTTCTTGAAGATTACGATATCACTCCACATAAATATCATGAGAAGAATGAAGTTCTCGATGAATTATCAGAGAAGTTAGCTGGAAGTGACGTCTGGGTCTTCTCAGCACCAACATATTGGCGAGAGTTGTCAGGAGTCTTGAAGAACTTCTTCGATTGTATGCGACCTAAGTTTGTTTATTTCAAAGAAAATGGTGATACAATTCCAGGCCAATTCAAGAATAAGCATTATTTGAGTATTTCATCATGCTACGTCTCGACACTTGAGAACTTCGTTACTGGAGTGACCGATGATACTTTCAAGACAATTGATCGTGTCATGTCAGCCGCCGGTGTCATCAAAACTGGCGAGATAGTTCTGCCAGGAACATTCGGTATGAAAGAAATACCCGAAAGTAAATTGAGATTGTGCGCAAAGTACGGCCACAAGATTTCTCAAAAGAAACGAAAGGATGATTCTACCTTGAAAAGATATATTCAGCTATTCTTCATGATTGCCGTGATGGCGTTGATTACAATGGGAATTCAGTTACCATTGAAGAACTTAATGCCCGATAATTTCTGGACCAATTATATTAGTTTCACGATTATTTTTTTCGTATTATTGGGGTCGATATTGCACTTCGTTACATTTGTTAAACATCGTAGAAGATAATGGTTGTTTGATGATGGATGTGCTATATTATGAGTGTACAAAAAGAGGGATGTTATCCGCATCCCTCCTGATAGCCTAGTGGTGGCTAAATATATTATTGATTTAGTAGATCGTTAACCTTCCAAAGTTAACAGCGATCTACTTTTTTGATGCATTCTTAAACTCACGCCATGTTTTGGTCAGCAACATTACTGACTTTAGGAGAATATAACATCCCAAAGTAATACCAATAAGTTGTATGATCACCAACATTGCAGCGTCAAGAACCGTAGTCAAGGCCACTCCTTTAACTCGCTATCACATATTATTATCTAATGAGGAACACTGGAAGCGACAATAAAAACGCAAACTAAAAAAGCCGACTGAAAAAATCAGTCGGCTTAACTATTACAATGAATTAATTCATTTGGTCTACTTGGTCCAATACCTTATCGTAATTAGGTTCAGTAGCTTGCACCTTGAGAATCTCTGAATAAAGAACTTGCTTGTTTGTGTCCACAACCCAGACAGAACGTGCTAGAATACCTAAATCGGGAATAAATAATTTGGATTTTTCACCGAAGTCATGATTGACATCAGAGAGCATCAACATGTTCTTAACACCTTCGGCTGCGCACCAGTTTGATTGCTCCTCAATAGTATTCTTTGAGATAGTAACAAAGTTGATTTCAGAATGTCCATCGATCTCAGTATTGAAGTGCTTCGTTTGAAGACTGCAGATACGAGTATCAATATCAGGAACAACACTGATCAACAATGGCTTGTCTAACAAGCTATCGAGTGTAACTTTGTTGCCATCCTTGTCCAATGCTGTGAAGTCAGGGAATTGTTCACCTACACTGACAGGAGTACCAATAGTAGAAACTGTTTTGCCTTTGAAATCTAAGTCCATAAAAATTCACACCTTTCCGATAAATTACTGTTAATAGTTTCATTATAGTTTAAAATGGATTGAAGTCCTATAAATAAGATTGAAGGGTATATTGTTTTGGGGAAGAATTTAATTTACAAAAGAAGATCGATTCGTTCATTTAGCGACGAAGATGTATCAGACAGTTTAATAGAAGAAATAATCAAAGATGCAAGTCATGCTCCATCATGGCAGAACTCTCAGCCATGGCATGTCTACGTTGCTAAAGATGACGTCTTGGATCGAATCAAAGCTGAATATAAAACAGCACAAAGCAATAATTTGCCTAGTCATACAGATATAACGACGCCACATCGTGCTAACCGTTCAGAGTTGTCACTGCACAATATTGAAGAGTGGGGTGAGTCGGTTAAAGAAGCAATTGGAGAAGAAGGTACACAGTTGCCGGAATTCCAAGAAGCTAGAGCTGATATGTTCCACGCTCCAGTTATTGCCTATCTCACTACTAGCAACCAAGCTAGTGAGTTCACGTTCTATGATATGGGTGCTTTTGGTCAAACTCTGATGCTGTCGGCAACTAGCTGGGGTATCGGGACTATTCCTGCGTATGCCTTGGTTGCCCATCCTGATATTTTAAAAAAAGAATTGCGTATTCCTGATGATCAAGAGATCGTTGTGGGAATTGCTATGGGATATCCTGACGAGAGTAAGTTGAATTGTATTAAGACTGAACGAGCTGAAGTTTCGGATATACTAGATATTCGTAAATAGTGGGCCTACGGTTAAAAGTGAAGATCCGCTATGGGACCAACTTCAGCCGAAGAGCGGTCTGAAGTTTCGATTTTGAACTCTGCATAGACCGCAGATTTCAAAGGTCGTCCAGTTATGTATGGCAAACACCGCCTTACATAACTATCACAGCTGGATTATTATTTTCTACCTCCGGCTTTTTCGTACTGGGTTACTTGGCTATTTAGTTACGTATCTACTAATATTTTTTAACTATAAGTAATAACATTAAAATTAATTCAAATAAAAAAGATTGACCTCAATTAAAATTTGGTCAATCTTTTTTTCGTTCAAACTATATTATTCCATCATTTTCTTGATAACGGGAATCTTACCTAATTCACCGATATTTTCACCTGAAACAACAACGGTATTAGTAGGTGAGTTAGCCAATTCTTTGAAGGCTTCGATACTTTGGTTCTCGAAGTATCCTGTTTTTGCTTGGTTAAGTATGTCATTCATCTGTGAGATACGGTAGTTTTCAGCGTCAGCACGTGTACGTGTGGCCTTTGCTTGAGCATTGGCGGTCGCAATCAGAGCGTCGTTCTTAGCTTTGGTTGTAAGTTCGATACTCTTAGCTTCACCTTCGGCTTTGGCGATGGCGGCAACACGTTCACGGTCGGCCTTTAGTTGCTTATCCATTGAGTCTTGAATTGAAGCGGATGGTTTCAACTCGTCGATATTGATACGATCGACGTTGATTCCGTATGTATTAGTTAGGTCACCAATTGCGGAAGCTAGTTCTTGGTTGATCTTAGATGTTGATCCTAAGGCCTCGTTCAAGTCCATACGTCCGATAATATCACGTAAGTGTCCACGAACAAGCTGTGACATGGATTCAACTGAATCAGTATTCTCATACTTGTACTTAACGGCATCAGTTGTGTGATAGTTAAGTGTCAAACTGGCACGGACTTCGGCATTATCCTTAGTGATAATTGCGTAATCTGGTAGTCGTAATGGACTCATAGCCAAACTGACTGAGTAGATTCTTTCTATTATAGGTATGTAGAAGTGTAGACCCGCTTCAACGCTGTGGTGGTATTTCCCCAATAACTCCACAAGACCCTTGTGATTTTGATGAATGATTTTTATCCCGAACATATATATTAACCTATCCTTTTAAATTTGTTGTTTGTTTTATTTAACTTGCTGAAGGGTGAGGATGTTGCCTGTTGCTCCGAGAATTGTGTATAAACCTGCAGGATCCACTGGGGTGGAGTCGGCGATGATATAGCGGTAGTAAATACCACTAACCTGAACTAATCCACTTTCTGTTAATATGTCGCTCCCTTTTATAGTATGTCCCACAAATTGCCGATTTTCGAAGGTTGTTTCTTTTGTGTTCTGTTGTAAAAGATGCACAATATACTTATTGACACTTCGATTATCAGCTTCAGCTTTCGCAGCAATTTTTTTGTAGAGATCCTCATCTAGACGTAGCAAGAATTTTTTATCTGCCATGCCTTCATGATATCACTTTGATATAGTTAGTGTTAATAAATTATGTTAATTGAGGAAGAAAAGATGCACTTAGTCGGGAATAATGTAATTATTAGGAATTTTGAGGAGAAGGATTTCGATTCCTTCTATAGATTAGTTAAGAATAAAAGCAATCATGATCTGTCGGGGATGGAATATTCGACAGATATTAATGAAGCTAAAGAAATATTCAGTAGGTATATGAAGATCAAGGGCTCATATTGTATAGCGCTTAAACCCAATTCATTAATGGTAGGAATTATTGAGTTGAATGAGCGTGGAGTTACGGGTGGATTAGAGAGGACCAGAGAACTCGGCTTTATAATAGAAGAAAAATATCGTCGTCAAGGATTAGCTAGTGAGGCTGTTGACTTGATGATTAACTATAGTTTCAATGAATTAGAGCTGACAGAACTGTGGGCAGCAGCTGAAAAAAGCAATGTTGCACCTCAAAAACTGCTTGTCAAACATAATTTCAAATATATTTACGAAGTAAAACAGGAATTCACCTTCTTCGGTGGGGAAGACAATGTCATCAAGTACTATCTGCTTAAACAATAATTCCACTTCTTGTAAAAATTTCTTAATAAATACGAACTTGTAGACGAAATATACATGCTAATATAGTAGTCGGTAAGGAGATAATAGACTGATTTTTAATGAGAGGTTTGTCGATATGAAAAGAAGACAAAGAACTAGAAAAAGTCTCACATTAAAAAAGCGAATAGTCGGTTATTTTGCAATTGCCGTAATTGTTCTCGGAGTTGTTGGTGGTTTCAGTGTTAACCATGTTATCGCTGAGTCTACTAATAACTCTGGAGGGTCAGTTGCCCGATCTGAAGCAGTTGTCGCTAATAAGGACAGCGGTACTATGAGCGGGGCTGATGGCTCAACAGCGGACGTGGTTTTATCTAGCGATAACACTGGTAATAATACCGGTGCTACAACAAAAGATACAAGCTACACTCCATCGGTAAACATAAATAACATGTCATCTTATCCGCAAACGGGAGACGCGCACGAGTACGGATATGTTATTATGGGCTTCTCGATTCTGATTGGCCTATTCGCTTTTTATATGAAGAAGAACCACCGTTTCACCACTGATTAAGGGTTACAAAAAAGTTCAGATTCCGAAAATTCACTTTACGAAATATGGAGTGTACAGGACGGAAAATCTGATAACATAGTAACCGTAATCAAGAAGAACTTAAAAAAAATAATTTTCTTATATCAGGGAGGATATAAACATGAAATTATCAAAAAACGTTTTAGTAGGTAGCTTAGCTACAACAGGTATGATTTTAGGATTGGTTGCTCCAGCAACAACAGCATTTGCTGCAAAGACATCAGGTGTTGTGGATCCAACTACAGGTGCAGTTACAAAGTCAACTACAACTGATGCAAGTGGTATGGAAGATGCAGGTACATTAGGAGCAAAGGATTCTAAGTTAGCAATTGCTTTTGATGATGCATCTGGTGTAGAAGGAAACATGGGATCTGCAGAAGCTTCATCAACAGCTAATGTTCAAGTTATGTCAGGTATTTTAACACTTGATGCAGTTCCTAACTTTGGATTTGGTAATGCAGCTGCAGGATCAACTGTTAAGCTACAAAATAATGACAAGAGTACAATCACAACAGATGGTGCTGATGGTAATGAAGATGGTTTACTACAAGTAACTGAATCACGTTCAGCTGCACCTGGTTTTACTCTTACAGCTCAATTACAAGGATTTAAAGACAAAGATGGAAACGCTGCTGGTGGTCAATCAGATGACAAATATGCACTAAACTTATCAGCAATGGATTTAAAGAATGGTACTGATGACAATGTTTCAGTAGATCCAGTTAACCCACTTAAGACAACTGGTGATGCAATTACAACAGGAGCTGCTGGAAATGTTATGGATCTTGCAAAGAGCTCATACAAGACTGGTGTAGTATCAGCATTGTTCACAAACCCTGATGACGCAAGTCTATATGTTCCAAAGGATGCTACAGATGGATCAAAGGCAGAAGTTAAGTCATTAAGTTCTGTAATCACATGGACTTTAACAGCAAAACCTCAAGATAAGGTTGTAACTGGCGGTGAAGGTGCCTAATTATTCCTTTAGACATTTAGGTTGATAGAATAACAAAAAACCACTACTATCAATATAGTAGTGGTTTTTACTTGTAAAAAATGTCATTATATAACTAGTATCAGTAGTTCAGGGAGGATAATTATGAATAGTAAATATAAAAAGTTTTTGATACCAGTATTTTTGGTTGCATCCTTTATAGCTATGTTTTCTGTTGGAATCAAATCTGTGCAAGCCGCAACTTCTGGAGAGTATGCTCTTAAGACAGTTGGTGAGTCAACTGATAATGTTGATTTAAGTGGTGGGTCGTATGTTGTTACCGGTGACCCTGGGCAAAAGATTAAAGTGAAATTGGGTGTTTACAATAAAGCATCTGATAAAAGAAATTTTCTTGTAAATGCTAATACTGCGTATACTACAGATAATGGTGCATTAGCTTATGATAAAACAAAGGTTAGTGATCCAAACCTTAAAGTTCAAACTCGTAAATATGTATCGCCAAATTCTGCAGCTTTTACAGTTCCTGGTAAAACAACCGCAACTCTAACGTTTACTGTTACGATTCCTAAAGAAAAGTATTCAGGATATTTAATGGGGGGCTTTAATGTTTCTCCATCGTGAATTGTAAAATTAATCCGAACACCTAATCAAAAAAAAATACCCATAGTAAATGTTTTACAATGGTAGTGACTAAACAGACCATGAAAGAAGACATTTACTATGAGCATATCTACTTTAACACAGTATCACCGTGGTGCCA
>NZ_RHOO01000012.1 GCF_003946555.1 Companilactobacillus hulinensis | reverse complement strand
ACACTAAATTTTATCATGAGTTGGAGAAAAGTTATTAAGATTTGTTTAAGATGTTGCATTTGGGCTTGACATGTAGCCCTAATTCTATACTTCGCGTAATTTTTGTTATGTAACCTTATGAGACTAAAAACAAAAGCACCTCCAAGAATTACCCTCTCAGAAGTGCTCATATTTATGTATATCAAATTATATACTCAACGACATGCTTTTTAGACAAGCTCATCTTTTTCAGCTAACGAATCAGCTTCACGTTTATCAGCTGCGGCCTGCATTTTACCCAATACCGCACGGGCGATTGGTCCGACAATAAGCATTTGTAATGGTAGTGCAGCAATTAAATTAAAAATCCAAGTATGACCATAGGTTGCCAATACATTCGCACCATCTAATTTACCCTCTACTACAATTCCAAACACGGACATGAAAGTTACCATGCCAATCACCATTAAACACGAAATCGTGATTCCAATTAAAAACGTCTTTTTTCTCATATAGTCATTAATAATATATTTGAAAGCCAATTTCTTGGCAATCGGTCCAACGACCAATACATCTAAGATAATTGCCACTAGTAATCCCAGTGGATAGCCGCTCAAGATTGTCATGATTAGGCCACTGCTTAATCCCTGTGCCATCACGATGTTATACGACGTCATCCCGAACACCATCAACCCCGCCATGATTATAGTAAATACAATTTCTTCTTTCCAATTACGTGGCATTATATACGCACACTCCCATTCCTTAATTACGAGTGATTAGTATAGCATGTAACTTAGAAGCTTCATAAGTAACAATTTGATTACAAATCCATTACGAATAGACTACGGAATGAAGAATCACATTATTTTGCGCTGTTAGATAGATAATCATATATTCGTTTATCATGAAAATATACATATACACCTCTAACCCCACGTTTCAGCAATACATTCATGGAATTCAAAATTATTGCTTGTTTCGCAGAATCGATGTCATCAAGATCATTATCGTGACGTTTTTTAAAAGCTTCTTGATCCTCATATGCATTCAAATTAATCTTAATACGACCGTCCCCTGCATACACAACTGAAGGTCCCATAATTACTGCGACATAATTCAAATCAAATCCCTGTACAGTATAGATAGAACCAATTTCATTAATAGTCTCATCTTTTTGTGCCCAAGTAACATTTGAATAGTTATATTGATCCCAAGGTAGATGAAAATCTCCCTCGTTCACAAAATGTTTTTTACCATCAAGTGTTGAAGGATAGTCCGCAGTCGCAACGATCCGTGACTTTTCATAGGTATCATTATTCTGCTTTAACCTCTGATACATTTTTTCAGCATCAGGATATACTCTGAAATCATATCCATCATAGTTACCGCCTAAGAACTCTGAAGAATGTTTACCAATTGAGTCCAACTTAAAATTATTAGTTAAGTCATTGATCCAACTAATAATACTACGTGGAGCCTGCATCCTCATCTGAACACGTAATGTCTCAAGCTTATAATTCAGCTGAAATCTTTTGACAAGATTATCAATTACCTTTTGCGACCAAAAACTCTTCAGCTTAAGAACTTGTCGCTCATCATATACGATCACTACAACCTTGCTTAATTTGATAATTTCTTCTAGTTGATTATGCTGTTCAAAGTTATTGTATCGATCCGCCTCGCTCAGTAACAAGTGAGCCTCATCAATCACTACAATATCAGGTGACCTAGACTCTTTGTTCATACGATTTATAAAGGTAGTTGGACGCAAAAAGCGATTTTTGCGTAACTCCGAGAATCCACCAGCATTGTCTTGATATACCTTAAGTAACTCGGGATGATTGACCAGAAAGTAGTTATCTGTGCCATTGGACTTAGCTTGCTTCTCCAATTCCAAAAATAACTGCGTCAATATGACACTTTTCCCTGTACCAGCATCCCCATTTAATTGGAATAATCCTTTAGAATTTGACTTCAAATTGCTCTGACAAAACTCAAATATTTCATTAAAAACATCTTGCTGCTCATCAGTAAGATGTTTATTTGGTAAAACTGAATCTAACATATGTATCTCCTAACAAAAATCATTAAAACACGCGTCAAAATATAGCCCTCTTCGTTTAACTACAACAAAACCCGCACTTGCATATGCAATTACGGGTTTTGTCCAGGTTATAATCAAGAGCTAACCATACTTTGCTACGCTCTAAAAACTAATTATTCGTCGCTCTTCAAAACACCGCCAACAGCGTAACGGTCCTTTTGCATTTCATTCAAAATAACGTGAACATGTTCAGCAGGTGCACCTGTATCTTTAACAATTGCATCTGTAACGTCCTTAACTAAAGCCTTAAGTTGGTCTTGGCTGCGTCCTTCAATTAATTCGATGTGTACTAGTGGCATAATAATTCTCCTTTGATTATTGTGTTTAACTAAAAAAGTTCTTAAATCACTACTTAAGTGTTTATATTATCTCACATTTTTTTATTTGTTGGTAGAACTAACAACTATATATAAAAAGCTTTAATGAACAAAACATATTCATTAAAGCTCAATTTTTGTAACTATTATTAATTCATTAAACTACTTGAAAACAAAAATCATTATTGACCAAAATCTTGAACTGTAAACATAGTACCATTTTCACTAATTCCGACACCAAAACCACCAGCCTTATAGGCTGAATCTAAAGCATTGTCAGAGTGCGCTTGATCACTAACAATATTATTATGCATTTCTAAAGCCCACTTGTTCAAATCATCTTCATAATATCCACCCCAACCGATATTTTCACCAGTTGGTCCATTTTCTTCCGAATACTTCTTTAAGTTAGGTTCTTCACTAAATGAACTACCATCCGGTTGTTGATGATTCATGCTTGTATCCATCTTATCAAATTCATATACAACCTGTTTAGCCCTTTCTTCTGCACCCGCCTGTAAATTTGAATCCAGCTTTAACGGTGCAACACCATGGCTAGCTCTATATTCATTTTCAACTTTAAACAGCTCTGCATTAAGCTGTTTAATTAAAGCAGCCGTTTTTACAGCGTTCCTCTTATATTTAAAAGTAGCATTGGTATTATCATACTTTTTACCACTAAATGTCATTTTTTCAGTTGATGGGCCTATTAAATCATAACCCCACTTTTCCGGAGCTTCAACTGAGACTTCTTTACCAGCCTCATATTCTCTATTATCAGCGCCACCAATTACATAATCTGTATCATCATCAATAGCTTGGACAGTTACTTTAACCATTTTTTTCTCTGATACTTGTTTATATACAAAAGTTACAGTATTACCATCTTTAGAAACAGTTACATTTTGTGTCTTACCTGTGTTAGACACTAGTTCATATCCCTCATGTTCAGGTGCATCAATTGTTGCGGTTTTACCAACTTCTTTATCGCTAACAACTACATCCTTACCAATAGGATTATTATTCTCATCCACTGATTTAACGGTTATATTAGCTTTATCGACAACTGGTGTAGTTGTGGTTTTTTTAACATAACTAAAGGTAATTGTATTATCACCTTTCTTACCAGGTGTGAATGTTTGCGTAGCATCACCTTTCAAATCGTATCCATCAATTGTAGGTGCTGTCTCAGTAATTGGTTTGTCTAATTCTTTTTTACCAAGATCGTCTGCTGGATGCCCCTCAATTTCTTTTCCATTTTCATCAACATACTTAACAGTCACATTCACTTTTTCAGTATCTGTGGATGTGGATTTTTTATTATACTTAAAGGTAATAGTATTATCGCCCTTCATACCAGTAGCAAACATTTGCTCAGCATCACCATTTAGTGTATAACCAGCGATTTCTGGTGCTTTTGCAGTATATACATAACCGACTTCGTGCATAGGTAATATATCTTGTTTCTTAATTTCTTTGCCATCTTGATCTACATATTTAACAATGGCAGAAGCCTTTCTAGCGTCAGGAATTCTTGTATACATGAATTCCATTGTGCCACCCCAGTCATATACTTTGCCAGTTTCAGTTGAACCTTGCCAGGATGATAGTTTGTATCCAGGAATATCGATTGCTTTTTCAGTAACCGTTGAACCAATTGGACGTGTTAGAACCTTGTCAGATGCCAATCTCAGTCTGTTACTATCTCTATACATAACGGTCATATTAGCTGTCTTATCTGCAGGGTTAACAATTGTTGCGCCATCTTTTGAAGTGTATGTAAATGTGATTGTATTACCATCAGGATTTACTGAGGTAATCATTCCAATTTGAGAATGATCTGCCAATGTATAACCAGTAATTGCCGGTGCATTAGTCAAATATTCTGACCCAACTGTTTGTTGTGATACTTTGTCAGGGGCAATTTCTTTATTGTTTTCGTCAACAAACTTCAAAGTTATAGGTGCTGTTTTACCTGTGGCTGGAGTACTGCCTTTTTTATAGACTAATGTAATTACTTGAGCGCTGTCATCTTTGTGGGATTGTCCCAAAGCCTCTTCTTTGATAGATACCGTTTGAATTGGTGTAACGGGAGTATAGCCATCAATTGATGGTGCTGTAACCTTTGTTTCACCAATACGTTTCATATCCCAAGTTTTATCGTGAATCTCTTTACTGTTCTCGTCTACATACTGCGTCCAAATAAATGACGATTGAACATCAGGAACAAATTCTTGATCAGTATTACCAGTGTTTGAACCAGTATTAGTATTTGTAGAATTATTATCAGTAGTTGTTGCAGCATCAGGAGCATTCTTAATATAAGTCTTATCAGAACGTGAATTTTCTGAAGTCAATGTAGCATCTGAACCTTTAACCCACTCGTTTGTCGCAACACGGTAATAAGTAACACCATTAACAGTTACCTTGGTATCTGTCTTCCAAGCAGTATCTTTAGCTAAAGCACGGTTCTTAACTAACTTAGCACCATCTAATGGATTTGAATAAATTTGTACATATGTACCATTACCGTCACCAACACTAACTACACCAGACAAGTTTTGTTTTGAAGTCTCATCTTTAAGATCCATTTGATTGGCATTAGCGTATTCATTACCACCAACAAGGATATAAGTTTCGCCATCAATTCCTTTAACGGCTTTAGCTGTTTTCCATGCAGTACCATTCTTTAGACCACGGTTAGCTTTGTGCATACTGGTCTTTGTAACACTGTTATACAATTGAACGAAGTCACTATTAGCTGAGTTTGCGACCGCCACATTATTAACAGCTGATGCGTCGACATTCTTAGTAAGCATTGAAGCACCGAACAAGGCGATAAATGTCATTCCGACAGTGATCCAACCTTTTTTACCATGAACCATTTTTACACGGTAAATTTTTTCTTCCAATGCCTTATTCAAACGTTTCTTTTTAAAATCCATCTTCATACTCCCCAAAGTATTTATTTTATAACCATATTTATAAAAGCCCTTAACCCTACACACGAAGAAAGGAACATTTAATAAAATCTATTGAATGTTCCATTTTTTCGTTAATACGTTTAATTCTTAAATCACTACTAAATTATGAAAATACACGCTTAACACCAACGATAGTTCCACGTGATGAGTAAATTGAGTGTACTTGAACAGCAAATGGCCATGATTCGATCATTGTGTCTCTATTAAGCAAGATACCAACGTGCCATACAACACCAGTTGATGGATCAGCGAAGAAAATCAAGTCTCCTCTTGCACGATTGTTGAAGTTAATACGTGGAATTCTTGAATCTGCCCAATAATCACGACTATTCCATTCGTGTCCTGGTTGTGCGTGTTGGATATTTGAGATTGGAGCTGAATCAATACCTGAAGCATATAGTGCTTGTGTAACTAATCCAGAACAATCAACACCGTATCCAGGCATTGAAGCCGCACCAGTGATCCATGGTTTACCCATGTACTTGTATGCTTGGTTGATCATAGCTTCAACGTGATCTGAACGAGTACTTGTCATGTTTGTTTGTAGAGGTGCAATATATGAATCAATTCCATACCAATCAGCTTCTGAATAACCCATTGCTTTCCATGTGGCTAAGTTAACTACACCTGTAACAGGCAAGCCTTTACGTGATTGAAGACTTCTAACACTTGAAGCAACTGAACCATCATAGATTGTATGTGAATTAGAATAACCGAAGTATCTTCTAACCAACCATGTCTTGATTCCTTCAACGCCATTGTATAGGTCATATCCAACAGCACCACCAGAAGGTTGGATTTGTGAGTTTTGAATTTGTAGCCAACCAGCTGGGTTTTGGTATGCAGCAGCTGTTGTTGCATCATCACTGTTTAACCAAACGTTGTTAGCAATTTGATAATAAGTTAATCCATTAGTCTTGTCAGTCTTGTTGTACTTCCAAGTTGAACCAGCAGCTTGATTAGGTTGTCCATTATTATGGAATCCTTGTTCATCACGTGCATAGTTAGCAGCACCACTTTGCTTAACACGAATAATACCGTTGGCAGTAGTACCGTATTGCATATCTACATCACCAGTATTAGTGAATTCATTAGTGGCAACACGATAATAACTAGCACCATCTAGTGATAACTTTTGATCAGTTACCCATGGAGTATTTGGACCAAGTGCACGATTTTTAACGACTTTTCCTTCTTTGGTATAAAGGTAAGTAATTTGATCACGTGTTTTTACAACACCATTGATATGTGTAATTTGTGATGAATTAGCATCAGCCTGTGTTGAAGCAGTATCTTGTGTAGTTGTTTCAACTGGTTGTTGGCTTTGATCTTGTGTGGTAGTTGTGTCAGCAGTTGTATTTGTATTATCAACTGTTGTATCAGCATTTGTATCTGATTGTACTGTTGTTGCAGATTGTGCAACTGGTTCTGATGCAGTTGCTTGTGATACAGCTTGAGAATTACTTTGGCTGTTATCTTGTGCTACATTTTCAACTTGTTGTGAGTCTGTCGCAGTATCAGCTTTAACTGTTTGTTGTGTGGCAAGAAACATAGTCAAAGCAAATCCGCATGTCAAAGCAATTCTTGATTTCTTATTCATTTAAATATCCCCTAATAACTTATTGCACGTTTATTTATCGCGCTTAAATTGTAAATAAATCTACATAAATGCATCGTTTAAATTATATTTTGACTACCATAAAAGCTGGTTCCAGCAAGTGACAAAATAATTACAAGGCACTAAGTACCTTTTTGATAATTCCATCTGTGTAATGTTGAAAAATCAAAATATAGTTAAATTATTTCAAAAAAATGAAAGCTAAGACTATCCCCCCAATAATCAAGATATCTTGACTGCCAAAAACGAACGTATTTTGCAGATGACAACCATTCAAATATTAACAATGCAAAGTGTTGACATAACTGGATTTTCCAGAATTATGTCAGCACTTTTTTTGTATGTCAAATTCGTTCGTATATGGCAGAAAATACCATTATTTTTATGTAATAAGTATAAATCAACCTAATCCAAAAATGAAGTGTCTTTTTTATCGATTCTTGATAACTTCCTATTTTTGACGATTCTATAAACAGTTCTCTCTGACACATTACATTTTTCAGCAACCTCTTTGACTGATAAATCGGGATTTAGATACAGTTTTACAATTTTTTCACGAATATTTTCATTTATCGATGGTCTGCCCAAAACTTTTCCATCAATTTTTGCTTGATGCAGTGCTTCTTTGGTTCTGGTCCTCAAAGTGTTCACTTCAAATTCACTGAAAATTGCCAATAATTGCATCATTAGAATTCCAGTTGCGGAACTCGTATCGATATTCTCATTAATAGATTTAAAAGAAATATTCTGCTCTTTCAAATCTTCTAATATATTCAATAAAGATGATGTCTTGCGTGATACTCTGTCCAACTTAACTACCATAAAAGTCACGTCGTAACCTTTTGTAGATAATAATTTACATTTATTAATTGCCTTGTTAAATTGGGGACGATCATCTTTTCGGCCACTTATTTTCTCACTATAAATCACATCAACCTTATTATCCTGAAGAATTCTTTTTTGAGCTTCAAAGCCCAATTTCTGTCGATCTTCTATCGTTGACACTCTTACATAGCCAATCTTCATTTCCTTCTTATTGCTTTTACCTATCATACTAAAAATCACTCCTTCTATAGACTCAGGTATTATTAATAACCGAATCTATAGAAAGAGTGACCTATTTAACTTACCTAATAACTTATAGCACGTCTATTTTGCGTGTTCCAATTATTTATAAATGCGTTAATTTCCATTTGTGTAGTTTGATTAGTCCAACAGTCATTGTAGTAAACATACTTTGAATCATAACCAGTAACAACTAATGCATGATATGGGAAACCGTGCAATGTATTCCATGTGACAACTGGATGTCCGATGCTTAGTTGATACTTAATTGCATTGAAATTCTGGCCAGTTAAGTTCTTGGCTGATCCGGCGTATTTTTCAACTAAATTCATCAATGCTGGTGGGAAAATTGTGATACCTGTTCCATCCCAAGGTTGTCCGATGTAGCCATAGTTTGGATTACCACTACGAGGCATTTCACGTGCCATCTGCATCTTGTCAACATTGGCTCCAGAATATTGAAGCATCATTGTGACGGCAGTTATTTCACAACCATTTGGTAATTCTGGACGTTGAGAGATCAATGGAACACCGGTTAACCAATTCGCATCTTTGACTGGCGCATCATTTACAACAACATAATCTTGAGGCACCCATGTATTGGCACCAATTTGATACCATTCTTTACCACCAACATTGGCGTGATTGCTTATCTTCCAATTACTGCCAGTTGGAATATTGTTTCCAAGATATGTGGCTTTATTTCCATACCCTTGAAAGTCATGAACACTGGCTCCAGCCTTATAAACTACGGTTGCTGTACCAGAATATGGTTGAACATAAGGTGTATACGTACCATCATTAACATTGGCATATTCAGTGGTTGATACATGATAGTAAGATGTTCCGTCGCTCAGGGTTCTACGTGCATTAGTGTACCAATCAGTATTAGCAGCTAGTGCACGGTTTTTAACAGGTGTTCCATCAGCCAAGTACAACTGGATCACTTGATTATTAGTTCTATATACACCATCCAACTTTTCAGTACTCTGAACTTGTTGCGTAGCTACTCGATTAACACGCTGTGCATCTTGTGTAACTTGCTTTGTATCTTCTGACTGTGCTTGTGTTGATTCAGAGTCAGTTGTACTAGTCTCTGTTTGCTGGCTGGCATCATTTGATGTATCCGCAGCAGCATACCCAGCACTGTTTGCAGCAGTTGGCTCTACCGACGTACTTTGACTAACAGCTGAAGTATTATCATTATTTACATCAGTAGTATCAGCTTTAACAACATTTGTCGAAAGCAAACAAGTAGATGCGAACAATGTAGCATAAAGAACTTTTTTATTTAATCTCATTTTTCTCCCTCAAAATCAAAAATTTAATCCCCAAATAAAATGAATCCATTTACAATATAGAATACTGCAACAAATATCATTATTTCATTTTATAAGTATAAATCAACCTAAATTTAAAAAGAAGTCTAATTATGGCACAAAAAAACAGCCACAAACTTAATTGTGACTGTCTTAATGATTATTATTTTTTATTTTCTGAATTGATTTTGATGATTTCAAGAACAACATCAACGGCTTTTTCCATTGATTCTTCAGCTACATATTCGTAACGTCCGTGCATATTCTCTCCACCAGCAAACAAGTTAGGTGTTGGAAGTCCCATGAATGAAATAGTTGATCCATCAGTACCACCACGAACTGGTTCTTCATCAGGTGTGATATCAAGATTCTTGAATGCTTCTTCAGCAATCTTAACAACATCCATATGATCCTTGATAACATCAATCATATTGTAGTATTCATCATGCATATCAAGTTTGACAGTACCTTCGCCATACTTGTCATTTAGAGCTTTGGCAATTTCGGTTGCCTTATTCTTACGTGCTTTCAAACCATCACGGTCAAAATCACGAATAATATAATCCATATAGGCATTGTCAACAGTACCCTTCAACTCAAGCAAGTGGAAGAATCCTTGACGACCATCAGTCTTTTCAGGAACTTCATCATCAGGTAATGCTGTTTGGAATTCTGTAGCAATATTAACGGCATTGATCATAATATCCTTAGCGGAGCCAGGATGTACATCTTTACCAGTAATATAGACTTTCAAACTTGCAGCACTGAATGTTTCATATTCAAGTTGTCCAACTGGACCACCGTCAACAGTGTAAGCAAAGTCAGCGCCGAAATCGTCAACATCAAACTTAAGTGCACCTGTACCAATTTCCTCATCCGGTCCAAGTCCAATCTTAACCTTTCCGTGTTTGATTTCAGGATGTGAAATCAGATATTCCATAGCGGTGATGATTTCTGTGACACCAGACTTGTCGTCTGATCCAAGTAATGTGTCACCACTTGTAGTAATAAGTGTTTGACCAGCATAATTCTTTAATGATGGGAATACAGCTGGATCCAATGTATATTTACCCTCAGTATCAAGTTTGATGATACTCTTAACATCATAATTCTCAACGATTTTTGGCTTAATATCCTCAGAATTAAAGTCAGCAGTATCAACGTGAGAAATCAGACCAAGAACTGGGACATCATAATCCAAGTTTGATGGCAATTCAGCAGTTAAATATGAATTAACTGAGTTGATTTTTACGTCACTCATACCAATTTCTTTCAACTCATCAGCTAACTTGTTCAAGAACACAGTTTGTCTTTCAGTTGAAGGAATTGTTGTTGAATTCTCATCAGAACGAGTATTTTGTTTAACATAACCCAAGAAACGTGGTACTAATTTTTCGTATTTTATTGCCATTTCCACACACTCCCTAAATAAAATTATATGGTTCTGTACTTACTTCTGATTGTACTATATCTATGTCCCAATGATTAGCATTTTTCCAATCATTTAATAATTCTGCCATTTTCTCAATAAAAATAGCTTCAATATGATGACCGGGATCAACAACATTCAATCCAGCTGACATCATGTCATGGGCAGTATGATAATAGACATCCCCAGTAATAAACGTATCAGCACCAGCTTTTAATACTTCGGGATAGAACTTACCAGCGTCACCACCAATTATGGCAACTTTTTTAACCGGTTGACCAAGTTCTGACTTAACGTATCTCAAATTAGGAAGATTATAAGTATCACGAACTTTTTTAGCAAAGTCTAATAGATCCATAGACTCAGGTAACTCACCAACACGACCAATTGAATAATCATCATCTGGATCAAGATAATGAACATTCTCTAATTCGAGTTTTTCCATCAACCAATCATTCATACCACCATGTGCTTTATCCATATTGGTATGAGATGCATTAACTGAAATATCATGAGTTAATAAATCACTATACATTTTATTTTGAGCTGATGACAGATCCAAATTTCTAGCAGCTCTGAACATAATGGGATGATGAGCCAAAATTAAGTCAACTTTTTTGTCGATAGCTTCTTGTACAACGGCTGGACGAACATCCAAAGTAGTCATGACACGATGTACTTCACGATTGCGATCACCAATTTGGAATCCCGTAGGATCGCCGTCCATTTTAATTGCCAAAGGTGCATATTCTTCTACTTGATTAATAACATCTTGAACTTTAACCATTATAAGATCTCCTCAACATATTTGATATACTGCTTCATCTGACCAATCTTGGCTTCATCGATCTTTTTGGCATTGTGCATATTATCGACAGCCTTTTGATAACCGTTCAATTTACGTTGCCATTTAGCAACGAATGCATCTGATTTCTTAGTCATCAATACTGGACCCATTAGATATTGAGCTTCAGTCAATTCATCAACTGAAGCCTTCTTTTGTGCCTTAATGATCTCATAATCATGATGATCTTCAGATAAAATGTCTTCATCAACAATATCAAAATTATGTTCAATCAGCCAATGACGTACCAATGGTTCACCAATATTGGGCTGTAAAATCAATGTTTGAACGTTAGATAGCTGTGCCTCAGTTGCCCGAGACAAAATATCACAAATCAAAATACCGCCCATTCCGGCAATAACAACTGTATCAATTGAATCTTCTTGATTGATAACAGCTAATCCATCACCCAAACGAACATCTATCTTGTTACTTAAACCAAACTTCTCAACGTCAGTTTTGGAGCGAGACATTGGTCCAACAGCCACCTCACCAGCAATCGCATAATTGACAACACTTGTTTCAACTAATTCTACTGGTAAATATGCGTGATCAGAACCAATATCCGCCACCCTAGTTCCAGCGTCTACCATCTGATAAACAGCTTGTAATCTCTTCGATAATAAAGTCACATTAACCTCTATTCAGCAATTTTATCTGCAGTCTTTTTGTCTAAATCTGTCATATACTCACGAGTCATAGGTGTAGAAGAACCACTAGGACCGTTTGTAAGTAGATATTGAATTACATCGATATTACCACTTTGGAATGAAGCGGCACAAGCTTGAAGATACAAGTCCCACATACGAACAAATCTTTCTCCGTACATTTCATCAACTTTGTCTTCAACCTTTAAGAAGTTACGGTGCCAAATTTCAACAGTCTTTTGATAATGACGTCTTAATGGCTCAATATCATCAATTTGTAATTTAGCATCCATAATATGACCAATGTTTTCCTTGATATTAGGAATATAGCCACCTGGGAAGATGTACTTAACAAGCCATGGATCAACTCCAAGTCCAACGTGTTGTCCAGTAATACCATGAATCAAAGCAGTACCTTCTGGCTTCAACAAGTTCTTGATTTGCATGAAGTAATGTTCAAGATGTGTCTTACCAACATGTTCGAACATACCAACTGAAACAACGTGATCGAACTTCTCGTCAACTTCACGGTAATCTTCAAGCATAACTTCCATTTGATCACTTAGATTTTCTTCTTGAATCTTGTTATTAACGTAATCATATTGTTCTTGACTAAGAGTTACGCCCTTAGCTTTCAAACCATATTCTTTAGCTGCAGTGAACATCAAAGTTCCCCAACCACAACCAACATCAATGATGGTTTCGCCTGGTTTTGTATTCAACTTGTTCAAGATATGGTGAACCTTGTTCATTTGAGCTTGTTCAAGAGTGTCTTCTGGTGTACGGAAGTATGCACATGAATAAGTCATAGTTGGATCTAGCCATAGCTTATAGAAGTCATTACCAATATCATAGTGCTCTTGGATTTCCTTCTTGTTACTCTCTTCACTGTGACTGAACTTTGGAACAATTTTCTTTAATTTAACATTTGACATGAAACTCTCTGATTGTTTATAAGCATTCATGATAAGTTTTTGAATTGATCCCTCAATTTCAATATCTTTATCCATGTATGCTTCACCCAAAGTAAGTGTGGCGTGTTTAACAACTTCGGAGATTGGAACTTTGGTATTAAACTTAATAGTTATGTCAGATTTGCCTTCTGGACCGTAAGTTTTTTCTTTTCCATCCCAGTACACAATCTTGATAGGAATAGTAAATGAATGGGAAAATATTTCATCGTAAATCTTTTTATCTAACATAAATTTATAACCCTCCAAAAAAATATATATATTAATGGTAACGCAATTCATGAAAAAACATAACTAATTAGTTTAATATTTTCAGAAAAAATAACAATAAAAAAGAACAGCGTTTTTATTTGCTGTTCTTTTATCGATAAAACTCTAATTGCTATTCCAAGAAATCTTTCAATTGCTTAGATCTTGATGGATGACGTAACTTTCTAAGAGCCTTAGCTTCAATTTGACGAATTCTTTCACGTGTAACGCCAAAGACTTTACCAACTTCTTCCAAAGTTCTAGTTCTACCATCATCTAGACCGAAACGTAAACGTAGAACGTTCTCTTCACGGTCTGTCAAAGTATCCAAGACATTTTCAAGTTGTTCCTTAAGTAATTCATATGATGCGTGGTCTTCAGGACTTGTAGCATCTGAATCTTCAATGAAATCACCAAGATGTGAGTCGTCCTCTTCACCAATAGGTGTCTCCAATGAAACTGGTTCTTGAGCAATCTTTAAGATATCACGAACTTTACCAGTAGGCATATCCATTTCAGCACCGATTTCTTCTGGCAATGGTTCACGACCAAGATCTTGAAGTAATTGACGTTGAATACGGATCAGCTTATTGATTGTTTCAACCATATGAACAGGAATACGGATTGTACGAGCTTGATCGGCAATAGCACGCGTAATAGCCTGTCTAATCCACCATGTTGCATATGTAGAGAACTTGAATCCTAGTCGATAATCAAACTTCTCAACAGCCTTCATTAGACCCATGTTACCTTCTTGAATCAAATCAAGGAATTGCATACCACGACCAACATATCTCTTGGCAATTGAAACAACCAAACGAAGGTTAGCTTCAGCTAAACGTTGCTTAGCCTCTTCATCGCCTTGTTCGATCTTCAAGGCAAGATCAACTTCTTGTTGAGCATTAAGCAATGGAACACGGCCAATTTCCTTCAAATACATACGAACTGGATCATTAACTTTGATGTCAGTTGGAGCAGTAGTATCGTTCTTCTTCTTAGAGTTCTTAGCTTCTTCTTTCTTTTCTTTCAAAAGAGAAAGTTTACTAGGATTACCCTTTTCGTCGACAACACCGATACCTTGGTCCTCAAGTTCACTAACAAAGTTAGTTAATGCTTCACCCTTAAGTTTGTATGGCTTGATAATCTTTTCTTGAAGATCATCTTCTGTAATAGAACCAGTCTTCTTAAGGTCTTTAATTAATTTCTTTGTAGCAGTTTTTAATTCTTTTGATACTGTTGTTTTTTTAGTTGCCATGTATATTCCTCCAGTATGCTTTAATTACTTAACAATCTTCTAACATCAATCAGTTGCTTCGTCAGCTCTAATTGTAATTTACTGTCACCTACCATTGCAGCCTGTTTCAATTGACGATTAATATCAGATACTTTGGACTCAAGATCTGAGTTATTAATATTATTGACATAATCATCAATCTCTTGATCACTATACTCGGCGGGCATTGGCATCATCTCCAATTCTGCTAAAAGATTCTTCTCGTTATTGTCGAGAACATTCATAAAATCAGAAATATTGATCTCTTCAGCATCATCTTGCTCCCCATATGAAAGCAATGAGCTAAAAAGACTTTGATAATTGGAATGAACAAAACTAAAACCATTTCCCTTAAGATTAATTCTAACTTCTGGGAAATTAATTGCCCAATACAATAGACAGCGTTCAGATTTTTCAATTCGATCATAACTTGAATGAACCGTAGCCGTAACTTTCTCAAGTGCGGCTTTTTGAACATTCTTGTTATTATTTGCTGGACGCTTAATTGCCAAACGGCGCCTAAGTGTATCCAGCTCCTTGTTGATTGCTTCTTTAGAAACGTTCATTTCGTCGGCAATCCTGCCAACATACATGTCGACCTCAACCGGAGATTGTAACTTCACAATTTCGTTCAACGACCGATTCAAGAATTCTATCTGGTCGTGTTCATTATTGAGATTGAAGTTTCTTTTGAAGTAATTTAAGAGGAAGCTCATTGGTGTTTGTACACCATTTTCAACCAAACTCTTAAATGCATCGGCACCAGCACTTCGAATGTACTCATCTGGATCTTTTTTATCTGGAACACTGATAACTCCGTAAGAAAAACGATCATCATTCAACTGAGTAACAGCCCGATAAGTCGCTTCAACACCAGGATCATCTCCATCGTAACAGATATTGATCTGGTTAGTCAGACGACTTAACGTATACAGCTGCTGATCAGTCAAACTAGTACCCATCGATGCAACACCATTAGTAACCCCGGCTTTATATGCACTAATAACATCCATGAATCCTTCAAACAAAATTACGTTTTTATTATCACGAATTGTCTTTTTTGCATTGCTAAGGTTGAATAATGCTTTGCTCTTGTTAAAGATAGGTGTTTCCGGACTGTTCATGTACTTAGCAGTACCTTCAGCCTTGTTCAGGATACGTCCTGAAAAAGCAATAATATTACCAGCTTCATCAGTAATCGGAACCATCACTCGATCTCTGAACCGATCGAATAAATCTCCCTCCTGATTTTCAGCGAACAAACCGGACTTTCTTAAGGTTGAATCATCAATTTTACGATCTTTGAAGAATTGAAGCAAGAGATTTGAATTATTGGGAGCATAACCGAGATCAAAAGTCTCAATCAACTTATCATCAAGGTCACGTCCGTTTAAATATTTCAAAGCCGGTGTACCATTTTCTGTTTTTAACAGGATATGACTATATAACTTAGCGGCTTCTTCATACATTTTTATCAAAGTTTGACTGTCAGAACTTTGATAATTATTATCATTGGCTTGATATTGGTCTGGTACAGGAATGTTGCCCATTTGAGCGACTTCAATTACAGATTCAGGGAAAGTTTTGCTTTCGATCTCCATAATAAACTTGAAGACATTTCCACCACGACCACAACTAAAACAATGGAAGATCTGTTTATCTTCTGCAACTGAAAAAGATGGTGTCCTCTCCTCATGGAAAGGACACAATCCAAACAGGTTCTTACCTGATTTTTTCAATTGTACATACTTACTAATTACATCAACAATGTTGGTTTTTGAGGTAACTTCATCAATAAATTCTTGTGGAATCCGAGTTGCCATGGCCGTCACCCCCTCAAATATATCTATAAAAACAGTGAACTACAATATATCACATTGTTAGCGTATTTACAAATATAAGACTATTTAACTACAATTTTAGACAAATCTCCTAATTTTGCAATTAAATGGTTTGCAATCACTAGTTGAGTAAGACGATTATTCTTAACATCAGCGTCTTTTGCCATAATCATATTCTCATCAAAGTAACTATCAATAGCAGGTTTCAATGAAGCTAACTCACCATACAACTTTTCAGCATCTGATTCATTGGCATTGATTATTTCTTGAACTTGATTATTCAATGTTGATTCTGATGGATTCTCGAATAATGATTCATCAAGTTTCAAATCATCACTGTATCCGAACTTAGCCTTCTTAGATAGGTTAACTACACGACCAAGAGCTTCAACAACTTCCTTGAAGTTATCATCCAATACATGATTTTGTAATACTTTAGCAGTATCGATCATAACGATTGGATCGACATCTGAACCTGTTGTAACAGCTTCAACAATGTCATTTCTAACTTCTGTAGTTCCTAATAATTGACGAACACGGTCGATCATGAATTGATCAATGTCTGAAACATGTGCACTCAAGTTAAGTTTTTCAGGAACAGTTACGTTAGCCTTCAAGTAATCTTGTAAATCATTTAAGTCTAATGACCATTGATATTGGTTCAAGATTCTTACGATACCATATGCTTGACGACGCAATGCGTATGGATCATTTGAACCACTAGGAATCAAATCGACTGCGTAGAATGTTACAAGTGAATCGATCTTATCAGCAATTGCTAATGTTGCTCCGACCTTAGTTGCAGGTAAGTTACCCTCAGCTGAGATTGGCATGTAGTGTTCCTTAACAGCCTTAGCAACAGCATCATCTTCACCCATTAAGCTGGCATACTTCTCACCCATAACACCTTGTAGTTCTGGGAACTCATCAACCATGCTTGTAACGAGGTCAAATTTGTAAATGTTACTTGCACGTAGAACGTCTTTTGTCTCTTCATCAGATAAACCGAATAAATCAGCTAAATGAGCGGCAATTTGATGTACACGTACCATTTTTTCATACATAGTACCGATTTTAACGTGGAAATTAACAGTCTTAAGCTTTTCAACGTAATCTGCAATTGTCTTCTTTTGATCTTCTTTATAGAAGAAATCGGCATCCTCTAGTCTAGCAACTAGAACTTTTTCATTACCTTTAATAACATTTTCAATATGTTCAGAATTACCATTTCTTACCGCAATGAAGTATGGTTCCAAACTACCCTCATGATTTCTTACATAGAAATATCTTTGGTTATCCTTCATTGAAGTGATTAGAACTTCTTCAGGTATTTCCAAATACTTCTTATCAAATGAACCATGGAATGTTGTTGGATATTCAACTAAGTTGTTAACTTCTTCTAGCAAATCAGGATCAACGTCAACTACCCAATCATTGTCATCAGCAATTGTCTTGATTTGATTTGAAATAAGATCCTTACGTTCCTTTGCATCAACAATAACAAATTGTGATCTTAACTTTTCAACGTAATTTGTAGCCTCATCAATTTCAACATCTTCACCTAAGAAACGGTGTCCACGAGTCATACGACCAGACTTAATATCCAAAATTTGTAATGGAACTTCTTCATTATTTAATAGTGAAACCAACCAGTGAATTGGACGAATGTATTCGAAATCATATGAACCCCAGTGCATTCTTGTTGGGAATGTTAATGACTTAACTACATCAGTAATATCAGCTAGGACATCTTCAACATTTTTACCAGCTTCATGCTTTTGGATGTATGCATATTCGGTACCCTTTAAATCTTCAAAGAAGATATCATCAGGACTCATACCTTGACCACGAGCAAATCCTTGTGCAGCTCTAGTCCAATTACCATCAGCATCTTGAGCAATTTTCTTTGATGGACCCTTAGCTTTAACATCAATATCAGTTTGTTTTTCAGCAATATCTTTAATAATGATAGCCAAACGTCTTGGTGTTGAATATTTTTCAATGTTTGAGAATGAAATACGGTTTTCTTTAAGGAACTTAGCAGCCTTTTGTGCTAATTGATTAACACTGTTAGTTACAACGTGAGCAGGCATTTCTTCCAAACCGATTTCTAATAAGTAATTTTTAGTCATTTTCATTCTCCTTTACTGCATCGCTATTTGCCAATAGTGGGAATCCACGCTTCTTACGTTCTTCAACAAATGCTTTAGCTACTTTATGTGCCATCTTTCTAATACGTGATAAGAAGGCAGCTCTTTCAGTAACTGAAACTGCACCACGAGCATCTAACAGGTTAAATGTGTGACTGCATTTCAAAATATAATCATATGCAGGATGAACTAATCCTAAGTCCATCAAGCGATTTGCTTCTTTTTCATATTCATCAAAGAACTTGAACAACATATCTTGGTTACTTTCTTCGAATGAATATTTTGAGTGCTCGTATTCTGGTTCCTTAAAAATATCACCATAAAGTACGCCGTCACCCCACTCAAGATCATAAACTGAGTTAACGTTTTGAATGTATGAAGCTAAACGTTCAACACCATATGTGATTTCACTAGTTACGGGTTTGCAAGCAAGTCCACCGACTTGTTGGAAGTATGTAAATTGTGAAACTTCCATACCGTCAAGCCAAACTTCCCAACCAACACCGGCACAACCCATTGATGGGTTCTCCCAGTTATCCTCAACGAAACGAATATCATGTTCTAGAGGTTCAATACCTAATGCACGTAGTGAATCTAGATAATATTCTTGGATATTTTCAGGAGCTGGTTTCATAACTACTTGGAATTGGTGGTGTTGATACAAACGGTTAGGGTTCTCACCATAACGACCATCAGCTGGACGTCTTGATGGTTCAACGTATGCCGCATTCCAAGGTTCTGGTCCGATTGCACGTAAGAATGTGTATGGACTCATAGTTCCGGCACCTTTTTCAGTATCATAAGCTTGCATAAGCATGCAGCCCTTGTCACCCCAGAACTTCTGAAGTGTCAAAATCATATTTTGTACATTTAATTTTTTTGCCATATTGTCTCCCCTCGGGTAAACACAAAAAAGTCCCTTGCAAGGTATAGTTATCTACCTAGCAAGGGACGAATAATTTCGCGGTTCCACCCTAATTCAGGACTTAAGTCCTGCTCTTTTATTCAAAAATTAAATTGTTGCTCGCCATTGAATCTGTAGCGGCTTTCACTATCCCGCATCGCTGTTTTCATAGAATTAATTATAGCAATTTAAAATATATTGTCAATTGTATAGACCGTACTAAATACGCCAAGTCTTCATATCATCAATAAATTTTTTGCTTTTTGGATAATAACCAACTGATCCTAGATAAATAGCGTCGATAGCACCTTGGATCATATCTTTGTTGTTATTCTTGATTTCAATTTTGCCTATTTGATCGATATTGATCTTGCTGAATAGTCTCAAAAAATAAACTATTCGTTCCGGTATATGTAATCTGTGAATATCATCATCAAAATGATTGGAACAAATAATTCCACCTAAAACAACCGAAAAATCAAATCGACCTTCAGTTTCACCACCGACAACACATGAATCCATATTGGGCTGGACCCCGAATACTTGTAAAAGATGCATTTGCATAATATCAATCACAATTTGAGGATCATAACCATTCTCTATATATAGCAAAGCCTTAAACATGTCCTTATACCATTGGTCTGGTAATGGGGCATCCATAAAAGCGTTATGAAGTAAGTCAAAGAGAAAAGTTGCATAAGCATTTAATTCAATATCTTGAATAATCTCATCAAATTGTTTGATATCACTAGCTGAATTCAAATAAGACAATCCTTCATCTTTAACAACTCCCGTATAACTACCATACGAAAAGGTAATCACGGAACCAGAGATTTTCGACTTAGATCCCTGTGTTCCACGAACAAGAAAGGTTCTAAATCCATATTCCTTAGTAAGAATCGTAACCAGTGCATCTTTTTCACGATAGCGTTGTCTACGAACAACGATCCCAAAAAAACTAGTTGCTGCTTGATGCATTATTACTTAAGGTCCTTAACCGAATATCCAGCTTGATTCAAGAATAATGGATCATCACGCCAGTTCTTTTTAACTCTGACCCAAAGCTTAAGATTGATCTTCTCACCTAATAAATGTTCAATCTTAATACGTGAGCCGATACCGATATTCTTCAACATGCTTCCACCTTTACCAATGACGATTGGCTTTTGGCTCTCACGTTCAACATAGATACTTGCTTCAACTTGGAGTTTACCGGCAGCTGTACGTTGATTCATTGATTCAACAATAACAGCAATTGAATGAGGAATCTCATCACGTGTATCTTCGAGAATCTTCTCACGGATCAATTCACCGACAATGAAGTATTCAGGGTGGTCTGTAATTTGATCATCGTCATAATATTGTGGTCCAACTGGCAATGCCTTAGTCAATGAATCAATTAATTCATCAACGTTATTACCATTTGTAGCACTGATAGGAACGACTTCATCAAATTCCATTAATTGTGAATATTCACTGATTTGTGGTGCCATTTCATCCGGATTGATCATATCGATCTTATTCAGAATCAAGAATACTGGTGCTTTGACTTTCTTCAATTCTTCAATAATGAATTTATCTCCAGGTCCAGCAGCTTGTCCAGCTTCTGTCATGAAAAGAACCGCGTCAACTTCTTTAAGGGCTGAAGTAGCGGCTGAATCCATATATTGATCCAGGCCATTATGTGGTTTATGAATTCCTGGTGTATCCAAGAAAATGATTTGTCGTTCATCATCTGTATAGATACCTTGTATTTTATTTCTAGTTGTCTGTGCCTTAGGTGATGTGATGGCAATTTGTTCTTTGATGATACGATTCATAAATGTTGATTTACCAACATTTGGGCGTCCTACGATTGCTACGAATCCTGAGCGAAAGTTTTTATTATCCATATTTAATCCATATCCTTATCACTGAATGCCAGTGGCAAAATTTCTTTAAATGTAAACTCTTTATATTGATTAGTATTATTAGCTAAGAATACTGGTGTATCAGCCTTCATGAATTCACTCATGACTTGTCGGCAAGCACCACAGGGTTTCGACATTTCTGAAGTTCCATTAACGATAACGATGGCTTTGATTTCTTTGACACCTTCAGAGACGGCTTTAAATATTGCTGTTCTCTCGGCACAATTAGTCAAACCATATGAGGCATTTTCAATATTGACTCCGGAATATATTTTCCCGTCATCACATAAAATTGCGGCACCAACAGTGTAATTTGAATAAGGTGCATATGCATGATCCATTGCTTTAAACGCTATATCAAACAAATTCTGTTCGTTAATTTCCACTGGTTCAGTCTCCTATTTAGTTACTATTTTAATTGTTATTTTTTTAATCCATAAGCACTGAGAATTTTTTCTTGTAAACCAATCATTACTTTTTCATCCTCAGGCTTAATGTGATCGTATCCATTCAAATGAAGAATACCATGCACAATTGTGTAACCAAGTTCACGATCAAATGAATGCTCGTAATCTTTAGCATGTTCATCAACTATTTCAACACTGATGAATAAATCACCAAGATCCAATGGCAAATCTGGAATTTGTTGTTCCAAATAATCCAGTGAATCTTCACCATCGTTAATAGCAAAACTAATAACATCAGTTGCTCGATCAGTATCACGGTATTCTTTATTAATTTCATGAATCTTGTCTTTTGTAACAAAATGAATCGATAACTGTGTGTCGTCCTTTAACTCTAACTTATCAAAAGTGAACTTCACAATATCATTGACCCAATCAACACGCTCCTGATCAATTAAATTATCATCATTATAAATTTCTAAATCCATGTTTATCCCCATTACTTTTCAATTTTATCAGAATCATCATATGCATCGATAATTTCAGCAACTACCGGATGTCTAACAACATCAGCTGATGTGAAATCAACGAATTTGATATGTGGCAAGTTTTGTAATATCTTTTCAGCTTGAACCAGACCACTGCGTGCATTACGTGGCAAGTCAATTTGCGAAATATCACCATTTACGATCATTTTAGAATCAAATCCTAAACGAGTTAGGAACATCTTCATTTGTTCCCTAGTCGTATTCTGTGCCTCATCTAGTATAACAAATGATTCGTCTAATGTACGCCCTCTCATGTAAGCTAGAGGAGCAATTTCGATAACCCCACGTTCCAATAAGCGACCAGTGTGATCTGCTCCTATAATGGCATACAAAGCATCATAGATAGGTCGTAAGTATGGATCAACCTTTTCTTTTAAGTCTCCGGGCAAGAATCCCAGACTTTCACCTGCTTCAACAGCCGGTCTTGTCAGTACAATCCGCTTGACTGTACCCTTTTTTAGAGCAGCTACTGCCATGACAACAGCTAAGTAAGTCTTACCAGTACCAGCTGGTCCAATTCCAAATGTAATATCATTGTGATTAATGGCGTTGATATACTGTCTCTGACCAAAATTTCTTACTCTTACGGGTTTGCCGCTAAAATCCCTGATCAGTTCAGTCTTATACAAATCTTCAAAGTAATCTAGGGTTCCACGCTCTACCATCTTCATACCACTGACAATATCCGCTGAACCCAAACCAATTCCACTCTCAATTAACTTAATTAGCTTGGTGATCAATGTATAAGCCTTACTTACATCATCATGATCACCTGTAATATCCAGCCGTTCACCGAAAGCGTGAATTTTTACATTCATACCTTCTTCAAGTAATTTCAAGTTGCTATCATTGACTCCAAATAGACTGACCGCATCTTGTGGACTCTTTATTTGAATACTCTTCTTAAATTGCTCTTCATTTTCTGCCAATAAATACAACTCCTCCTATTATTACTTTGAATGATAGCACACGAATGTAAATTTTTCGTAAAAAAAAAGCTAAAACATAAAATGTTTTAACTTTCAGTCAACTATTAACGACGTTTCTTATTACGTTTACGAGCAGCCTCTGATTTTAACTTTCTCTTAACACTAGGCTTTTCGTAGAACTCGCGTTTTCTATATTCTTGAAGTGTACCACTTTTTGAGACAGAACGTTTAAAACGACGAAGAGCATCATCGAGCGACTCATTTTCATGAACGACAGTTTTTGACATATGATATCCCTCCTTCCGCTTTGAACGTAACTGCTCTATTTCTTTCACAGCTCATATGTTATTATAACAAAAAGAGTCCATTGTTCAAACATTTTTCTATATTTTTTTTAGGAGGAATTTTTATGAGCCAAAAATTGAATGTTTTTGTACTGTCAGATTCCGCTGGAGAGACTGCTGTACGAGTGGCTAAGGCAGCTTTTGCACAATTTCCGATGTTCGATACAGTTTATACAAAATATCCGTTTGTAAAGAATGATAATCACCTCAAAGAGATACTTTCGAAGGCAAATGAGAAAAAAGCAGTCGTATTGCACACCATCGTCTCTAAAGAACTCTGCGACATTATCAATACATATTGTCAGGATAACGGTATAACTTATTATGACATATTGAATCCTATAATAGGAACTTTTGGTCAAATCGTAAATGAGAAACCGATGCGTAAAAAAGGTTTGATACATAATCTTGATGATGAATACTTCGATATGATCTCAGCTATGGAGTTCACCGTTTCAAACGATGATGGTCGTAATCCTAAAGGGCTATTAGAAGCCGATTTAGTACTATTAGGAATTTCTAGAACATCCAAAACTCCATTATCACTATATTTAGCTAACAGAAATATTCGCGTTGCTAACCTACCTATTGGTCCAAAAACACAACTTCCTGATGAACTTTGGCAAGTTGACAAGTCTAGAATAATTGGACTAACAAATGATATGAATGTACTAATGAAGATTCGTCGTCAAAGAATGATTGCTTATGGATTGAATCCAGATACAACTTACTCAGACGAAAATGAAATTCAAAAAGAACTAGATTACTCAAATGATGTATATGCAAAACTAGGATGTCCAGTTATTAATACTGCCGACCGTTCAATTGAAGAGACAGCGGCATTAATTATGGAAAATCTACAAATCAATGGTTACAAAAAAGGCTAGTCCACGTGGGCTAGTCTTTTCGTTTACTTATTTTCAGCAATTAATTTAGTCTTCATATCAGGATCGAACTTTTGAGCACGCAACATGTCGATTTCAGCCTTAAATGGAGCAATGCCCTTCTTATCGTTCTCATCCCTCTTAACATAAGGTGTTTCCATAATTTTAGGGATAGATTCCAACTGTGGATGATGTGCGACATAATTCAAGGCATCGAATCCAATCGTACCGAATCCAATATCATCGTGTCTATCCTTGTGAGAACCACGTTCATTCTTCGAGTCATTTAGATGAATAACCGATAATTTATCCAAACCAACAATGTGATCAAATTCATTGAGTACACCGTCAAAATCATTTTTAACATCATATCCGGCATCACTCATGTGACAAGTATCCATTGTGACAGATAATTTGTCGTTATTTTGACAATGATCAAAGATATAAGCCAATTGTTCAAAGTTGATGCCTACTTCAGTACCTTTTCCTGCCATGGTCTCAATTGCGACACTGACTTTTTGATCAGGTAGAATAGCCTTGTCTAGTGACTGGGCAATCTGTTGCAAAGCTACTTCAGGGCCTTGTTTCAAGTGTGCTCCTGGGTGAAAACTGATGGCTTCAATACCTAATGCATCAGCACGTTCAAATTCATCGTGCATAAACGAAATTCCAAATGGCAATTTTTCAGGTTTAACCGTGTTACCAAGATTGACAATATATGGAGCATGACCGATAACATGATCAATCCCATACAATTTGAGTAAACGTTTACCTTCATCAATATTCATCTCAGAAATATCTTTACGGCGAGTATTCTGTGGAGCACCTGTAAAAATCATCATGGCATTTGCGCCATAACTATGTGCTTCTTTAGCAGAGCCAGCCAACATATCTGGAGCTTTCATTGCAACGTGTGATCCGATTATCATTGTTTTCTCCTCACTTAAATCAAATTAAAAAAACAGAACTGCTTTTATCTCTCACTACATATTATCTCAAACAATCATATGTTTGAAACAATATATTTGATAGTGTGAAAACAAAGCGTTCTGTTTTACGTTTAATATATATGTTTTTGATAGAAACGACCCAAAATCTTAACAGTATCCGTAACACTCACAAATGCATGCGGATCTGAAGAACTCATCGCTGTTTCGAGGTCATGCAATTCTGAACGAGAAATAACTGTGAATAAAATAGTTTTTTCCTCGTGTTTGTATGCACCTTCAACGTCATGAACAATGGTAATACCACGGCGCATCTCATTTTGAATCTCTTTAATAACGTTCTTAGGTTTAGATGTAACGATCATAACTTGGAGCTTTTGATCCTTGTTATAGATCATATCAATAACCTGACCATTAATAAAAATACTGATAGCACTGTACAGAGCATGAACCCAGCCAAATAACAGTCCAGCACACGAGACAATAAATACGTTAAAGATAATATTTATCGTTCCGACACTTTTACCAGTCTTTTTTCTTAAAATAATACCAACAATATCAATACCACCGGTTGAAATACCGTTACGCAGTGCCATACCTGTACCAAATCCATTAGCGACAGCACCAAAAATGGCACAAACTAGCGGATCAGCAGTTATTTTTGCTGTAGGAAAAATATGCATCATGATTGACGCAAATGCGACAGCAATAACTGTAAATACAGTAAAGTTATGATCGATTTTCTTCCAGGCCAGAATAAATAGCGGTGCGTTGAACGCAAAGTACATTATTGAGGTCGAAATATGAAACGGAAACCAACGCTGAGTAATTGTTGAAACCAGCTGAGCGGCACCAGTTACACCTGAACCATAGATCCCTCCAGGTGTCCAAAACATATTAACCGCGATAGACACGGCAATTGAATATAGAAATGCAACTGATATTTTGGATAAGTTTTGATGCCTTTCAATTAACTTATCTAATTCATCCATCTAAAATTTCTCCTAATCGAGCTACAGAGGTATACTCCTCATTCGCCTTCTAATATAAGATATAACCTAAACAATCTTAGCACAAATGAATATTTTTTCAGCCTATTTCCAATGTTTTTCGATAAAATCTCCCCTGCCACCGCTTTCTTCTAATTCATAGCGAGCAGGATTCTTCTCGTAAAATTGTTGATGATACTCGTCTGCAGGATAAAATGGTTCAACTGGCAGAATTTCTGTCACTATTGGATCATCGAATTTTTCCGCATCAGACAAGGCTTTCTTGGACTCTTCAGCAATACTTTTCTCTTCATTACTTCCATAATAAATAACTGGGCGATAATTATCTCCACGATCTTGGAATTGACCTCCAGCATCAGTTGGATCGGTAACTTGCCAATATGTGTCTACAAGTTGTCTATATGAAACAACATCGGCATCATAAGTTATTTCAACTGCTTCAGTATGTCCAGTAGTTCCCGTACATACTTGTTCATAGGTAGGATTAACAACATGACCGCCGGTAAAGCCTGATTCTACAGAGATAATTCCGGGTTGTTCATCAAATGGTTTGACCATGCACCAAAAACAACCTCCAGCAAATACAGCTTTCTTCTCATTCATTATTTATCGCCCTCCTCAACATATTTTTTATAATCTGAATAACCTTTTTGATCCATTTCCTCAAATGGGATAAACTTCAAAGCTGCAGAATTAATACAATATCTTAAACCACCAGTTTCCTTTGGACCATCGTTGAAGACATGCCCCAAATGTGAACCTGCGGCTTCACTGGTAACTTCTGTACGTTCATGACCAGTTCTCATGTCGGTACTTTCCTTCAATTCAGCAATTGGTTGACTGAATGATGGCCATCCACAACCAGCATCATATTTATGTGCAGATGAAAACAATGGCTCACCACTTGCAATATCTACATAAATACCTTTTTTATAAAAGTCATCATACTTACCACTAAAAGGCATCTCTGTGCCTCTATCTTGAGTTACATGTAGTTCTTCCTCATTAAGTCCCTTAAGACTTTTCTTATAATCATTTGCCAAATTAAACAACTCCTTTGCGTATGCTTATAAGTATACGCAAATAAAGTGCCATTTCTAGAATAATGCTCATATTTATTAAGACTTTATTAATAAAAAATGTGCTTAAATGCTGGATTACTTGATATTTTTCTAATAATCATCTTATCAGGTTCAAGAAACAGTTATATCTGCTATATTTAAGTTAGTAATTGGGGGAAGTAAAAATGAAAGTATATTTAATTAGACATTCAGAACCAGATTTTTCACAAGTCGATCAAGCCGGATACACTGGACTAGCAAGAGACTTAACACGCCTTACGCCATATGGAATCAAATTAGCTGACAAGACGGCACAAAATCCTATCTTTAACGACGTACAAATGATGCTGATATCGCCATACACACGTACAATGCAGACAGCACAAGAAATATTGAAATATAATAAAATTCCAACACAAGTGGAATTGTTGTTACACGAATGGCGACCGGATAAATCTGGTAAACAAGATGTTTCTAAAGAACAACTAGCACTTGCTTATAATGACTATCTGGATGGAACTCACAAATCTGATTTGGATTTTGAAACTAAAGACGAAGTAGTCAATCGGGTCAAATCTGTCTTGGACAGATACAAAGATAAATATTCATGTATTGCCTGTGTAACGCATGGTGGAGTTATGACACAGTTTACAGGAGACAGACAAACACCATTTTGTGGAATTTATAGTATTGACTACTAATCCCGCCTACGGTTGGAAGTGACGAGTCCGCTAGGGGACCGATTTAAGCCTGAGATACGGTCTTAAATCTCGATTTTGAACTCCGCAAAACAAGCGGATTTCAAAAATCGTCCTGTGCTGTAAGGCCGGAAAATCACCGACCAACAGAACTATCACAGCCGACTCGTCACTTCCACCTCCGGCTAATTTACTTCTAAACTACTTTATATATCGGTCATTAATGGCAATTTTCACATTATGGTATTTATACAATTCTTACTATCAATAAATCCAGCAGTATAAAATTATCAAGTTTACTATTCAGCTGAAGGTAAAAAAATAATTTATCAGCCGTGAAAGTACTATAGGAACGGTGGTTTACCGTTCTTATAGTACTGGACGAGCTTGGAGATTTGCGAAAGCAAAGCTTCAAGTCGAGTCTCCAGACCGCCTTTCGGCTGGAGACGGTCCCACGGCAGATGAATTATTTTTTTACCGGAAGTGAGAAGCAACCAAACAACCGAAAAAAAGCCCCCACAAGAAACTAATCTTGTGAGAGCCAATTTTTATCTAGTCTTTTGAAACACTCTTACTTACTTCAATACCAAGATCAACAAGTTGATTGTCAGCAACTTCTCTTGGTGCATGTGTCATTGGTTCTGTGGCATTTGAATTCTTAGGGAATGCAATCACATCACGGATATTATCTTTGCCAGCCAATAGCATAGCAAATCTATCCAAACCAATAGCCAAACCACCGTGTGGTGGGCAACCATATTGTAAAGCATCTAACAAGAAACCAAATTGTTCATAAGCCTTTTCTTTGGTGAACTCCAAAGCTTTAAGCATCTTCTCTTGAATCTTATAATCATGAATACGGATTGAACCTCCACCCAATTCATAACCATTAAGAACGATATCGTAACTTTGAGCATATGCTTTATGTGGATCTTCATCCAAATAATGTACATCCTCTTCATTAGGCATTGTGAATGGGTGGTGAGCGGCAGTCCAACGTTGGATACCTTCGTCATACTCAAACAATGGCCAGTTAACAACCCACGTGAAGGCAAATTCATTAGGATCATATAGATTTAAGTGCTTAGCGATGTCGGTACGTAAGTATCCTAGTGCATCAGCAACAATCTTTTTCTTGTCTGCAACAAACAATACTAAGTCATTGTTTTCAAGACCAAGACGTTCAACTAAGGCATCGTGTTGTGCAGTGATGAATTTAGCAACTGGTCCAGTGATCTTGTCATCATTGTACTTAAGCCATGCAAGACCTTTAGCACCAAAGCGCTTGATGTATTCTTGATATTCTTCAATGTTCTTTCTTGAATACTTGTCAGCATTATTCTTAACAACAATAGCCTTAACTTGGCCACCATTATCGATAGTACCTTTGAAGACTTTGAACTCAGTATCTTTGAAGACATCGTTCAAGTCTTGTAATTCCATTCCAAAACGAATATCAGGTTTATCAGAACCATAGCGAGCCATGGCGTCATCCCAATCAATTCTTGGGAATGGCAATTTAACATCGATACCCTTTTCGTCTTTCATAACACGGGCAATAAGTCCTTCTGTCACTGTTTGAATCTCTTCAGCTGACATAAAACTCATTTCCAAATCGATCTGAGTGAATTCTGGTTGACGGTCTCCACGAAGATCTTCATCACGGAAACAGTGAGCTAATTGATAATAACGGTCGAATCCACCGACCATCAACAATTGCTTAAATAATTGTGGTGATTGTGGTAAAGCAAAGAAATGTCCAGGATATACACGTGAAGGAACAAGATAATCACGAGCACCTTCTGGTGTTGATGGAGTCAAATTAGGTGTTTCAATATCAATGAATCCATTGTCATACAAATATTCGTGAACTGAATGCTTGATTTGAGCACGTGTACGAATAGCCTTTTGCATCTCAGGTCTACGCAAGTCAAGGTAACGATACTTTAACTTAGTCTCTTCTGAAGCATCGACATCATCAACAATTTCAAATGGTGGTGTAATTGACTTGTTTAATAATTCAACTGTCTCAACAACAACTTCAACTTTACCAGTTGGGATATTCTCATTAATAGCCTTTTCGTCACGAAGTCTAACTGTACCAGTAACGTTGATAACATACTCTGAACGTAATGATTCAGCGACTTCCAAAACATCCTTATGTTCAGTATTAAAAACTAGTTGTACAAAACCCTTGTAATCTCTTAGGTCGATAAAAATCAAACCACCAAGATCACGACGTTTTTGAACCCAACCATCTAAAGAAACTTTCTTGCCGACATGTTCTTCGGTAATGCTGCCGCAATAATCTGTTCTTTCTTCCATGTTTTATCCCTCTATCTTCTTTAATTCTTCTGCTAAATTATCTAATGAAACACTGATCTGATTACCAGTAGCCATATTCTTAACACTTGCAGTATTATTTTCCAACTCAGAATCACCAATAGTTACGGTGTACTTAGCATTCAAGTGATTAGCTGTCTTGAATTGTGCCTTCGTCTTTCTTTGTAAATAATCCTTCTCAGCTGAGAAGCCAGCACGACGGATATCTGAAAGAATTTTAACTGAGGCACGTTCAGCCTTTTCACCAATAGTTACGATATATACATCCAAGTTATCCTCAACATGAATATCTTCATCTTTTAGCAATAACATCAAACGTTCCATACCAAGTCCAAAGCCAATTCCAGGTTCTGGCTTGCCACCAAGTTCTTCAACTAAACCATTGTAACGACCACCAGCCAAGACAGTGATTTCTTTGTTACCAAATGCAGGATCAGTAACCATGAATTCAAAGATCGTATGGTTGTAATAATCAAGACCACGTACCATTGTTGGATCGACCACGTAATTAATATCAAGATCATCTAACAATGACTTTAAATATTCAAAACGTTCCTTAGAAGCATCATTCAAATAATCCAGAATTGATGGAGCATTTGCAACTAGCTTCTTATCGTTCTCGTCCTTACTATCAAGAATTCTTAAAGGATTCTTTTCTAGACGGGTCTTGGAATCATCACTTAATTGATCCTTGAATGGTGTGAAGTAATCTACTAAGGCTTGGTGATAATTCTTACGTGATTCAGGATCACCCAAAGTATTGATAGCTACCTTCAAGTTGTGTACACCAAGTTCATTCAAGAAATTCAATCCAACTGAGATGATCTCAACATCTAATTCAGGTGAATCTGAACCAAATGCTTCAAGACCAATTTGATGGAATTGACGTTGACGACCTGATTGAGGGCGTTCATATCTGAACATAGGTCCCTTGTACCAAACCTTATAAGGACGTTGGTATTCTGGTCCATAAAGCTTGTTTTCAACATACGCACGAACTACACCCGCTGTACCTTCTGGACGAAGTGCAATATGTCTGTCACCTTTATCTTTAAAGTCATACATTTCCTTTGAAACAATATCTGATGTATCACCAGATGATCGTTGGAAAACTTCGTATGATTCAAATATTGGTGTTCTGATCTCTGAAAAACGATAGCGACTAAAAACATTCTTGGCAACTGATTCTACATATTGCCACTTTTCCGATTCTCCGGGTAATATGTCAGCTGTACCCTTTGGTTTTTGATAACGCATAAAATCCTCCTTAGCGGTGAACACGAATACATATAAAAAAATACACCCTTGCCTAAATAAGACAAAGGGTGCATTTGCACGGTACCACCTAGTTAATTGCTACAGTTAACGCCTGCCAAACGATTGATGGAACGTCACTCAAATGAATTGCATACCTGATCTCAGCATCCAGGTTCTCTGTAGAGCAATTACTTATTTGATTAAGAACATATGTATAAATTAATCAAAAATCCCCTTGTTGTCAAGTCTATTAGCCTCTTGAAAGTGATTTCAGGAGATAATTTGTTAGATAACAGACAATTATTATAATAGGAAATACTTCTATCGGAAGTAATAGCAAAAGTAATCCTGCGACTACTCCTGGTTGTCTCATAATAGAAGTTAAACTAGCTGCGATCGTTACTGACACCAAAATGGCGGGAGTGAATGGCAAAATTGCTGACAAAGCAAATCCTGTTGCAGCACTAGAAAATATTGCAGGAAAAATCATTCCTCCACGCCATCCCAATGAAAAACACAAATTTGTGATTATAGCTTTCCCAATTCCAATCATAATCAAGAACCAAACCGATTGATCCATGGCTATTCTTGAAAACCCTAACAAGTTAGCCTCGCCAGAAAATTGATAATATGGCGATATCATACCGGCGCCACCAATGATCAATCCACCAACAATTGCCCACAGAACAGTTCTTTTGCTATTCCTAGTTAATTGCTTGCTCCACTTGCCAAGATTTTCAAAGAGCTTACCGAACAATATTCCAACTACCAATGCAACAGGAATCAATGCGAACCCTTGCCAGGTCCAAGCAATATTTTGGCGAAAATGAATTCCGAAGGTACTTTCATGTGGGAAAATCCTGTTCATGAATCCAAATCCGATCACTCCAGAAATAACGGTAATCGTGTATACAAAGATTTTTCTTCCTCGAACTCGAAAATCTCTAGTTGGTGCATCAAACGCCTTCCCAATTCCAGCAAATGGGGCGTAAAATACAGTTGATAGGATTGCACCGATTCCCATATTGACCAGTTCTTCACGTCGTTTGAGTGTTAACTTCATTCTATCTCCGACCCAATTGATCAATCCACCAAGAATACCTGACAATGCTGCTTCAGGACCCACACTACCACCAAATGACAACACAGTGATTGCATTGAAAAAGTTTTTTGAAATCTCATGAGTATATCTAATTTTGCCGGTAGTCTTATATTCACCGATAACCTGATTCATTGTTCTTGGATAACCAGGCATTCTACGTTGCTGAAATCCGATGATCAATCCGCCAACGATACAAATTATTAGTGGATAAAAAATCGTTTGGATATTTAACATGTTTGGAACGGTCTTCCAAATCAAATTAATCAGAAAGTTAACCAAAATAAGATAACCACCTGCCACTATGCCTACTAAAAAACCTAATAAAATACTATATAATAGAAAAACTAAATCAAATTTCTTCAATTTTTAACCATTTGCCCTCTAATATTTATGAAATATTACTCAATTTGTCATAATAATCAATATTATTACCTATAAATGTCAAGTTTCTGTGAATTTTTCACTTTCTTACTTTTAAGTTTAACTTTTTTTCAGTAAGATATACATATACGATAATCATTATAGCGACAACAAAGGAATCCTTTAAATGAAAAAGATAATAACTTTTTTAATTAAAAATAAGCTATTTGTTGCCATTGTTTTTTTAATTGCCTTATCGAGTTGGTCGACCGTAGCTTTGGCAAACGCTAATTCAATTGTTGTCGAGTCCGACTCAGTCAATGTTCGTATTGGTCCGGGACTATCCTACTCCAATATGGGTCAGGTAAAAAAAGGTGACAAATTAGCTATTTTAGCTGAAAAAAACAAATGGTACCAAGTTCGTCTTTCCGGAGATAAAATCGGTTGGGTTGCCAGCTGGTTAATTGACAATACTGAAGTCAGCTCCGCTACTAATAAAATCGGAATAGTCAAAGTACCCAATACCACCGTCTTCCAAAAGGATGATGCCAATAGTAATGTTCTAGGGACTATCGAACAGTCTCAAAAAGTTACTATTATGTATCAAGAACAAGAATGGTCACAGATTCTGTACAAAGGAACTGCCGGTTGGGTCAAGAGTCAATTCATTCAAGGTACGAATGAGACTTCTGGATCAAGTACCTCATCCAATTCCAATAATAGTGATATTAAAACTGTGACAGTTACCCAATCCAATACCAAACTGAGAATCGAACCAAACAGCAGCAGTCGAATTGTTAAAACTGCTAATGTCGGTAAGAAGTTCGACTACTTAAGCAAGAGTGGTAACTGGTACAAAGTTAGAGATAGTGATGGTTCAGTTGGATACGTTGCAAGTTACGTTGTAACTATCTCAGGTACTAAGAGTGCTGTTAAGTCAGCTGCTACGAATATCTCTGAAGCCACTATCGTCATTGACCCAGGTCACGGTGGTGATGACGTAGGTGCTGAATCAAAGAAGAAGACATACGAGAAGAACTTCACTTTGGCTTATACCAAAGCAATCAAAGCAGACCTTGAAAAGACTGGTGCCCGTGTTGTTCTTACAAGATCTGGTGATGATTCCAAATCACTTGGAGAACGTGCACGTCTTTCAAGTAAGATTGAAGCTGATGCATTTATTAGTCTTCACTTCGATTCAAGTGCTGATGCTAACGTTGGTACCGGTGTTACTACCTACTACTATGGCAAGAACAAAGATGGCACATTAGCCACTGATATCAACAAGCAGTTGAAGACACTTGCAATCAACAATCGTGGTACTCAACAAAAAGACTTGTATGTATTGCATTACAACAGTCAGCCATCGATCCTGATTGAATTAGGATATATTAATTCATCAACCGATTATGGTTATATCAAGTCTAATGCATACAAATCACAAGTTGCTCAAGCTGTAACAAATGGCTTAAAAGAATACTTCAAATAAAAGAACATGACAGAAGATCATTAAAGGAGCTGTAATCCAAAATCGGATTACAGCTCCTTTTTGAGTTAAGCGAGAAGAGTTATGTTCTGTCACTCGTCTACGCCTTTAAATGGTCTTTGATAAGACCCAATCTTTTACATCCCCATGGCTCAAATTAACTTTTTTAACCGAGCGTACTGAGAAATTATTTTTCTTATAAAATTTTACATTCTTCTGAGTATTGGTTTCCAAAATAATATTCCGATAACCTACTCGTTTCAAGTAAGGACTAATGTGGTTATTCAACATCTTGCTCCCGATACCTTGACCTCGTAATGATTTGTCAACAGCCAAATACTCAACTACACATTTTTTCTGACCTTCAACTTTATCAAACAAATCCTCAAATTTAAAAATATCGAATGCACTAATAGCATTGAATCCAACTTTAATTATTTGACCTAATATCTTCAAACCATCAACTGAAAAATAGTCCCAAGTATTGATTTGTCTACCACGATTGAATTGAATCAGTGCAACGGCCCTAGGTTTACCCTTACCATCGGCACCAACATAAACCAATCCTTTTTTCATAAAAACATCAACTTCCAACTCAAAATACTTTCGTAATAATCTATCAAACTTTGCGCTTGAACGGAATTCTTGTCGGAACATCTTCTGAGTTGTGATGTATTCCTTGAATGACTCTGTTAGTAATCTTATTATCTGGGGTTTATCACTATTCAACCCACTTCTAAAATCCAAAAAAATAGCCTCCCTTAAACATTCATGTACTAATGGTAGTCAATAAACTACATATTGTCCAATAGTATATGTAGATAACATAATTTAAAGAAATGCTTTTGAAAACTAAATTATATTGTTTAGTTCCTGTAAACTTTTGATTTGATGATCAACCTTAAAGTCAATCGTCTGATTGCTGATAAGAATCGTTTTGGCCCCAACTGTATTACCAAAATCAATATCGATCTTACGATCACCGATCACCCACAGATCATTAGTATCAAGTGAATGCTTTTCAATCAAGTATGTCAACATCTCAGGATCAGGCTTACGTACGTGACCATCTTCGGCACTAACCATCTCAACAAAGTAATCCGCAATACCTAATCGTTTGGCAACCTCAAAGATTGACGTATCACGATGTGTCACAATAAACTGTTGATATCCTTGTATCTTACAATACTCCAGTGCAATCTTCGCATGTGGCATCAACTTGATCTGATCATGGTATGACTTCTCATATAACTTATACGTCTTATAAAAAGTCTTTACCTTATCCTCATTTCCATCGACCAAATCACTGGCCAACTTTCTAACCGAAGTCTTTAGAGCCTCAGTATAGATGGAATCTTTTGAAATGCTTATATCAAAATTCTCTTTGAGGGACTTTTGTGTGGCCATAACTATTCCTGGATAACTATTAGCTAATGTTCCATCAAAATCCCAAATTATACTTCTCATTATATTTTATCGCTCCATTATTATCGTTACAGGACCATCATTAGTCAGCGCAACCTGCATATCAGCACCAAACTCACCTGTTTCTACGTGTAAATCATGATTCCTTAACTCATTATTAAATTGTTCATACTTCGACTTAGAGGTTTCAAAGTTACCAGCACCTGTAAAACTTGGGCGATTGCCCTTCTTCGTATCAGCGTACAGAGTAAACTGTGAAATTGACAAGATTTGCCCATCAATATCTTTGATAGATAAATTCATCTTGTCCTCTTCATCAGAGAAGACCCGCATATTAGCAATTTTTCGAGCCATATATTCAATTGTTTCATCGTTATCTTCATCCGCAAATGCTACCAACAAACAAAATCCTTGATCAATTTGACCAAGGATTTTGTTGTCTACACTAACTTTTGCTTCAGAGACACGTTGGATAACTACTTTCATTTTATTCAACCGTCCTTTTAATTTCGTAAACATCAGGAACATTCTTCAACTTCGAGATAATCTGATCCAAGTGTTCCTTATTATTGACCCCAACACTCACGTGAATAATCGCCATTTTTTCCTTATCAAGACGACCATTAACATTGATCAATGAATTAGTATTGGAATTGATAACTTGTAAGACTTCATTCAACAAACCATTTCTATTGAAGGCATAAATATCAAGTTCAGCCGTATAACGCTTCTCACGAGTAACATTGTTCCAACTAACTTCGATGAAACGCTTCTTAGCCTCTTCGCTCTGAACATTGGGACAATCAGCACGATGAATCGTTAATCCACGTCCTTTAGTAATATATCCAACGATATCATCACCAGGAATCGGATTACAGCACTTTGCCAAACGAATTAATAGATTATCAATTCCCTGAACTGAAATACTTGTATTAGCGTTTGTTTGTTCCTTTTTAAGCTGAGCACTCTCATTCGGCTTAGGAGCAGGTTTTTCATCAGTATTAGTGATGATTTTCTCCTCATTTTCCTTCTTCTCAGCTTCTTTTTTGTTATCTGGATCTTCACTCAATAATTTATGGATAACATTAATTGGAGATAGTTCCCCATAACCGACAGCGTTAAACAATTCTTCTGGATCAGTAAAATTAAATATCTTAATTGCGAGTTCCAGATGTTTCTTATCAAGATACTTTTTACTTGATAATGAACGATTCTTTAATTCTGTTTCTAACAACTCATGACCAATTCTAATATTCTCTTCACGGTCTTTAACTCTGAAGTAACGTTTGATCTTATTACGGGCTCTAGATGTATAAACCATCTGGACCCAGTCACGACTAGGTGTTGAATTGTCATTTGTTAGCATTTCGACAATATCACCATTCTTCAACTGATAATTCAATGGCACCATTCTACCGTTGACCTTTGCGCCAACTGAATGACTACCAACTTCAGTGTGAACTTGATATGCGAAGTCCAAAGGAATGGAACCCTTTGGCAACTCGCGGACTTCTCCTTGAGGTGTGAAGATATAAACTCTGTCATTAAAGATCTCACCCTTAACAGATTTCATAAAGTCAGCTGCATTATCAGAATTCTCCTGTAATTCTAGAATTTCACGGAAGACGTCGATCTTCTGTTCATTTTCATCCAGTTTAACACCTTCAAAATTACCTTCTTTGTATGCCCAGTGCGCAGCAACACCATATTCAGCAATCTCGTGCATCTTATGAGTTCTGATCTGTACTTCAAGTGGTTGACCACCAGGACCGATAATTGTTGTGTGCAATGATTGATAGCCGTTGGCCTTTGGTACCGCAATATAATCCTTGAAACGACCAGGAATTGGCTTCCACTTAGAGTGAATTGAACCAAGTACTGCATAACAATCCTTAACTGAATCCACGACGATTCGAATTGCTAACAGGTCATACAATTCAGAGAATTGTTTGTGTTTATCACGCATTTTCTTATAAATTGAGTAAATGTGCTTTGGACGACCATAAATGTCATATTTGATACCTAGAGCGTCAACACTTGTCTTAATATAATCAATGGCCTCAGTGATATATGCTTCACGTTGATCACGTTTACTATTCATCAAATGAACAATACGGTAGTACTGTTGAGGGTTTATATAATGAAGCGATAAATCTTCAAGTTCCCATTTGATCTTACTGATACCTAATCTATCAGCTAATGGTGCATAGATTTCCAGAGTTTCATTAGCGATACGACGTTGTTTATCTGGACGTAATGCTTTAAGTGTACGCATATTGTGCAATCTATCGGCCAATTTGACCATGATGACACGCAAGTCTTTGGCAGTAGCTAATAGCATCTTACGATGATTCTCTGCAAGTAATTCTTGATGAGAGTGATACTTGTACTTGCTGATCTTAGTAACACCATCAACGATAGTAGCCACTTGGTTGCCAAACAGTTCTTCTACGTCGCCAAGTGTAATATTGGTATCTTCTACAACATCATGCAAATATCCCGCTGCAACGGTATAAGGATCCATATGCAGAGATGCTAGAATCTGTGCAACTTGTGTAGGGTGAATGATATATGGTTCACCCGTGGCTCTCTTTTGTTCTTTGTGGACATACGCAGCAAAGTTATAAGCCTTATTTACGAATTCGACGTGCTCTTCATTCATGTATTCACGACAAATATCGAGAACTTGATCAGGAGTATAATCTTCATTCTTCTTCATTACCGTTCACCCCTTCGATTACATAAAAAGCACTCCAATTATATTGAGTGCTTTTCTTTACGTATTATTATGCTTTCTTTGGACTTAAAAAACAATCAATTTTCATTATCAAAAAGAAAATATAGCAAAATACTTAATACTAAGTAAATTCCTGATAGGAAATAGCCATAGCGTCCATACTTGACGAAAACACTGATGACAAATATTACTGGAAAAATTGCTAAATTAAAGAATGACAAATGATATTTCCTTGTAAACCAGCCAATGAAGCCGGCAAATATAACATTGATCACAAAAAATAGCCAAACGATTCGGTTAGTTCTACCTAGGTGAAACAACTTAAATAATATAGGCATAATAAAAACTAAAATAATAGATATTAGTGCAATATAAGTTGATTTGGATTTCTCAACTTTGTTCCAAAGATTCTTCATTTTCATTCCTCATTTTGAATTAAGTTCATAGTTATATGATAGCACTGATAGGAAGTACATTGGAGCAGTTTCGGCACGCATTATTCTCGGACCCAATCCAATAGAAATAAAACCATCATTCTGAAGATTGGATATTTCATCTGGGGCAATTCCGCCTTCTGGACCGAACACACAAATAACTGACTTGTGTGGTTTGTTTAATGATTGTGCCAGAATACTGTTTTCTCCCTCTTTAGCGGACTCTTCATATGCTATTAATTTCAAATCCTCAGTCGACTTGTTTAATTCACTAATATCTTTTAAATAAACAACTTCAGGTATGATACGGCGCTTTGACTGTTGTGCTGCATTCTTGGCGATTTCTTGCAAACGAGCCATTTTCTTCTCGACAACATTGGCTTTCCAATGCATTATCGAATATTTGGAATTGAAAAAGATAATCTTCTTAGCTCCCAATTCGGTTGACTTTTGAGTAATCCACTCGACTTTATCTTTTTTAGATAACGAACAAGCAACGGTAACATCGACCGGCATTTCAGTAGATGGCTTATTACTAATAGATGTATCAAATTGGATAGACTTATTGTCCACATCAATTTTACTAATAGTAGATTCAAACAATTCGCTATTCTCATCTACCAAATAAATAACATCCCCAACCTTGTGACGTAGTACCGTCGCAATATGTTTGTATATTTCTTTGTCAGTGACTACAAACGGTCCCTGTTTAATTGATTCATTAACGAAGTATTGCTCCATCTTGTTCCTCGATATCTTTTGTTCTCTTGCAAATCATTGTTGACCAACCTTTCAAATGAAGAACTTCAATAGCTGAGAAGCCATGTTCATTCATTTGATCAGTGATCAGCTTTTCCTTTTCATTAATAATACCAGATAAAATAACAAATCCCTTACTATTTAAATGAGATTCAATGTCTGGAATAAATTGTTGAATAACATCAGCTAGAATATTGGCCACAATAACATCAACTTTTCCATCAACACCGTCCAGAAGTGAATTCTCAAAAACTTCAATATCTTCACAGCCAGGATTCAACTTAATATTCTCTTTGGCGGCCTCTACAGCCTCAGGCGCTAGATCAAAAGCTTGGATATTCTTAACTCCAAGTTGACGAGCTTGAATAGAGAGAATCCCTGAACCAGTTCCAACATCGTATAGAGATTCCGCATTACCCAGAATCATTTCTAGTGCTTGCATGCAAGAAAATGTTGTGGGATGTGTCCCCGTTCCAAAAGACTTACCTGGATCCATAACAATAAGGTGCTCATCTTTATTCTCAGGTTGATAATCGACCCAGTTTGGAACGACTGTTAGATAGTGACTAATGTGTACAGGGTGATAATATTGTTTCCATTCGTTTTCCCATGAACTCTCATCGACTGAACTCTCCTGAATCTCAACACCATCAACATTAAAACCATAGTTTGACAAGTCATCGATTTCTTTGCGCAACTCAGTTACCAACTCTGGTCGATAACTGTCCTCATCAAAATAAGAATTGATCTTAGTTTTAACATCATTGTTATCATCGTCAATTATCTCGGTACCTTGCGCACCGATTTTCATAAAAGTATCAGAAATAATCTCTTCATTTAAGGTACTTGGAATCAGTACACTAATTTTTTTCCAAATCATAATTTGCCTCCATCTCATTAACCTTAAGATTACTAGAAAATGGCCATAAAAAAAAGACGTTTCTCGCGTCTTTACCCAATATATGATTGAACTTCGTTCATAAAGTTTGCTTCACGGTCTCGAATTACCGCACGTGCTTGTGCAACTTGTGGCTTATTAACCACATTTTGCTCGTAGTCTAAATAATTCAAAGCATCGATCAAAGCGACAAAATAGTTATTCAAACTGTCGTAAAACTTTGTATTCTCCAAATGATACTTTGAAACATAAGAGTTACCTAGCTTAATAAAACGTTTGATATTGTACACATAGTTATCTGCCAGACGAGAATATGTTTCATAAGTCAGAGCCTCACCTCTTTCAATCAGGTTCATCGTTTTGAAATATTCAACGAAGACATCTCTATATGTTAAAAATCTTTCTACAAAAACATTTGTTTCCAATACGTGAGTTCTCTCTGCATTCATGAAATTCATAAAATCCTCCACCTCTATTTCTTTTTTTATAATATATCATAAATTATTAATTATGCAAAGCATAATTTTATTCTTATACTATCATAAGAAAATATAAGTTTAATTATGAAATAATCGAAATAACGGCAAAGTCAGATAATTTGCTCTATTTAATGGCAAAAAAATAGGAACAGTAATCCAAAATCAGATCACTGTTCCCATTTGCCTTAATACTCAAAAGTTAAACGTATTTTGCCACGTTCTACTTTATTTATTATCAGTCTTTTTAATACCAGTTGCTTGCTGTCTCAAAGATTCATTATTTTTAAATAGCTTTTGCGCTTCTGATAGTTTTTCTGGGCTTTTTTTTATTTCTTGAGAAATCTTGCTGAAGTCATTATCAGCCGGATCAACCTCATGCTTGTGTCTAAAAAAACTCATGGTCATCGCTCCTTCATTTACAACGGTAACTATTATATAACAAGTCATAAAAATAATAACTTATTTATTTTCGATAATACAAATTATTTGGCAGAACAGCTCACTTTAAAAAATATATTAGTTTGTTATTATAGAAGATATACGAAGAGTTAGTTAGGTGGAATTATGAGTAAGAAAAAAAATAAAGTACAAAAAACATTAGTAGAAAAGATTCTCGATAAACAAAAAGTGGCGTATGAACCAATGACCTTCCCAACAAAAGCTGAGGGTGACACGCAAGAGCTTGTAAATGATGGCAGCGAGAAAGACGGCTATAAGATTTATAAGACCTTAGTTTTAACAGGAAATAAAACTGGCCCTATCGTTGGCATGTTGCCACTAGATAAACATATTAGCTACAAAATGCTAGCTAAACTTTCTGGTAATAAAAAAGTCGGCATGGTTCCATTAAAAGATTTGGTTAAAACAAGTGGATTTGAACACGGTGCAAACAGCCCTGTAGGTATTCGCTCACTACACAACTACCCTATTTACTTTGATACCGAAGCTGACGAAGCCGAAAAAATAATTGTTTCAGCTGGTAAAATTGGTCAATCACTGCTGGTTGAACCTCACGACTTAGCTAAATCAGTTAATGCTACATTTGGTACCTTTGCGGTCGATGAACCTGAGTAAAATATAATTTGATATTCCAAAAAGGGACCGAAGCAATTAAGCTTCGATCCCTTTATTTATTAAGCAGCTAGTTTAAGATTTGCAATAGCTTTTTCAATGGTTGTACCGTTACCAAAGCGATTGCTATTATTAATATCAACTGCTGTGAATAATTGATTATCTAAATCTAATAGAATTCTATATCTCATATTATTCACGCCTCCTTTTTGTTCCATCTCAAGAGGTAGCGATAGGTGCTACTATACTAGGGTGATTCACTATAGTCAAGTTTTTTCTCAGATTCTTGACAATTATCATTATAAGTAAGATTATATAGACACAAATTAACAAAGGAGAATTTAATTGACCGAAACACTTTTAAATATTTTAAAATGGGTTGTAATTATTGCAGTCGCCGGATTCTTACTGATTCATTTGGTTGTTCCAATGATCATAATTCTAGCAATTGCCGGCGTAGTATATTATCTATACCGTAGACACAAGGCAAATCAATATACAGCTGAGGGTCGCAAAAAAGTGAATTAAAAAATCGTAGCAAAACATGTTCAACTTTTGAGCATTAAGACAAGTAGAGAATCTGTGACATAACATAGCTTTCTCCGTTTAAATCAAACAAGACTAGCAATCCAAAATCGGATTACTAGTCTTGTTTATTTTAATGCCCAAAAGTTGACAATATTTTGTCACATTCTATTTTTTTATAACTAATTATTACCTTCAACATAAGGTACGCCTGCCTGGTCAGCAGCAAGGCGATGCAATCCTTCATCAATTGCATCCTCAGCATTACTAATATATACATTAATGAAGTTAATAACATCCCCATCAATCTCATCTTCCATATCCAATTGAGCAATCATTGGATTGATCATAGCAATATAAGATTCTGAATCATCTGAAGAATAATTACCTGTTCCCATGAAATAGAATTGACCTATGCTCATGAATATTTCTAATAGATCAAACTTGTAGTCACTATCAGGATCACCGTATTCGATCCATGGGTAACGGTCAGCTAATTTATTGAGAATTTCGATCAAGTCTAGGAATGAATCATATGCGTTAACATGTGCTTTCTTGTACTCATCAAATTCATCTTTAACAGCATCCTCATCATTTGTTGATTGGAACAAAATAGCTTGTTCCAACACAATGGCACTAATACCCTTCTTGGTAATTGGGCCATCAAACTTAGCGAATTCATAACTCAAATCATATAGAATTTGTGTGCAATCAAATGAAATATCTTTGTATGAAGCCAATTCGGCTTTATCATCAAAGTCATCAACCAAATTCAATTCTGTATTTACAGCAACCTCAATTTTTCCAACCCATTCATTAACTGCACCATATGTATTGGCGAAGTTCATTGAATTAGTCATTAGGTAATCTTCGAAAGTCATATTCTTATTGTCGTCCATTTGTTTTCTCCTTAGGATTCTTTTTGTCCGATGTAAACGAGATAACTACTAGCAATAAACCTGCTCCAGTGGCTGACCAAAGGTAATTAGTAGTAAACCAGCTGAAGATAAAACCCAATAGAGCAACGATCAACAGAAAGATACCTAAATATCTGTCGATTTTCATCAATAAATTCAAATTTTCTTCCTCTTTTGTTACCGTATTTCAAATAAAATAATACTATAATGGTACTATTGAACTAACTAGTATTATACATAAAATACGGGTGGAGGACTAGAAAATGGAAAAATCCGAAAGATTACAAATTTTAGATGAGCTTATTAAATTTAATACAGTAAATGGCAACGAAGAGGTAGTTGCCAACTACTTGAAAGATTTGTTTGAAAAACATGGTATTCAGACAGAATTAGTAAAATACGATAAAGGTCGTTATAACTTAATTGCTACAGTAAAGAACACTGATAGTCCCTTCTTAGGCTTTACTGGACATGAAGACGTCGTTGCCCCTGTTGATGAGAGCAAATGGAATTATAATGCCGCATTCAATCCAAAACATATCGATGGTAAAATCTTTGGTCGTGGAACATCTGACATGAAAGGCGGTCTAGCTGGTATGGCTATCGCCTTGATTGAATTGAATGAAGACGATTCATTTAAAGGAAATATTAAATTCATCGCTACAGTCGGTGAAGAAATTGGAGAATTTGGTGCTAAACAATTATCAGATGCTGGTTACGCTGATGACTTGAAGGCACTAATAGTTGGTGAACCAAGTAACTCTACTTCGAAACTAGTTACTGATAAACTTGCCGGCAGTGGTTTAATTAGAATTACCCAACCAAACCCAACAGTTTACGGTCGCCACTCAGTATTCTGTGCTCACAAAGGTTCAGTAACTTATAAAGTTATTTCCCATGGTAAGGCAGCACACAGTTCAATGCCCGAGGTCGGAATCAACGCCCTCGATAACTTGATTACCTACTATAATAAGCAAAAAGAATACTTCGGTAAATTACAGGATGCTGATGACGATGTTCTTGGTAAGACTAAACCATCAGTTACTGTATTCAAGTCCGGTGACCAAGAGAACACTATTCCAGACTATGCAGAGATGACCGTCAAAATTAGAACGATCCCTGAATACAACAATGATCAAATTATTGCTGAACTAAAGGACCTTATTAAGACAATCAACGACGCAGATCCAAGAATGAATCTTGAATTTGATCTCGAAAGTAGCAATTGGCCAGTTAAAACTGATTTGAATTCTAAATTCTTACAAATGGCACGTGACGCTTATAAAGAAGTTTGGACACAAGATGCTCTTGCTGTCGGCGCACCAGGTGGTACAGATGCTTCTCAATTCGTTGAAGCCAACCACGACCTTGAGGTAATTGTTGCTGGTCCTGGTAATGAAAGTGCTCACCAAATCAACGAATTTGTCTTTGAAGATGATTACTTGAAATTTATTGAAATCTACAAGTTAATTGCTCAAAAGTACTTCGCATAATCGTTTATTACTGAATAGTGTATTGAGGATTCATCATCTTCAGTACACTGTTTTTGTTTTCCGTAAAAATCGATATCTTGAGTAACCATTTACATTAGCATACTATTAAAGAGTATAAATAATTTGGAGGTCGATAAAATGTATTCTGCATCTGATAATCGTTACACAAATAAATCTGTCCGTCATGCTGGAAACACCGGATTAATGTTACCACCTATTTCACTAGGTCTATGGCGTCATTTCGGTAGTGCTGATCCATTAAGTGACCGTCGTGATGTAATCCTACATGCATTCGATAAGGGTGTCTTTCACTTCGATGTAGCTAATCACTATGGCAACGGCAAAAGTGGTTTTGGTAGTTCAGAGGAATTATTAGGACAAATCTTAAAAAATGATTTGAAACCATATAGAGATGAACTAGTTATTTCAACCAAAGTTGGTTATGAGATTCATGATGGTCCTTATGGTATCGGAACATCTAGAAAGTCACTTCTTCAAGGTATCAATGATTCTCTTGAAAGATTGAATCTTGATTACGTTGATGTTTACTACGCTCATAGATATGACGATAAGACACCCATTGAAGAAACAGTCCGTGCTCTTGACGATATTGTTCGTTCAGGAAAAGCTCTATATGTCGGTGTATCCAACTATGAAGTTCCAGAAATGAAACAAGCAATCGCCATGTTCAAAAAACTAGGTACCCCATTTGTCTTGGACCAAATGAGCATGAATATGTTAAACAATCATGTTGAAAATAGCGGTTTGAGTAATTTGCTCAAAGATAACGGTGCCGGAGCAATTGCCTACGGACCACTCTGTGAGGGATTATTATCAGACCGTTACCTAGATGGAATCACAGATAACTTCCGTATTCACCCAACCAATGCTAATTTATTAGATGACGGCAAAGAAGCACTGGTAGCCAAACTTAATAAATTGAATGACATTGCCAAGAATCGTGATCAAACACTTAGCCAAATGTCACTTGCTTGGCTTCTACGTGACCCAGTGGTTGCCAGTGTAATCATTGGTACTACTAATAATGATCACTTGGATGAAAATCTAAAAGCTTTGGATAATTTAACATTCTCAACTGATGAAGTTGAACAAATCAGTCAATTGATCAAATAAAAAATGAACTATATATCTGAATTAATTCAGTATATAGTTCATTTTTTTATTTCTTCAGATTATTACGATATTCATTCAAAATATCTGGCCAATCTGTTTGAATAGCGTTGATTCCCAGATTCAAGACTGCATCCCAACTTCGATCAAAGCCTTTTAGCAGTGCTAGATTATCATCTAAACCGCCAAACAAATCAGTTTTATCGTTCAACTTAATACTATTACACAAGAACATGTAATCGCCGTTTCGATACTTGTCAAACTCAGCAGCTCTCACAAATTCAAAATCATCTTCAGGTTCAATTATTTCAAATCCTACAATATTTAAGTTTGGATAATCCGCAATGATTTTTAGTTCTTCCAAACTTGCGATAATTGGGAAATACAAATACTGTACATGATGATTATTCAATTTTTCAAGATACTCTCGCTTAACCGGCGATTTCAGAACAAAATACTCGTGCATATCAATATACTTATCTAATTCTGGTAAAAATGTATCCCAATAGTTCCAAGATCTATCAATATTTAAGAAAATATCATGGTCGATATGGTTATATAAATAATCAAACGTCTCAATCTGCTTAGTTATTTTCTCACCTAATGAATTTCTGAACCTTTTTTCTTCAATCTCTTCAGTCGACAATGTATTAATATTACTTGTTTCACCTAATAGCCTTTTTTCTCCACCATCATGGAAAACAAAGAAGTCTCCATCCGTTGACATAGAAATATCAATTTCGACAATATCAGCATGCTGAAGGGTTGAGACTTTAACAGCATCACTAGTATTCTCAATAATATTTCCACCATGTGATCCACGGTGAACCAGAATAGAAAAGGCATTATCATGCAACTTTTGCTTAAACTTCCTATTGTTAACTTTCATTTTTTGTCTTCCTACCATTAAATAGATTCTTGATCGTATTCTTACCGTCTGCATAGACGAAGAAAAATACTAGTGAATTGATTGCCATTAATAGAACAGAGTAAACAAAGTTCAGGGCAATTCCTTCAATTCCTGACTCAGAACTAGAATTACTTCTAATAACTACCCCGACTGGCTTAGCAATTGGATTATATAGGAAAACCGATAAATCATAATCACTTAATTTACCATTAAAATTAATCGCCAACATAGCCAATACTGTCGGTAGAATAATTGGTAAGACAATCTTGATATAAGAATACAATGGCTTAGCACCTAATATCTTAGCTGCATCCTCCAATGACTGATCAACTCCATAATATGACGCCTTAAGGAATCTAAATGTCTTCGGCATCAGAACCACAACATAAGCAATCAGCATGATTACTAACGATCCAGTCAATACGTTGTTAAATACTATTGCATGGGGATGCGAGTATGTCATAACAAGTCCTAAAGCAAACATCAAACCTGGGAATACCCAAGGTATGTGAATCAGCATTTCTAAAATAGTTGAAAATCGGTTGCGATATTTGAAGATGAATCTGGCAATCACCATCATCATTAAAACAACTATTATAGAAGCTGCTGTTGCATAAAATACACTTGTTACAAATGGTCGATAAGCTGTATCACTTGTCAAAATCAATTGATAGTTCTCTAAACTAAAACTTTTCAGAGTAATATGTCTAGAGGAAATGGTCTGATAGTCAGTGAAAGAGAACAGCAATACAACTATCAACGGAATCGCATTTATAAAAGCAAATAGATAAGCTGTCAAATGTGATAACAGATTCAGAGGCTTGCTATGAATGTGCACACGCTTGATTGTTGTCTTAACTTTCGAAATAGAAAGGAAATTACCCTTGCGCTCATTTCTTTGAATTATATACAGCAAGACTAACTGCATCAAACCTAAGAAGAACGACAATACTGCTGCTAGTGTTCGTGACGATGGTCGCTGAGTAAAGGTCAAGATCAACGGACTAATAGTCTCAAAGTCCCTACCACCAATCATCAGCGGTGCAGCCATAGCCATCAAACCAGTTTGGAATAGCAGGATTGTACAAGTTAAGAAAATTGGTTTCAAAGTTGGAAAGACCACTTTAAAAAGAATTTTAAAATCAGATGATCCCAGACCACGTGCTGCTTCAATTGTTTGATAATCAATATTAGTAAAAGCATTTCTAAAAAAGATCATATATGTCGATGTACAAGCAAATGACATTAAGAACAGCACCGCTCCGTATCCTCTGAACCATGCAGGGTTCATATGTGGAAATATCGTCAGCAACGAAGTTGTAATGAAACCTCTTGAACCATAAGTAAACATATATCCGTTAGCAAGCATAACTCCACCAAATACTAATGGAATCATGTATGCAACTTTTAGGAGCTTTCTACCTTTAATATCAAAATACTCAAGAAACAATACTTCAAGGATTCCAATTATTGTTGTTGTCACAGGAAGTGTTACAGCTAATAAGAATGAATTCTTAATACCTCGAACGGCACGTTGTGAGCTAACGATTGCCTGTAATCGCTCAGTCGAAACTCCATCAGCAGAAAAGAAAACTGATTTGATGATTGAAAAGTTTGGAACCACCACAAATGCCAGGATAAACCATAGAAATGCAGCTACAAATAGAAACATCCCCAAATTAAATCGTTTTAATCTAATCATGAGATTTAACCTCGTCTGAATAGTTTAAAATATCATCCAAATTTACAAATACGGAAACCTCATCGCCAACTTCTAATCCATCTGTATTACTTTCACTCTGGAAGGATTGGAATTCTACACCATTTACCTCAATCTTATAATAAGCATACATACCATAGAATTCCTTCGAAACAATCTTGCCACTGATCAAGCCACGTTTTTCTTTCGACAAATAAATCTTTTCAGGACGAATATAAAACTTATTTGAACTTTCGAAACGTTTGGAATTCAGACCGATTGTCTCAAGATCCTCTTCTGAGAAGTAATTAGCATCACCAATAAATTTACAAACAAATTCAGTTTGAGAATGATTGTATATCTCGTCAGGTGTTCCAATTTGATCCAACTTACCTTGATTGAAGACAGCAATTCTGTCAGATAGCATCAATGCCTCTTCTTGATCATGGGTAACATAGACCATTGTAATATCGTATTTCTTTTGGAAATCACGAATATCCTTACGCAATGACTTTCTAAGTTTGGCATCCAGATTCGACAAAGGTTCGTCCATAACTAGAATCTTAGGTTTCTTGGCCAATGCACGAGCAATCGCAACACGTTGCTGCTGTCCACCAGACATATTTGACACATTCTTAGCAAGTTGCTCATCTGTCAAATCAACCATTTTGGCTAATTCAGCAACACGTTCTTGGATATATTCTTTAGGTTGTTTCTCAACCTTCAATCCAAAAGCAATATTCTCATACGCTGACATGCTTGGGAATAGCGCATAACTTTGGAACACCATACCAACTTGTCGTTCGTGAACAGGAACATCAGTTATGTCCTTATCATCGATCGTAATGACACCTCGACTCGTCTTTAAGAATCCTGCTAGAGCACGTAAAGTAGTTGTTTTACCACAACCTGATGGTCCTAATAATGTAAAGAACTCTCCTTCTTTAACATCAAAGGTTAAATCTGGAATGGCAACGAAGTCATTATATTTAATTTGGATATTCTTAAACGTAATCATCGAGTTATTGCTCCTATTTCAAAATATTCAATTCAATATTTTCAACCCATTTGGCTGTGTGGTCATTTACAAAACTATAATCAATCTTTTGAGGTGTTGTTTCTTTCATAACTTCTTTAACACGTGAGTTAATTGATGATTGTGCATCTTTATTAACTGGAGCTGTTCCGAATTTCTTAGCCCATTTACCTTGGAATTCTGAAGTTCCTAACCAGTCAACGAATTTCTTAGAACTTTCACTAACATGCTTCTTCTTCAAAATACCAACTTGTTCAACTGTTTGTGGTACACCGTATGGAGGATTTACTACACCTAACTTAACTCCTAGTTTTTGTTCTACAACTGGAATGTTACTTAAGAATGTGTATGAGTAATCAACATCTCCATTAGCTAATGCCGCAACTTCTGTTTGTCCTTCAGAAAGAATTGCACCATTCTTGAAGAACTTATCTAAATTATCCCAACTCTTAGCTGAAATATCTAATTTGCCACTCTTATCTTGGAAGTTCATAAGTTGTGTGTATACGACGGCATTGGATGTTGCTCCACCCAAGTTAGTTGGTACAATATACTTACCCTTTAAATCACTGTTTGTATAAAGGTCTTTCCAATCTTTAATAGCTTTGTTTTTCTTGATCTTGTCAGAGTTATAAATCATAAATACTCGTTGTTCTGACAATGGTGAGAATTTTGAATCTTTATCAATCAAGTTCTTATCAACTTTATCGATCCACTTAGGAGAATATGCTGAAAGCATGCCCTTCTTTTTAAGTGTTGCGAACATCATTTGATTCATACCAAAAGTTACATCGGCAACTGGTGCATCCTTTTCAGCAATCAAACGATTGAACAAATCGTTCCCACCTAAATCTACAACTTCAAGTTTGAAGCCTTTTTTCTTAGCTTCTTCCTTTAAGAAATCTCCACGTCCATTACTTACTGAGTTAGAGTAAACAACGATCTTCTCGTTTTTGGATGTGTCCTTACTTGCACTTTCGCCGGTCTTCTTTACCCCACAACCAGCTAAAATACTAAAAAATAGTGCAGAAACAAAGAATATTTTAAAAATGTTCTTCACAGTCTGTTCTCCCTTATAATGATTCAATATTTTTTCATCAAAAATTGAAACGTTTCAATTTTTGATGATATAATCATTATATGGAAATTCTCGCAGTCTTCAACAACTTTATTGTAAAGATTGTGTAAAGATTTCGATAAGCCTATCACACTAACCTTTCGGGAGGTCAATATGAGTAACGCTACTATCAGTGATATTGCAAAAAAAGCTCAGGTCAGCATCGGAACTGTTTCAAATGTTTTGAATAAAAAAGGTAATGTCAGAATTGAAACAATTAGAAAAGTTGAAGAAACGGCTAAACAACTTAACTACGTTCGCAATACAAATGCCCTATCCATTCGTCAAAAAGATTCAACAATTATTGCACTAGTGATGCCTCGATTAAATGAGCAAACTAGCGCATTATATTCGAATGTCTACCATGAATTGATTCTTAAAAACTTAACTTTGAAATTATATGAAACTAATTCAAATGTACAAGAGGAACGTGAGTGTTACAGACAGATCAATCAACAAAACTGTCGTGGAATATTCGTAATTAATCCAATTGCTTCTATAAAGGACTTAAAGTCTTGGATCGACGATCCCAGTAATTTGATAGTCCTAGCACCTCAATCTCAAACATTAAAAATTGATCTCTCACAAATAACAAAAAAAATAGACGGCAGAAAAACTGTCGTCGTTAAAGATGAATTATCATTTGGCTTTTATAAATATTTCGAAAACTTAAAGTGTATTTCAAATAACATGCGTACCATTTATCAGGAACTAGAATCTGTAAACAATGAATTTATCATTGTCTTCAATGATAAATTGGCTAACCGAATTGAAACTATGCTAGAAACTTCGCACAATACCACAACCAAGATAATTCTATTGACTTCACGAAACATCGTTTCATTCCAAGATAATCAAAATAAAACAATCTTCCATTATTCAGCAAATAAAATTGCTTTGGAATTCGTTAAGTTGCTTGGCCAAGAAGAATCTAACACAATAAATATTTACCAAATCGATTATGAACTGTTCCCCACTCAAGACTCAAAATCTGAATTAAATTTGCTCATGCTTGAAACACCATTTTCAAAAATACTAAGCGGACTACTGGCAGACTTCACTAATAAATATCAAGTCAAAATTAATATTTTTACTAAAGACTTCGATACAATGCGAGAAATACTAGCTGATAATAATTTAGAAAAGTATGACCTTATCCGGTTAGATATAAGTGATTTCAATTGGTATGGAAGACAAATATTCCAACCACTAGACCAATTTACCGAACTTGATCCAATAATTTCAAAAATGAGCAACTGGAAAAAATATATTTATATCAATAAAATCCCATACTCAATTCCACTGGATCCAAGTGTTCAGATGATGCTGTACCAAAAAGGTATCTTTAACAATGCTATCTTGCAAAAGCAATTTGCAGAAAAATTCGGTAAAGAGCTGTTGCCTCCATCAACATATCAAGAGTTGATTAATTTTGCCGAATTCATGGATGAATTAGACTTACCCGAGAAAGACAATTATTACCCAATTTCTCTGATCGACAGCACAAGTACCTTAATTGCATCAGAGTTCTTACCATATTACTATTCACTTGGCGGAAAAATAAAATATAATACTGGAATCTTTAGCTTCAATTCTGATGTATTCATCAAAACTTACAATATGTACCAATCATTGAGAACTCAAAGTAAAATCGAATCCAAATCATGGTGGGATTCCGAAACTGATGCCTTCAATAACAGGCAAACAGCGTTAGTAGTCGGATTCACCAATCACTTAAATAACATCGACCAGGTAAGTTATGGCATTGCACCTATTCCGGGAAACATTCCGGCACTGGGTGGTGGAGTAATTGGCATCAATAAGAATTCCACTCATACAGACGCTGCAATTTTATTCTTGCAATGGCTATACCAATATCAAATCCAACATGAAATTGCATTAATGGGTGGAGATGTTCCTGCGACTGATCTGTTCTTCGAACGCGAAATTTACGAACAATTTCCATTCCTTTCAAGTTCAATTGATCTCTACAATACTGGAATCAGGAAAACTAAAGTAAGTTCAGATAATCCTATCAATACACTATTATTTGAAAAATTGCTTGGGGAACAAATTCATAATGGAATAGTAAGCAATCTTGATGCAACCAGTGTGTTGGTCAACATCAATAATAGTTTGATTCAAAACTCTACTAATTTGGTTCGTGTAAATTAAAAGTACTCTCAATCAGCAAGGCATTCTCTTCCATTTATAAAACAAAGGAGTCATATCTCACTTGGATATTCCAATTCAAGTAAAATATGGCTCTCTTTTTATTCAACAAATATTATCAATTCTGGAGACGGAAACTCAAACCGTCAACTCAATCTGATTACCCTCAGGATCACAAACAACACTCTCGTAATAACCATCACCAGTAGTTCTAGGACCACTCAGATGACGATAACCATCAGCTTCAATACGAGCCGACAACGCATCAACAGCATCTTTAGAACCAAGTGACATTGCAAGGTGCATATATCCTAATGGAAATCCGTCTAGCTTCTTTAGATTCAAGTCTTCTCTTGTGCATACTTCCAATCTGGCTCCATCAGGAAATGTTAGAAATCTTGATGAAAAAGTTGAAACTGGATTATGATATTTTTCTGAAGATTCTGCTTCAAAATATGTTTCATAGAATTTAACAGTTTTCTCTAAATCTTTTACAAATAGTCCTACGTGTTCAATTTTCATACACAAGCCTACAACTTTCTATAGTGATATTTGTTAATGAATGTTGTCTTTTGATTCTTTCTCAAGATAATATTACCAAAGTCACTATGATTAATGGCATCTGGCAAGGTTTGAAGCTCCATTGCCAAACTGCTGTATTCATGTTGCTCTTCTTTATCAGCATGTACTGGATCAGCTGTAAAAATAACCAAGGCATTAAGGTCTGAATACAAATCAACTGCTCTACCGTCGGCTTGAATAGTTGCGGCCTTACCACCGTTTGTTACATAAATATCATCAAATTCTACTTTGCCATTTTGATTGTTCAAAGTCTTAAGTGCTTCACCCAATCCTTCAGGCTCTCTGAAATCATAAGCACCATTAACTTCTAACATCTTCCCAGTTGGTACTTTTTCATCATCAACATCCAAGATTTGGTCAGCGTTGATTTGAACTTCTTGTGAATCAACAGATTCAGAATCAGTAACGTTGAAGTATACGTGGCAAGTTGGATTGAAAATGGTATCTTCATCACTTACTGCATCATATTTGATTGTTACTTCATCATCATCATTCAATGAGTAAGTAATCATAAGATCAATATTCCCAGGAAAATCATCATCAGCTGATTTAATGATCAACGACATACATACGGCATTATTCTTCTCATCAATAGTGCCCTTGTAATTCTTAGTTTGAATACCATTGTTACCACCATGTAAAAGATGTGTTTGCTCATTTGGTGTCATTTGAACTTTCTTACCGTTCAACATGAAACTGGCACCACCAATACGTCCAGCCACACGACCAACGTTCTTACCAATATTATAAGTTTCTTTTACATAATCATCTAATGTATCTAAATGTTCTATCAAAGAATGATACTCGCCATTCTCCAATACCTCAAAGTTCTGCCAAGCAGCTGCATAAGTCAACAATGTTATACGAGTTTTGTTCTTGTTCTCAATAACATATTGATATGCGTCCTCTCCATTAACTTGTCCTACTTTTTTCTCTGTTACTGACATATCCTCACGCTCCAAATTATCCCAAGGCTTGCTTGATATTTTCTAATGTTAATTTTGATGTATCTGTAAAGTTGATGTCAGCTTCATGTAATAGTTCTGGATCACCAATACCAATTGATGTTTCCCCTGCACCATTGATAGATTTGATTCCGGCTGTTGCATCTTCAATACCGATACATTCTTCTGGTTTCAATCCGAGAATTTCAGCACCACGAGCAAAAATCTCTGGATCTGGTTTACCATGTTTCAAAGTAGCTGGATCAACACGATTCTCAAAGTATTTGGCTAATCCCAATTGCTCCAATACCAAAGGTGAATTCTTTGATGCAGAAGCAAGTGAAAGTTTGTAATCATGTTCTTCTAGATCCTTCATGAAATCAGCAATACCAGGTAGAATTGCACTAGCATCCATCCCCTTTAACAGGTTTAGATAGTTAGTGTTCTTTTCTGCTGCATACTTTTCTTTCTCATCTTCAGTATAAGCGTTTTCTTTGCCGCCGGCTTTCAAAATTAGATTCAATGAATCCATACGGCTAACACCTTTAAGATTGTTAGCCAATTCATCTGTCCATGTTACTCCAAGTTCTTCAGCTAATTGACGCCATGCTTTTGAATGATATACCGATGTATCAGCGATAACACCGTCTAAATCGAATACGAAACCTTTGATCTGTTCAAAATTAACCATAATATAATACTCTCCTTTTAAAATAATTAATGGAAGCGCTTGTCATATATTTAATGAAAATTTAAGCGCTTACTACTGTCTTAAATAAAAGAGCCGAGACTAATACAGTCCCAGCCCTCAATTAATTTTAGTTTGTATCTATTTCAGTGCAACAGGCTTATCGTCAACTTTAATTTCAAGTGGATCACCTGAGATTAATTTGATATCTGAACCATTTCTATCAACACTTACTTCGATAACTCGGCCTCTGAAGACTTGTCTAAATGAATAACTGTCCCATTTCTTTGGCAAGAATGGCTTATAGCTAAGTGTTCCGTCAGCATGCACCCTCATTCCAGCGAAACCTTGAACCATAGCGATCCAGCCACCAGTCATTGAAGTAATATGCAAACCGTCAGCGGTATCATTATTATAGTTATCTAAGTCCAGTCTAGCTGTTCTCTCATATAATTCAACTGCTTTTTCATCGTAGTGAAGATCCGCAGCCAATACAGCGTGAATTGCAGGTGAAAGACTTGACTCGTGAACTGTCATTGGTTCATAGAAGTCAAAGTTTGATTTCTTCTCTTCTTCTGTGAAGTCATCGATGAAATCATAGATTCCTTGTAGAACATCACCTTGCTTAATGTATGGTGAGCGTAGGATCTTGTCCCATGACCAATGTTGATTGATTGGTAATTGATCTGCAGGGATTGCACTAACTGGTTCGAGATCCTTGTCCAAGAATCCATCATGCTGTACAAAGATGTTAAGATCTTTGTCATATGGTAAGTACATTTTGTCTACAATATCTTGCCACTTAGCACGTTCTTTTGCAGTAACATTTAACTTCTTAGCTTGTTCATCGGTTACTTCTGAAAGGATCTCAAGTGTGTACTTCAATGTCCATTGAGCTAATAAGTTAGTATCCCAGTTATTATCAACGTTATTCTCATATTCATCTGGTCCAGTTACACCATGAATCATATATTGATCATTGCGCTTACTGAAGTGAACACGGTCAGCCCAGAAACGACTGATTTCTGTAAGCATCTTGCTACCTTCATTAAGAACAAATGACTTATCACCTGTGTATCTTGTGTAGTTATAGATGGCAAAGGCAATATCACCATTACGGTGAATTTCTTCAAAGGTGATTTCCCATTCGTTATGGCATTCAATACCATTGAATGTAACCATTGGATATAAGGCACCTTTTAGTCCTTGTTGTTGAGCATTGATATAAGCACCATCAAGTTGTTTGTATCTGTACATCAATAAGTTACGTGTAACTTCTGGCTTAGTAATTCCCAAATATACAGGTACACAGAATGCTTCCGTATCCCAATAAGTAGCCCCACCGTATTTTTCACCAGTGAATCCTTTTGGACCGATATTCAAGCGAGCATCTTCACCATAATATGTTGTGAATAATCCGAATAGATTGAAGCGCATACCTTGTTGAGATTCTGGATCACCATCAATTTTAACATCTGATTGATTCCAACGTTCTGCCCAAATATTTTCATGAGCAGTTAATAATTCATCATATGATTGTGAAGAAACTTCTTTTGATAAACTGTGCATTGCATCAGATAATTCTTGAACCGTATCGTAGTCTCTTGATGTTACAACGATAACACGCTTTTCAAGAATTGCTGTTTCGTCTGGTTCAAGTGAAATAGCAAATGTTTCACTTGTTTCCTTACCATCAACGACTTCTTTATCGACACTTTCCATGACTGTGACGTGATTCATTTCCATACCAGAAGTGAATCTTGGTGTACCGAAGTTATTTGGCTTTGTTTCAGCAACAATGCTATCTTCGTCAATATTCAATACTTCCCAGAAGTGCTCATCGTAGTTCGCATCTTCATTTTTAACATTTGAGTCAAGTGATGAAATAGCTTTTACGTCGACGTTTTTATCAGACAAGTTCTTGAAACTTACCTTTTGAACTGATAATTCTTTTTGAGCAACACTCAAGAATCTTTCAAAAGTAAATTCTACTTTCGCATCACCTTTAGTTACAACAAATGATCTAGTTAAAACTGCATCTTTCATATTCAAATCAAGTTTGAAGTCAGAAATTTCATCCTTGTACAAATCAAGTTTCTCACCATTGATCAAGAAATTGATTTTAATGAAGTTGACTGCATTGATAACTTTACCAAAATACTTAGGATAACCATTCTTCCACCAGCCAACACGAGTCTTGTCTGGGTACCAAACACCAGCTAAATATGAACCTGGTAGGCTATCTCCTGAATAATCTTCTTCAAAATTGCCACGCATCCCCATGTAACCATTACCAATGCTTGTCATGCTTTCTTGAAGGCGTTTATTAGTTTTGTCTAACTCATGTGTAACAACATTCCATGGGTCAACTTCAAATATCCTCTTCATTTAAAATGTTCCTCCTATGAACACATACTTTAATTAAATAATTGTTTCGCCTGTCTCATTATCGAAGTAGTGAGCCTTTGTCATTTCAAGTGCCATTTCGATATCTGTACCTGGCTCATGGTGATCACGTGAATTAACTTTGGCAATAAACTCTGAATTTCCAACTTGTGAATAAAGCATTGATTCAGCACCAAGTAATTCTGAAACCTTAACTCTAGCTGTAATTTTATCGTCTGCGAATGTTTGTAGCGCAATTTGTTCAGCGTGAATATCTTCTGGACGAATACCAAATGTTAATTTCTTACCATCATATCCCTTAGCTTTCAAGGCCTTTAAGTGACCTTCTGGAACTACTAGAGATAGATCGTTGCCATCTACAATTCTGTCTCCTTCCAAAGTAACATCGAAGAAGTTTGTAGCTGGTGATCCGATGAATCCAGCAACGAACTTGTTAGCTGGTTGATTATATAATTCCTTAGGTGTACCAACTTGTTGAATCTTACCATCGTTCATGATAACGATTCTGTCGGCCATAGTCATAGCTTCAACTTGATCATGGGTAACATAAATGAAGTTACGTCCTAGTCTTTGGTGCAATTGAGCGATTTCTGTACGCATTTGAACTCTCAACTTAGCATCCAAGTTTGATAATGGTTCATCAAGCAAGAACAAGTTAGCGTCACGAACAATGGCACGTCCTAAGGCAACACGCTGTCTTTGACCACCTGAAAGAGCACTTGGCTTACGTGCCAAAAAGTCAGTCAATCCAAGAATCTTTGCAGCATTATCAACACGTTTCTTAGTATCTTCCTTATCATGCTTACGAATATTCAATCCAAATGCCATGTTATCGTAAACTGACATATGTGGATACAAAGCATAGTTCTGGAAAACCATGGCGATATCACGATCTCTAGGTGCAACATCATTCATGACCTTGCCATCAATTTTGAAGTCACCCTCAGTAATATCCTCAAGTCCGGCAATCATACGAAGTGTAGTTGATTTACCACATCCAGATGGGCCAACGAAAACGATGAATTCTCCATCTTTAATATCCAAGTTGAAATCAGTAACTGAGTAATCTTTGTTTCCAGGATAACGTTTAGAAATATGTTCCAAATTTATAATTGACATTTTAAGTACTCCTTTTATTTTTCAGCTCAAGGTCAAATTCAACGGCCTAATAATCGAACAAAATAATTAATTGGCAGCTAATATTAATTTAGTTCCCCCAACCCCAAAACGATTATTGCTAAATAATTTTTAAGTATTAGTTTCTTACTACGCTTTTTATTATTATGCAAATCATCACCCGTTGCAATCGCTTTCATCATGTTACCGATAACAACTTTCATAACTGGTCTAAATGTTTAGTAATTTTATTTATACGTTAAGTTTGTCGTCTCCAGGTCTGATAATACTTGCTCACTATGCGGACCGATCCGAGCCTTAAATTCGGTCTCGTGTCTCGGTTCAGGGCCTTACCAAAAATCGGTAAGGCTCTGAACTCGACCGGTTGCGTGAGAGCAAGCTCTAACGCAACTTTCATAGCGAACAAATATTATCAGCCCTTACGACTAGTTTTGTTTTTCATATAAAAAAGGGAGTTGTACCTCGTTTGGCTGTAGAAATGCCAGACTGAGGTACAACTCCTTTATATATATTAACTAAAAACTCAAATTAACCATGGTTGCTGTGCAATTTTCAAAACTCTAAATCACATCCATCAGTTAAATCGCTAATCAATACCGAATAGTCGGAAGGACTTAAAATAATCTCCAGCTATGACAGTGGTGTTATGGCTTTAGCCATTACAGCACCAGACGAGTTTGTAGACTTACAAACTTCGTAAGTCTACAAATCGAGATCCAAGACCGTACCTCAGGCTTGGGTCGGTCTGCATAGCAGGTGATTATTTCAAGTCCTGGAGACGGGTAGCTAAACTAACGAATATAACTTTATATCGAACGTTCAAACATAACCCCATCAAATGGCGCTAGTTCAAGTTCGCTAGTAAGCTTAGTAATTGAAGTATTTGATAATCTCAGTTGCCAGTTTTCAGTAACTAATTCATCTGGCAGATTGATTGTTTGTGCCGTATCACTCAGATTAGTGATGATAACAAATTGTTTATCCTTATTTGTTCTTGTATATGCAAAGACATTCTTATCATCAGGCAATATCAAATCATAACTGCCTTCAATGAAAGTTGGTTCCGCTTTGCGTATTGCAATCATCTCTCGATAAAACTTCAATACCGAATGATTATCAGATTCTTCTGTAGCCACATTAACCGTAGAAGTATTCGGATTGACTTCCATCCATGGTGTTCCTGTAGTGAACCCGGCCTTAGCATCGGAATCCCATTGCATAGGTGTCCGTGAATGATCTCTAGTCCAATGAGTTATTTCGTTCAATGCTTGTTGTGGTTTCTCACCTTTTTCAAGTAATTGGTTATATCTCCATCTAGATTCATCGTCATCCACTTGATCAATTGAGGTGAACGGATAATTAGTCATTCCCAACTCTTGGCCTTGATAAATAAACGGCGTTCCTTTAAGAAAGAAATAAGACATAGCAATGGCAGTTGCTGACTTAACAGTCTCATTACCAAGTATTGTATTAATACGAGGATTATCGTGATTTTCATAGTACAAAGCATTCCAACCACTGTTCTCCTGATCCTTTTGCCAACGCGAAAGGACCTTTTTCATCCCTAAGACATCAATACGTTCTTCACCAGGATTACCTTTGCGAACATTGTGTTCCAACTCAAAGATCATATTAACGTAGCCTTTTTTATTAGGGTCAGTCCAATTAGGAGCCTGCTTACTAGTGACACCACTGGCTTCCCCAACTGTCATAATATTGTATTGATTGAAAATATCGCGCATTTCAGCCATATAATCATCAATACCTTTGACATTCATAAAGGCTGACCACGGATCGTCCTTAGGATCATAATCCCAAGGTTCCTTTTGAATGTGACTGATGGCATCCATTCTGAATCCGTCGATTCCAAGTTCCAACCACCAACGAATCATTTCGTAAATTTCTTCACGCATCTTAGGATTACGCCAATTCAAATCAGGCTGTTGTGGAGCAAAGACATGGAAATATGCTTGTTGCGTTGTCGGGTCATAGGTCCAAGTAGAATTACCAGAGAAACTAGTCCAGTTATTGGGCATCTTATCCGGCATTGCGTCAGCCCACATGTAATAATCTCGGTACGGATTATCCTTGGACTTTTTACTCTCAATAAACCATGGATGCTGATCACTAGTGTGGTTAACAACCAAATCAAGAATTATCTTGATACCGTTAACATGCGCTTGCTTCAGCAATTCTTCGAAGTCAGCCATAGTTCCGAATTCTGGTTGAATACCTTCGTAATCAGAAATATCGTAACCATTATCAACATTCGGTGACTTATAGATTGGATTTAACCAAATAAAATCAATACCTAGTTTTTTTAAGTAAGGTAACTTTTCAATAATACCTTGAATATCACCGATTCCATCACCATTTGAATCTTTAAAGCTACGTGGATATACCTGATACCCAATAGCATTTTTCCACCAGGGTTGTGACATTTAACCCACCACCTTAACAACAAATGACTGCCAAGGTTTCAAAGTCAAGTTATCTAATGACTTGATCTCAGCATCATAATTTTGAATAATCATTTCACCAGGTTTGATATCTGGTAAATGTAACACATGCTCATTATTAGAGAAATTATTAACTATCAGCCATGATTCGCCTTGATAATGACGCTCATATGCGAAGACTTCCTTATCGGTCTTCAATAATTCGAAGTCTCCCCAAACAATAATAGGATTATCTTTTCTAAGCTGAATCAACTTCTGATAAGTATAGAAAATAGAATTATTATCTACGAGTGCATCTTGAACATTGATCTGTTTGTAATTTGGATTCACTGGAATCCATGGTGTTCCACTTGAAAAACCGCCATTAACAGACTCATCCCATTGCATTGGAGTTCTAGCGTTATCACGACCTTTGACATTAATTGAATGGATCAGGTCCTTTGGATCGTAGCCTTCAGCTAAACGTTCCTTGTACATATTGCGACTTTCAATGTCAGATACTTCTGAAATATCTTTGACCGTTCTATTAGTCATACCAATCTCTTCACCTTGGAAGATATAAGGTGTTCCTTTAAGCATATGTAATAGAATTGCCAACATTTTAGCACTTTGAACACGATATTCCTTATCATTTCCCCAACGAGAAACAATTCTAGGCAAGTCGTGATTATTCCAGAATAATGAATTCCAACCGTCATTGTCCAATTCATTTTGCCATTTAGCAAAGATACGCTTCAAATCCTCGACATCAAATGGCTTCAGATCCCACTTGGATTTGCCAGGCTGCTCATCCAACCCAACATGTTCAAATTGGAAGACCATTCCTAGTTCATTACGCCTAGGATCAGAATACAGTTTGGCAATTTCAGGAGTCGCGCCCCAAGTCTCACCTACTGTAAGCAGATCCTTACCATGAAAGGTATTCTTGTTCATTTCCTGAAGGTATTCATGCAAGCGTGGCCCATTACCAGTGATCTTTTTATTAGGAACTTTCCCAATCAAATCAATAACGTCCATTCTAAATCCGCCGATTCCTTTGTCGATCCAGTAATTCATCATGTCATAAACCTCATGACGAACCTTCGGATTCTGCCAATTCAAATCAGGCATCTTTTTACTGAACAGATGCAAGTAATATTGATTGCTTGCCGGATCATATTGCCATGCAGTACCCGAAAAAGTCGATTGCAGGTCATTAGGGGCACCACCATCAGCAGCCGGATCTGCCCAAACATAGTAATCACGATATGGATTATCTTTACCCTTTTTGGCTTCAACAAACCATTTATTCTCATCTGAAGTATGGTTAACGACAAGATCCATAACAATTCTAATATTACGTTTCTTCGCCTCGGCAATTAAGTTATCCATATCTTCCATAGTTCCGAATTCATCCATAATGCCACGATAATCAGCAATATCATACCCATTATCGTCATTAGGCGATTTATAAACTGGTGAAAGCCAAATGGCACCGATCCCTAGTTTTTTCAAATAATCCAATTTACTAGTAATACCCTTTAGATCACCAATACCATCACCATTTGAATCTTTGAAACTTCGTGGATAAACCTGATATACGACAACTTGTTGCCACCAATGCTTGTTTTCCATTTTAAATCCTCCAAAAAATTAACACTTAGTTATTAGTTCAAGATTACGAATCCTTTTGGTTGAAGAGTGAAATTATCACCAAAGTTTTCGGCCAGATTACTCAATAATAATTCGCCATCAACTAGCACTACTTGTGCTTTATTTCCAGTATTGAAAATACCAGTAATTGTTTTACCATTCAATTCACGTGTCAAAGTCAAAAGTCCTTTGTCGTCTTGAGAAACATCCCAATCCATTGATCCTTCTGACATAACTTGATGATTAGTCTTACGGAATGAAATCAAGTCCTTGAAGAAGTCATACATCTTGTGGTCTTGATCTTTTTCATCCCAAACCATACATTTACGGCAATCAGGATCATCCGTACCGGTCATTCCATATTCATCACCATAATAAACACATGGAACACCAGGTTGAAGATATGTGAATCCTAGTACTTGTTTTTCAAGATCCTTGTCATCACCAGCAACAGTCAATAAACGAGCTGTATCATGTGAGTCCAGCACATTGAATTGAATTTGGTTAGTTTGTTTGCGATATAACATCAGTTGGTTATTGATTTCTGAAACAACCTTAGGAATGGACATTTCTTTCTTGATAAAGAAGTCCTTGATTAAATCTGTATAAGCATAATTCATAACGGCACTGAATTCGTCACCATTTAGCCAGCTTTGTGATGAGTGCCATACTTCACCAAGAATATAGAAATCTTTTTTAGCTGCATCACAAGTACGACGGAAGTCCTTCCAGAATTCATGGTCGATTTCGTTAGCAACATCTAGTCTCCAAGCATCGATATCGAATTCTTCGATCCAGTACTTAGCAATGTCTAATAGATACTTCTTAGCTTCTGGATTAGCGGTATTTATCTTAGGCATATGAGGTGTTGTTGCAAAGACATCATAGGTAATATCATGGGCATCTTCAAAGTCTTTGCCTTCTTCATATGATACTGGGAATTTGTTGATATGGAACCAGTCGGCATATTTAGAATTCTTGCCATTCTTAACAACATCTTGCCATTGAGGAGAATTGTCACCCATATGATTGAAGACAGCATCAAGCATTACTTTGATTCCACGCTTGTGACACTCTTCAACTAACTTCTTGAATAGCTTCTTATCACCGAAGCTTGGATCTATTTCCATATAGTCGATCGTATCGTATTTGTGGTTTGAATGTGCCTTAAAGATTGGACAGAAGTAGACACCATTGATACCTAGATCAACTAAATGATCAAGATGGTCGATAACCCCTTGTAGATCTCCTCCAAAGAAGTCTTGTCTGGCAGGATCTTTTGAACCCCATGGCAATGTACCTTCTGGGTCATTTGACTTATCACCATTGGCGAATCTTTCAGGGAATATTTGATACCAGACAGTTTTCTTAACCCAATCAGGAGCTTTGAAACGATCTATTTCATGGAAGTAAGGCATTCTGAAGTAATTATTTCCCTTGTGTACTGACTTATCATTATATGGGAATGCACCTTGGTCACCGTAAAGGATCTCAGTACCATCACGACCAACCACTTGGAAGGCATATGACATACGATTGAATGGTTCTTTTGTTTCAAGCTCCCAATAATCAAACAAATTGGTTGAGAGAGTTAATTTCATTGGAACAGGTTTTTCATTCCATTTTTCTTTGTCCATAGAATATGTATCACCATGAAGAAGATTGACGGCGATTGCATCTCCTCTAGCTGTTCTGATGCGTAAGTGCATCAAGTCTTTCTTATATAAAAATGCGTATTCACTATCGGGACGATGATAAATTGCTGCTGTATTCATTAAAAATTTCCACCTTTTTGTAATATTAATAAGAAAAAGGGCCTTGCATCAAAGAAATTCAATACAAAATGTAGTGAGTTAATTTTATGCAGGCCCTAAATTTATTTATAAATTCGAGTTGCTGATAAATCCTGTCTAACTATTTAACTGAACCAGAAGTGATACCCTCTACATAGTACTTTTGCATGTAAATGAATAGCAATGTAATAGGAATAGCGATAAGCACACACCCGGCTGTAAATGACATAAATAGTGAGTTAGCGGTTGTCTTGGTCATCATTGAATACAATCCAATCGCAACCGTGTAATCCTTAACATCATCACCCATGATGATCTTAGCGAAGATGAAGTCCATCCATGGTCCCATGAATGCCATCAAGGCTGTATAAACAATGATAGGTTTTGATAGTGGCAATGTGATCTTAGTAAAGATCTGCCACTTGTTGGCACCATCGATCATGGCTGATTCATCAAGTGCCATTGGAATAGTATCAAAGAATCCTTTGGCAACGTAGAAACCAAGTGCTGCACCAGCTGAATAGATAAGAACCAAAGCTACTAAGCTTTGTGTTAGATCCAAAGCCTTCAAGATGTAGTAAACGGCGATCATACTCATGAATCCAGGGAACATGTTCAATACCAAAGCAATCTTCAAGAATGGTCTTCTCATCTTGAAACGTAATCTTGATAATGAGTAAGCCATAGCGATTGTAATGAATGTTGACAACAAGCAACTGAATGTTGCTACAACAAATGTGTTAATGAACCAACGAACAAATGGGAAGTTCCCTGTTGAATCTGATAATAGTTTTGTATAGTTCGATAATGTAAAGCTCTTAGGCATGATGTATGGAACAAAGGCTCCACCTTCAGCTCTAAAACTTGTTAAAACAATCCAGACGATTGGGAATAGCCAGATAATAGACATAATTATTAGGATGGCATATACCAAGAAACGAGTATTTCTTTTTTTTGCTCTGTAATTTGTAGTTTTCGCTTCCATAATCTAACCCTCCTTGTAAGAATTCGTATGAGTGTATGCCCAAAGACTGAACACCGCTGATAAGATAAAGATCAAAATACCAATAACTGAAGCTAAGTTATAATCCATTGTATTAACGGTCAAGTTGTACAACCATGTAACAAGCAAATCGGTTGAACCGGCACCGTAGTAATTTGAGTTTGATGGTCCACCACCAGTTAATAGGAAGATAACATTGAAGTTATTGATGTTTCCGATAAACTGTTGGATCAATGATGGCATCATAACGAATAGAATCTGTGGGAATGTGATCGACTTGAAGATTTGGAACTTATTGGCACCATCCATCTCGGCGGCTTCAATTTGTTCTTGATCCAAGTTTTGAATAATACCTGTTGAGATCAACATTGTTGTTGGAATACCGATCCACATATTAACCATGATAATTGAGAACTTAGCTAATGTTGGATCTGATAAGAATGGAATTGACGTTGAGATAACGCCCCAGTTCTTCAACATAGCGTTGATAGGACCAGCATCATTCAATAAGTTATGCATAACAAGTAATGAAACGAATTGTGGAACAGCAATTGTGATAACGAAGATTGTTCTCCACATTTTCTTTAACTTGATACCTTTTGTATTAATAAGTAGAGCTAGGATAACTCCGAAGAAGAAACATGTGATTGTTGCGAATACAGCCCAAATCAATGTCCAGCTTAGAACTGGGAAGAATGTTGAAGCCATATCACCAGTAATAACATTACCGAAGTTACTGAAACCTACCCATGTAAACAAGTTCTTGGGTGGTAAGTGAACGTGATCGTAATTTGTAAAAGCAATTGAGATCATGTATAGCAATGGCAAAATCGTGAAGAATAATACACCTAACAATGGAACAGTCATCAATGTAATATGGAAACGTTCATTGACTAAGCTACTCAAGTCCTGCTTAAGTGTTGCTACAGGTTCTCCGGCAGCCTTTGTTTCATATATGTGACGTGCACTCCTCAAGTTGATGATATACATTGAAATCATCACGATACATAGTAGAATTGCGGCAATTCCGAAAAGGAGAAGCAACATTGAGTTGTCACCCTTTTGTAGAACATCGATACCTAAGTTAGTATCATAATGCAATCCTTGTTTCTTTGTTCCTAAAGTTTGTAACATTGCTAGAGCATGAATACCATTTTGGATAAACCATGCGAAGAAGCCTATTTCGACTGCTAAGAAGATACAACCTTTGAGGATTTGTTTATTGGCAAAGTTGGCAGCACCCATGATGATGAATGACAGTTTCATGCCAATGTCGCCTTTTTTAAACAATTCTCTGTATGTTATATGTTGTTCTCCGTACCTTTTTTTAAACATATAATCGCACCCTTACTTTCATTTGAATCCCTCTGTGTGAATCAAACTGAATAATTTCTGAATATAACTTGGTGAAAGGAAGATTCCTGCACCTCCCACAGATAACAAATGTGGCACCAAGTACTCAGGCCTAGTACCACATCTGTTATCCTAAGAAAGCTAAGAATCTAATCAGCTTTCACTACTCGTGAATGAGTTTTAAAAACCAACATAGTTTCTACCGCTCTTAATTATTTAGATTTCTTTGAAGTATCTTTAACAAATTTGTTCAACTTGTCTTGATATTGTGAAGACTTGATCTTGCCCTTGTATGTATCATTGATCAATGAGTCCATTGGAGGCCAGAATGAAATGATTTCTGGTAACTTAGGCATAACAACTGTATGGTTAGCATCTGACATTTCTAGAACTGACTTAGCAGTTTGATCTTTTTGTACTTCTGATAGTGCTTGTGCCTTCTTGTTTGTTGGTACAACACCGTTCTTTTCAAATTCAACCTTTTGTGTAGCTTCGTTACTTAAGTATTTAGCAAGTGCTAATGAAGCAACTGGTGATTTAGTTTGTTGGTTAACACCATAAACTTTAACACCCAAGAATGCCTTCATTTGTGTATCACCATTACCGAAGTTAACTGTTGGATATGCGGCAACTGCCATGTTCTTGCCAAGAGCTTTCTTAACATCGTTCTTTGACCATGGACCTGAAAGGAATGCATCAATCTTACCTGATTGTAAGTTTGATAGTGCAGCATCACTTGTTTGTACAACACCTTTGTTTTGCTTTTGTGAAGCAATCCATTGTAGAACTTGAACACCTTGTTCATTGTTGATGTTTGTACCCTTTAGATCTTCACCGTTTGAACCATAAATTTGATCTCCGTTACTTAGGAATAATGGAGCAAAGATATAGTTGGCACCGGCATCACCGAAGTTTGTACCTAATTTACCTTTAGAAGTCATTGTGTCCCAGCTCTTAACATCCTCTGCTGAAAGCTTTGACTTATTGTAATAAAGAACTTGTGATTCAACACCATAAGGGAATCCGTAAACCTTGCCCTTATATGTAACACCATCAACAGCTGATTGAATATCATTATCCTTAATAGTTGTTGTGTTCTTCTTACCTACTGGATATAGCAATCCGGCTTCTGCCATTTGACCAATTTGATCATGTGGCATCATGAAGACATCGGCAGCTTTTTCAGGATCCTTTGAAACATCCTTCATAGCATCGGCTGATGAACCAGATTTAACAGTTACGTGAATCTTTGGATTAGACTTCTCGAACTTCTTGACTTGGCTCTTGATAGCAGCGACATGCTCTGTATCGATCCAAACCTTGATATCACCCTTCATTTCTGTACCACCAGCGACAGGCTTGCTATCACTGCTGCTGCTACTCTTGCTGCCACAACCAGCTAATGTCATAAGTGACATGCTGACGATCAAGCTTCCAAGAAGTAACTTTTTCCAATTCTTCTTCTTCATTTCTTTTCCCTCCTATAACTTTCGTAACTCATAATGCATATCGATTACACTTTTTATATTAAACGATTTTCGTACCTTTGCAATCGCTTTCAGGATGTTACCGATAACAAGATTTGTAACTCAATATAAATTTGGCTTTGTTTACTAAACATTACCTTCAATAATTACTGGGCCATAGTTGATCTCAACGATACCATGACGTACAGTAACTGGTTTACCATCCACGAGATTACTGTATTCTCCATCAGGTAATGCGACTCTAACATGTCCACAATTACCTTTAAGTGTGAAGATACCTACTCGTTGTTTGTTTACTAACTTAAAGTCCACTTTGACGATATCATTCGACTCAGCTGTTACTTCATATGCACCAGCATATTGAATTTGCGCTTGACTCAACTCATGCATACGAACAATTAGGTCACTTAATTCAACTTCATGCTTGTCCCAATTCAACTTGTCTGATTCGAATAAATCAGGTTTGTGTGACATACCATACTCTTGACCAGCATATACCAGAGTTGATCCTTTCTGGAATTCAGAGAATGCTGTCCAGTTGATCAAATCATTCTCATTAGGGAACAAATCATGAGCACGATCATTATCGTGGTTCTCTAAGGCACGCATCTTAATATAGTTTGCAGGATATATAAGTTCTTGATTATTTAAAGCCTTAACATATTCGTCTAGTTCAATCTTACCGTCAATATAGTCATGCCATGTTTGATTAATATCATAATCATAAGCGTAGTCGAAAGCCTGGTAGCTCTCACTATCTGTAGACATCCAGAATCCCTTGTCACGTTGAACTTTGATGTAGTCTCCACCAGTTGTTTCAGCTAACCAGAGAACATTGGCTTTAACCTTATTGACGCTCTCACGTGCTTGCTCCCAGAACTTGATAGGAACTTGTGGTGCAACATCACAACGGAATCCGTCAACTACCTTAGCATATTGTTCAAGTGTCTCAATTTGATACTTCCAGAGATCAATGTTGCCGTAATCTAGTTCAGCGACATCTGTCCAATCGGGGTTCTTAGGGAATAGTTTGCCTGAATCATCACGCAAGAACCATTCTGGATGCTCCTTCAATAGAACAGAATCACGTGAAGTATGGTTATAAACAATATCGATCATGAGCTTCATACCACGTTTGTGGATCTCATCTGCCAAATATTCAAAGTCATCCCATGTACCAAGTGCGGGATCAATTGCACGATAATCCTTGATAGAATACGGAGAACCCAAGGTTCCCTTTCGATCTACTTCACCAATTGGATTGATTGGTAATAACCAAATATAATCAGTTCCTAACGACTTGATACGATCCAAGTCGGGAACAACTGCACGAAGTGTACCTTCCTCAGTATGATTACGGACAAAAATACAGTACAACTGCTTAGATCTTAATTTAATGCTGGTATCATCAGCCATTGATTTCTTCCTCCTCTTTTACTAGTGCACAACAGCCCCATGGCTCCAAGTGCACGACTTGACCTGTTACATCGACCTTTTGATTAGCAAGTGCCACTTTTAGATTCTTGTTAGTTGGCAGAACATAATCAATCGGTTTATCTGAATAATTGATAACAACGATTCCGTAACTATCATTAATAGTACGTTCGTAAGCCAAAATATCCTTATTAGTTGCCAACAAACAGTAGTCACCTTGACTAAATAGCGATGTTGACTTCAATCTCAACAATTTTTGATAGAAACTAAGCATACTGTTGTCATCTGATACTTCCGCTTTGGCACTTGCAGGAAGCTGCTTAGCCCAATTCCAAGGCTGGACATTGGAGAAGCCGCCAAACTCTGAGTCATCCCATTGGAATGGTCCACGAGCAGTCATTTCATCTTCTTCGTTTAACAGTGCCAAAATATCGTCATCATCGAATTTCTGCGCACGTAAGTTATCGATCAACTCGACTGCACGCTGATCATCGAAATCATCAACACTTTGATACTTCAATCCATGCTGCCCAATTTCTTCACCATAATATATGATAGGAATTCCACGTTGCAAGAACATCATCATAGCCAAAGACTTCTGTAATTTCGGATCATCAGTAGGTAGATTCAACCTATCAACGAAGCGACTGACATCGTGATTACCCCAAGTTAATGCAGGATAACTAATGTTGGCAAGAACGCTCTCCCAATCAACAAATGTCTCCTTGAAGTGATCCAGTGAGAACTTACGTGGTTGGAAGAATCCTTTGACCTTTGAATCATCATCGTAAACTTCACCATAATTGTTAGAAGAAACAATTACATCGCACTCGTCTTCTTCAGGTCTTGTATACTCTGCGGCTTGATGTGAATCAGCTGATGAAGCTTCACCAAACAAGAATGTATCAGGATTTTGTTCCTTAACTTCACTTACGAAACCACTGAGATATTGTTTAACTTCTGGTAGTTTGGCATAGAATGTATCATCTGTTGGATACTTACCACTCTTCAATGACATTTGCTTCAAATTGGCCTTAGCCATATGTATGAAGGCGTCCAATCTGAATCCATCAACACCTTTATCGACCCAGAACTTAGCAATATCCGCCATCGAACGTTGAACCTCAACATTCTTCCAGTTCAAATCAGGCATCTTCTTATCAAATAGATGGAAGTAATAATTATTACTTTCTGGACTAACCTTTGTCCAAACACTTCCACCGAAGAATGAACCCCAGTTATTAGGTTCATGACCATTGACACCTTTTTGCCAGATGTAATAGTCCTTAAAGATACTATTAGGATTGCTGAGGGCATCCTTAAACCATGGATGCTGATCAGACGTGTGATTAATAGGTAGATCTAGGATTACGTGTAAATCACGTTCGTGAGCTTCCTTGATCAATTGCTCAAAATCATCTGTCGTTCCAATACTTGGATCAATTGCAAAATAATTTGATACATCATATCCATTATCGATTTGTGGTGAAACAAAAATTGGATTAAGCCAAATTGTGTTGACACCAAGATTCTTGATGTAATCTAATCGCTTAATTATCCCCTGTAGGTCTCCAATTCCGTCATCGTTAGTGTCTTGAAAACTTTTGGGATATATTTGGTAAATAATCGCATTATCATACCATTTCATAGTAATTTCCTCCCCTATTTTAAAAAGACGCCCGGATTGTTCCGGTAAGCGTTTTCAAAATATGCTTAAGCCCAGTATAGAAAAAGAGACCTTGCATATACAAGGTCTCTTTCCATGTTACCGATAACAGATTTCTAGTCTCGCAATGTACCACCAAGACTTATTTTTGGCTCAAAAATCAAATTTCCAGGAGAAGCATTTGTTTTGATCTTATCTAACAAGTTCTCTCCACAGGCGCTGCCCATTTCAATAATTGACTGTTTGACTGTAGTGATTTTGGGTGATGCTACTTGATTAAGGAATACACCGTCAAAGCCAGTGACTCCATAATCGTCTGGTACTTTGCCGCCACATCTAGATATTGCACGTTCAACACCCATTGCAAGGCGATCGGATGCACAGATGAAGGCAGTATTTTGTTGAATTTCATCCCAATGTGAGCGAATGAATTCTTCTGATAAATGACTATGATTGCCGAATCTATGTAATTCTGGAATCATTTGATTCTCTTGAACTTGTTGAATATAACCAGCCTCTCGAGAATATTCAAACGATTCCTTACTATCTATACCTATATAAACTAAATGTTCATAACCTTTTTCCAAAGCAAGTCTTGCCATACGATAAGTTCCTGCTTTGTTATTAGTATCAACGAAATCTAACCCGTAACGATTCTCACCGAACATTATTACTGGTTTATCTAATTTCTGGACCCATTCCAAGTCACCCTTGCGCATACCAGTGATGATATACCCATCACAATTACCTATACCAAAATTACGACGTGTAACCAATTGAAGTGAATATTGATGAAGATCTAGTGTCTTCGCTACACCAACCATCAGGTTCATAAAATATGGTTCTGTAGTATCAATATCTTCCAGAATACATAACTTGATGATCCTTGTAGAATTGTTCACTAACGCCTTTGCAATCAAATTTGGTTGATAATCCAGCTCTTTCATTGCCTGATATACCAATTGCTTTAATTCATCTGTAACTTTGTCTGGATGATTAATAACACGAGAAACAGTCATTTTTGAAACATTAGCACGCTTGGCTACATCCATTAATGTTGCCATATCAGACACTCCCCAAATAACAAATTTGTTACCAAGTATTATTATACCAATTGATTAATAAATGTTCATTATATATCGAGAAATTAAAAAGACCTCAACAATGTGATAACAATGTTGAAATCTTTATATATTTAGAAATCATATTTGGTTTTTTGCTTGAAGATATGTGTTCTGATCCAAGGAATTACCCAGTAATCCAAACCAATTTTACCAGCGTTGAAACCAGCAAAGATAATGAACATTTCAAAGAAAATGTATTCTGGATTAACTGATATAGCACCAGCTAAAAGATATGAGAAGTTCATCATCAAACCAAAAAATGTGGCAGCGGTCGTTAAACAACCAAAAATCAAACCTAATCCAACTAGGAACTCACCCCAAGGTACAATAAAGCTGATCACACCGTTGTTAGGTAAGATAACATGTTGAACCATGCTATTGAACCAAGGATATAAAACGTTACCCTCTGGACCCTTAACAGGGTTCTTAATAACGCCCATCAACATTCCTTGAGCTGAGAAACCACCTGTGATTTTACCCCAGCCGGCTATTGCCCACTCAAAACCGAAATAAATTCTGATAATTGCTAGAACAATTGAAGCATATTTGCTTTCACGTAAAAATTTAACCATTTCATTCACCCCTTCTACTATTATGAAACATTTTAAATAATACTACTTTGTGATTATATAAACAATGAATCAATACTTTATATATTAAATTCATTATTTTAAGTTAAAAGTGTAATAGTAGTCAGGAATAATTTTTAATTTAATATTTTTTTGAAATTTAATCTTAATGATTGAATGCCACAGCCTGCATACCCTTTGTACATCATAAATACTTGATAATCATTCTTGACCACGTCAAAATGAGGCACCAAAGGGGTGATAATATGGTATTTTATATCATTGCTTTATTTTTATTCATGACACAATGCTTTTTAATGATTTTTACCTTTTTTAACGACAAACATACTACTAATAACAACAATCATAAGAATGAAGGCTTTTTCTACATAGTATTGATACCTTGCCTCAACGAAGAAAAGGTAATTGGAAATACCTTGAATCAATTGATCGATCTAAATATTTCAAAGCACATTATCGTTATTGATGACGATTCAGATGACAACACGGTTGCGGTTGCTGAAAACATATCTGGTCCGATCTCAATTCTAAAACGTACCAAGCCAAATGCCAGAACCGGCAAAGGAAGTGCTCTTAATTCTGCCATACCGCTTATCAAACAGTTAATGGAAGAAAAAAATCTCGATGCTACTAAAACAATTATCGGTGTGATGGATGCCGATGGTGTTCTAAGCTACAATTCTGGTGATGAATTAAACGCCGCATTTGTTGATAAAAGTGTAGCCGCAGCGCAACTTCGTGTAAAAATGAAATCACCAAAGACAATACTACAAACATTTCAGGATATTGAATTCTTTGTAATCAATCATTTAACACAACTATTCAGAAGTTACATAGACGCCGCTGCCTTATGCGGAAATGGACAATTCTTCAGGGCTTCATCAGTCTTTGAGCGCCTTGGAGATCATCCATGGGGTGACGCTTTGTTAGAAGATTATGAACTAACATTAAGAATGAAATTAAAAGGATTAAAAATAAAATACATCGGTAATGCCTATGTGGATCAAGAAGCACTCACAAGTTTGAAAAAATTAGTTATTCAACGTGCTCGCTGGTCACAAGGTGGATTCAACTGTTGGGTATACTTGAAAAAGGTTCTAACATCAAATATCATGTCAAATTTACAAAAAATGGACGTAATTTTGTTCTGTATTATGCCAATACTCAATATACTGTCCGACTTTGCAATAATTTTTTATACATGCAAGTTCTTTATGATTGGATCAAGTGACTTGATCAGAACTGCAATTGCCCTATTCTTCTTATCTGTTCTAGGATTATTGTTTGGAGCGCTATTTACAGAACTCTACATTGAAGAATTAAAACGAACTGAAAAAAAAGGTGTGGTAATTTACCACACCGACTTCTTGAATGATAGTTCAAATATTTTTAAAAGAATCAAAGCTATTGCTCTTGTTTCCTATATGTACGTTGTTTTCTTTGGAAGTTTAATGATTTCCATTATACGTTTATCTGAGAAGAACAATAGTTGGGTCAAAACCAAGCGTATTTAACTACGTTTCTTCTTCCAATTCAAATACTCATATAATATGAATCCTATTAGAATGCTCAATAACAAACAAGGTAAATAATAGTTAGGAATAAAGATACTCTTACCAATTATTTGGAAGATTACTGATTTAAACATCGCAATCACCTCTAACTTGATTTATGGAGATTGTTGCATGTTTAAACACATAATTCAAATAAATTAAACTATACAAAAACAGTGCTTTGACTTCTTAAGTCCCAGCACTATTTTTGATTAACTTTATAAATTAATTGGTTTTCAATAATTTGGCATGTTTTACGTCTTCAATAGTCTTAGTACCAGCTAATTGCATGATCGTCTTCAATTCATCGTTAAGATGCTCAACAACAGAATATACACCATCAGCACCACCAAGAGCTAATCCATATATAACTGGTCTTCCCATGGCAACCATATCAGCACCACTAGCCAATGCTTTGAACACGTGTGATCCGCGACGAACACCACTATCAAAGATAATTGGAACTCTGTGATTAACAGCTTTGGCAACATCAGTCAAAACATCAAATGATGCTGGTCCACCGTTTAATTGACGGCCACCGTGATTCGACACTTGGATACCATCCGCACCAGCACCAATTGCAAGTAGAGCATCCTCTGGACTTTGAACACCCTTAACAATAACGGGTAATCCAGCAATATCCTTAATTCGTTGAACGTCAGCCGGACTGATCTTTTGAGCAGCAGCAGCATAAATCTCACCGATACCTTTACCTTCTCCATCGCCTTCGCTGAATTTAGTTAAGTTAGCCATTGGAATTGGGAATTGGAAGTCATTAATGATATCTGACTCACGATAACCATCAACAGTGGCATCAGCAGTTAAAACAATAGCTTTAGCACCAGCCTTTTTGGCTTCTTTTAGCAAACTTTCGTTGAAAGTCCAATCTTTACTCATATAAAGCTGGAAGAATTGAGGAGCACCATTTCCAGCTGCCATTGTGTCAGCAATTGAAGTTGATGAATAAGTACTTTGCTCCATCAAAGTTCCAGCTTTGGCAATACCCTTTGCCGTGTCAATTTCACCCTTAGCATGTGCCAACCCTTGTGCTGCGGTCGCAGTCATCATAATGGGTGTCTTAACATTAATGCCAAAAAAGCTTGTATTTGTTTGTGGATCCTCAATATCACTCAAAACATGTGGGATAATCTGGACATGATTGAATGCTTCAGTATTTGCCTTTAACGTCCAATTGTCCTCTGAACCACCAGCAATATATCCGAAACCACCCTTAGGGATGATTTTTTCAGCTCTAGCTTCCAAACTCGGTAGGTTTAGAACATCAATCATTTTTTCGTTATCATTTTGAAAATATCCATTTGTTTCTGTCATTTAATAACCCTCCAATTTCTAAGTCGTGATCATATTAGACTTAGATATACACATTGGCAACAATTCTTTCTCGATGTTTGCCATTGTGCCAAGGATTAGTATTCTGTTGTATTGATTATACTTTCTGTTTCCGCCTCCGATTGCAAGAATTTTACCTTCCGTGGGACCGGTTCGAGCCAAGGTCTCTCACCTCGACTTTAAGCTTTGCTTCGCAAATCTTAAAGTTCGTCCGTGGCTTTCGCCACCTCACGGCAGGTAAAATTCTTGCAATCTCCGGCTAATGTACATTCTGGAATTAACTAAATATACAATATCTTAAATGATTATTTGTCCACTTCACATTCATAGATATTCCAACATCTTTTTAATTACTAACGTACTTAGATTTTGTACGAACTTTTTATGTTCATTCAATATAGAACATGCAAAAAAAAGCGGAGGAGGAAAGCAATTTGAACCAGCAGTGGCAGTGTTGTTGAACGGTGGTCTGCCGTTCTTACAACACAGGGCAATAGTGAAATCCGTGGTCTATGCGGAGTTCACTATTGAGACTTCAGACCGCACTTTGGCTGAAGTCGTACCCCAGTGCGCCCGGCATGGGCGCTAACTTGGTGGTGAAAGTCCACTGTGAGCCGTAGTAGTCGGAATCACTAGCTAAGG
>NZ_RHOO01000011.1 GCF_003946555.1 Companilactobacillus hulinensis | reverse complement strand
TTAATGAACCGCCGTATACGGAACCGTACGTACGGTGGTGTGAGAGGTCGGTAATTAAAATTACCTCCTACTCGATCAAGCAAACATTCTCAACTCTTCCGACTATTCTGTTTTGTGTTGCTAAATACAATTTAGTATTCTACTAATTTAGAATAGTCGGAAGGACTTAAAATAATCTCCAGCTATGAAAGTAATGTAATGGTTTTAACCATTACGTTACCAGACGAGTTTGGAGACTTACGGGTTTTGTAAGGCTTCAAATCGAGACACGAGACCGCACTTTAGGCTCGGGTCGGTCTGCATAGCAGGTGATTATTTTAAGTTCTGGAGACTCCTGCCTTTTATATCTGTACAGGACGTCTCTGCAATTTAGAGTAGGATTCAGGTTACAATTAGCAATAAAAATAAAAGTTTTGAAATATTCCTTGCCTTGAAGTGTACTTCATGGTGTTAAATACAGATAATGAAGGAAGGAAATATATTTATGACTAATTATGAAAATAAGTTCTTTACTGGCGAGCGTTCTTTGTTCGGTGAAAAAGACGCCGTCATCTCAAACACTACTTTTGGAGAAGGTGAATCTCCTCTAAAGGAAAGTCGCAATATTAATATTGATAACACAATTTTTAAGTGGAAATATCCTCTTTGGTATAGCAAGCATATCAATGTTGATCATTCTATTTTTGAAACTATGTCTCGTTCAGGTATTTGGTACACTGACGATATTAAGATAACAAATAGTGCTTTACAGGCACCTAAGTTGTTTCGTCGTGGCAAGGATATTGAATTAACTAATGTTCATTTTTCAGATGCTGAAGAGACTCTTTGGACTTGTCAAAATATCAAATTAGACAACGTTCAAGTTAATGGTAATTACTTTGGCAAGGATAGCGAGAATATTCGAGTTGATAATTCTAGTTTTATTGGCAATTATATTTTTGATAGTGCCAAAAATGTTGAAGTTCACAATTCAACTTTTGTATCTAAAGATGCATTTTGGAATTGTGACAATGTCGTTATCTATGACTCAACTATCAATGGTGAGTATTTGGCTTGGAATACCAAGAATCTAACTTTGATCAATTGTACGATTGAGAGTGATCAGGGTCTTTGTTACATCGACCATTTAACAATGAAGAATTGTAAGTTGCTTCAAACTGACTTGGCCTTTGAATACTGTTCAAATGTTGATGCAGACATCACTTCAAGTATTATGAGTGTTAAGAATCCTATTAATGGTAAGATTCACGCTGAATCAATCGGTGAAATTATTTTTGACGATGACGATATTGATGCAAGTAAGACTGAGATCAAGTGTGATACTGAGGCATCAGCCAATGTCTAAGTATGATTTTGAGACGACGATAGATCGCCGCAAGACAGACTCTGTAAAATGGGATGTTGCTGATAACGAATTGCCAATGTGGGTCGCTGATATGGACTTCAAAACAGCTCCAGAAATTATCACAGCGATTGAGAAGAAAGCCCAAGATGGTATCTTCGGTTATGAAGAGCCTCATTCTGACTATTTCAATGCCGTGGCTGATTGGTATGGAAGTGAACATGGTACTCGTCCTAAGAATGATTGGATGATGTTTGTCACAGGAGTTGTTCCAGCTATTTCATCAGCTGTTCGTCGTGTGACTTCGGTTGGAGATAATGTCTTGGTTCAAGCTCCGGTATACAATATTTTTTATAATTCAATTATTAACAATGGCCGTCATGTCTTATCGAATAATCTGGTTTATAACAATTATGACTATGAAATTGACTTCGATGACCTCGAATCCAAATTGGCGGAACCATTAACTACTATGATGATTTTGTGTAATCCACATAACCCTGTAGGTAAGATTTGGTCGAGGGATAACTTGGAAAGAATCGCACAACTGTGTAATCAATACCATGTAACTTTGTTGAGTGACGAGATCCATGGTGATCTAACCTTTGGTGCTCAATACACACCGATGTTTTCACTGGATGAAAGTTTGATCCAAAACTTAATTGTCTGCGTTTCACCAAGCAAAACTTTTAATGTTGCCGCAATGCACGCCGCAACTATTATTGTTCCTAATGAAGACCTACGTTCTAAAGTTAGCCGTGGCATCAATACTGATGAGCTGGCTGAGCCTAATTCATTTGCTATTCCGGTTACGATTGCTGCTTATGAGCATGGTCATGAATGGTTGGCTGAGTTGAAGCAAAAGTTGGAAGAGAATCACAGATTGGTTTCTGAATTCTTGAGTGCTGAATTACCTGAAGTTAAGTTGATCCCATCACAAGCCACTTACTTGTTATGGATCGATACTTCTAAGGTGTCAGATGACTCACAAGAACTTGCAGGATTCATTCGTAAAGAAACGGGATTGTACTTGTCAGCTGGTAATGTGTATGGTGGAAATGGCGATGACTTCTTGAGGTTAAATATTGCTTGTCCTACTGAGACTGTTCGTGATGGATTGAACCGTTTGAAAATGGGAATAAAGAAGTATCAAAAGGGTTGATAGTAGCCGTTTTAGAGTTGAAAAAATAATTAAATGAACTTTTTATTGTTTAGAAAAAGGAGCCATATCTTACTTGTATTATTAAATATCAAGTAAGGTATGACTCCTTTTATGATTCCAATTTAAAAATTTCACAGGATTGAAAAAATCAATCTTAAATTCAAAAGGGTAATAATTGTAGTTAAAGTTAATCCGAGTATCATTGTTAGCTTATTGTTAACGTGTCTTCCCATGAGCTTCTTATTGCTGGTCAGAATTATCATTGGATAGAGTGTGAACGGCAAGGCGACACTCAAGGCGATTTGGGCATACACGATTAGATTCTCAAAGTCCTGTTCTTTGAATCCAACGGCAAAGCCCATAAATAGAATGGGAATCAGGGTTACTAATCTGGTTAACAGTCGTCTTTGCCATAATGGTAGTCGAATATTGAGATATCCCTCCATAACTATTTGTCCGGATAAGGTGCTGGTAATGGACGAGATCAATCCGGTCAGAAGTAATGCAAAGGCAAATAATTCACTCATGATGGGACTGGCTAGAGTTCCAACGATATTAGCACTCTTCAATCCGTTGAAGACGTCTTCAAAATTTGCCAGATTACTATTGGTGTGGAAGAATAGTGTTCCTCCAAGCACTAGCAATAAGGCGTTTATCAAGAAGGCCGCAACGAGGTGAACATTCGAATCCCATTTTGCAAAGCGCAGAGCCTCATCAACTTGGGCCGGGTCGTTGTGATCATATCTGCGACTTTGAGCTAGTGATGAATGGAGATAAATATTGTGTGGCATGATAGTAGCTCCCATGATACCTAAGCTGATAATAAGCTTCTTATGATTCTGCCACAGGTCATTAGTTGGCAATAGGCCAGTAGAAATAGTAGCCAAATTAGGGTGAGCCCTAAATACTTCGATGCCGAAAATGATCCCTACAGTCAAGATGGCAGCTAAAACAATAAATTCAATGCGACGGATTCCGAATCTGAGAAATAATAAAACAATTAAGACATCTAATATAGTTAGTAAAATACCGTAAAGTAAAGGTAGTCCAAATAATAATCGCAAAGCTACAGCTGTACCGATAACACCAGTCATGTCAGTCGCAACCATAGCCAATTCATTAATGATCCACAAAATATAACGTCCAGATTTGGGGATTTTGGCTGATATTGCCTGAGCTAGATCTTGTCTAGCAACGACTCCTAGTTTGATCGACAATGTTTGCATAAACATGGCTACTATAATCGACATTAGTAGTACCGATAATAATTCGTAACGATATTCACTGCCACCAGACAAAGATGTCAGCCAATTACCAGGATCCATGTATCCAACTGCAACTAACGCACCAGGACCACTGTACGCTAGGAACTTTTGTAGGAATGATGTTTCGTAAACACTAGGAACTTCAACACTTTCGTGAATCTCTTCGAGACTTTTCTTCTCCATTAGTCAGCCTCATTCATTCTTGATTGTGCCAAATCAGCTAAAAATTGACTAAAGTCAGGATTATCATTCATTGGTGGAACCAATTTGAAGTTGTCTCCACCGCTAGCCTTGAAGGATTGATAGTTTTGAACGTTATCTTCTTCAAGTGTTTCCAAGCAATCGACGACAAATGATGGTGTCACTATCAAGACATTACGCTTGCCCATGGCAACCAATTGATTGAGTTCATTTTTCAAGTATGGTTTGAGCCAAGGCATTGGTCCGAATTTTGATTGATAAGCCGTTTTGATTTTTTCAGACGGAAAATTCAATAATTTGATAGTTTGAGCGGTAGTTTCAACACATTGTTCTTGATAAGGATCACCGTGTTTGACCATAGCTGTCGGGATACTGTGGTAACTGAAGATCAACTCGTCGTAGTCGTTGGCATCTAAGTATGGCTGAATCGTTTCGGCAAGTATCTTGATGTATTCCGGTTGATCATAGAAGTGCTTGATAATTTTGATTGGTACATTGGCAGCTTCTGCCTGGTCAATGATCGATTGACTGGAGCTCTGAGTATATTGTGGAAATAGCGGCAGGACGACTATTTTGTCACATTTTTGGGCCATAAGTTTTAGAGTCTCAACAATATCAGGTTGTCCGTAGGTCATTGCCATTTGAACGTTCCAATTGGGCAATAATTGTCGGATATTGTCACGGATCATTTTGGTATATGCAATCAGTGGTGAGCCGGCCTTAGTCCAAATGTGTTTGTAGAAGGTCGATGAACGCCAGGTTCTTGTTGGTAAGATTATGCCATTTAGGATCGGTTGCCAAACCGCCTTAGGCATTTCTATAACATTTGTATCGCTAAGGAATTCTTTCAAGTATGATTTAACGTCCTCAGAATTGGGTGATGCGGGTGAACCTAAGTTGACTAATAAAAGTCCATTTTTCATAATTATCAAACCTCCCGTATATGTAACTCAATTATAGAATATAATTGGTAAAGCGATTACAATAATATTAATACTAGTAGGAAGAGGAATGAATATGGCAAAAGTAGCGATAATTACAGGTATTTCATCAGGAATGGGACATGCAGCAGCACTATATTTTCATGAGAATGGCTTCGAAGTCTATGGTGGGGCACGTCGGGTAGAGAAATTAGAAGATTTGAAGGATGCTGGCATTCATACACAACGCTTGGATGTAACGGATAAGTTGTCATTGCGTGAATTAGTTGACCGTGTGGTTGCTGAACAAGGCAAAATCGATGTATTAGTCAATAATGCTGGCTATGGTGAATATGGCCCACTAGAAGAGATACCAATCGAAAATGCCCAGAAACAATTTGATGTTAACTTGTTTGGCGTTGACCGTCTAACTCAATTGGTACTTCCGGTTATGCGTCGACAAGGTTATGGCCGAATTATTAATATCTCGTCTATTGCTGGAGACATGTACACACCATTAGGTGGCTGGTATCACGCTACCAAAGCAGGATTGAATATGTGGAGTGACGCTCTAGATCAAGAAGTTCGTCAATTCGGAATTCGCTCAGTTGTCGTGCAACCAGGTGGAACAAAGTCGGAATGGAGCCATGTGGCAGTTGATAACGCCAGAAAGAATCTATCTGATAATTCACCATATGAGCCACTAGTTGATAAACTAGATGAGCTTTTATCTAGTTCATTTTTTGGAGCAACTTCTGAGGATTTGGCCAAAGTATTCTATAAGGCAGCCACTGATGTTCATCCAAAGCGTCGCTACTTTAATGCTTGGACCGATCATGCAATTGTTACTTTTGCTAGAACGATGCCCAATTCTTATAAGTTTTTGATATCCAAAATAATGAAGTAAACAACTACTCCAAAACAGCTATGCATGGAAATCTGTTCAAATATGTTACACTGATTTAAGAATATAAAGCATAGGTGAGGGTCTTTGGAAGAAGCAATTAAAATTTTACGAGATAACCACTATAAGGTAACTAAACAGCGTATGGATCTGATTGATTTTCTCAGTAATTATACAGAGAATTACGTTCCCATAAGTTCTGTTGATGATTATATGAAGTCAATTTACCCTGGTATCAGTAATAATACAGTTTATCGGAATTTAAAAGAGTTCTCTGATATTGGATTAGTCGAGTATCAAGAGAAGAACAAGACGATGATCAAGTTCCAATGTGACTTTGATCAGATGCATCATCATCATTTTATCTGTTCTAATTGTGGCAAGGTAATTGAACTGAAAGCTTGTCCGTTGAGCTTCTTTACGGATCAATTACCGGGATGCGAAGTTGAATCGCATGCCATTGAAATCTATGGACTTTGTCCAGAATGTGCAGCTGAGAAGATAGCACAAGCATAGTTACATACACAAAAAGCCAACCGAATCGCGATTTCGGTTGGCTTTTTATTTTTTGCGTTTAATATCAGTTAAGACCTTTTTAGCACGACGTCTTGTTTTGATGTTCTTAGATTTTAAACGACGAAGTGAACTTGCACGATCAACTTTTTCAGCCATTATTGCTCCTTCTCGAGAATCTTATTTAATTGCTGGTATTGAGATAACATCCATTCTTTGTACGTTTTGTTAGCTGGTAATGTTTCTGTGACTTTTAGGATAGGGATGCTGTTTTCCTTTGCCAGAGCAATCATATTGTCGACAGTTTTGCTGTCGGACTGTGAATTATACACTAGGAATGAAATTTTGTGGTCTTTTATGCCTTGACGCATATTTTTGATAATGGTTGGTGATGGATCAGTACCATTTTCGACTGCCTTTTCAAAGTCCTTGTTGCCGACCTTGAATCCCATAGCTTGAATGGAGTAGTCAAAGACAGGTTCACTGACGTAGACATCTTTATTTGTAGTTTTGCCAGCAACTTCGGTTAGCTTATCCAATTCATTCTGGACTGGCTTTAATGAAGTAATGTATTTTTTAGCGTTATTTTCAAAATACTTTTTGTTTTTCGGCTGCTTCTTACTGAGTTCCTTTGCTAATTGATTAGCTAGGGCAGGCATGGTTTGTGGATTGTACCAAACGTGAGGATTAGCGCCAGTTTTCTTATCCAAAATGTTTTCACCAACTTTGATGAAAGCACCGTTCTTATTCTTAGAAAGCTTGTTCATCCATGAGTCATATCCGAGACCATTGGCAATCGTGATGTCTGCACCACTAACGTCCTTGGCGACCTTTGTCGTTGGTTCGTAATCATGTGGATCGACTCCGGGTTTGTTGATGATAGATTCAACACTCCCTTTGTTACCAACAACTGCCTTGGCAACTTCACCATAAAAATCTGTCGTTGCTACGATTTTTATTTTGGATTTATCTGATGCAGTTTTATTTGAATTGTTGCAGCCAGTTAGCAGTATTCCCAAGAATATAATACCGATAGTAGTTAATATGATTCTGAGTTTTTTCAAATGCATTTATTCCTTCTCCTTAAATCGTAATTATTACTATTTAAGAATATATGAATTAGAGAAAATTGTAAATAGTAATAGTTATCATTTGCGGATAATTTTTGTTATAAGATATTTGATTTTAAATTTAAATGAATAGTCGCAACTATGTTTGATCAGTGCTGCATAACACACACGTATTTTAGCAAAACGAATACTAGGGGAGAGATTCTTTGTTTTTTAAGTTACATGTTATTTTTCCAATGCATTGTTTATACCGTAGTGGATAAAATTCATTAAAATTATTATATTAATTTCATATTCGTAATTTAGGTTACAAGATATTCAAATTATTAAAAATTAAATATTAAAATTTGTAGACGGGAGTATTAAAGGTAACATATACTCTTTATCAAGTAACCGGTTGCAATACAAATACGGAGTTGGAGTATGAAAAATGAAAAGGAATCAGGATTAAACAGTTTTATTGAGAAAAAATTATTACCTGTTGCAGCGAAGTTGGGTTCGCTGAAACCACTAATTGCTATTCGTGATGGTATATCATTGGCTATGCCGTTGATTATTGTTGGATCAGTATTTTTGATTTTGACCAATTTTCCAGTTGAATCATGGACGAATTGGCTGAATAGCACTTCATTTCATGGAGTCAGTATTGCTGATGTTTTCAATAAAATAACCAATGGCTCATTCGGACTATTAGGAATGATAAGTTCTTTTGGTATCGCATCAAGTTTTGCTGAGCAATATGAGACTGATGGGAAATCAGCAGGGGTAATTGCAGTCGGATCATTTTTTGTTGTTACGCCAAGTATTATGACTAGTGGGAAGACAACTCTTGAAGGAATGCCATATGGATATATGGGAAGTAAAGGTTTGTTTATTGCCATTATATTGGGATTAATTACTGGATGGATTTTCCAATGGTTTATTAATCACAATATTCAAATTGTTTTGCCAGATACTGTTCCACCTGCTGTTGCAAAATCGTTTAGTGCTTTAATTCCAGGAGCAGTAATTGTTACTTTGTTTGGGGCTTTATATGCAATTTTTGCATGGACGGATTTGGGTAATATCCATGAGATATTATTGATTGTATTAGGTGGACCGTTGGGACTGCTGGGTAATACGTTGGGTGGAACAGTCATTGCTGTAATGCTCAACAGTTTGTTCTGGTTTGTGGGTATCCATGGCGGTAATGTTGTTAATCCAATTATTTCACCAATTTGGTTGATGAATGCTGATGCCAATCGTGTATTATTGAAGGCCGGAAATCTTGATTTAGAGCATGGTGGACATATTATTACTGCACCATTTATTGATAGTTTTGTCTTTATTGGTGGTAGCGGGGCAACATTAGGACTGGTTCTGTGTATTGGCTTATTAGTTATTATGAAAAAAGCAAGTAAGGAATCAGAGATTCTAGCTCCACTGACCATCATGCCCGGAATATTCAAGATAAATGAGCCTGCAATGTTTGGTTTACCTATTGTTTTGAATACTACACTAATAATTCCTTTTGTATTAGCACCAGTTATGAACGCAATTATTGCTTATGTTGCAATGTCGTTAAAAATAGTTCCGTTAACCGTAGGAGTTGTTATGCCTTGGACCACTCCACCTTTTGTTTCAGGTTTCTTAGCAACAAATAGTTGGGTAGGATCTGCACTACAACTACTATTGATAGTTTTAGATATGGCTATCTATATGCCCTTTATGATCACTATGAATCGTCAACAATTAATTCGTGAGCAAAAAATTGATTAAGGAGAAAATAATGGTTAAGAGATTGATCAGTGCAAATACTAGTGAGGTCTTGTCGATGAATGGCGAAGATCTGAAACAAAGTATCAAAGCATCCGAGGGGAGAGTGCTTCTTAGTGAGAATGTTGTAATGCATCAAAGTGGGGATGGAATTACAACCTCAGAAAAAGCTGCGGCCTTTGGGGCTGATATGATTTTATTAAATGCCTTGGATGTGTTTAATCCCGTTATTTTGGGATTATACGATGGGGAAGAAGATATAAATACAGCTAAACCTCATAATGATGCAATTAAGAGACTAAAGAAATTAGTTGGTCGTCCAATTGGTGTTAACTTAGAACCTGTTGATTCAGAAGCCGACATGTCAGAAGATTTACGTGTAATTCCGGAAGGTCGAATGGCAAGTGAGAAAACTTTAATAAAGGCTGAGTCACTTGGTATGAATTTTGTTTGTTTAACTGGTAATCCTGGAACAGGAGTTACCAATTCTCAAATTGCTGCGAATATAAAAATTGCTAAAAAATGTTTTAGTGGTTTGATAATAGCAGGTAAAATGCATGGTGCTGGGGTGAATGAACCGGTTGTGAGTATTGAGTCAACACAGGAGTTTCTTGATGCAGGTGCGGATGTAATTCTTGTTCCAGCTGTTGGAACTGTTCCTGAGCTTGATGATTCAGATTTAAAACCGATTGTTAAGTTGGCGCATAGTGCAGGTGCACTTGTAATGAGTACTATAGGTACTAGTCAGGAAGGATCTGGAGCCAGATACATGGAAAATATTGCAATCAGAAATAAAGTGATTGGTGTTGATATTCAACATGTTGGAGATGCCGCATGGAACTGTCAATCGCCATTTGAAAATATTTATGCATTGAGTAAAGCCATTCGTGGTGAGCGTCACGCCATCCAACGTATGTCTAGATCCATTAATAGATAAAAAATAGAAGTGAATGCTAAACGGCATTCACTTCTATTTTTGTCTTGAAATATTTCCAGTGTTTATAGCTCACAATATATTCAGCCACAGTTCCATCGGGAAGATAAGAGTGTTTAATTTGTTTCACAGCTGGTTCTCTAAAACTTAATTTTAACAAGTTAGTGATTTTAGAATCGTTTGGAAAAACTATTTCATTGGTTTCAACGGAAGAGAAAGAGTAAAAATCAATATTGAAATCTTTGCGAATCTTATCATAGATGCTTGAATAATCATTAATGTTATTAAAATTGGTATCTTTTATAAATTTTTTTGGTAGATAAGTTATGGGGAGAAGATATGGTGTTTTTCCAAAGAACCTTAGTCTGCAAACTCTATAGTAAATGTCATCTTCTGTAAGACCAAGTTCATTCAGTATATCTTTCGAGTTCCCCTTTTCAATAGACAATACCTTTACATTTTCTTCGCCAAGAGGGTGTAATTCTATATCGGAAAATTTAACACTCTGGGATACTTTTGATTTGGTGACAAAAGTTCCTTTCCCTTGGATCCTATAAAGATAACCAGCTGATGTTAATTCATTCAAAGCCTTTACGGCGGTAATTGAGCTAACGTTATATTCTTTTTTTATATCTGATTCAGAATAGAATCTATCTCCAGGAATAAAAGTATGATTTTTGATTTCTGATAGCAAATCTGTTTTTATTTGTTCGTATTTTGGAATCATAAATAAATGCCTCCAATGGAATAAAATATAATATTCGATCAGCATAGCATGTTAAGTTTGATTAATCAATTACATCAAATTTGGCATATAATACCACGAATAAACAACAACACACAAAAGATAACATGTTAACACATTCCGTTTACGGACAACTTAATATGTGCTATATTCTGTTTTGCGGAATTGTTAATATGTTAAGTGTAAGCGGTTACACTTTCTGGAGGGATCAAATGAGAAATATTATTTTAATTAGTCATGGAGAAATGGCTATTGGAGTCAAGTCCAGTCTTGAAATGATTATTGGTAAGCAGAGTAATGTCCATACCGTTATTCTGAAAGCTGACAGTGACAATATTCAATTTGAAAAAGACTTGAAAAAGCAAATGAATGAATTAAAAGGTGAATCGATAATAATTGCAGATTTACTTGGAGGTACTCCATGTAATGTTGCGCTAAAGAACTATGTTGATGATGAGAATGTTGAAATAATTGCTGGAATGTCCTTACCGTTGGCAATTGAAGCAACTCTGAATCAAGAATCGACAGTTGACGAATTAATAGACTCGTCCTCTGAGGGAACTGTGAATGTAAAAAAACAAGTAGAACATACTAAGGTCCCTAGTGAGAATGCTTCTGATAATGATTTAAGCAAGTACGAGAAATACAAAGGCAAGGCTAACATCGTAAATGTTCGTATTGATGAGAGATTGATTCATGGGCAAGTTGCAGGAATTTGGTCAACTAGTCTAGATACTCAAAGAATTGTTGTTATTAATGATGACGCGGCTTCTAATGAGTTACAAAAATCGTCGTTAAGAATGGCAGCTCCGACTGCAATGAGATTATCTGTGTTAACAATCAAAGATGCGGTTAGGAATATTCAGGCTGGTAAATATGGACAACAACGAATTTTCCTATTGTTTAAAAATCCAACAGATGTTCTTAGATATACTGAAGCTGGGGGGCTTCTGGAATCCATTAATGTCGGAAATATGAGTTATAAGGATGGCTCTAGAGAAGTTACTAAGAGTATTCAGGTAACTGAACAAGAAGAAATAGTTTTTGAGAAATTAAGCTCTAAAGGAATTAATATAACTGCTCAATTAGTTCCTAATGATCCATCAATCGATTTTATGAAAAAATTAGAGGACTAATTTAGGAGGAAGAATTATGCATTTGGCTATGTATCAAATTATTCTTATAACGATTTATGCTTTTATAGCAATTAATGATTCACTTATTTCAAACACATTAACTCAGCCAGCAATAGCAGGTATGGTTTCTGGTCTTATTATGGGTGATCTGAAAACTGGGTTAATGGTTGGAGGAACATTACAACTTATGAAGTTAGGATTAGCTGCTTTTGGTGGGGCATCTATTCCGGATTATTTTACCGGATCTGTTCTAGGTACGGCATTTGCGATTATCTCTGGTAAAGGTGCAGAGTACGGTATTGGACTAGCAGTCCCTGTGTCATTATTAATGCTCCAATTAGATGTTGCCGCACGTTTTTGCAATGTTTTCTTGTTACATCGAATTGATAAGGCAATTGATAGAATGCAAATTAAAAAAATTCCACATTTAGTATTATCAGGATCCCTTCTTTGGGGACTATCACGCTGTATCCCAATTCTATTGATGCTTCTAGTTGGTGATGCTGCTGTAACTACCTTAACCAATAATATGCCTGTATGGTTGATGAATGGTTTGAAGACAGCAGGAGGGGTTCTTCCAGTTGTCGGTGTTGCAATATTGCTTCGCTATTTACCAGCAAAACAATATATTCCTTACTTGTTACTAGGCTTCTTCTTGGCAGCATATCTGAAAGTTCCGATGCTTGGAGTTGCAATTATTGGTGTAATAGCAGCGATGATTGTATTTAAAATAAATAGTAACAAGAAGACTAACAATGATAACAGTGCTGTAACTAGTTCGGGAACTTTTGAAGGGGGATATGATGGCGATGAATAATAATCAAGTAATTACAAAAAGGGATTTGAATAATATTAGTTGGCGTTACATTTTGGGAAGTCAATTAAATTGGAATTACGAAAGAATGATGAGTTCTGGTTATCTGTATGGTATTTTGCCGGTACTCCAAAAACTATACGGTAATGATGACAAAGAATTACAAGATATGTTGAGAACTCATAATCAATTTTTTAATACTAATGCTATTTTTGGTAATTTGATTATGGGAATAGACGTTGCTATTGAGGAAGAAAATGGGTACAAATCTAAGAATACGATTGTAGCTCTAAAAACTGCGTTAATGGGATCATTAGCAGGTGTTGGTGATTCGATGTTCCATGTTATATGGGGAACTATTTTCGGCTCAATCGCTGGTACTCTGGCACAAAGCGGATCCGTTGTTGGTTGTATAATTTGGATCATCGCAAATATTGCGTTGCTATTTGGACGTGCGGCATTATTGCCACTTGGTTACAAGCAGGGAGTTAAATTAGTAACAACTTTGAAAGATAAACTAGCAGCCTTTACAGATGCGGCTACGGTATTGGGTATCACTGTTATTGGAGCTTTAATCCCTTCTGTAATCAATGCTACGGTTCCATTTATATATAAGCACAATGGTGTTAAATTAGTAATTCAAGATACATTAGATCAAATCTTACCAGCATTGGTTCCAGTGTTATTAGTTGCATTAACATATTGGATGCTTGGAAATAAGAAGTTAAATTCTACAAAAGTTATTTGGATTATTTTAATTCTGTCAATTGTGTTAAGCGCCTTTGGTATTTTAGCTTAATTTTATTAATTTGGGGTATTTAGATCGTTCATGATTTAAATACTTTTTATTTTTTTGAAAAAGTATAATACATTGTGCATCAAATATCTTATGTAATGGATGTTGATTATTAATAAATGAAAGCGCTATAATAAAGACGTCCAATTTCTTATTAGTAATTACAATTTCTTATATGGAAACGAGGCAGATTGATGCAAAAGGTAGATGTATTAAATAAAATTAGTAAAAACGGTATTATGGCGGTAATTAGAGGCAATTCTGAAGAAGTTGCATATAAAACTGCGATTTCATGTATAGTAGGTGGCATAAGGGGAATTGAAGTGACATTCACGGCACCTAATGCAGACAAAATTATTTCTAGAATCAAAGGTGACTATCCAAACGAAGAAGAATTGTGTGTAGGTGCAGGTACGGTTCTGGATCCTATTTCTGCAAGAATCGCAATTATGGCTGGAGCTGATTTTATTGTCAGCCCTTCATTTAGCAAGGATGTAGCTTTGATTTGTAATTTATATCAAATCCCTTATATGCCCGGGTGTATGACAGTAACGGAAATTCAAACGGCGATGTCTTATGGTGCTGATATTGTTAAAGTATTTCCTGGAAAAGTTCTAGGTAAGGATTTTGTTTCAGCGGTTAAAGCACCTTTACCACAGGTTAATATCATGCCTACTGGTGGTGTATCGTTAGATAATATGAAAGATTGGTTCGATAAAGGCGTTGTTGCTGTTGGTGCTGGTAGTAATTTGACTGCACCTGCAGAAAATGGAGATTATGATAAGGTAATCGCAAATGCTCGTGAATATTGCAGAGAATTTGATGAAATTAAAAGTGCGAAAGTTCAGTAGAGCATGAATGTCTGAGATTCAAACGTGTTTTTTACTTTTGAAACTAATAGATTTACCTTTCAAAACATAAACTCTATAATAATTTGGCATGAATACAGTATGAAAGGTATATCTAATTATGGCAGAGGGAAAAACATACGGAACAGTTCTAATCAAAGCAAAACACATTTTGGATTATATGATGAGCGTGGACAGTGGAGTAACCTTGAAAGATATCAGCGAGGGTGTTCATTCACCCAAATCTACAACTTTAAAGATATTAACGACATTGTCAGATCAAAATATGATTTGGAGAAATGAAGAAAGTAAAAAATATTATTTTGGAACAGAACTTATTGGGTATGGGCAAAGAGCCATGGCTGATTTTGACATTAGTCGTATTTCCTTGCCGTATCTTACTAAACTCAGAGATGAAACAGCAGAAACTGTGCACCTTGGTGTTGAGCAAAATAATAAAGTTATTTATTTACAAAAACTAGAAAGTCCACAAAGTGTTAATCTGAAATCTAGAATTGGTGGTAAGTTGAATTTATATTGTTCCGCAATGGGTAAAGCACTTCTCGCCGATAAGACACCTAGTGAACTTGATGAATACTTTTCTGAAGTAACACTCAAAGCAAGCACACAATATACGGTGACTAGTATTTCTAGATTGTATGAGCAAATAGAAGATATTAGAGAACGTGGCTATTCAATCGATGATAAAGAGAATCAAGAGGAAGTTATTTGTGTGGGAGCAACTTTGAGAAAACATAACAAAGTGTTCGGAGCCTTTAGTGTTAGTACTCCAGAATATAGAATCGATAGTGATAAGCTAGGTAAAATTATTGATTATGTCCTAGAAACTAAGGAATCAATAGAGAAAGAACTATAAAAAGTATTATATGAAATAGCGGTTGTCTTATTTTAGACAATCGCTATTTTTTTACTAAAATATAAAATCGGCTTGATAAACCGCTTACAATGAGTTATATTATAGCTGTAATTCCTAATAAGTAAAATTGGTTTCCAAATGAGAAACTAAAAAAGAGGAGGCAACAATGCCAGCAGAGAACATAATTAATGGTCATTTGTTTTTGAGAAACGGCTTATTGAATGAAAAAGATATAAACCAAGCACTTAATGCAGCTGTTTCGCAAATTGATAAAAATGCACATTATTTTGGAAGTGAATATCCAACTCCAGCAGCTAACAAAGATAAGTTTGGTGTTATGGATAATACTGAATGGACGAACGGTTTCTGGACAGGATTGCTTTGGTTAGCATATGAATATACCAATGATGACAAATATCTAGATTTAGCAAAAGAAGATGTTAAATCTTTTGAAAACAGAATTGATAAAAAAATAGCTGTTAACCATCATGATCTTGGATTCTTATACATTCCATCAACAATTAGCGATTATAAGTTAACTGGTGATGAAGATGCTAGAGAAGCTGGAATTAAAGCGGCTGATCAATTAGCTACTAGGTTCCAAGAAAAAGGAGGCTTCATTCAGGCTTGGGGCAACTCAGGGGATGATGATAATTATCGATTAATTATAGATGCCCTTCTTAACATTCCATTATTCTATTGGGCAAGTGAAGAAACAAAAGATGATAAGTATTTCAAGATGGCAGAATCTCATTATAAGAACTCTATTAACACTGTTATTAGAGATGATGGTTCAACTTACCACACTTATTACTTTGATTCCAAGACTGGCAAGCCTTTGAAGGGTGTGACCCGTCAAGGTTATTCAGATGATTCAAGCTGGGCACGTGGTCAGGCTTGGGCAATCTATGGCATTGCACTTCATTATCACTACACCAAGGATCCAAATGATATCGATTTATTTAAGAAAGTTCTTAATTACTTCTTGAATAAGTTACCTGAAGATTCAGTGCCATTTTGGGATTTGATCTTTGGTGATGGTGATGACCAAGCTAGAGATTCATCTGCTGGTGCAATTGCGGTTTGTGGAATTCACGAAATGCTGAAGTACCTCCCAGAATCTGACAGTGACAAGGAGCTTTACAGATATGCAATGCACAGTATCTTAAGATCCTTGATTAAGAATTATACATACAGCGACATGGAAGATGGTCAACCAATTCTTGATCACAGTGTTTACTCATGGCACTCAGGTAAAGGAGTTGATGAAGGTAACATCTGGGGCGACTATTTCTATATGGAAGCCTTAATAAGATTCCAAAAAGATTGGAACCTATATTGGTAAAAAAACGGGGTGGAAGAATTGACAGAACCAAATATTCAAGCAATTCGACTAGATGAAAGATTGATCCACGGTCAAGGAAGAATGTGGATTTCAAACTTAGGCGTTAATCTAGTAATCGTTGCTAATGACGATGTTGCAAAAAGCAGCATCCAACAAACTTTAATGAAATCATTAACACCAGATTCAATTGGTATCAGATTCTTTTCAATAGAAGAAACATGCGACAAGATCTTCAAGGCTTCTCCTAAGCAGTCAATCTTTATTATTGTTAAAACGGCGGAAGATGTATTAAGACTTGCTGAAGGTGGAGTTCCAATTCATGAATTGAATGTTGGAAACATCCATTATAAAGAAGGAAAGACCAAGTTAACTAACTTCATTTCGGTTGACAAGGAAGATCTTGATTCACTATATCAGCTACAAAGTAAATATAATGTCGATTTCAATACTAGAACAACACCGTTAGGTAACGATGTTGGATCAGATTACAATTTAAATAACTATGTTAAGGAACATGGGGGAAATTAAATATGACATTTACTATATGGCAGGCCCTACTTGTTGGACTGTGGGCAGCATTTTGTTTCGCAGGTCAAATTTGGGGTATCTATACGAATAGAGCTTTATTCATCGCTTTTGGTGTCGGACTTATCTTAGGCGATTTGAAGACAGCTGTAATATTTGGGGCTACAGCTGAACTAGCATTCATGGGATTCGGTGTTGGACCTGGTGGATCGACGCCTCCTAATCCATTAGGACCCGGAATTGTTGGTACTATTATGGCGATTTCTATGGATAAATTATCACCCGGTGCAGCTCTTACACTTTCATATCCATTTGCTATCATCGTTCCATTTGTTATTACATTTATCTTTACAATCAACTCAAGTTCAATGGAAACAGCTAAAAAAGCTATTATGGATGGCAAGTATCGTAAGTACAAGTGGTTATCAAATACTACACTTTATGGATTTATGTTATTCGCATTCATCTTCGGATTCGCAGCTACTGAAAGTACTTCAGCATTGAGAGCCTTTATCAAGATTATTCCTCAGTGGTTAATGAATGGTTTGACAGTAGCCGGTGGTTTACTACCAGCAGTTGGTTTCGCATTAATCTTAAGTACTATGGTTAAAAAAGAATATATTCCAGCAATTATCTTAGGTTATGTATGTGTGGCATATCTTCAAATGCCAGTTATCGGATTAGCCTTTGTAGGTGCAGTTCTTGCATTCAATAACTACTTTAATGGAAAAAAATCATCAAACGATAGCAACAATCAAGGCGGAAATGACGGAGGCATTGAAGATGGCATCTAAAGAAAAAGTTTTAACAAAAGCTGATTACCGTAGTGCAATTCTACGTTCATATTATTTACAAAATGCTCAGAACTACGGAAACATGCAAGGTACTGGTATGTTGAATAGTATCTGGCCACAATTGAGAAAGATTTATAAGGGTGACGAAGATAAGTTCAAACAAGTTGCTACATCTAACTTGGAGTTCTATAACACTAACCCTCAACCATATCCGTTCGTTTCAACTTTGATGTTAGCCATGTATGATAGCGGTCAAAGTGAAGATGATGTACGTGCCGTTAAGATGGCACTTATGGGACCTTTAGCTGGTATTGGTGATGCTTTATCACAATTTGCCTTAGCACCATTGTTCTCAACAATTTTTGCCTCATTAGCATTACAGGGTGTTATCTACGCACCACTTATGTTCATCGCATGTTTGATTGGTGTTACATTTGGAGTTCGTTGTTTAATGGGTTACTTAGGTTGGAAAGTCGGAACAAGTATCATTGATACACTTAGCGATAAGATGCAAGCGCTTACTGATATTGCAAGTATGATTGGTTTAACAGTTATTGCAGGTTTATCAGTTTCGTTCGTTAAAGTTAACTTGGCATTGCAATACAGTACAGTTGTTAAAGGCAAGGAACAAGTTGTTGCTGTACAAACAATCTTGGATAAGATTATGCCTTTCATGTTACCAATGCTTCTAACATATTTTGTTTACTGGTTGATCACAAAGAAAAAATGGACTATTTACAAGATTATTCTATTACTTCTTGTACTTGGTATTGGACTTTCAGCAATCGGTTTGCTGAAGCCTTAAGATAGAAAGGATTGAATTATGAAATATAGTGTAGGAATTATCGGACATGGGAATTATCCCGACGGTATTAAATCGGCAATAACATTACTATCTGGTAGTGGAGACGATATTACATGTTTCAACTTGAATGAACAAACAACACATGAACAGTTTAAAGAAGATGTCACGGAGTTTTTAAATACTAATGAGAATGTCATTATATTCGCAGACTTAACTGGTGGAGCACCATTTCAAACAATTGCGCAAGTTATTTTGGAATCTGCCAAGGAAAATCAATATATTATTTCTGGTATATCTATGAATGCAATATTTGATTTGTATTTGAAAGATAGTATGGATCAATTGAACAAAGATAATATTGAAGATCAGATAAACCATGTTATTGAAGTGTCTGTGCCAATGATGCAATTTTTACCCAATTCTAAAATGATGGATGGTTCTGGTTCTAATGAAAGCAGTGATGAAGGATGCATTTAATTGATTATTTACTAATAGCAGCATTAGTAGTACTTATCGTTATATATGCAGTATTGATTCCGATATCTAGGAATAAACAAATGAAACAACAAAAGTCTAAGATGGACGAGTTTTATGCAAGTCTTTCTACAGGTGATGAAGTTTTATTGAGAGATGGTATCACGGGATTTATTCAAAAGATAAATGACGACAAGATAAAGCTTAAAATTGCATCTAACGTCGTGATTGATGTGAATAAGTACGGAATCATCAGCAAAATAGAAGAGGAAAAAAATGAGTGATAATTTATCTACTGTGAAAAATCTGTTGTTAAATGATCAAGTTGCCTACACTGATTTATATTTTAATAATTCAAAATTGCTTTTAGAGAATAAGTTTTTATTTCAACATGTTTATAATATGGAGCCATCACCGATTACCTATGAACTAAAGGATTGGCACAAGTCTCCTAATGATGATCCAGAATGGTTGTATGTTTTGAATCGGCAAGAATATTTACAGGATTTGTTACTAACATATCTACATACAAGTAATGATAAATATTTGTTGAAATCAAAGGAATTCATGTTTGATTGGGTATTTAATGATTACGATAAACAAGAATTCAGACATACAGCTTGGAGGACCATTGATACTGGAATTAGATTATTGAACTGGTCACTCATGTATAGACTGTTATTTGAAAAAGGTATTTTGAGTGAATCTGAAAAGGCAAAGTTGGATGAAACCATTCAAGATCAAGCTGAATATTTGAAGAATAATTATATTGATAAATATGATTTGAGTAATTGGGGAGTTCTGATTACAACTGGTATTCTTTGTTTCAACGCAGTGAATAAAGAAGTTATTAGCTCAGACTTAGTAGATTGGGCTCTTGATAAGCTTACTGTGGAATTAGAATTACAAGTTGATGATGAAGGAATTCATTGGGAACAATCGCCACTTTACTTTATCGAAGTATTTAGAAGCTCGCTATGTGTATATGCGGCCTATAAGAGTAACAATTTACTAATTCCAAAATTGATTACTGACAAGCTCCATTTGATGTTAAATGCCTTTGATTACTTCGTATTACCGAACCATAAGATTCTTCAACAAGGTGATACAGATGCAATCGAAGTTGCGGACCTCATTGAAACAGGTCATCTTATCTTGGATTCAAAAATGGGTAAAAGTAAATATGATTTCACCCCCCTCGAATTTTATCCATTGAGCAGCTTGGGACTTGATAAGACAAAATCTGATGAAGTTAGTCCGTATCTTGATGCAACTATCTCCGGTAATTATTATATGAAGGATACAGATGGTAATTATTGGCATTGTTACAACGGAGATCTTGGAAGTGGTCATGGTCATACTGCATTAGGACACATAGATCTTACGATTAATAATCAAAATATTTTGATTGATCCAGGTAGATATACGTATGTTGATTCAGATATTAGGAGAAACCTGAAATCTGGTGATTCTCATAATATAGTAAGTATCGATGCGGTTTACCCATTAGTTCCACGTGATTCTTGGAAGTATTCCAAGGTAACAACTCCGGGTAATAATATAGTTAAACACTTCAAGGATTACGATTTAGTTGTTACAGGATACTTTGATAAACAACATAAATTTGATTATAAACGCTACTTCATATGGTTTAAGAATCGTGAAATTGCATTGGTATTCGATGTTGGCATGCAACATGGGAAACACACTAAGCGAAGTAACTGGATTCTTTCTCCAGACTTAACTGCAGAGTGCAATAAGAACGATAATTCCATTAGACTAAGTAAATCTGATGATGAGGAATTCTCAATGTTTTTCTCCGATAATATGAAGAAGGCAGAAAATCAAATTTATTCACCAAGGTACAACGAGAAAGAAGATACAGTAAAAATTGTTACAAGTTCAGAATTCAAAGATCAGTTCGTTAGTTATTGTTTGATTGGTAATTCTGATGAAATTATTTCAGTTAATAAACAGGAAGCAAAACGTTCCGGATCAGACAGCAGTATTTTAGATACATTCTGTTATCCAATTGAAGTCACATTGAAAGATGGGACAAAGATTGAAATAGTATTACAACATGAGAATACTTTTATTGGAGACAAAGTCTATTACGTAAATGGACAACCTTATTACGGTGATCTTGTTATTTCAGAGAATGGTGAATATAACAGATTACTGTAAAAAAATTTGATTAAATAAAAGGAAATCATGTTTCTGCATAGTAAATTTAATAGGAGGAAATTATGGCATTTTCAATGAACATTAATTATTCACATAGTCCGGAGGATATTAAGAATTACTCAACGGACCAACTAAGAGATCAGTTCTTAGTTACAGACTTATTCAAGGATGGCGACATTTCACTTACATATACATATAACGACCGCATGATTTTTGGTGGTGTAACACCTGTAGATGAGCCGTTGGAGATTAAGCTTGATAAGGATCTCGGAGTTGAATATTTCTTACAACGTAGAGAACTAGGCCTCATTAATATTGGTGGTAGTGGTTCAATTACTGTTGATGGTCAAAAAGAAGAAATGGTTAACCACGATGGATATTACGTAGGTATGGGAACAAAACATGTGATTTTTGAATCTGATGATGCCAAGAATCCTGCTAAATTCTACGTAGTTTCAACACCCGCACATAAGACATATCCAAATAAGAAGTTGCCATTCGCTAATGCTTTAGCTAAGCCAATGGGTGACCAAGCACATATGAACAAACGTACTATTTATAAGTATATTGATGCATCTCAAATGGATACTTGTCAATTACAAATGGGATACACAGTTCTTGAGCCAGGTTCATCATGGAATACCATGCCAGCTCATACACATGCAAGAAGAATGGAAACATACATGTACTTTGACTTCGGTGCCGAAGATACACGTGTATTCCACTTCTTAGGCAAACCAGACGAGTCTAAACACATCGTACTATCACCTGAGCAAGCCGTAATTAACCCTAGTTGGTCAATTCATTGTGGAGTCGGCACTACAAATTACTCATTTATTTGGGCAATGTGTGGTGAGAATCAAACATATGATGATATGGATCAAGTATCAATGGACGAACTTAGATAATTCAAATTGAGAAGGAAAATGGTGAATAAAAATGGAACAATCAAAAGAAGAAATTCAAGCAAATGAAGAAGCACTTGATCAATTCAAAATGAACTTTTTTGATTTAACAGGCAAGGTTGCCGTTATTACTGGTGGTAATACAGGATTAGGACAAGGTTACGCTGTTGCATTAGCTGAAGCCGGAGCTGATATCTTTATTCCTACATTTGGTACTGCTGAATGGGACAATACACGTGCAATGATTGAAAAGCGTGGACGCAAGGTTGAATTCATGGACGTTGATTTGACCAAGGAAGGCGTCGCTGAAGAGGTAGTTAAGAAGGTTATCGAAACATACGGACATATTGATATTCTTATTAATAACGCTGGTATGATTCGTCGTAATCCACTTCTTGAATCACAAGACAAAGACTGGGATATGGTTATCAACATCAACTTGAATGCTGTATATCATATGTCTATGGCAGCTGCTAAAGAAATGGCTAAGCAAAAATCAGGTAAGATCATCAATATTGGTTCAATGCTTTCATTCCAAGGTGGTAAATTCATTCCTTCATACACTGCTTCAAAACATGGTGTTGCCGGATTGACTAAGGCATTTGCTAGTGAATTGGGTGCATATAACATTCAAGTTAATGCGATTGCACCAGGTTACATCAAGACTGCTAATACTGCACCAATTCGTGCGGACAAAGCTCGTAACCAAGAGATTCTTGACAGAATTCCAGCAAATCACTGGGCAGAACCTTCTGAATTAATGGGAGTCGCAGTATTCCTAGCAAGTAAAGCATCAAATTATGTTAATGGTCATATCTTAGCTGTTGACGGTGGTTACTTGGTACGTTAATAGAAATTCAGTAAAGGCCGCTCATAAAGCGGCCTTTTTTCAGAGGTGGGGAATATGAAAAGCTTTTTAACTATTGGCGAACCCTTGATTGTTTTCAGCTCAGAAGACTTGAACGCCGGATTAATGGACGCAAAACATTTTACTAAGTATCTTGCTGGTGCGGAATTAAATGTTGCCGTGGGTGTTTCTAGATTGGGTATAGAGTCAAAATATATTACGGCTATAGGAAACGATCCATTGGGACAATCAATAAAACATGAGATTGAACAAAATGGAATACAAACAAATTATGTTGAAACAAAGGATGACTATTGGACTGGTTTCTATATGAAACAACGTGTTGATAAAGGTGATCCGGAGATATTCTATTATCGTAAGAACTCTGCAGCATCGCACTATTGTGCAAGTAATTTGGATAAAATAAATTTTGATAATGTTGGATTAGTTCATTGTTCTGGTATTATGGCGGGAATTTCTGAGGCTGGTTATGAATCAGTTGAAAGATTGTTAGAGCTGGCAGATAGTAAATCAATAGTTACTACATATGACCCCAACATACGATTACAATTATGGCCAAATGAACGTGAAATGATTAGAAAGTTGAATTATTTGGCAAGTAAGGCAACTATAGTTATGCCTGGAATACATGAAGGTGAACGACTGGTTGGAACTGATGATCCAGAAGCTATTGCTGACTTTTATTTAAACCAGAGTAATACTACACAAGCAGTAGTTATTAAGGCTGGTCCCAAAGGTGCATATGTTAAAACTAGAGATGACGCTCTACAACTTATAGGCGGTTATAAGGTTGATAACGTTGTTGATACAGTTGGCGCAGGTGATGGATTTGCCGTGGGATTCATATCTGGATTGTTAGAAGAAATTGGTATGAGAAATTCTATTAAACGTGCTTGTGCTATTGGTGCATTAGCCGTTCAAGATGCTGGAGATAGTGACGGATATCCAACTAGACCAGAATTAGAAAAATTTATGGGGGTAAACAATGGATAATAATATTACTCTTCAGTTGTTGAATGCTGATGAAGTTATTAAGGAAAATAGTGGCATTGACACTACATATCTGGAATTTCATCATCACTACAAATTGAATGATAGTCTGAATGTAATTATTGAAGATGCTCCCAGGTATTTGATGGTACAGATGGATGTTGCTCTGAAACCAGCATTAATATATGTAACTAAAAAAGAATGGAAGTACCAAGTACCATTTAATCTCCAACGTGAATGGCCGTATCCTGAGAGTGCCTTTCAAACTAGAAGCAATTATGTAACAGTGCGGTATGCAACCAGTGATGAGATTAATTCTTATCGTAATTTAGCGGAGAATAGCCATGATCAACATGATGCAAGTGATGCATATCCACATGCAACAGCTAATGCTGAAACTCGTGGTGAATATGTCTTCTATTGTAAGAATGCGATTGATGGAATAGTAGCTAATGAGAGCCATGGTAACTTTCCATTCCAATCATGGGGGATTAATCAACAAGATAATGCTGAAATGAAAGTCGATTTTGGAAGAAAAGTTGAACTGGATAAATTAGCAATTATATTGCGTGCTGATTATCCTCATGATAGCCATTGGACTAATATTTCAATTGAATTTTCTGATGGTTCAATCCAATCTTTCCGATTGAATAAAATCAAAGATAGACAGATATTTGAAATAGATCACAAGCAGGTTACGTGGATCAAGTTATTCAATCTGATCAAAGATAAAGATGCATCGACATTTCCAGCTTTGACACAAATTGAAGCATACGGAACAAATATAGATAAATAGAAACAAGCTCAGTATTTGTTAGTACAAATGCTGGGCTTGTTTTACAATTAGAAGTAATAAATGTGAATTGAGGAGTAACTATGGAAGTCTATTTTGTGAGACACGGTGAAACAGTTCTGAATTTGATGGATAAAATGCAAGGATGGTCAGATTCACCACTGACAGATAAAGGTATTGAAGATCTAAAAAAGACGGGACAGTATTTGAAGAATATCAAATTTGATGCTCTTTACAGTTCAGATTTAAAGCGAACTATGGATACAGCGGAAATAATTATTAATGAGAATAAAGTAAGTAATTTGAAGTTACAAACTAGTAAAAATTTTAGAGAAATATTTTTTGGCTCATTTGAAGGTTTCAATAGTGCAGATACTTGGAAGGTTATTGCCAAGCCTTATGGATTTTCTACTCAAAATGAGCTTATTAAGAATTATTCAATAGATTTTATTAGGGATGCTATGAGAAAGGCTGATCCATTGGATTTTGCTGAGGATGCCAAAACGTTTAGATCACGCGTCATGGCTGGACTTGATCAACTTAGGGATGAGAATGAACCTGATTCGAAGATTCTAGTTGTTACCCATGGAGGTATTATTAAATATTTAATAATGAATTACTTTGGCTCCAAGTTGGACCCTTACAGAGCATTTCCTATGAATGGCAGCGTTACTAAGGTTAAATTGAATAGCGATGATTATGAAATAGAAGATTTTAATTTGTTACCATAATTTTTAGACAAAAAAAGGAGTGATACGAATGTATCACTCCTTAACTTTTAGTTTTAAACGATTGAAGTTACAACTAATGAAAGTGCAAATAAAATAGCAATAATAATGTTTACAATATTCAATTCGTCTTTCTTACCGGAAGCTAATTTAGCAATAGGGAATGCAATGAATCCGAATGCCATACCAGTAGCAATACTACCAGTAAATGGAATCATAATAATGATTAAGAAGGCTGGTAGCCAGTCACTTAAATCATCCATATTGATAAATTTGATGTTACCCATCATTGAGCAAGCTGTAAAAATGATAATTGAAGTTGTTGCACATGTTGGAATATATCCAATTACTGGAACTAGTACAAGTGATAATACAAATAGAATACCAACAACGATAGATGTGATACCTGTCTTACCACCAGCAGCAATAGCTGCACCAGCTTCAGCAGCATCAACTGTAGGACTTGAACCAAACATTGAAGCAAAGATATTTGAAATACCAGTAGCTTGAAGTGTTGGTTTAACTTTTGTTTGATCTTCCAATAGTCCTTTACAAATACCTACACCTTCGAAGATCATCAACATCAGCATTGAGAATACAGCTGTGATGAACTTGATCCATGAAGGAATGGTGAATCCAAATTTAAAGAATATTTGGTTGTACATGCCTAAATCACCCATAGTGATATTAGTTGTAGCACCGGTAGATACATGCATTACCAAAGCAATGATAGTAATGATAGCCATACTTGCGATCATGCCCCAAGCATAACCTCTAATTTGGAATATTATAGTCAGTGCAATTCCCAGCAAGGCTAGCAAAATTACAGGTGATAATACGTTACCAAATTTTAGAATAGAACTATTACTTGGCAAAATAAGGCCAATGTTCTTCAAAGCAACGAATGCTAAGAATGCACCGATACCAGCTGTAATAGCTGATTTCATTGATTGTGTAATACTGTCAGCAATCTTATCAATTAAGGAACTAAATGATATTAATGTGAAGATAATACTACTTACAAGAGCAATCGTTAGTGTCGTTTGCCATGTAAATCCCATATCTGTTTTAATTGTATATGAGAATAGAGCGTTGATTCCCATTCCAGGAACAATAATCATTGGTGATTTTGCGAAGAAACCAGATAATAGACAGCCAACAGCTGCGGCAAAAATAGTCGCAAAAGTAACAAGTTTGACTGGCATTCCGGTAACTGCAACAATTTGTGGGTTAACGAAGATAACATACATTATTGCAAAATATCCTGTAATACCAGCAATAATCTCTCTTCTGAAAGCACTTTTATCTCTAACTACGTCCATTAATGAGTCTGATTTATTCTTCATACTCACACCCCTCTATCTATAAATATTAGTCGGATTAGGGATTAATATAATGTGCTTTCTGTGTCGCCTTTGAAGTCCTTGAATGATTTCATAGTCATGTCACGGTCGTGTTGTTCAAGCTTCAAAACGTCACCGTCTTTAGCGTCACCCTTGATGAATGTGTAAATGAAGTCATCACGGAATCCAATATCAGCAGCATCTTTAGCTGTATTACCATAGTAACAAGTCTTGATATTTGACCAGATGATTGCACCTAAGCACATTGGACATGGATAAGCATTTGTGTATAATTCACAGCCAGTTAAGTCGTGAGTACCTAATTTTTGACAAGCTTTTCTGATTGTCGTGATCTCACCATGTGCTGAAGGATCGTGATTTTGTAGTACGCAGTTGTGACCACTTGCTACGATCTCACCATCTTTAACAATAACAGTTCCGAAAGGTCCACCAATTTGTGTACCAACGTTGGATTGAGCTTCCTTTTCTGCCAATTCCATAAACTCTTTGTTATAAGCCATTGTAATAACCTCCGTGTAAATTAATTTATTTTACGGTGATAATGTTAGCACTTTCATAATAAAGTGAATTAAAAAAATATAGATTTCTGTGTAATATTTACCAAGTAATAAGGTTCGTGTTTTACAAAAAGCTATATTTACCAGTAGATTGACCGATAAAATGATATAAAGGTGATAAACCAAAAAAAGAGTGGTAAATATTTTTAAACCTCATTTATTCTAAATATTAATAGTGTTTTTTGATCATAATATATATGATGTCGAAAATATTTGGCTAATTAGTTAGCCGTTATAACGCCCAAAACATTCTAAATACCAATGCAACCAAGAAGTGCTACCCCAAAACATCGCTCATCAGATATCCTTAAATTGAATCGAGGAGATAATAATGCAAATAGGGAAACAACTGCAACAACAGCGTAAAAAACATAATATGTCCCAGGAAGACTTAGCTAAGAAAATGCATATCTCAAGGCAGTCAATCTCAAAATGGGAAAACGGAACTTCTTTACCTACGTTTGCGAACGTGGTTGTGATCGGTGAACTGTTTGATATTTCTCTCGACGAATTAATTAAGGGGGATGAAGCTCTGATGAACAAATTTGAAGAAACAACACCAAAAATGAATAAGGCAATGGAAATATTATTATTTGGAATTGGGATAGCGATGGTAGCATTTGTATTTTCATCATCAATATTCAATATATCTGAGAGTACTTTGGAAAACTGGTTGTTTCTACCGATACTTGTTTCGTTCTTTTGTTTTATATTCAGTATTAAATGGCAGAATATCGATAAGATAACGAATAAATGGACTGTAATTTTGGGTGTCATCTGGTTGGCACTAGTTATGTGGCCAAATATTTACAGCTTTATTGAAGGATTTACAAGAGAAATGAATACTTTAAATGGTTAGTGAAATGAATTCAATACGAATCTGAATGATTTGATTGAATTCATTTTTTTTGCTATCAATGCTCTAATAATAGGATTATGATATAACCCATCGTTGTAAAGTATGGTTTACATAACCACCGTTATAACGATGATATGCAAATGCAACTGTCAAGTTCTACTAAAACATAAGATGAACAGTTATTCTGAAATTGAATCGAGGAGAGAGCAATGCAAATAGGTAAACAATTACAACAGCGTCGAAAAGAACAAGGTATGTCCCAGGAGTTGTTGGCAGAAAAACTTCATATATCTCGCCAATCCATTTCTAAGTGGGAAAACGGGTCTTCATTACCAAGCTTTGCAAATGTCGTTGCAATCAGCGAACTATTTGACCTCTCTCTAGATGAACTAATAAAGGGAGACGAAGATCTTATGAAGGAACTAGAAAAAGGCTCAAAAATTAACAAAGCATTACTTATAGTATTGGTGGGAGTAGCAGGGGCAATTATCGCCTTTATTCTCTCAACTACTGTATTCAACATATCTTATGACGTATTATACAATTGGCTAGCGTTACCAATATGGATATCATTCTTTGCACTGATTTGGAGTATCAAATGGAAGAACATTGATAAGATAGTTTCAAAGTGGACAACTGTTATAGCAATCATTTGGATCACAGTATCATTATGGCCACATCTTTATGAACTAGTTGCTGGATTCTTAGATGGATTCAATCATCGTTAAAGGGCGTTACAAAACAGGTTTTGTAAAGGTACCGCATTTGTGTAGTTGTAAATGCGGTGCCTTTTTTACGGTTAAACGGAAGAAGTTATCACATAATTTCTTTAGAGATATATTCTGAGATAGATCTCTGAGGGAGTGAAATTATATCATATATGATATAATGTGCGATGAGAAAAGTTAAATTTGTATTTTTAGAATTAGATGGTAAGAGTGAAATATTGAATTTCATTAATGGATTACCAAGCAAGGATAAAGCTAAGCTGTATGATGTGATCAAATCAATATCTGAATTTGGCATTTCGATTGCTTCTAGACAAGAATGGGTTAAAAAAATTGATTCTGATATATATGAAATTCGTTCTAAATATGGCAACAATATTCAAAGATGTCTGTATTTTCATAAGCATGAGAATACATATGTGATAACAAATGTATTTACTAAGAAGACTGATAAAACACCACGACGAGAAGTTAGACGTGCCAGATTATTAATGAATAGGAGCAAATCAAGAGATGAATAAAGTTAAATATATTGACGCACTAGATTACATTGCTTCAGAAAAAGAGAATGATTCCGAGTTATCTAAGGTAATGGATGAAGAAAAAAGTAAGATGGATTTGGCGGTTGAGATTACTGAATTAAGACGTTCCATGGGTCTAACACAGGAAGAATTCGCCAAAAAGGTAAACAAACCACAGTCAACGATTGCTCGAATTGAAAGTGGTGAAGAGAATCCAACTTTTAAAACTATTTTTGAAATCGGCTATGCGGTGGGAAAACAAGTTAACGTCTCATATGAATAAACATAAAAAAGCACTTGGCTGAAAATCAGTCAAGTGCTTTAAATGTAACTGCGAAAGTACTTCCTTGAGGGGAGTTATCATAAACAGTTACTTGTGCCTCGTTTAGAACGGCTAGTTTTGAAACAATAGCTAACCCCAAACCACTACCTTTAATCTCGGTAGAATGCGATTCATCGACACGATAGAAACGTTGGAATATCTTATCTTTCTTATTATCTGGGATACCGATACCTTGATCTGTAACGGTCAAAACAATATTTTCTCCAGATTTATGAACGCCTAAAGTGATAACTTTGTTTTCAAGTGAATATTTACTGGCATTGTCCAATAAGGCAATACTCATTTGTTGAATCATGTCAGTATTACCGTTTACCTTCAAATTGGGTTCAATATCAGCATGAATTTGTTGAGGGATTGAAGACTGATAATGCTCACTTAGCTGTTGAATTATTTTGGATAAGTTGATCTCAGTGAGTTCTACTTCAGCTTTATCTGCACGAGATAGGTGGAGGAGGTTTTCGATGAGTTTTTGCATCCTCAATGATTCTTCATCAATAAAATCAAGGGATTCAGGGATTACTTCGGGGTGTTTATCGCCACGGCGCTTTATCAAACTGATGTTTCCGCGGATTGCCGCAATTGGAGTTCTTAATTCGTGTGAAGAATCGGAAACAAATTGTTTCTCACGGTCCAGACGTTGATTTTGAACGTTCAATAAATCATTGAAGGAATTACCTAATTCGTGGATTTCTAAAGGGCTTTTTGGAACTGTTAGTGTAGGTTGCTGAGTGTTCAAATTTTGAGTAGTCTTTTTGGTTTCATTAACAAGTTCAAGCGTTGGTGAACTTAATCGCTGCGCCAGTCTTTTAGCCCACCAAGTACCAAATCCTAATGTCACGAAAACTACAAGGACAATCACCGTCAACAGTAGTAACAGACTTTTTATTAGATTATTCAAGCTGACCCATAGTTGATAAGTTGTGTCATTGTTCTTTTGAGTGTAGTAAAGGAATAATCCATAGCTTGGAATGTAAACAATATTTTTGTTAAAGAAAATGTGTAATTTTTTCCGAGCTAAGAATTTTTTGGATGATGGAGAAGTCATGATGATACGTTTGCGTTTCAAAGATGCGGCGGTCACTGATTTGTCCTGTGTTTTAACACGGATGAAAGAATTTTGCTTAGTATGTCGTTCATTAGCGTTATTCCATTCGATGAAACTAGGAATACTCTCAATGTTGGAACGATTTAAGCTCATCATCAGGCCCTGTGCATCGTGTGCAGTTCTAAGAGACTGTTGAACGCCGACAAATGCGAGAATTATCAAGCTAATTGATAAGGTAATGATGACGACTAAGCGATTAATACCTTGATTGATCAGTTTCTCATAAGTTGTAGTCTTCTTATTCATTGGCTGTGTCCTCGATCGAATAGCCAACACCACGTATTGTCTGGATCAAAGGCTGCTCATTCTTACCATCGATTTTGCTACGAAGATATCCAATGTAGACATCGACGACGTTTTGCTGACCAAAAAAATCCTCACCCCAGACATTATCCAGTAATTCATCACGAGTGAATACTTGTCCAACGTGCTGTAGGAAGAACAATAGTAGGTCGAATGCTCGGCGTGTTAGTGGGATATTTTCATTATTTTTCACGACTTGATGAGATTTGGTATAAAGTGTTAAATCGGCTATTTGATATGTTTGGTCAGGTTCAGACATTTGCTCTGCACGTCGCTGAATCACACGCACTCTGGCTAGTAATTCTTCAATTTCAAATGGCTTAGTTATGTAATCGTCCGCGCCATTGTCGAGTCCAGTGACTTTATCGCCAACATAATCACGAGCAGTCATGATTATAACTGGAACTTGATCATGCTTACGAATTCTACGCAGAACTTCCATTCCATCTAATTTTGGCAACATCCAGTCAAGGAGGATAAGTAATAGTTCGTTTTGATTTTTTGCGTATTTGTCCATAGCCTCAAGACCGTCATTAGCGACGACGACGTTGAAGTCTTCGAATTGTAATTCTTTGGTTAGATAGCTTGAGAGACTAAGCTCATCTTCCACGATTAAAATGGTATTTTTCATTTGAACCTCCTAAAAGGTGTTAGTTGTATTCATTATAAGTGATAATTCCTTTAATGAAATATGTTTTGTGGTTTGTGGGGGAGTTCGCCTCCGGTTGAAAATAACAATCCTGCAGTGGGACCGATTCCAGCCGAAGGGCGGTCTGGAATCTCGATTTTGAACTTTACATAACCCGTAAATTTCAAAAGTCGTCCGGTGCTGTAAGAACGGTAAACCACCGTTCAACACCACTGTCACTGCCGAATTATTATTTTCAACCTGCGGCTGGTTTGGGTTTTTAGGTATGTATGGATGCTATTTTCCAAATTATTTATAATCATTTTTCACATAGTAAAAAAATAAGTTCCTTCTCAAAAAGAGACGGAACTTATTTATTATTCATCTTAAGATTTTAAATACTGTGTCTATTAAGAAATCATCTCAAGCGGAGGAGGTCGAAAATATATCCAGCTGTGAGATGGCGTTAGCTGACGATTTTGGTCAGCTTAGGCCATGGGTCGAGCTTTAAGACATGCGTTCTTCATGGCTTAAAGTCGAGTCGGAAGCCCGTCCTTTGGCTGGAGCGACCCCACAGCAGGATATATTTCCGACTTCCGGAGCAACCCCCACTATTTAATCCCCAATTTAACCTGACACTCAGGACACAGACCATAAACCTCCATGTGATTACCAGAAATCATATAACCAGATATTTCAGCGGTCTTTTCTTCAAGGGCTTTTTCGTCCTTACTGAACCCAGGATACGAAACGTCTACGATTTTACCGCAATTTGTACATATTGCATGGTAATGTGGGGTACCAAAGTAGTCATAATGGGTACTGCCATCACCATTTTGTAATTCAACGACCAAATGGTGATCGACAAAAGTATTGAGAGTGTTATAAATCGTTGATGCGCCCATGTTGGGAAGCTCTTTGCTTAGGCCGTCCCGAATAGTTTCAACAGTAGGGTGGTTATGATGACTTGCCAAATACGCCAAGATTATGTGACGTTGTGGCGTAACACGTAATTTGTGCTCTTTGAGAACTTTTAGTGTATCCTCCATGACAGAACTATTAGCCATAAGCAATCTTCCTTTCTGTTACTTATTATTAACTTGGAATCATTACAATCTAATTATAATACTTGCATTGTAATAATATCAATTAATGTTTACTTATGTAGTCGAAGATGGGCGTGTGTTATAGTTTTACTTTTTCAGAAAAAAGTATTAGTATGTATTCGTTAGTAAGTGAGAATCATTCCAATATAGAAATGATTACAACAAAGGACTATGAGATAGGGGCGATAAAAATGCAAAAAGCCAAGAAGAAAAATAGAAGTCTCGCTGAAAAGATCAATGTTATGCGTGCCAGTGTTATGGGCGCAAATGATGGAATCGTTTCAGTTGCTGGTATAGTTATCGGTGTTGCTGGGGCCAAGAGTAGTAATTATGCAATTTTCTTAGCCGGTATAGCTGGAATGCTTGCCGGAACTATTTCCATGGCAATGGGTGAATGGGTCTCAGTAAGTACCCAACGTGACAGTGAACGTCGTGCTATTGAGAAGGAGTCAGCGGCACTCGATGGTAATTATGATCGAGAGTTTGATTTTATTAAGAATAAATATCAAGCGACTGGCATTTCTTCTGAACTATCGTTGAAAGCTACTAAAGAAATGATGAGTGATGATCCGCTGGATGTGGCTGTGCGTGAAAGATTTGGGTTCAATCCCAAAGAGCACACAAGTGCGATCGCAGCCGCTATGGCATCAATGATTTCGTTCCCAACTGGATCGATTTTGCCATTAGTATCAATTACATTTTTCCCAGAAAATATCAAAATCATTGCGACAGTGATTGCCGTTATTATCGCTTTGACTATAACTGGTTATACAGCCGCAGCACTTGGTAATGCCAATAGATTGAAGGCTGTCTTTAGAAACGTTGTTTCAGGATTATTAACAATGCTTGTGACCTATTTGATAGGTTCGCTATTCGCACACTAAGACTAAGGATGTGACAAGTTTGATGAAGGCAATAAATGTTCCAAAAGCAAAGAAACAAAAGAAAACAATGGCAGAACGTTCCAATACACTTCGTGCCGGAGTTCTAGGTTCCAATGATGGAATTTTAACAGTTGTCGGAGTTCTATTCTCAGTCGCTGTTGCCACAACAAACCAGTTTACGATCTTTATTGCTGGTCTGTCAGATCTTCTAGCATGTGCTTTTTCAATGGCTTCTGGCGAATATGCTTCAGTTAGCTCCCAAAAGGATACCGAAAAAGCAGCTATTGAAAAAGAACGTGAATTGATCAAAACTAATTTTGCTGGAGAGGTACAATCTGTCGCTAATTTCTACGTTGAACGTGGTGTTACCGAAGATACCGCTAGAGAAATCGCTGAAGAATTAATGCAAAAGGACGCTTTGGGTACTGTTGTCAAAGTTAAGTATGACTTGGAGTTGGGTCACTACATGAGCCCTTGGGATGCAGCCTTTTCATCACTAGTTGCCGCAGCATCAGGTGGCATTTTCCCACTTGTAGCTATGACGCTTTTGCCGGTATCATTGCAATGGCCAGGAACTATTCTCGCAGTTACATTGTCGGTTGCTCTGACGGGGTTCTTGAGCGCTAAGTTAGGTGATGGACTAGTCAAAACAGCCATCATCAGAAATGTTATTGTTGGTATTATTACTATGATTATTCACTATTCTGTTGGTTTGATGCTGTAGTTTCGAGCAAATGATCTGTTAGATGATATAATTAAATAAATATATCAATTAAGGTCGGATCATAGTGTTTAAAACATTGAAAAAATATTATCGTGATTACTGGGGTGTTCATATCATTCGATTGGAATTTCATTCTCCAATGAGCTTTGATCCACGAATGTATCCTCAACTTATGCGTATGGGTACATGGAATCGTAATGAAGAACGAACAGCATGCTTGTTGTTAGCCACTAAGTCGTCAAATTACAAAGAAGATGTTTTGATCGATACACTGACTAATGCAGGCATTGAGAGTAATGAATATGACATAAGACGCTGAAATTGATTTTTCAGCGCCTTTTTTACATGCTATTCTTATTAGTAGACAAAAAGAAATTTGGTAAATGAAATGAATAAAGATAAATTAAAAAGATTCTCAAATAGTCAGGAGTTCTTCAAATGTCCTAACTGTGGTGAAAAACTAGTATTAAATGGCACAAGTTTGGTTTGTGAGAATGGTCATAACTTTGATATTTCTAAATTTGGTTATGTAAACTTTCTATTAAACATGAAGCAACAGAAGAATTACGATAAGGCAAACTTTGAAAACCGTGGTCTGATTTTGAAAGACGGATTATACGATCACATTTTGAATAAGTTGACAGAAATCATTTCCGGATTGCCAATTGAGACAATCCTAGATGCAGGTTGTGGAGAAGGATATTATTCACGTGAGATTCATGATTCATTGAATAAGCAGTTATTAGCCTTCGATATTTCTAAGGATTCTGTCCAACAGGCTGCTAAAAATGACAAAGAGAATGCGGTTAAATGGTTTGTCGGGGATCTAGCTCAGTTGCCAATTCAAGATAATAGTATTGATTGTATTTTGGATATTTTTTCACCTGCCAACTACAATGAATTTCATCGAATATTGACAGATAAAGGATATCTGATCAAGGTTATTCCTGGAGAAAATCATGTAATTGAATTACGTAAGCAGGCAAGTGAATTCCTTAGAAGTGACAGTTATTCCAACCAACGTGTTCGTGAATACTTTGAAGAACATTTTGATGTTGTAGATGAAGTGAATGCTACCCAGACTTATCATGTATCACCAGAAGTTCGCGATGCTTTCATTAAAATGACGCCGTTACTATTTAATGTAGATACAGATGCCATTGATTGGACTGGAATTGATCAAATTACGGTTGATTCAAAGATTTTGATTGGTAAAGCTTGATGTATAATCATGTTTTAGATTCAACAAAATGGGGATTGTAATCCAAAAACGGATTACAGTCCCCATTTGACTTAATATGCAAAAGTTTAGCATTAAGTTACACTCTTATTTTGTTTTCAGCATCAAATCTAGTGAACTTTGAAGATTTTTAAGCTCATTTTCATCAACACAATTAACATTTTTACGGATATTTTGGGCAATGACGAGTTTCATAGCCTTATCGACACCAGACTTAACGGCTGATAGCTGAACCAAAACATCATCACAAGAGCGCCCTTCGTCCATCATACGTAGAATACCGTCTAGTTGGCCTCGGGAACGTTTGATCTGACTAGTTATTTTTTTACTAGCATCTTCTTCTTCGATAGTTTGAGACATTTGTTGCCTCCTGTAATTATTTATTAATGTAATTATACCTAGTAGGGTAGTGTACTTCAAATAATATGCTAAAAATTCTTTTGGAAGCAAAGGAAGCAGAATGTTTGATTAATTCTACCCTAGGGGGTATATTGTTAATTGAAGATAAACTTGATTCTTAAGGAGAGTAATAATATGAGTAATATCAAAGAAATTAGCGATGCAACTTATAACGATGAAACGAATTCAGGCTTGGTGATCACAGATTTCAATGCCGACTGGTGTCCTCCATGTAAGATGATGAATCCTATTCTTGAGAAGTTATCATCAAATGAGGAATTGGGTGACAAAATCAAATTCACATCAATGAATGTTGACCATAATCCAGAGACACCTAACAACTTTGGTATTCAAGGTATTCCTACATTTATTATCAAGAAGGATGGTAATGTAGTTGGTCGTATGGTTGGCTATCAACCAGAAGAGAAGTTCCGTGCGGCATTGGCTCAGTATATGTAGGTTTTTCGTCTCCGGTTTGAAAGCGATGAAGCCTGCAGTGGGACCGGCCTCAGCCAAGGTCTGATGCCTCGATTTTGAACTTTGCATAACCCGCAAATTTCAAAAGTCGTCCTGTGCTGTAAGAACGGTGAAAATCACACCGTACTAACACCACTACCACTGCTGGCTTCTTCACTTTCAACCTCCGACTATTTGGATGTTGATATATAGTAAATTTGGAATAGATATAGGTCGGTAATACTATTTTGTTAATGTACAGTTACTGAATGGGTTATATTCCAAATTTATTTAAAACCAACCAAGCTGTAGGAAACAAGATGTTTCATCAGCCGTGAAGGTGATGTTGAACGGCAACGCCGTTCTTACAGCACAGGACGAGCTTGGAGATTTGCGAAGCAAAGCTTCAAGTCGAGGCTCCAGACCTTGGCTGGAGCCGGTCCTATGGCAGATGAAATATCTTGTTTCCGGAAGTGTCAATAAAAGCAACACAGCAAACTAAAAGACAGATACTTGCAATTAAGCAAATATCTGTCTTTTTTAGTACGTATTATCAGTGTAATAGGTAGTATCAAGCCCATTAGTATCGTAATCAGTATTATCAGGATCTTTGAAATAAGCAGAATTAATTTTGTTCAGCTTAGTTTCAGTATTGTTCAAAGTCTTCTTATCTAATCCAAGATTGTCACGCAGTATATCAGATGCTGTCTGTAATGTGTCTGTAGATAGGATTTGATATGAACTCTTGTTTATCCATGCACCCTGACCTTGCAATTGGTAAGTCTTAAAATTGCCACTAACACTGTGGTATTTAAGTGGGAAACTTTCCATTTGTTTATCAGTTAAATCTGAATTTACATCTGGACCCAATTCTGTAATCAAGTTTGGAAGTTTAACCAAATATTTTGGTTGTTCAAGTTTCTTCACGACAGCTTTGAGAACTTGTTGTTGACGAATTTGTCGACCGTAGTCACCACGCGGATCTTGGTAACGCATGCGGACGTAGCTAAGTGCTTGTTTACCATTCAAGTGGTGAGTTCCCTTAGGGGTGGTAATTCCGTCATAACTTACTTTAATAGGGGTCGTGACGGTAACTCCACCGACAAAATCAACAGTCTTTTTTAGTGCTCCCATGTTGATAGCAACACTGTAATCAACAGGAATACCTAGTAACTTGCTGACGGTATTTTTTGCCATTTCGGACTTACCGATATTGTAAGCAGCGTTGATTTTTTGGACGTCTTTTTTCTTCTTGCCAGCTCCAACGATTTCAGCCATTGTATCTCTTGGAATGGAATACATAATTGACTTGTGAGTTTTGGGGTTCAGAGTAACGATCATCATTGTATCGGAATTACCACGATCAATACGACCATCAGCTCCAGTATCGGCACCCAATAATAGGATAGAAATAGGCTTGCCTTCATTTATCTTGTTAGAAACGCTAGTGTCATTGGAATCAACAGAATCCAAGGCCTTTTTACCTTGATAGACATAGAATCCTAGTGCAGCAGCGATAACTACTAGGATTGAAACAATAACAATTATAACTCTTTTAAAAATTTTCATTATATTCTCCGACAAAACACATTTTATGAATAGATACATTGTAATCATAAGTACTTAATAATGTAAAGTAATAATTTACTTTTAAAAGATTCTTGAACAGTGTATGATTTGTCTAATTAAAAAACAACGAGGTTGCATTATGAAAAAAATCTATTTTATTTGTACAGGTAATTCTTGTCGTTCCCAAATGGCGGAAGGCTTTGCCAAAAAGTATCTTCCAGGATGGGAAGTACAAAGTGCTGGAGTTGAAGTCCATGGGTTGAATCCTAAGGCAGTCGAAGTTATGGCAGAAAAGGGAATTGATATTTCTCATAACACTTCTAAATTAATAGATCTAAATTATTTCAACAAATGTGATTTTGTTATCACTCTCTGTGGAGATGCAAAAGACAAATGTCCAGTGGTTCCCAAAGGAGTAACACACTTACACTGGGGACTTCCTGATCCTGCACAGGCTACTGGTAGTAACGAAGAAGTTATGAATGTATTTCGTGAAGTAAGAGACAAAGTTGAACGAAAAATAGAAGACTTTAGCGAAAATCCCCATATTATAGTTAATTAATTTAAGATTACTTGTTATTTTTGTCACAATAGGCTTTTTAATCAATGGGCAAAGTGTTATTCTAGTAGTGGAGAATGAAACCGCTTGCATAGATTAAACTTATTGGGGAGATGATTTTTTGACAGACGGCAAAGTAATGAGAAGTATTAAGAGATATGTGGATTCTTTGGAGGTCAAGATAGTCTTTTCCGAACCAACAAACTTTAATCCTATTAAATATCCAGAATTGGAAGAAATGGGTAAATGGAGTCACGATAGAGTAAGAAATACTTTGACTTTACAAACAAAACATCTGATTGACTATAACGAACGTGATTTGGTACAAGCTTTGACCGATTCACGAGTTGATCCTTACAAATACGCTATTGAGTCCAAAACATTCGCAGACGCACTATAGTCATAAAATAAAGAAAATCCAGAAATTGTCCGGAGTTTCTTTATTTTTTTTGCCCAAGTGTTTTAATTAAGACAAGTAATAGGAGGGGGAAGATTATGCCAAAATTAGCACAGGTTCTACTCGTATTAGATATGCAGACGGCTTTTAAGTATGGTTATAACTACGATGGAGTTTTGAAAAACATAAATAGTAGAATTGAAGATTATCGCTCAGCAAAGTTGCCGATTATTTTTGTTCAGCATGATAGTGCTGACTTAATCAAAGATTCTGACTTGTGGCAGTTTTCCGTGGGATTGGATAAGCACGACGATGATATGACTGTTGAGAAAAACCATCCCAATGCATTTTATCGGACCAATCTAGATAGCATGCTCAAAGAAAATGATTTGAGTACTATTGAAGTTTGTGGAGTACAGACGGAATATGGATGTGATTCTACCGTTAAAATGGCCCATGGATTAGGTTATAAGGTCTATATGAAACATGATGCAACGACAACTTTTGATAATGATTATATGAGTGCCGAGAATACGATCGAATTTTACGAGAGTATTTGGAATGGTACTTTTGTAACGTTTGTATAGGAAATCAAAAGGTGCTGTGACATAACTATTTTCACCTTAAACGTGCAGCATAAACGTGCAGCATAAACGTGCAGCATAAACGTGCAACGAAACATAGCTTTTTCCGCTTAAAACAAACAAGACTAGCAATCCAAAATCGGATTACTAGTCTTGTTTGTTTTAATACTCGAAAGCTGACCATGTTTCGTAACACTTCCTTTTTTATAGCGTTATATCGGCGGTTATATGACTTCTTTGATATGGAAAATGTGTGATAGAAATCTCAAAAGGTTGTCCGTCATCCAAATAACTTAACTGATTTATAACCATCATAGGTTCATCGACTTCTGTAGCAATGCCGATGTCGACGTCTAGCTGGGTAGCCTTTTCGGCACTAATAACACGATGAGATCCTTCGATATGAAGTCCTTCTTCTTGTAGATGTGCGTAAACAGATCCCAGTAGAACTTCTTTAGTAATGGTAGTTATTTTGGTTGGCATGATAGTGTTTTCGTATGCAAAGATTTCTTTATTAACATAACGAACGCGACGAATAACATATACAGGATCAGTTGGCTGAATAATTAATTTATCAGCTTCTTCAGTTGTGGGCATACGAGCGGATAACTCAAGAACTTTGCTGGTAACTTTTTTGCCTTGATTAGTATATGTTGCGCCTAACGGCTTATCTATAGGTGAGACAGAACCATAGTTGGTACTATCTTCATCGGAAATATAATCTTTTCTAACAAAGGTACCAGCACCGCGCTTCGAATAAACCATCCCTTCCACAACCAATAATTGAATTGCCTTATGGACAGTTATTCTGGTAGTACTAAAATCCTTTGCTAATTGATTTTGATCTGGTAGTAGTTCTCCAGGAACATAGTTGCCAGAGCGAATTTGATCTCTTAATTTGTTTGCTACTTCTTTATATTTATATGCCATGTTACTGCTTCTCCCTGAATGTATACGTATACGACTAACATTTTATCATGTTTCAAGAATAATGGTTGATTTAAATGTATATACTTTTATAAAATTAAATGTTTACATTCGTGAAACTTAGTGTATACTGAAAGCGTATTCAAGTTAGCGATTCAAAAATTTTTAAGAGGCGGTGTAGTATGACAAAGCAGTTACCAAAAGATTTTGCATGGGGGAATTCAACGTCCAGCATGCAAACGGAAGGTGCTTGGAATATCGGTGGTAAGGGTAAATCAGTTTATGATGATCGTCCTGCTACAGAGAATTCCTCAGATTGGCATGATGCTATTGATGAGTATCATCGCTATGAAGAAGACTTCGATTTGATGGCAAAGCAGGGAATGAACTTCTATCGATTCCAAATTTCTTGGAGCCGTGTTAATCCAGATGGTGATGGCGAGTTCAATGAAGAGGGCATTGAGTTCTATAGTAAATTGATCGATGCACTTCTAGCTCGTAACATTACTCCAATGATCTGCTTGTACCACTTTGATATGCCATTACACTTGGCAGAAAAATATAACGGATTTTTATCACGTCACGTGGTTGATGCATTTGTCCGTTATGGCGAAGAAATGGTCAAGAGATTCGGTAGTCGTGTTAAGTATTGGATTACTTTCAACGAACAGAATCTATATCATATGGGAGAAGCATTCCGCATTGCCGGTTATTTGGAAGGTGATAAGACAGACGACGAGTTGTATCAAATCAGCCATCATGTAATGCTAGCTCATGCGGGGGTAGCAAATTACATTCATGACAATACCGATTGTAAGATAGGTGGAATGCTTGCATATAGTGAAGCATATCCCGCATCTCCAGATCCTAAAGATGTTTTATATGCACGTCAGATCAACGAATTTATGAACCGTGATCTATTAGATGCATTTGTCTATGGTCGTTATTCAAATGAAGTAATGACTTTTGTTAAGAATCATGGGATCGATATGGACTTCCAGCCTGAAGATGAAGATGTTCTCATTAAATTAACATCTGATTTTATTGCATTTAGCTATTATAGAAGCGACACGATCAGTGCTGCACAGGTTCCTGAAGGAACGATTCCAAATCATTACCTAGATGAAGGTATCAAAAAGAACCCTTATCTTAAAGCCTCAGAGTTTGGCTGGCAGATTGATCCACTAGGATTCCGCGATATTTTGACAAAGGTTTACAACGAATATGGAGTACCAATGTTCCCCATTGAAAATGGTATTGGTGTTCGTGAAGAATTTGATGGTGGAGAAATTCAAGATGATTATCGTATCTCATATCATCGTGAACATATCCAAGCAATGGAAGATGCCATCTTTGAAGATGGTGTTGATGTAATAGGTTATCTCGGTTGGGGATTAATCGATATACCTAGTTCTAGCGGCAATATGGACAAACGTTATGGAACAGTTTACGTCAACCGTACAAACCATGATCTAAAAGACATGCGTCGTGTGCCAAAGAAGAGTTATTGGTGGTTGAAACACGTTATTGAAACAAATGGCGCAGATTTAAGTGATATTAATTAAAATTTTTGAGGGGTGTTAACATGGCAAAGGAATCAACTTCCGAAAAACTAGAACATAATAGTTTTTTGGATAAGTTCACACAAGTTTCTGTTACCGTAGGTAATTGGGTTTATCTAAGATCTTTGCGTGATGCGTTCGCTGTTATCCTTCCAGTCTTCATTATTGCTGGTTTAGGAACATTGTTGAACAACACAGTCTTTATGTGGATATTCAAAGGTGACACATTAGCAAAGGTTCAAGTATTTGGTAACGCTATTTCAAATGGTACTTTGAACGTTGCCAGTGTCCTAGTTGCTCCAATGATTGGTTATGCTTTAGCTAAAAACAAAGGCTTCAATAACCCAATCGCTGCCGCAGCTATGTCACTAGCTTCACTATTCATTATGATGCCAGGAACTGTATCATTATCAGATGCAGCAGGTAAGGCACATAACGTATCTGGTGGTTTGAGCTTCTTGAACACAGGTACACAAGGTATGTTCGGTGGTATTATTATCGGACTTTTAGCTACAGCTATCTTCATTAAATTAGCTGGAATCAAGAAATTACAAATCAATTTAGGTGAGAATGTTCCACCTGCAGTTAGTTCTTCATTTAGTGTTTTACTTCCTGCTTTGATCTTAATGTCATTCTTTGCTCTACTAGCAGCATTATTAGCAGGTCTATTCAACACAGATTTGATCAACTTGATCAAGAACTGGGTCCAAGAACCACTTCGTGGATTCAATACAAGTATTTTAGGATTCTGTGTAATTTACTTTGTTGCCAACTTCCTATTTACTTTAGGTATTCACCAAACAGTTATTTCAGGTTCTTTGATGGATCCACTTGTACTTATCAACATGAACCAAAACATGTTAGCTTATGCACACCATGCACAAATTCCTAACATCATCACAACTTCATTCGTTTCAAACTACGTTCTAGTTGGTGGTTCTGGTTCAACAATTTCTCTTATTATCGCTATTCTGTTATTTAGTAAAGTTAAATCAAGTAGAGATGTTGCCAAACTTTCATTAGCTCCTGGTATTTTCAATATCAACGAACCTATGATCTTCGGTTATCCTATCGTCTTCAACTTGCCAATGATGATTCCATTCGTATTGTTCCCAGTTATCGGAGCTTTGATGGGTTATTATGCAACATTAGCAGGCTTAGTTTCAAGAACCGTCGTCTTAGTACCATGGACTACTCCTCCATTGATCGGACCATATCTATCAACAGCCGGTGATTGGCGTGCTGTAGTTCTTCAAGTTGTTATCCTAGCTGTCGGTGTTGCTTTGTATCTACCATTCATGAAGATTTCTGAACGTGTTGCTGCAAAACAAGCTGAACAACTACATGCTGAAGAAGCTGCTGGTGCAGCTAAAGCTTAAAAATTAAGAAAAGAGGACATATATAATGAAATTTGAAAGAATTTGGTTCAGTTATATCGCAATTGCATTGCTGATATTATTGGGATTATTCGACCTAGTCAATTTTGGATTGAGTCTTACTACTATCAGCACATTCGTAGTTGCAATCCTCTTTATCATTACATTACGCAAGCATTTAGAAGAAAATAATGCAGCTAAGAAAAAGTAGAGTGATTGTACTTTTCAAAACCTCACGACCAAAAATCGTGGGGTTTCTTTTTGTTCATAGATAAACTATTCTGTAATTAATTAACTAGGAGGGGACAACTAATGCAAAAACACGCAGCTTGCTCATCTATTATGGTCGGTAAAAAGGCATCGATGGATGGCAGTACTTATATTGCTAGAAATGAAGATAACTATGTGGCTATCTATCCAAAGAAGTTCTTTGTTCAACCAGCGGTGACTAATAGAATTGAAACCTACAAGTCAGTCTACAATGGCTTGACTGAGAAGTTACCAACAAGTGGGTACAGATATACGAGTTCTCCAGATCTTAATACAACTGAAGGATTATATGAAGAGGACGGCATCAATGAGAAGAACGTCGCCATGAGTGCAACTGAGAGTGTCTATGGCAATGAGCGGGTTCTTGGATATGATCCATTGATCGAGAATGGCGTTGCCGAGGATTCAATTACTACACTAGTTCTTCCCTATATTGATTCTGCTAGGGATGGTGTCAAACGATTAGGAGAATTGATTGCTAAGTATGGTGCGACCGAAAGTAACGGCGTTCAATTCAGTGATCAAGATGAAGTCTGGTATATGGAAATTGCGACTGGTCACCACTGGGTAGCTATTCGCATTCCTGATGATTGTTATGCCTTTGCTGCCAATCAAATTGGTATTGAAGAGATCGACTTCGATAATCCTGACTATTATATGTGGTCAGATGGTATTCAAGAATTTGTTGACGAACATGGATTGAATCCAGATGAAGGCAAGTTTAACTTCAGACATATTTTCGGTACTAATACTAAATCAGACCATCACTACAACACACCACGTGTTTGGTATGCACAGAAGTATTTGAATCCAAGCATCGAACAAAACCCTGAATCATCAGAGCTTCCATTCTTACGTAAGGCTGAACGTAAGATATCAGTTGAAGATATTCAATATATTTTGAAGTCTCATTATAATGAGACCCAATTCGATCCGCTGGGAAATGGTAGTGATGATGATAAGAGACGTTATCGCGCTATTTCGTTATCAAGGACCGCTAATTCTCATATTTTGCAGTTAAAGCCTGACAAATTGAGTGTTGAATGGAAGTGTTATGGCATTCCTAGCTTTACAACTTTTGTGCCATTTTTCACAGATGCTAACGAAACAGATGAAAGTTACAGTACTATTTCCAATAGTATGAATCTTAAAGATGCATATTGGATCTATGAGGCGTTATCAATGGTAGTTGAGTCACATTACAATGAATTCATTGAAGAAGACTTGGATTATCAAAAGGAATTATCACAATGGTCGCGTCAGAAGATTCAATCAGTTGAAAATGATGCGGCATCACTATTTGGTACTGAATTAACTGAATATTTGACGCAACAAAATCATGAGATTGTGACGTATTTTAATGATAAAGCTAAAGAATTGTTGGCAAAACTAGTTACAGAAGGAACGGAATTATCAGGATTAACATTTAAGATGGATCCCAATTTATAAATAATTATAAGTTAGTGAAAAAGTGAGAGAACTCTGTGAAAGCAGGGCTCTTTTTTTGTAAACAGCTGAAAGCAATTGCTAATAATTATTAGAAAATCATTTCATGAAATATGATATAAATAATATTTGGCGTAGTGTCCACTGTTACTGAACAAGTGTATATCCTTTTATATCAGGCAATGTAACTGTTTACAAGTCTACAAACGTAACTGTCCAAGGTTCATAAACATGTGTGTGTAGTTAGTGTATTTTGAGATATATTTCAGAAAAGTGCTTGACTAAACATATGTGAAGAAGTTAACATAAAGTTGCAATTGCGAGAGAAGTAGAAAGGACTGAAAGATAATGCGTGTTGGTGTTGTTAAAGAACAAAAGGCCGGTGAAGGCAGAGTTGCAGTAACTCCTGAGAATGTTGCTAAACTCATTTCATCAGGTGCTGAGGTTCTTGTAGAAGAGAATGCCGGTGTCGGTGCAGGTTTCAGTAATGAAAGCTACGAAGAAGCTGGCGGTAAGATTGTGAGTCATGCACAAAGTTGGGAAGCTGATCTTGTTGTTAAGGTCAAGGAACCTGATGAAGAAGAGTATCAATACTTCAAACCTGGACAAGTAATTTGGGGATTTCAACATTTAGCTTCATCTCCAGCTACAGTTCAAGCAATGATGAAGGCCGGTACCAGTGCAATTGGTGGTGAAACAATCGTTGAAGACGGCAAGTTGGCATTATTGAGCCCAATGAGTGCCATTGCCGGAAGACGTTCAGTTATCATGGGAACTTACTATCTTGAAGCTCAACATGGTGGAGAAGGAATTCTTCTACCAGGAACTCCAGAAGTAGGAGCTGGTAATGTAGTCATCTTTGGTGGTGGTAATGCTGCTTTGAATGCTGCAACACTTGCTTTGAACATGGGATGCCATGTAACGATCATCGAGTTGAAAGAAGAAAGATTGAACTGGTTAAGAAAGCATTTTGAAGGACAAGAATTCAGAGGTGTTTCATCAACTCCAGAAAACTTGGCTAAAGAAATCAAAGATGCTGATTTGTTTATTTCAACAATTCTTATTCCAGGAGCACGTCCACCGAAACTAGTTACAGAAGCTATGGTTAAATCAATGAAACCAGGCAGTGTACTAGTTGATGTAGCGATTGATCAAGGTGGAACAGTGGAGACAATTGATCATCCAACAACAATCGAAGATCCAGTATTTACTAAGTTCAACGTTATTCACTATGCTGTTCCTAACCAACCAGGTGCTGTTCCACGTACAGCAACACTTGCATTGGCTGTTGGTAACATCAAGTATCTCCAAGAGATCGTTGAAAATGGCTTAGACAAAGCTATTGAAAAAGACGATGCACTTGCATCAGGTGTCAATGTATATCATGGGGAAGTTACAAATAAAGGTTTAGCAGATTCATTGAATCTAGATTATTCAGAATTAGGTGCACTAATAGACTAAGGAGGTGCGCACAATGATGTCCGTAGAAGAAGCAAAAGAAATGGAAAAGGATTCATTCATGGATCCTGTTTCTATGAAAGATATCGAAGAAGCTAGTCACATAATCCACAAAATTGGACGGACAACTCCTCTGATTCAATCAATGTTTTTAAGCCGTAATGTTGCACACGGTGATGTTTATCTGAAACTAGAAAATATGCAACTGACAGGTTCATTCAAATTCCGTGGAGCTTTCAACAAGATCCAACATTTGAGTGATCTTGAAAAATCAAAAGGGGTTATCGCTGCTTCAGCTGGTAATCATGCTCAAGGTGTCGCATTGACATCACATCTATTGGGCATCAAGGCAGTTGTCGTTATGCCTCATGGATCACCAATTGCCAAACAAGAAGCAACTGCTGGATATGGTGCAGAAGTAATTCTTCATGGTGACAACTTCGATGAAGCTCACAAGTTCATGGAAGAAGAAGCCAAGAGAAAGGGCTATACGATCGTTGATCCATACAATGATGATTATGTTATTGCTGGACAAGGAACAATCGGACTAGAGATATTAGATCAACTTTGGGATGTTGACACAGTTATCGTCCCAGTTGGTGGTGGTGGATTGATCTCTGGTATTGCTACAGCCCTCAAGTCATACAATCCTAATATCCATATTGTCGGTGTACAATCCGAGAATATTCATGGTATGACTGCATCATATGAAGCAGATAAAATCACAACTCAAAGTACTGCACCAACATTGGCAGATGGTACTGCAGTTGCTACACCGGGAAGCATTACATTCCCAATTACTAAGAATTTAGTTGATGAAATGGTTCTAGTTAATGAAGAAGAAATCGCAACTGCAATGAAAGACCTTCTTCAGAGAACTAAGACTGTTGCTGAAGGAGCTGGTGCACTTCCAACTGCAGCTCTAGAAGCAGGCAAGATCGATCCAAAGTGGCTTGAAGATAAAAAAGTCGTAGCTTTGGTATCAGGTGGAAATGTTGACTTAGAGAGAGTTTCTAAGAACATTGATCACTTCTTGACTAATGATGCTAAAGATCATTTTGTGGGTTAATTGTTAGAACTAATTAGTAAAGGAGGGAACTACTTTGAATAAACGGTTATCTCAATCGGCCTACGGTGGCGTTGATGGCAACAAATACGTCCCGTATGTAACCGACAAAAATAATAAAGGCGGTAATGGCGTCATCATGATCATGGGTGCCATTCTAGCAGTTATCTTCGCCGCTTCCACAGCATACTCTGGTATGAAAGCTGGACTTACAGTCGCAGCCGGAATTCCTGGATCGATCATTGGTTCTGGTATGGTCGGAGTATTCGCTAAGAAGAAGGGGATTCTTGGCAAGAACCTTTTGCAAGGTATGTCCAGTGGTGGTGAATCTATCGCCAGTGGTATGATCTACGTTTTACCTGCAATTATTATCATCGGTGGGAAGGTTAACTTCATCTCCGGTGTTGCAGTTGGTGCCTTAGCTGTATTGTTCGCTATTGGTACAGCATCATTAGTTCAAAACTACCTGATTGTTGAAGAACACGGTAGATTGGTTTACCCCGAATCAATGGCTATCTCTGAAGCCTTAGTTGCATCAGAAGCCGGTGGTGACTCATTGAAGTTCATGGGTATCGGATTCGGAATTGGTGGTATCTTGACAATGCTGACAACTCAAGTATTCGGTTGGGTAAACAGTGTTATCACTTATGTTGGTAGTTCATTCTACCGTTGGAAGATGTCCACAGAAGTTAACCCAATGCTTGCTGGTATTGGATTCGTTGTTGGACTAGAAGTTGCCTTGGTAATGTTTGCTGGATCAGTTCTTTCAAACTTCGCCATCACACCTTTGATTGCTTATTTCACACAAATGGCCGGTAGCGGTGCACATGTATGGAATGACGCAGCTTTAACTGTTTCACAAATGAATGTTGATCAAGTTGCAGGATCATATTCGAAATATATTGGTGCTGGTATGATGCTCTGTGGTGGTATCATCGGTGCTGTTAAACTTATTCCAGTTATTATTACATCTGTTAAGAAAACGCTTAACGCAAAGAACAGTGATGACAGTGAAAAGAATACTTTGGGTATTTGGGCACTGTTGATCGGTACTATCGCAATTTTTGTAGTAGGATTCTTCATTTCAGGCAACTTCCTTATGGCTATTGTTGCTGGAATCCTTTCATTATTATTAGCTCTATTGTTCGTTATCGTTTCAGCTCGTTTGGCTGGTACGATTGGATGTTCTAATGCTCCTGTTTCAGGTATGACAATTGCTTCATTAGTTATCATGACTCTTGTATTCGTAATCTTCGGATGGACTAATACAGAGCACAGTGAAATTCTCTTGTTGTTTGGTGTATTCATCGTTACTGCAATTTCTGTTGGTGGCGCTTACGCACAAACACAAAAAGTTAACTATGTAATCGGTGGTAACAACAACGAAATGATGAAATACTTCATGATTGCCGCTATGATTGGTGTTATTGTTGTTGTAGGTACTACAGTTATCCTTGAACCACAACTTAGAATCACAGGATCAAACCCACCATTCGGTATGCCACAAGCTAACTTGATTGCCACATTGACATCAGGAATCATGTCAGGAAATCTTCCATGGATCATGATCATCATTGGCGTTGTTATGGCTATTGTATGCTGGATGTTAGGTCTATCAATTATGACAGTTGCCCTTGGTTTCTATCTACCAATGTCAACTACATCAATTATCTTAGTTGGAGCTTTGATCAAACTATTGATCGAAAGAATCACTAAGGATAAAGAACTCAAAGAAAGACGTGTACAAAGTGGTGTTAGTCTTTCATCAGGACTTATTGCTGGTGGATCTATCATCGGTTTGATCGGTATTATCTTGCACGTTACTGGTGTTCTTGGTGACGCAGCACCTACCGGATTCGCCGGAAGCAACGAAATGGGATTGATCCTATTAGTAGTCTTAGTAGTGTCAATGATTATTCCATTGACGGGTATTAAAAAAGACAGTAAAACTGAATAAGGAGGTTAATTATTATGGCTAAACGTCGTTCTAAAGAACTTACTGAAGAAGATTTGAAACAATTGGTATTCCAGAAGAATCCACAAGTAAAATTCAAGAGAAAAGCTGGCATTATTACCATAATCCGCGAACAAAACCATCCAATCCAAAAATTCTTCCGAAAAATGCACATGCGTATCCCTGAAGAAAGCTACTTGGAACTGGATCCATATTGCTCCTTCGTATTCAGCAAGATCAATGGACGCCGCAATGCCTATGATATTGGTAGGGAATTAGTCGAGAAGTTCCCAGAGGCTGACCAATTCCGTTACACAAGATTAATCTTGTTTTTACAGCAGATCGAAAACGTCGATCATTTGATCGAACGAGTACCTAGTTCAGAACAAAAAATTGCTTAATTAAATTTTGGAGGGGAATTATTATGACTACAGATCGTCTAGAATTATCCGCATGTACTTCAATTATGGTTGGTAAAGATGCTTCAATGGACGGAGCAACTTATATCTCAAGAAACGAAGACCGTTTGGTAGCTATCCATCCTAAGAAGTTCTTCGTACAACCAGCTGTATCAGGACGTAAGGAAACATATGTATCACCATTCAATAATTTGACAGTACCACTACCAGAAGAAGGTATGCGTTACACATCAACACCAAATGGTGATGACAGTGAAGGTCCTAACGAAGAAGACGGATTCAACGAATTGAACGTTGGTGAAAGTGCTACAGAAAGTGTTTACGCTAACGAAAGAGTATTGGCATTCGACCCATTCGTAAAGAATGGATTCGCTGAAGACTCACTAACAACACTAGTATTGCCATTTATCAAATCAGCTAAAGATGGTGTTCGCTATCTTGGTGAATTGATTAAGAAATATGGTTCAGCTGAAGGTAATGGTATTCAATTCAATGATAAAGATTCAGTTTGGTACATGGAAATTGTTACAGGTCACCAATGGGTAGCTGTACGTATCCCTGATGACTGTTATGCAGTTGCTGCTAACCAAATTGCTATCGAAGACATCGACTTCAATGACCCAGAGAACTACATGTGGGCAGACGGTATCCAAGAATTCGTTGAAGAGCACCACTTGAACCCAGATAACGATCGTTGGGACTTCAGACACATCTTTGGAACAGATACTGAAAAAGATCACCACTACAACACACCTCGTGTATGGTATACACAAAAATGCTGGAACCCATCAATCGAACAAGACCCAGAATCACCAGAACTACCATTTATTCGCAAACCAGAACACAAATTATCAATTGAAGATATTCAATATATCTTGAAATCACACTACAATGAAACAAAATATGATCCACTTGGCAATGGTACAGAACATGAGAGAAGAGTATATCGTGCAATCTCACTTTCACGTACAGCCAACTCACACATTCTACAAATGCGTGACTCAGACAAGAACGGAGCTGCCGGTGTAGAATGGATCGCATTCGGTGTACCTAGCTTCAGTCCACACGTACCATTCTTTACAAATGCCAACGATACAGATGCATCATATCGTGAATTGACAGATAAGATGGATATGAAGAGTTCATACTGGATGTATGAAGCATTAGGTATGTTAGTTGAGTCACACTACAATGAATTCATTGAGCAAGACACAGACTATCAAAAAGCTCTTTCAGAATGGGCAAGAAGAAAGATCGAAGAAGTTGATAAGAAAGCTGTAACAATGTCAGGCGATGCTCTAACAGATTATCTAACAGAACAAAACCACGAAATTGCTACACACTACAACGAAGAGACAAAGAAGTTCATGGCAGACTTAGTTACACAAGGTTGTGAACTATCAAACCTTGTATTCAAGATGGATCCAAATCTATAGTCCTGAATTACAAAATTTACTGAATTAAATAAGGACCGGTATTTACTAATTTAGTAAATACCGGTCCTTTATTATTGCTATTATTCTAAAAATTACTCAGCTACTGCGGGCTTGAGATTATCATAACTGTATGTTTCGCCTTCAATAGTGACACAGTTTCTACCATTATTCTTAGATTGATAGAGATATTGGTCAACACGTTCAAGGATAGCCTTAGTAGTTTCGTCTGACTTGGTTACGGCAGTTATTCCGAAACACATCGTTACATCAAGCTTGGTTCCATTGATGAATAGAGGAATGTCGGCAAGTGTCTTACGAATGTCGTAAACGATTCTGGCTGACTCTGCAGTGTCTACGTTCTTAAAGATGATGATGAATTCTTCGCCACCATATCTGAACAATTCGCCGGTGGGCTCGCCTTGACGACTAAGTAGTTCACGCTCGACTAGATGCGCTACGTGTCGAAGAACCTCATCACCGGTTTCATGGCCATAAGTATCATTGAATTTTTTGAAGTGGTCGATATCAAACATAGCGATAGTTCCTAATTCATCACTTTGTTTGAATTCTTCGAATAGTTCTTTGGATCTAGTGTTGAGATTGGATCTGTTTCTAACACCAGTTAGGGCATCGTAATTCGCCTTGATTTCTAGGTCTTTGTAGTCCGCAAATGAAGCACGTAATCTGACCTCGGTTAAACGGAATATTGCCATAAAGACCTCGAAGAATATCATCGAAATAAGTATCTGAAGCGGATTGAAATGATAGTCGATCCAAAGAAGTATCCACCATGACATTCCGTAAACCGTTTGGGCAATTGTATACTTATAGCTTGATATGAGCATATCGTCTTTGTGACTGTATGCGTAATCAACTGTGGTAAGTAATACGAAGTATATTCCGATGAATAGCGGCCAAAGAGGGCTGTCCAATCTGGTGACATTCAATGATGGATTGTATAGAAACGGTAAGGCCAAAGTTACTAATTCGACCAGACGATTGTTAAGTATTAAGAAACCATAGAAGGAGACGGCGATTTGAGCATTAGCATATAACCATGCGTCTTGCATAAATTTGCCGTTGTTAACGGTGGTAAATACTTCACGAAGAACTAAGATACTGACGATAAGAATGGCACTTTCGAGAATGTGCACACCTAAACGGATGAAGAACGGAGACGCGGCACTGACCTTCTTCTCAATTGAATACGATACAAGAGTGATGACCGTTATTAATCCAACCGTAATCAATAGCACGACAAGATCGGTAATAGTTAGGTAATTGTTTATAAAGTTTTGCATTTTTTCATGGCTTTCAAAATATTAATATATTTATTTTAGCATTAAAGTTTACGTGGTTATAAATTAATATGATGATTTTTAAAATTAAATGATTTATGTAACAAAATAATGTACTATTTCAATGAATAACATTCAACTTGTTTAAAAAGGAGTACTTATTATGGGAGATTTACGTTTTAACAGTGTATTTGACATAATTGGACCAGTCATGGTTGGTCCCAGCAGTTCTCATACTGCCGGCGCAGCCAGAATTGGTAAAGTTGTACATGATATCTTTGGTGAAAAACCAGACAAAATTACGATTAACTTATATGAATCCTTTGCTAAGACATATCGTGGTCATGGAACTGATGTAGCTATTGTTGGTGGACTATTAGGCATGGCTCCGGATGATTCCAGATTGGCTGATTCATTAAAAATAGCTTATGAAGATGGGATCAAGGTTGCCTTTGTTCCTAAGAGCGACAAAGTCGACCATCCGAATACTACTAAGATCACTATGATCAAGGGTAAGCACAAGTTATCAGTTACTGGTATCTCCATTGGTGGTGGTAATATTCAAATTTCTGAAATCAATGGTCTCAAAATTTCACTAAGCATGGGTGTTCCTACCTATATAACAGTCCATCAAGATGTTGCAGGGATGATCACCAAGGTAACTGACATCTTCACAAAACGTGATATCAACATCGGTACGATGACCGTAACACGTGAATCTAAGGGTGAGCAAGCCATCATGATTATCGAAGTTGATGATACAAAGGATAAAAAAGAAATTATGGAAGAGTTGCAATCATTGGATAATATGGTTAATGTTACTTTCTTTGATTGAGGTTTGAGTTTTTGCCGCCTGCGTCTGAAAGTAACAAGTCTGCTGTGGGACCGACTTCAGCCGAAAAGCGGTCTGAAGTCTCGCTTTTGAACTCTGCATAAATCGCAGATTTCAAAAGACGTCCTATGTTGTAAGGATGGTAAATCACCATCCAACAACATTATCACAGCTGCCTTATTACTTTCAGACTCCGGCTAGTATGGGTGATTCTATTAATTTTAAATTTGATAAATTTTATTAGAAAAGTAATAGAATTCCAGCAGGAGGTTACAAAATATTTTATCAGCCGTGAGCGTGGCGTTGGAACGGTGGTTTTTCCGTTCTTACGCCACTGGACGAACTTGGAGATTTGCGTAGCAAAGCTTCAAGTCGAAGTTCGAGACCGCTCCTTAGGCTCGGACTGTTCCACACGGCAGATGAAATATTTTATAACCGGATGCGGCAAAACTTCTCCTTAAAAAATACGTAGTTCTTTAATTAAATAGAGAGTGGAACAAAGCGGTAACTCGTTTGGAGGACAAATTATGTTTTATACAGTAAGTGATTTAATTAAACAAAGCCAAGACTATTCTTCAGTTGCGGAACTCATGATCGTTACCGAAATGGAGAATACAGGTCGTACACGTGAAAAAATCAGATCTTTGATGGCTCGTAATTTGGAAGCTATGGAAGGGTCTGTTAAGCAAGGTATTGCTGGTGTTAAGTCGGTTACTGGCTTGACCGGTGGGGATGCCAAACGAATGGATGAATACATTGCCAAAGGTGACTTCTTAAGTGGACAACCGATCCTTGAAGCGGCCAGAAATGCTGTGGCTGTAAATGAAGTTAATGCCAAAATGGGTTTGATCTGTGCAACTCCAACTGCTGGTAGTGCCGGAGTTCTTGCTGGAGTTTTGATGGCAGTTCGTGATAGATTAGGGATGTCACGTGATGATCAAATCGACTTCTTGTTTACTGCTGGTGCTTTTGGATTAGCAATTGCTAACAATTCGTCAATTGCTGGTGCCGAGGGTGGTTGTCAGGCTGAAGTTGGTTCAGCTAGCGCCATGGCTGCTGCATCATTGGTTATTGCCAAAGGCGGCACTGCTGAACAAGCTGGATATGCCATTGCTATGACTTTACAGAACTTAATGGGATTGATCTGTGATCCAGTAGCCGGGTTGGTTGAGATTCCTTGTGTTAAGCGTAACGCAATGGGGTCATCACAGGCGATGATTTCAGCTGATATGGCATTGGCTGGAGTTAAGAATGTTATTCCTGTAGATGAAGTTGTTGAAACAATGCACCGTGTTGGTCAACAATTACCATCAATGTTCAAAGAGACAGCTGAAGGTGGACTTGCTGTTTCACCAACAGCTTTAAGATTAAAGAAAGAAATTTTTGGTGACGACAAAAAATAATGAAAAATCTAATCTTGTTACGGGGAAATTCCGGTTCAGGTAAAACAACAACGGCAGAACATTTGAAAGATGAACTTCCCGAGAATGTTTTGTACATCAATCAAGACAATGTGCGGATGCAAATGATAAGTAAGACTACCTCAAAGGATACTTATTCTATTTCATTGATGAACTCAATGGTTCATTGGGGATTTGAAAATGTTGACTACATTATAGTAGAAGGCATTTTGAAAAAATCTGTCTATCAAGATTTGTTGAAATCTTGGAAGCATATTATGGATGAAAAAATGTTGACGTATTATATTGATGTTTCTTTCGATGAAACATATCGTCGTAATCTTACTAAAAAACGTCATTTTGATGAAGCTACCATGCGTAGTTGGTGGCAAGAAAAGGATGAGCTTGGATTTGAGAATACTGTTTTCCATGATGAGGATGACCCTGCTAGAATCGAGATTATTTTAAAAGACTTGAAGTTGTTTTGAAGTTAAAGGCAACTTCTTTTTTTTGCGATTTTTGAAGAATAATAAGCACAAAATTATTTTAATTATTAGAATAAAATTAATTATTAAGCCTTTTACAACAGTTGTGACAAGAAAGCGTCTATAATAGATATTGGAGAGGTCCCGTGTGGAATCTTTAAAATCAATGAAAGGTAGCGAATGTATGCAGGTATATAAGAATTCAGCAGAATTAATAGACCAAATTAGAAAGAGTTATCACCAATTCATTGATCAATATGAAGGTATTACGGATGACGTTGCAGATGAGAGAATCGAGCAAGTCGAAAAGACACCGCGTGAGATGCTTTCGTATCAAGTTGGTTGGATCAATATGATCTTGTCATGGGAAAAGACCGAAGAGGGCGGCCAAGATATCACGACACCAACCCCAGGCTACAAGTGGGATCAGATTAGACAGTTGTACGATGATTTCAATGTCAAATATGGTTCACAAGGCTTGGACAATGAGAAAGAAGAACTAGGCAGAGTAGTTGAAGAATTAGTTGATTGGATCGAACACATGTCACATGATGAACTATTCAAACCCGGCGAAAGACAATGGGCCACGACTAAGGCTATGTGGCCTGTAGCTAAATGGATTCGCATTAATGCGATTTCACCCTTCACAAATTATAGCCGTCAGGTTAAAAAGTGGAAGAACTTTAATTTGCGCCAACGCGCTTAGAGCGTGTCGAGAGACGGGAATATCCGAGTATTACCTAGGTTAAGATTGTGCCAACGAAGTTGGTGCGATTGGTGACCGTAGTAAGCAGAAGATATTGTCTCTCGTAAACGCGTTTCTTATCCGTAGCAGGCGCAGGAAGTTGCTTTGTGCAACTCGTTTACGTAAAACTTTAACCACACAAAAATTCCCCAGTAGAATATACTGAGGAATTTTTGTTTTAACCGAATTTAACTGATTCCAAACAAAATAGGAAGACATTTTCTTTATTCTGTAGAAATTGTCTTCCTATATATTATCTTAAATAAAATCAGAAATAGAACACGAAACCTAACCCAAATTCTCAATTTCAAAATCATAGCGAGTCTGCATACCTAAAAGGTACCGAGACTTCTCGACATCTTTAATGAGATATTTTTGACCTTGTGGTGTGCCGATTTCGGCACCCTTTTTATAAGCTTCACCATCAAGAATCTTGGATTTAGTATTTTCGTAGAACCAGGCATAAGTGTAGAATCCATCTTTGCCATCTGGACGCATTGAGATCGATGTGTTTTTACTGCCTAGTAGCCATAGTGGAACAACAAGTACCACTAGACCTATAGCGTTGATAAGTATTGAGAATAATAATTGCATAATATCACCCTTTATTATTGATACTTCTATTATCGCTTATTTTTGCAGTAATGTAAACGCTTAATTATATAAAAGTATATACTTTTAATTAAAACCAAAATTTTAACTTAGCATTGATCTAAATGTAATGAAAGCCCTATCCAATAACTGCTAAAATAGTATTGTAAAAAGTAGAGGTGAATTGGATATGGCTTTTTTTGGATTTAAAGATTTAGATAAATTATCAGAAGTTGACTTGGCAATCTATCGTTTCATTGTCGAGCATTCTGAGCAGGTGCCATTTATGAGAGTTCGGGAAGTTGCACAAGGTGCACACGTTTCTAATTCATCTGTTATGAGGTTTATTAGGAAAATAGGATATGATAGTTTCCCAGAGTTCAAGGTATCATTTCGAAGTGAGAATAATGAATTAACTGATTCTCAAGGTGAGGGCATTCAAATTATTGACCGGGATGCATTCCCTGCTGATATTGATAAGGTTATTAAGATGTCAGTTAATCTGATGCTGGATGCAGATAATGTGATATTTCTAGGGATTGGTGCCTCTGGAGCAATTGCGGAATATGCTTCTAGGCAGGCGTCGTCATTGGGGTTCAATAGTTTTGCGGTCAAGGACCCGTTCTATCCGTTGTTACCACAGGTACGTAACTCAGCTAACAATATTCTGATCGTCTTCTCAGTATCTGGTAAAACAACTGAGTTGGTTGAATTGTTGAACGACTTCACCAATGATCCTGATACAGAGATCATTAGTATTACTGGTGATATCGAAAGTACGATTGCGCGCATGAGTCGATATGCTTTGACATATCATGTTCCGGAAGAGAGAATCCATCGTTATTATGACCTGACCACACAGATTCCAGCAATGTACATAGTTGAGACGCTTCTAAGGGAATTGCGTCATCAAGAGGTATCTCGTCGTCTAATTTGAGGTACAGGGTGTACCATTTGTGAAACATGAATCATAACCCCGGTATGAACAAGCAGAACGCCTCCAAAGTCTTCACAATATGGAAGCGCTTTTATATACTGTTCTTGTAAGTTATTTGAAGGGGGAACATCAATTATGATGAACAGTTTTAATGCGTTCATGGAAAAACACATTGTACCGTTCGCTGCTAAGTTAAATGAACAAAGACACGTTGCAGCGGTTCGTGATGCTTTCATGTACACATTTCCAATAACCATGGCCGCATCCTTGGTTATTCTTATCAACAACCTAGTATTTTCAAAGGACGGATTTATCGCCCAGATCCTATTTTTACCGAAATTTTTCCCACATCTTGATAGTGCACAAAAGTTACTAACATCAGTAACTAACGGTACTATGAATATTCTTTCGATATTCGTTGCCTATCTTGTAGCCAGAAACTTGGCTAAGTATTTCAAAGCCGACGATATGTTAACAGGTATGACAGGTATCGCCGCATTCATGATTCTTTATACACCCGCAATCGTTAAAGATGGTGTTAGCTACTTGCCAACAACATACTTAGGTGCTCAAGGATTATTCGTTGCCATGATCTGTGGTGGCTTAGTTGGTGAATTCTTACCAAGATTATCAAAAATCAAGAAATTGCAGATTCACATGCCAGATATGGTTCCACCTGCAGTTGCTCGTTCATTCAACAACTTGATTCCAATCGTTATTGTTATCATGCTATTTTCAATGTTGAACTTCTTTATTCAAATGATCTCACCACAAGGTATCAATGATGTTATCTACAAATCAATCCAAACACCATTGACACATATCGGTACAAACATCTTCGGTGTTATCATCATTGCTATCGTTCAAAACCTATTATGGCTAGTTGGTATTCATGGTCCTAATACTTTGAACGCCTTGAGATCAATCATCTTTACTGAGGCTGATCTTGCTAACCAAAACTATATTAACGTTCATGGTACTGCATGGGGTGTTCCAAACCGTGAAACATGGGGCGTTCTAAATGACGTCTTCGCTAACATGGGTGGTAGTGGTATGACACTTGGTCTTATTATCGCTATCTTCATTATATCTAAGAGAAAAGATTATCGTGAAATTGCTAAATTAGCTCTTGTTCCAGGACTATTCAATATTAACGAACCATTAATGTTTGGTTTGCCAATCGTCTTGAACCCTATCTTGGCTGTTCCATTCGTATTGACACCAGTTATCAACATTCTTGTTGGTTACTTAGTAACTGTTGTTTGGAATATTATTCCAACACCGGCGTTTGGACTGACGTGGACGACTCCAGGACCTTTGATGCCATTCTTAGGTACTGGTGGTAATTTGCTGGGATTAGTAATTGGATTCTTATGTTTAGGAATTTCTGTATTAACATACTTCCCATTCGTTGTGGCCGCTAACCACATGGTTGAATTAGATCCAGATGATGAAAAGAAAGATAAGAAAAAGAAGAAGGAAGTAAAAGCTGACGACACTGAAGTCGCTGAAGCTTAAAGAGGTTTTTTGTATGACACTGAGAGGTAAAGAATTTCCCGAGGACTTCTTATGGGGCGGAGCTGTAGCTGCCCACCAGCTTGAAGGTGGATATGACGAAGGTGGCAAAGGATTAAGCGCCGCCGATGTTACAACACTGGGTGGTAATGGAGTTCCAAGAAAGATAACTGACGGAATCGATCCTAATGAATATTATCCAAATCATCGAGCAATCGACTTTTATCACCGTTATCCTGAAGATGTTAAATTATTCGCAGAAATGGGCTTCAAATGTTTCAGAACATCCATTGCTTGGACACGTATCTTCCCAAATGGAGATGAAACAGAGCCTAATGAAGCTGGATTAGAGTTTTATGACAAATTATTCGATGAGTGCTTGAAGTATAATATTGAACCGATCGTAACTTTGTCTCACTTTGAAATGCCGCTTCACTTGATCAAAGAATACGGTGGCTGGCGTGATCGTCGTGTGATCGGATTCTTCATGAACTTTGCTCAGGTATGTTTTGAACGTTACCAAGACAAAGTTAAGTATTGGATGACTTTCAATGAAATAAATAACCAAACTAATTTTGAAACAGACGGTTCTATCTTCAATAATTCAGGTATTGTTCCAAAACCTGGTGAGAACCGTGAAAACTTAATGTATCAAGCAGCTCACTATGAACTAGTAGCTAGTGCACAAGCCGTTAAACTTGGACATGAGATCAATCCTAAGCTAATGATCGGTAGCATGATTGCTATGACACCAATCTATCCACTTACTTCTAAGCCAGAGGATGTGTTATTTGCACAACGTGCTATGCAGACGAGATTCTGGTTCTCAGATGTGCACGCTAATGGCTTCTATCCTAAATGGCTGTTGAACCATTTTAAGAAGCACAACTTTGATATGGATATAACTGCACAAGATCTTAAGGATCTTCGTGAAGGTACTGTTGATTATATTGGATTCAGCTATTATATGTCCTTTGCAGTCAAAGATACTGGTAAACTAGAATATAATGAGGAACATGATCTTGTAGAGAATCCTTATGTTAAAGCTAGTGATTGGGGCTGGCAAGTTGACCCAGTAGGTCTCAGATATTCATTGAACTGGTTCAATGACAGATATCACTTACCATTATTCATCGTTGAGAATGGACTTGGCGCAGTCGACAAATTGACGGATGATAAAAAAGTACACGATGACTATCGTATCGAGTATTTGACGAATCACATTCGTGAAATGAAGAAGGCTGTACTTGAAGATGGCGTTGATTTGATTGGATATACTCCTTGGGGATGTATCGATCTTATCGCCGCAAGTACCGGTCAGATGTCGAAACGTTACGGGTTCATCTATGTTGATGAAAATGATGATGGTAGTGGAAGTCTTGATCGTTACCGTAAAGATTCATTCTATTGGTTCCAAAACGTTATTAAAACTAACGGATCAGAAATAGAATAGGGTGAGGACATGAAAAAATATATTGGACTTGATATCGGTGGAACTTCTATTAAATATGGAATCGTTGATGGAGAAGGTAATGTCTCGCATAAAGACAGCTTCAAAACCACTGGTACAAAAGATGAACTTATAACTAAGATTTTGAATGCATTCTTCCAATTACACCAAGACTTTGGACCGTTTGATGGTATCGGAGTAAGTATGCCTGGAGTGGTTCAGAGTGATGGCTTCTTGACCATTGCTGGTGCGGTTAAACCATTCTATGGAATTAATCTTCAAAGTATTTTGGAAGAAAAGACAGAATTACCAGTTAAAATAGAAAATGACGCTAATGCTGCAGCAATTGCTGAAAAGTGGCTTGGAGCCGCTCAAGGTGTACATGATTACTTGAGTTTGGTACTTGGAACAGGTGTCGGTGGCGGAATCATTATCAATGATCAGATCTATCGTGGAGCGCATGCCCGCTCAGGTGAATTTGGCTGGATGATTGTTGAAGATGATGACGTTGATACTGAAATGGGATCACTGAACTTCCGTGGTGCTACAGTTATCGGATTGATTCGCCGTTACAACCAATTCAGTGATGACAAAGTCGATGATGCCCGTGTTATTTTCAAACGTGCTGATGAAGGTGAAGTATTAGCTCAAAATGTCTTCAAGAGCTACTATCACAGTTTGGCAAAAGGAATTATCAACTTGATGGTTTCGTTTGATCCAGAAGTAGTAATTATTGGTGGCGGAATCAGTGCCAACGAAGAGTTTATGAATAGATTGAATGATGAAATAAAAGCAGTTCAAAAAACTCATAATAGTATCGTTGATTTGGACTTGCCAAAAGTCGTTCCTGCTGAGTTGAAGAATGATGCTGGAATGGTTGGGGCAGTTTATCAGTTGGTTCAAAGTATAAGGTAGAGAGCGTCAAGTAACGGGAGCGTTTGAGCATTACCTAGACTAAGAAGCGTAACACGAAGTGTTACGTTTTTTAGTCGTAGTAAGCACAGAACACTGTTACTTGTAAGCTCGTTTTGGTAGAGAGCGAAAGAAGCCGGTAGATTCTGAGCACTGCCTAGGATAATGAAGGTACCGCGTAGCGGTGCATTCGTTATTCGTAGCAGGCACAGGAATCTGGCTTCTGTAGCTCGTTTCGTCTCCAGAACTAAAAATAATCTCCTGCTATGCAGACCGACCCGAGCCTGAGGTACGGTCTCGGATCTCGATTTTAAGACTTACAAGGTTCGTAAGTCTTAAAACTCGTCTGGTGCTGTAATGGCTAAAGCCATAACACCACTCTCATAGCGGGAGATTATTTTTAGTTCTTCCGACTATTTTGCATTAGTGTAATATTAAGCTTGGAGTAACTTAAGAATTTATATATTTAGTTAGTTTTTGAATAGTAATTATACATAGAAAAAGAGTTGTACCTTACTTGCTTTAATAGCATCAAGTAAGATACAACTCTTTTTTACACGATAAATAAAACTTTTATATAATTGTTTTTACCAACAAAAAAATTAATTGGTCGTAAGGATTGAGAATATTTGCTTGCTATGAAAGTGATGTTAGAGCTATGCTCTTACATCACCGGGCGTGTTTGTAGATTTGTTGATTTTAACAAGTCTACAAACCGAGAATTGAGACCGCACTTTTGGCTCAATTAGGTCCGCATAGCAGGCAAGTATTCTCAATCCTGGAGACAATCGTAAAAAATCCTATCGAATCAAATAAGTACTTCCTTTTTAGTATCACCCACAGAAGAAAACTCACGTAATAACTTTAAGAATTCTTCAAATGAACGATTAACGAAATGATCTTTGCGATAAATAAAATCCAATTGAATGGTTGAAAACTTCTCTGGCAATTCTGTCATGTAAAGTAAATGGCGGTCAACGAAAGGTTGAGCAATCTTCTTCGGCACAACACTTATTCCCAATCCAGCACAGACACTAGCCATTATGGCATCTAGATAGTTGAATTCTATGGGATGGTGTAGTGGGATATCTTGTGAGTGCAACCATGCTTCAGTTGTCTCACGATAAATACAGCCAACTGTGAAGACTAGAAAAGAGGCTGTCTTCAAGTCTGGAGTTCCAGGGTTGGCGGATACTAAGCAGAGTTCTTCTGTTGTTAAAGGAATCGAAATAAAACCAGATCTATCAATGTTCTCACCGATAACGGTGCCGTCTAATTCATAATCAAGAACTTTGCGGATGTTATCCATTGGATTACCAGTTTGGATTGCCAAACGTACTTTGGGGAAATTCCGATAATAATTCGTAAGAATTGGTGGTAAAAATGTTGCAGATGCCGATTGCAGAGTACCGATTTTTAGATTTCCTTCAACATTTTTGGGATGCTTGAGCTGATTGATCGTGTCATCAGTCAAACTGACGATATTGATAGCTCGATCATAGAATTTCTTTCCAGCATCAGTAAGAATAACTCCACGATTAGTACGATAAAAAATAGTTGTTTTCAATTCTTCTTCTAATTGATGTACACGTGCTGAAATATTTGATTGAGCATAGCCTAGTTGTTGTGCAGCACCGGAAATACTACCAGTTTGTACAATGGCAATGATCATTTTTAAAGTGTCTGTATTCATAACTATTCTCCTTGGTATCACTTTTTCAGATATCTACATTCTCATTCTCGTAGTTTATTATATATCTAATTGAACATATACTGTGCTTGTAAGTTAAGAGAAGGAAAATCTTAGGAGGAAATATTATGACAACAAAAATTGGTATTAACGGATTCGGACGTATTGGTCGTCTAGCATTTAGAAGAATTGCTACATTACATGATCAAGGCAAGACAGATCTTGAGGTTGTTGCAATCAATGATTTGACATCACCACATATGCTGGCACACTTGTTGAAATATGATACTGCTCATGGCAACTTTAAGATTGATTCAATCACCAATGAAGATAATGCAATCGTTGTTGATGGTAAGAGAATTCCTGTTTACGCAGAAAAGAATGCTCAAGATTTGAAATGGGTCAAAAGTGACGGTGTAGATATTGTACTTGAGTGTACAGGCTTCTATACATCAACTAAAAAGGCACAAGCTCATCTTGATGCCGGTGCTAAGAGAGTTATGATCTCAGCTCCATCAGGCCAAATGCCTACGATCGTATATGGTGTTAACGAAGATACATTAACAAACGATGTACGTATTGCATCAGTTGGCTCATGTACAACGAACTGTATTGCACTATTGGCCAATGCGGTTAATAAAGAGTTCGGTATCAATGCTGGTTCTATGACAACAGTTCACGCATATACTGCTACTCAAATGCTACAGGATGGTCCAGAACGTAATGGTAATGTCCGTGCTGCCCGTGCTGCTGCCCAAAATATTATTCCTCATTCAACTGGAGCTGCCAAGGCACTTGGATTAGTTATTCCAGAACTACAAGGTAAGTTAGATGGACATGCTCAACGTGTCCCTGTGATCTCTGGATCAGTAACTGAATTAGTAACAACGCTTGATTCTGAAGTAACAGTCGATGAAGTTAACGCTGCTGTGAAGAAATATACTGATAATAGTGAATCATTTGGATACAATGACGATGAGATCGTTTCATCAGATATTATTGGAACAAGTTACGGTTCAGTCTTCGATCCAACACAGACACAAATCGTTGGATCAGGAGCTGGTCAAGTTGTTAAGACCGTTGCCTGGTATGACAATGAATCAGGATTTACAGCACAAATGATTCGTTCACTTGAGAAATTCGCAACACTAGACTAATGAAACGCAAAACAAACTCAGTCAATAACGACTGGGTTTGTTTTTTTTACTCTAATAGAATCAGCCAATGATTTTGGCAATAGTTGTTTAGTATTGGTTCTCTTATTTAGAATGATCAACGTGTCATCTACGAAATCAAGGACACTTATCTGGTCATGGATTCTGATATCGATAGTTTCTAGCATACCGATAATTGTGGAATCCTCAGTAAAGCTCTCAATGGTCAATACATCCTGGAAATCGAAATTGTCAGTTAATAGATAATAATGATCCGTTGATTCGCCATTGTTGTTAGGGATGACATTACCGTGTGGACAATGTTGAGGTCGATCTAGATATGAATTTAGTTTATCAATGAAGTTAGTATCCACTTGATTGGTCAATTTACCAGCTTCTTCATACGCGAAGTCCAAAGAACTCCCGAGTTCATTAACAAGCCATACCTCCAAGAGCCGTTGTTGCTGGATGTATGGCTTTATTTTGTTTATACCATCTGATGTCAATTTGGTACCGTAGTATCGCTTATAGGTCAAATATGAAGTCGTGTCAGACAGATGCCTAGTTCGTTCAGTTACAGAAGCGTTGCTAAGGTTAGATTTCTTAGCAATATCACCATTGCTTACATTGTGAGTATCGCCGCCGAGTTCGTAGATCAGTTTCAAAAAGTTCAAGTCGTTCATAATAATCACCAGAATTCACTTTGATACTTTAATAGTATTTTTATCAACACGTTGTGTCAATGATAAATTAGGCATGTCTAAGACTTTATTTTGAATAGTTTAAATAATCTTCTATATTATGAACCGAGAAAAGTAGACGAAGTGTCCACAAATGCCTTTAATAAAGAAATTCAAAAATATTTCAAGGGCTTTCATTTTGAAGATAGATATTGTTAAATCAATATAGTTAACGATTTCATTTTTTGTTATTAATTAAAACAATTGTACTTTTTTATTAGATGTACCTAACAAAACTCTTTACAGTTTGATAATTTGATATAGAATTAGGGTCGTGGAAAGGAGTGATAAAGGTGTCAAAATCAAAAAATACGTTTGATAGAGTTTTAGTAGGTGTTGATGATTCAGATGATGCACAATTAGCATTTCGTTATGCAATGAGAAGATGTATCAATGATGATTCAACTTTGATCATTACTTCAATTTTGGAAAATGATGAGATGAACGTTTTTCAAGTTCTAACTAAGGATTATGTCCACGGTGAACGAGCTGAACTTGAAGAACACATAAGAGAATATCGTTCTGTAGCATTGGAAGCGGGGGTAAAGCATGTTGAAATGTTTATTGCTGAAGGTGATCCAGGTGAGACGATTGTTAAAGAAGTTATTCCAGAAACAAAGGCAGATCTACTTGTCATCGGATCCTTATCAAAGAAGGGTATTAGAAAGCATTTTGGTTCGCAAGCTGCTTATATGACCAAATATGCACCGATTTCAGTTATGACTGTACGTTAAAAATAGGGATTCATGTTAAAGGAGAATGTTATGGCAGAAAATAAGCATAAACTGATCCAATACGCCAACGGTCCTTCACTAGAAGAAATCAATGGGACGGTTGAAGTACCAAAGAACAAAGGATTTTTAAAGACATTATTAGCTTATTCAGGACCAGGCGCATTAGTTGCGGTTGGTTACATGGATCCAGGTAATTGGTCAACATCAATTACCGGTGGTCAGAATTTTCAGTATATGCTAATGTCAATTATTCTAATTTCTAGTTTAATTGCCATGTTATTACAATATATGGCTGCTAAACTAGGGATTGTAAGCAGTATGGACTTGGCGCAAGCCATTAGAGCCAGAACGAGTAAGGCATTAGGAATTGTATTATGGATCTTGACAGAGTTTGCAATTATGGCAACTGATATCGCTGAAGTTATCGGTGCCGCCATTGCATTGTACCTGTTGTTTCACATACCGTTGATTATTGCGGTATTCATTACCGTATTAGATGTTTTGGTATTGTTATTATTAACAAAAATTGGTTTCAGAAAAATTGAAGCAATTGTTGTTTGTTTGATTTTAGTTATCTTATTTGTCTTCGTATATCAAGTTGCATTGTCAAAGCCTGATTGGGGAGCAGTTATCGTTGGATTAGTTCCAAGTGCCAAGACACTTTCAACAAGCGATAGAGTCGCTGGTATGACACCACTTAGTGGTTCATTAGGTATCATTGGTGCGACCGTTATGCCTCACAACTTGTACTTGCATTCAGCTATTTCACAAACACGTAAAGTTGATCACAATGATGAAGATTCAGTTGCTCAAAACGTTAAGTTTTCAGCTTGGGATTCAAATATTCAATTAACAGCTGCCTTCTTTGTTAACGCATTGCTATTGATCATGGGTGTTGCTGTATTTAAGAATGGTGCCGTAAAAGACCCATCATTCTTCGGTTTGTTTGAAGCTTTATCAGATACATCAACTCTAAGTAATGGTATTTTGATCGGCGTTGCTAAGTCAGGTATTCTTTCAACATTATTTGCTGTCGCACTATTGGCATCAGGTCAGAATTCAACCATTACTGGTACATTGACTGGACAGGTAATCATGGAAGGATTCGTTCACATGAAGATGCCTCTATGGTTGAGAAGATTAGTAACACGTTTGATTTCAGTTATTCCTGTATTGATCTGTGTTATGTTGACAAGCGGTAAGAGTGCTGTCGATGAACATACGGCGCTGAATAACTTAATGAATAATTCTCAGGTATTCTTAGCCTTTGCCTTACCATTCTCAATGTTGCCATTGTTGATGATGACAGATAGTGAAATGGAAATGGGTAAGAGATTCAAGAATAGCTGGTGGGTCAAGGGACTAGGCTGGTTATCAGTCATTGGCTTGACCATTCTTAACTTGATCAGTTTGCCAGATCAGATTTTGGCATTCTTCGGAGATAATCCTGGTGCCAGTGAAGTTGATGCATCTCGTGTTATCGCCTACATCTTAATTGCCGCTGTATTGGCATTGCTTGTATGGACAGTGATCGATCTTCACAAGGGTAATAAGCGATTAAGAGAAAGTTTGGCTGCTGACAAAGTAGCAGAAGAATAATAAGTATCTATTCTTAAGATTGATCTGTGATTCGTCTATAAAAATATTTTATTAATTGTAAAAAAAGGAGCCATATTCTACTTGAGATTGTTATATCAAGTAGGGTATGGCTCCTTTTTGACGCTTGACTATAAGCGGTAGACGGGTAGTATTGAAACGTATGTAACCGTTTACTAAAAAGATGGAGGGGGGGACGGATCATGGCAATGATCGAAGTTTCGCATCTACAAAAGAATTTTAAAAAAACTACTAAAGCTCCCGGATTAATTGGAGCATTTCAATCATTAATTCACCCGCAATACCAAACTTTTGAAGCTGTTAAAGATTTGAGCTTTGAAGTACCGCAAGGTGAAATCTTGGGATTTATTGGGGCTAATGGTGCTGGTAAGTCAACAACGATTAAGATGCTGACGGGGATTCTGGCACCAACAAGTGGATTTTGTCGAATCAACGGCAAAATTCCCCAAGAGGATCGTAAGAATTACGTCAAGGATATCGGAGTGGTCTTTGGCCAGAGAACACAATTATGGTGGGATTTGCCGCTTCAAGAAACATACTCTGTTTTAAAAGAAATCTATGATGTTCCGGAAAAGGAATTTCATAAGAGAATGGATTTCCTTAATGAAATTTTGGACCTGAATGAGTTCATTACGAGTCCAGTTCGTACGCTGTCTTTGGGACAAAGAATGAGAGCTGACATTGCGGCTTCATTGTTGCACAATCCCAAAGTATTGTTCTTGGATGAACCAACAATTGGATTAGATGTTTCGGTTAAAGACAATATTCGTAAGGCAATTGCACAAATCAATCATGAAGAAAAAACCACTATCGTTCTTACAACTCATGATTTGGATGACATCGAATTACTTTGTAATCGAATTTTTATGATCGATCGAGGATCGGAAGTGTTTGATGGTACGATCAAAGAATTGAAAGGGCAATTTGGTCGGATAAGAGAAGTGGAATTCGAGCTAGTTGATTCTAATGACGGAGCAAAACTCGATTATTCAACTTTGCCGGTACCTGTTGAGATAAGACAAACAGGGAATACGGTAGTTGCTAAGTTCGACGATAGTTTGGTATCTGTTCCTAATATTTTGAAGTTAACTCTGGCGCAGGTTGAGGTTAAAGATATTAGTGTTAAAGATGCCGACATTGAGGAAATAGTTCGTCAAATTTTCCGAAAAGAGGCACAAGAACATGAGCAGCTATCTTAGAAGATACCGCCCCTTTATTGTCGCTGGGATCGAAGAAGCAACCGTTTATCGTTCCAACTTCATAATTTACTTGCTTGGTAATACCTTAGGTGCGTTTGTAACTTATTTTTTGTGGAAAGCCGTATTTACTTCAAGTGCCAATTCTAGTTTGAATGGTTTCACGTTTCCTGAAATGGTGCTGTATATATTCTTAAGCTTTTTTACGGGAGTTCTGACTAGTAGCGATAGTTCCACTAGTGTCGGGGATGAGGTTAAGGATGGTTCAATTGCCATGCGAATATTGAAGCCGATTAATTTTGCCGCTAATTATTTTTACGAAGAAATTGGCAATAAGATTATTAATCTTGGATTATTGATGTTGCCGTTCTTCGGAGGAATTGTTGCTTATCAGATCTTGGGACAGAATGCACCGGCAGTAAATTGGATTAACATTTTGTTATATTTCATTAGTGCTATTATTGCGTATTTGATTAACTTTTATTTCAATCTTTGTTTCAGTTTTACTGCTTTTTTCTTTCGCAATCTTTGGGGCTCGAACCTTTTAAAAAACGCTCTGGTTGTTTTTATGTCAGGAACTCTAGTACCTTTAGCGTTTTTCCCTGCAGTTTTACAAAATATTTTTAAGTTCTTACCTTTTTCATCGTTACTTTATACACCAGTTATGATGTACCTGGGAAAGTATTCACCAAAAATGATTGTCTCAATGCTATTCTTACAAATATTCTGGCTTGTTTTCTTTATTGTTCTTTCTAAGATAATTTGGTACTTCGCAATCAAGCATTTGAGTATTCAGGGAGGTTAATATGAAACGTGTTTTCCGTTTAGAGAAGATTTTTATTGCGCAATATTTGAAACAAACAATGGAATATAAAGCTGACTTTTTTGTTGGAGTTTTTGGTGTTTTGTTAAATCAGGGTCTGAATTTAGTTTTTTTGAAGATTATTTTTAGTCAGATTCCCAAACTGGATGGTTGGAGTTTGCAGCAGATTATATTCATCTATGGATTTGCACTGATTCCCAAAGGATTAGATCATCTTTTCTTTGATAATCTATGGGCGGTAGGACAACGACTGGTTCGAAAAGGGGAATTTGATAAATATCTAACGCGACCAGTTAATCCGCTCTTTCATGTTTTAGTAGAAACTTTTCAAGTTGATGCCTTTGGCGAGTTATTAGTCGGTGTTATTTTATTGGTCATGACGACAGGAACTGTACATTGGACTTGGGTCAAGCTGTTACTCTTTATTCTATCGATCCCGTTTGTGACTTCAATTTACACATCATTGAAGATTGGAACTTCAGCAATGGCTTTTTGGATGAAGAAGAGTGGTGCGATTTCTTATTTATTTTATATGTTCAACGATTTTGCAAGGTATCCCGTTTCAATTTTTAATAACGTTGTACGTTGGATAATTTCTTTTATAATTCCATTCGCTTTCACGGCTTTTTATCCTGCAAGCTATTTTTTGACTGATAAGAATATTGTTTTCAATTTGGGTGGTTTAGTTGTTATTTCAATTGTACTTTTATTCATATCTATCTCGATTTGGAATAAAGGCATCTCTGCATATGAGAGCGCCGGTTCGTAGTAAGTATGTTCTTCACTGAAACCAAACAGGGGATGTAATCCAAAATCGGATTACATCCCCTGTTTATTTTGATGCTCAAAAATTGAACATGCTTTATTGCACTCTTATTTGTTAATTTTTTCAGCTTTAGGCTCAATACGGTAGTTGTCTTTGACAAACCACAAAGCCGCGGCGACTAATAAAATTCCTGATACTACTAGGAAAATTCTTCCAAGATGAAATGTTGGATTAATTGTCATTTCGATAACTGTTAGGATCATCGATACTAATAGTAGGATTGATGTTTTCTTTAAGATCATTAGACGTCGTCCCCCTTTAACTTTTAAAGTAAAAGAATTATAGCAGAAAACATTTGAGAAGGGGAAGAAAAAGATTTACTTAGGCATAGCTAAGAATACACCATAAAAGATGACGGCAATACCTACTGATAATAGTGAGTAATAGATTAATTCTTTCTTTGCTTTGAATGAAATTGCTGAGATAGCTATTCCGATTATAAAAACTAGGATCGTTAAGAATATGTTCATTGTTGTGTCATCTCCCTGATGAGGTTGTGGGGCTTTTTAAACGCGTTACTGAAGCCAGATTTCTGCGCTTACTACGAATAACAATTACAGCACTTTGTGCTGCAATTATTATCCTAGGTAATGCTCAAAATCTAACCGGCTTCAGTAACGCTCTGTTATTTTAATTATATCTAAGTTAAAATATATAAGGACTTTTATTTTTCTATTTCAAAAAGTTTTAGAAATTACAATTTAAATTACAAAACTGGAACAATTATCTTTATACTATATAAGGTATTTCTTTTTTAGGGGAAGCGTAAATGGCTGTATTAAAAAGAGTTTTTTCAGATAAGGTCTTGTGGATTGCTGGGGCAGCAGCAATCCTCACGTCTATCTTTATAAGTCCGCCGCAATTAATGGATATTAATTGGAAAACACTTGCGTCAATTCTTTCGATGATGATCATCATTCAGATTTACGATTATCTCGATTTTTTAAAGTATTACGCGGCATATCTAACACATAAAGCAAAAACTACCCGGCAGATGATGCTCATACTGGCAAGTATATCGTTTTTCGGAGCTATGTTCTTAACTAATGATGTTACGATTTTAACGTTGGTACCTTTATATTACCAACTTTCTAAACATTTAAAAGTGAATCCGATATTTCCTGTCATAGTAATTGCTATGGCAGCCAATTTGGGTAGTATCTTTACTCCTTTCGGTAATACACATAATTTGTTCCTATTGACACATTATAACCTAGGAATTGGTCAATTTTTCATGATGTCGGCACCAATTACAATTGTTAACTTTTTGGCGATTTTCTTGGTAACAAGATTCTTTGCCAAAGACAAAGTTGAGTTGAGTGAATTACCAACAGTTGAATTGAACATTCCTAGTTTAACTTTGACAGCCTTCGTTACTGTAATTATTTTCTTAGGAATATTCAAAGTTATCCCAATGTGGGGTTCATTGATTGCCGCATTATTGTTGGTCATCTTTATCAATCCACATATTTTGGAATCAGTTGATTATTCGATAGTCTTGATCTTTATGTGCTTCTTCATAGCTGTTGGTAATCTTAATCGTGATCCAGCAATTGTTGATCACTTGCATAATTTTATTCAGACGAAAGGTAGCACATATTTAACTTCTATTATTACCAGTCAATTTATTAGTAATGTTCCATCAACAATTCTGATTTCTAAGTTTACTACATATGTTCATGCGGTATTCCTAGGTACCAATATTGGTGGATTAGGTACAGTCGTTGCCTCATTAGCTAACCTGTTGGCATTCAAACAATACAGATTCTTCTTCAAAGAACATCCTGGTAAGTATCTAATGTGGTTCAGTATTATTAACTTTTCAATGTTGATAATAATTGGAATTATTGGGTATTTCTTGATTGATTTGGGGTTATAGGACTAAAGAGTGGAACAATCCGGTAGATTATGAGCACTGTGCAATATCAGAGCGTGTCGAAAGACGGGAACAGCTGAGCATTACCTAGATTAGTGATTTTACTACGAAGTAGTGAAGTCACTAATCGTAGTAAGCGCAGGCTGTTGTCTTTCGTAAACGCGTTTCGGAAATAGACTTCAACATAATCAACATAACTTCACATATCTGTGGGGTTATTTTTTTTACGATCATCACAAAAAAATCATAGATTCTTAAGTTTTCCCAAACAAGTTGATTGTAATATTTAACTATTATCTAAGTAGAAAGTTAGTTAGAAGTTATAAGCTGAATATTTACCATTTGAGCTTTGATGGTGGTAATACAATGAATAAGGCTGTAGGTTTTAACTACTTCCGGTCACGAGATATTTCATCTGCCATGGGGACCGCTTCAAGCCAAGGTCTTGAAGCTCGACTTTAAGCTTTGCTTCACAAATCTTAAAGTTCGTCCCATTACGTAAGAACGGAAATTCACCGTTCCAACGTAATACTCATGGCTGATAAAATATCTCGCGACCTCCAGCTAATTTGGTTCCTAATTTTCAATTAGTTCATATTCTTGCTTAGATATATGAATTCATTATGGAATTAGTATAGTAGCCGGAGGCTGGAAGAACTGATCCAGCAGTGGTAGTGCAGTTGAACGGTGGGTTAGCCGTTCTTGTAGCACAGGACGACTTTTGAAATCTGCGGGTTATGCAGGGTTCAAAATCGAGAACTTCAGACGAAGGCTGAAGTCGGTCCCACAGCAGGTTCAGTTCTTCCAACCGCAGGCGGCAACAAAAAATCAAAACAAACAAAACTAAAACTTAAAAGAAAATCAAGAAAGGAGTGATGTCCATGCGTTGGATACCGTTATTGGTTATATGGTTTCTATCTTTATCAAGTGGGACATACATTCACAATAGTATTGAAGATTTCAACAGTAGAATAATTGCAATGGTCAGCTTATTTTATATGACATTTTTAGGAACCATTTTATTCACTCCACTAGCATTTGATGGGTTGAATATTTATATTATGCCAGCAGGTATTGGCAGAGTTAACTTATATCACATTTTTGTGGATATAGGATTTGTAGAGAATATCATCTTAACCATGCCTTTAGGATTTCTGATCAAAAGATTTTATTCTCGGACATCATTACTAGCAATGATTCCTATTGGCTTGATGACTGGTGCGACGATTGAGACGATGCAATACTATTTATCACATGTGTTCTGGATCAATCGGACTAGTGACATCAGTGATGTTGTTTCTAACGGAATTGGGATTGTTATTGGTGCATCAATTGCACTGGCTTATCATTATATTTACGACAAGAAATACCAAATAATTACCTAGAATTTGATACATAATTATCTTTTTGGTTTAGGTATTTTTTCCCAATTGGAGTGCATGTATTTCTCTGATATACTCAAGGAAAATATCAATTGGGGGAATATATGGACAAAGTCGAGAAACTACCTAGTAGTATTAAGACGATTTGGAGGATTCATGCTGTTCTTGAGTACGTTATTTTTGCTTTAATAATGGGTGGCGTGAGCTTCTTTAGGTTGGTAATTCCGAATGCGGCAACGGGTTATTTCAACATTATTTTTTACACTATTAATGTAATTGGATTCATTGCTTTGATCGGAAGCTTTTTCTTCGTGAACTATTTATGGACTTTTTGGACTTATTATATTGATGAACGACAAGTTGAATTGCACAAAGGATATTTTTTCCGGAAACAGGTTATTATACCGATTGCTCGAGTACAAAACGTCACTCTTAAACAGGGACCAATTTTGCGTTCCAAGGATCTTCAAAAAATTGTTATAGTAACTGCTTCGGGTATGAGTGAGATTGATGGAATCATGTCAGAACAAGCTGACCAGTTGAAGGAAACTATCATGGAACTGGCGCAGGAGGCCAAGAATGACATCTAAGCCTAGACGTCTGCATCCTGCTGCAATTCTATTTTTCTTTAACAAAGATATTAAGAACTTATTCATTCCAGTGGCTATTTTTGCATTCGCTGTTTTTCAGCAGGCAAAAACATGGACGATTATTGGACTGATTGCATTCTTTATATTAGTAGTCGCTGGTGATGTAGTTAGATATATGACTTTTAGTTATCAATTTTTTGATAAAGAGATTTTGGTCCACAAAGGTATTTTCATTAAAAAGGTTAACCATATTCCGTACGATAGGATTCAAAATGTTACAACCAATCAATGGTTCTTTTTGAAGCCATTCAAGTTAGAAGAATTGGAAATTGAGACAGCAGGGCATTCCGAGGGTCCAGAAGTGAGCTTGGTAGCTGTTCCTGTGGAACTGAAGGACGAACTAAATAGTTATAGACACAGATTCAGTTCTGAAGTTACACAAAATGTTTCACGGGAAACTTTTTCTGAGGGAAGTAAGACAAAACAATCTCTTGAAGCTACTAATGTTCTTTCATATTCGATAACTTGGAGAGAATTGATCAAATTTGCTTTAACTTCTCCAGCATTTTTATCAGGATTGTTAGTTGTTTTGGCAATTTATGGGAAAGTCCAGAATGGAATTAGTAACCAGATGTACAAGGTGGCTGCCAATGAGTTTGCCCAATTTGGGTGGGTACTTCTAGTGGTCGTGATGATAGTGATAGTTCTTCTGTTCTATGTATTATCTGTGTTTGCCCTGATTGCCAAATATTATCATTTTCATTTGACCAAGGAGAATGGTCAGTTTGAAATGCGGTACGGATTCTTCAAAACTAAAAGAACTAATATTTCTGAGAGCAGAATACAGGCCGTTGTGGTTAAACAAACTTTGTTGAGAAGTTTCTTACATATTTCTTCGGTGAAATTAGTTATTATTTCTAATTCGAATAAGGAAGAAACCGAGAAAGATATTATTGTGATGCCAGTGATTGAAACGGCGAAGCTGAATGATTTCTTTAAGAAGTTTTTTCCACACATTCCTGTGGAAGAATTAAAACAATCTCAGTCTGTGTCGGGGACTTTCTATTATGATTTACGTAATGCAGCAATTTTTAGTTTGGTAATTGATTTGGTGGTTGGAATGCTTTTTTATAGGATCTCATGGTTGTTAGTATTGTTATTGATTGCAGTATCGGCAGTGATTTTACTAATGCCGGCATATCTGAATGCTAGACGAGCTCGATTGTCCATTATGAATGGTCAATATTTGTTTTTGCAGAATAATCAGGTGACCTCTAAGAATTCGTATTTTGTTCCTAAAAATAGTATTCAATTGGTAGAACGTAGACAAAGTATTTGGTTGAGTAAGAAGAAGTTTGCTCATATTCGTTTGAGCTGTCGTTCAGGTATTGCTGAGAGAATTTTACAGGTTAAATATTTACCGGAACAACAGGTTGATGGTGTTGTTGAGTGGTATAAAAAATGAAAGTGTGACAAACATGGTCAGCTTTCTAGAATTAAAACAAACAAGACTAGTAATCCGATTTTGGATTGCTAGTCTTGTTTTTAAGTGGAAAAGGCTATGTCACAGGTCTATTTGTAAAACGCGCTTATGAAGAACAACTCTCTCCGCTTATCTAGAATAAGAAATGCGTCACTACGTGCCACTTTTCTTATTCTAAATAATGCTCAAGAGTTCCCGTTCTTCAACACGCTCTAATATTCTCCCTCTGCAATCATTTCCAATGTATCTTTTGAAGGTATAAAGAATAAGTTACCGGTAATTGGTGTACTGAAATCTAGCAGTCGGTCACTTTTTGTGAACATGTTTGTCAGCATGCGGTTTGTAATTGAGAAGTCTTTGGAATATCCGATGAAGTATGTTCCTTTGATATCTTTTGCGGGTTCTGAATATGGAACGTTCATACGAACAATTTTGTGCTCAACTCCGCCGGCTTCGTCTTTTGATGCTACGTTGTGAGCATTTTTTAGTTTTTCATCGTCGGCTAATTCTCGGTCATTGAATTTGTGGCGTCCGATAGATTTTTCTTGGTCTTCAGTTTTTAGTGAATCCCATGCTTCCATATTATGCGTATATTTTTGAGCGAAAGCGTATGATCCGTTAACGAATTCTGGATCCTCGTCGTCATCGATCAGGGTGTAATCCATTGATTCAATTCCGGCAGGGTTCTCAGTTCCATCAATGAATCCAATAATGGCACGGCCTTCAAAATAACGGAATCCGTGGGTCTCATCTTCAACGGTTGTTACAGGACGAAGAATTCCCATGAATTGATCCATTAGTTCATAACAAACCGCCATTTTACTAGCTCTGACATGGATGAAAATATCTCCGGGTGTTGATACGGCAGTGTATTTTGGTCCTTTGATTTCTTTGAATGGTGTAAGTTGTTTTGGCTTTGGTGCAGCTGGGAACAAGTAGTCCCAAGCATCTGAACCGAATCCCCAGGCAATGTGTGCTTGAGCCTCAGGTGCTCGAACTCTCATACTATTTATGATGGAATTCGACATGTCTGCGAATTCAGCGATTGCATCCTTCGTGGCAGTGTGGTCATCATGCTTGAGCATTAAAGTAGCAAAGATAACACTTTCTCCAGCATCTTTATAAACATCTTGGGCACGTTTAATATCAACGGTCATATTATTACCTCCGAGTTTTTAATCAATCATTCGCAATAAATATATCATATTCGGAGGCTTATTAATGAAATTATGGTTTGTGAAATTAGAAGTTGAAATTCGTCGCCTGCCACGGCAGAAGCATTCAAGCAAAAGATGACATTCCGGATATGTCGGGCTTTAGATGTGACTAATTAAGAACTTACTGATAAGCTTCTTAGTGACGTTGCACAAGCCACGTCATTTAGGTATACGGCTTGGTAGTTGTATACTATTGATGTAATTTATTGATGTTGTTTGCGGAAAAAGCATTATCTGATTCATAAGTATTTTAATAAAATTTAATTTTCGTAAAATAAATTTGTTGATTTTGTTAACAAATTGCATAATAATTAGCCATAATATAGTAAAAATCCGAAAGGAAGCAATGAGTATGTGTACAAGTATTAGTTATGAGGCTTTAGATGGATCAAAATTTTTGGCAAGAACAATGGATTTTGCCTTCGAATTAAATGGTCAACCAACATTTTTACCTAGAGATTACGATTGGATCTCATCATTTGACAATAAGACTTACCAAACAAGTTATGCGATTATGGGAACTGGTGCCAAGTATGGCAATAACTATATGGTAGCTGATGGTTTCAATGAATATGGATTATCTGCCGCAGAGTTGTATTTCCCACATGAATATGTTTATGATGCCACACCAACTGACGGTGCGATGAATCTTGTATCTGAGGAGTTCATTCTTTGGGCCCTTGGAAATAACAAGACAATTGATGAATTACGTGAGAATATCAAGAATGTTCATATCATTGAATCTGATAAGGGTGTAATGGGTGTAAATCAACCATTACACTGGATCTTCAGTGATTTAACAGGTGCTACATATATCATCGAACCAGAAGGTGATGGCCTGGTTCTTGAAGAAGATAAGATTGGTGTAATGACTAATACTCCTGACTTCGATTGGCACAGAACTAACTTAGCTAATTACTTGGGTGCTTCAGTTAACAACTTCAATTCGGCTCAATTCGGTGATGAAGAAATCACAAAATTAGGTCAAAACGGTACATTCAGATTACCTGGTGGATATACTGCCGTTGATAGATTTGTTAGAACAGCTTTCAATCGCACACATATTGAAAAGCCAGAAAACGCAGACGAAGCAGTAACAACCATCCTACATATTTTGGATAGTGTTGTTGTTCCTAAGGGTGTAAATATTGGTGATCGTGGTCCAAGTTATACACAATATCAAGCCATTCTTGATATGAGTAATAAGACTATGTATTACATTCCATATTCAAACCAAACTGTTTTCTCTGTATCTATGACAGATGATTTGATTGAGAATCAAAAAGAACCAAAAGAATTTGATATTCCAATGAAACAAACTTTTGCTTCATTAGATGAACAAGAAGTTAAATAAATTAGTTTAGTCGATAAATTCTATTTAGAATTTATCGGCTTTTTTTGTTTTTGTTTTCGCTTCCGATTACGAAATATTTAATCTGCTGTGGGGACCGATTCCAGCCAAAGGGCGGTCTGGAATCTCGACTTATAGCTTTGCTTTGCAAATCTCTAAGCTCGTCCCATTCCGTAATGAACGGTCAGTTCACCGTTCAAACGGAATTTTCACAGGTGCGCCCGGCATGGGCGCTAACTTGGTGGTGGAAGTCCACCGTGAGCCGTAGTAGTCGGAATCACTAGCTGAGGACAAGGGTGTCTGTTGCGAAGCAGAATCTGAAGGAAGTCTAAAGCAAAATACTGAGCTGATGTACAAGAAGTGGCTATAAGGCTGTATCTATTGGATAAGGATGCCTGGCAATCCAAAGTCCAATACTACTCGAAAATAGATACAGTAGAGCCAACAGCTACATGGTATGAAAGTTAGCGTTCTTACCCGGGGAGGTCTGTTCCATATGTTTGGCAAGGAAACGGAATGTATCCTACAAACAAACTAGGCAGTGATGTCTAGCTGAATGGTACAGAAGTCAGCCGAGGTCATAGTAGTCGCTTGCGACGAAGGACCGAACATTAATAACTCTTGTCGATATTGGAGGT
>NZ_RHOO01000010.1 GCF_003946555.1 Companilactobacillus hulinensis | reverse complement strand
TTAATGAACCGCCGTATACGGAACCGTACGTACGGTGGTGTGAGAGGTCGGTAATTAAAATTACCTCCTACTCGATCTGATCAAATATTTCGTAGTCTCCAGCTAGTAACGTTCAGTGCCGTCGATTTTAATCATATCTCTATCCAACCAAGTGTAGTTAAGGATTGCTAAATAGTCGAAGGTTGAAACTGCCAAGTCTGCTATGGTAGTGGTGTTAGGGCGGAGGTGTGTGCCGGCCTTACAGCACATGGCGACTTTTGAAATCTGCGGTTAATGCAGAGTTCAAAATCGAGTCTTCAGACCGCATTGTGGCTGAAGACGGTCACATAGCAGACTTGACAGTTTCAACCGGAGACGGAAAACCAAAAATAATCTGGTATGTGTTTTCATAATCGAATGAGATATAATGATTACGAAAGATAGTAACCATATGTAAAATTGGTGCGTTCCAAAAGGAGAAGCGATGGCAGACTTAATTTACCAAAAGATAATCAATGAATTGAAAAAGGAAATAGATGCAGGTAAGTTTCCGGATATGAAATTACCAGATGAAAGATCATTAGCTGAGAATTATGATGTTAGTCGCAGTTCGATCAAACGAGCTTTGAGCAACATGTCCGAGCAAGGAATAATTTTTAAGAAACGTGGGTCAGGTACTTTTATTAATCCACTGTATTTGAAACAGGATTCGTACTTTAACTATAGTGGTAGAAACTTGGGGATAACGGACAGTTTTAATACTAATGGTCAAAAGCCTGGTGTTAAGGTATTGAGCTTTGATGTGATTCGCCCAGATGAGGAATTACGTGATAACTTGTTTTTGAAAAAGGGCGAGTTTGTTTATTCATTCAAGCGTCTTCGTCTATTGGATGATGTTCCTTTCATGATCGAAACAGGATATATTCCTATTAAATTGGCACCGGAATTATCTGAGCAAATAGCTTCAGATTCTATCTTTAATTATGTAGAGTCAGAGTTAGGCAAAGAGGTTAACAAGACTTACTTAACCATTTCAGCTATGCCATCAGATGAAGAGGGTCAAAAGCTACTTAACTTGAAAACAAATGAACCGGTCGGATTAATGGAGGGTATTTTCTTCTTAAACGATGGAACACCGTTTGAATTTTCGACAATGAAGCTTCACTACAAGTATTTCAAATACGATTCATTTGTGGATCTGGATAAATAAGAGGCTTGCTAATTAATTGGGACGGTCCAATTAATCAAATGGTTGACTTTTATTTGAGAACTGGTTATTATGTATTTGTAAATAAATAAGGAGTGTTTTGTTATGACAGATTACTCATCACCAGAATATTTAAACTTAGTAGATAAATATTGGCATGCAGCTAACTATATTTCTGTAGGTCAATTATATTTAAAAGATAATCCATTATTGAAGCGTGAATTAAAGGCTAGCGATGTCAAAGTACACCCAATCGGACACTGGGGTACTATTGCAGGTCAAAACTTTATTTATGCTCATTTAAATCGTGCTATTAATAAGTACGGTGTCAACATGTTTTATATCGAAGGACCAGGACATGGTGGGCAAGTTATGGTTTCTAACTCATATCTTGATGGAAGCTATACTGAAACTTACCCAGAAATCACACAAGATGAGAAAGGTATGCAAAAGTTATTCAAACAATTCTCATTCCCAGGCGGTGTAGCATCACATGCTGCTCCTGAAACACCTGGCTCAATGCATGAAGGTGGAGAACTTGGCTACTCAATTTCACACGGTGTTGGTGCTATCTTAGATAACCCAGACCAAATTGCCGCAGTTGTTGTCGGTGATGGTGAAGCTGAAACTGGCCCACTTGCTACATCATGGTTCTCAAATGTATTCATCAACCCTGTAAATGATGGTGCGGTATTGCCTATCTTGAACCTTAATGGTTTTAAGATTTCTAATCCTACTATCCTTTCACGTAAGACTGATGAAGAATTAACAGAATACTTCAAGGGACTTGGATGGGATCCAATGTTCGTTGAAGGCGATGATTCTGAGAAGATGCACCCAGAAATGGCTAAGACAATGGATGCAGCAATCGAGAAGATTGAAAACATCCAAACAGAAGCTAGAAAACACCCAGCTTCAGAAGCTAAAATGCCACACTGGCCAGTTATTATCTTCCGTGCACCTAAGGGCTGGACTGGTCCTAAGACTTGGGATGGTGTTCCAATTGAAGGATCATTTAGAGCTCACCAAATTCCAATTCCTGTAGATCAAAATGATATGGAACATGCAGATGCATTAGTTAACTGGATGGAATCATATAAACCAGAAGAATTGTTCAACGAAGACGGTAGTTTGAAGTCTGAAATTGCAGCAATGGCTCCAAGTGGTACTAAGAGAATGGCTATGAACCCTATCGTTAACGGTGGTGTTGATCCTAAGCCTCTTAAATTACCAGACTACAAGAACTATGCTTTGAAGTTCGATAAGCCAGGTGAAAAGAACGCCCAAGACATGATTGAATTAGGTAAATATCTTGAAGATGTTATCAAGAATAATCCTGATAACTTCAGACTATTTGGACCTGATGAGACAATGTCAAACCGTCTATATGGTGCATTTGATGCATCACCACGTCAATGGATGGAAAATGTCAAAGAACCAAATGATCAATATGAGGCACCAGCTGGTCGTATTATTGATTCACAACTTTCAGAACATCAAGCTGAAGGATTCCTAGAAGGCTATGCACTAACAGGTCGTCACGGTATCTTCGCCAGTTATGAAGCATTCTTAAGAGTTGTCGATTCAATGTTGACACAACACTTCAAGTGGTTGAGAAAAGCAGACGAATTGTCATGGAGAAACAAGTATCCATCACTTAACGTTATTGCTACATCAACAGCTTTCCAACAAGACCACAACGGTTATACTCACCAAGACCCAGGTATCATTACTCACTTAGCTGAGAAGAAGCCTGCATTTATTCGTGAATATTTCCCAGCTGACACAAACTCATTGTTGCCAGTAATGCCTAAGATTCTTGATGACCAAGAGAAGATCAACCTATTGGTTACTTCAAAACAACCACGTCCACAATTCTACTCAATTGAAGAAGGACAAGAGTTGGCTGATAAGGGACTTAAGATTATTGACTGGGCCTCAAACGATGATGGTGAACCTGATATTGTTATCGCTGCTGCAGGTACAGAGCCAAACCTTGAATCACTTGCTGCAATCAGTATCTTACGTAAGGATGTTCCAGATCTTAAGATCAGATTTGTTAACGTTGTAGATCTATTGAAGTTGAGATCACCAGAAGTAGACCCTCGTGGATTATCCGATGAAGAATTCAACGATATCTTTACAACAAACAAACCAGTATTGTTTGCTTTCCACGGCTTCGAAGACATCATCAAAGATATCTTCTTTGATCGTGACAATCACAACCTATTCGTTCATGGTTACCGTGAAAATGGTGATATTACAACACCATTTGATATGCGTGTTGTTAACGAAATGGATCGTTTCCACTTGGCAGAAGAAGCCGCTGTTGCCGTATATGGTGATAAAGCTAATGATTTTGCTGATAAGATGGAAGCTATGGTTGATAAGCATAACAAGTACATCCGTGAAAACGGTGAAGATCTTCCAGAAGTTGAAAACTGGAAATGGTAGATCAGAGAGTGGAAGAAGCCGGTAGATTTTGAGCACTGCCTAGAATAAGGAAGGTGTCACGAAGTGACGCATTTCTTATTCGTAGCAGGCGCAGAAATCTGGCTTCTGCAACTCGTTTCAGTTATAGAAATCAAATTAAAGAGCAACCAACAAAGTTGGCTGCTCTTTTTGTTTGCCGCTTCCGGTATCGTGAAATTTGACCTGCCATGTAAATGTTATTTCTAAGTAGGTTTTTCTATTCTAAGAATCAAAAGTAATTGTTCGCATTTGTTTGAACCACAGATGCGCTTTTGATGGTTGCATTATTCGGTGTAACGAATGGTTTAGTTAGTAAATGAAATATAAGCCGGAGATTAAAATAGATAAGCCAGCAGCGACAGTGGTGTTGAACGGTGATTTTCCGTTCATACAGCACAAGGACGACTTTTGAAATTTGCGATTTATACAAAGTTCAAAAGCGAGACTTAAGACGAAGACTTAAGGCGGTCCCGCAGCAGGCTTATCTATTTTAATCGGAGGCACCACCCACACATAATTAAAAAAGAAAATTGTACGTCTCAAAAATACACTTGTATACTCCAAGAAGACTGTCACACCGCGGTTCGTAGATAAGTAAAAAAATAATTCTATAAGTTTATATCTAATAAAAACTAAGAATTAATAAAAAATAATGTGAATGATTTTGAAACGTCTACTCGCACTAAGATAATTTCTTTAATTGACTTTAAGATATTTAAGCTGATTATTAGAAGATTCAAAAAATGTCTTCAAAGCCTAGTGTGACGCTGTTTTAAATGCTTGAAAAGACTTATTAAAGATGGTAGTTTAGCTTATGGAGAGAGCTAGGAAAATATAAATATATACTTCCAAAGCTCATTAAGAAGCATCAATTCAAGGGGTGGATTATTATGACAATGCATATCGTACGTCAATTAGCAGAATTATCAATTATGGCAGTGGTAGTAGTATTTTTAATGTTACTATTCGTATTGCAAAGCCGATATTCCGTACCCGCTGTAGCAATTACTGCTGTGATTATTGCAGTGATCTCAGAAGATAACTTTACTAAGAAGCACAATGTTAAGTTCACTATTTAAATAATACATACAAATTGAAAGAGGCCTTGAAGCTATTACACTTCAAGACCTCTTTTTAATTTATCATTATTCGGGCAGTCCACATATCAGGGAGGAAGGATGGACTGCCAAATTGTAATTATGAGAATTAATATCTGTTTTTATATGAAGATTATTATATAGGGAGGGTTATAAGTTAAGGGAGGTTCTTCGCTTTCCTTTAGCTTATGGTTATATAATAACTAGTAAATGTGAAGAAAGTATGACTCCAGTGTTATAGAAATTAGAAGCTTTCTTAACAAAAGTATTACAACAAGTAAATCTTTTTAAGATCCTTGATATCGTTGTCGCTGACTTTTAGTTCCTCTCTGATATAATTGTCTATACTTCCAGAAGTTTTCTTAATTGCTTCTTCGGCAGTATCCAAATAATTAATATTAACTGTCATCAATGCTTTGATAGTATCGACTAGAGCGGGTTCGTGTTCGAGAACTTGACTCAATAGATTGTCGATAAATGACTTGCTGGCTTTGTTAGTTAATAGGTAGTCATCTTTGATAGTGGTCATTGGAACGCCGAGAGCAGACATTAAGAAGAAGGCACCCATACCTGTACGATCCTTACCTGCACTACAATGGAATAGTAATACTTCATTGTCATTAGAGTTGGCTAGCAATTCGCCGAAGAAGTTTTGGTAAGCTGACTTGGCTTGTTCGCCATTAACCATATCAAGGTAAGCTTCAAGCATGTGGTTGTAACCGTCAATAGGTACATAGTCCAAATCTGGAATTGATGTTTCTTGAATCTTTGAAGCTTCAGTTTCGTCTTCCTTGAATACAGGAAGGGGAACATATTTTGTTCCATCAGGCATTCTGTCAGGTTTCTTGGCAGCTTCATCGATTGAACGGAAGTCGATATCTGTCTTCAAACCGTAATTGCCTAGGAAATTTACATCTTTATCTGAGAGATCGCCCAGTCCCGCTGAACGTATAGCTTTGTGGTACTTGATAGTTTTGCCATCAGTCGTTTTGTATCCGCCAAGTTCACGGAAGTTACGGCCATTTTCAAGATTCAAAATACGATGTGTCTTTTTTGTAGCGTTATCCATATTCATACCCTCTATTCTCGATAAGTGTTCTTTATCTATTATAACAAAAAGGAAGAATTTTCATGAAATTTATCATCGCTCCTGGGAAATATCCTGATCATATTAGTTCTAGTAAAATCGGTCAGGCTATTTACAGTGGAATATCACGTGCTTTGCCTGATGCTAATATTGTTACAATGCCAGTCACCGATAGTCGTGACGGGATGCCTGCTTTGGTAAAACACACCATTGGTGGTGAGTGGTTTGAGTTGCCTTTTTTTGATGCTTTTTGGCAGAACAAATTAGGTCGTTATTTAATCACTAAGATCGACGGTCAAGATACGGTCATTATGGATTCTGAACAAATAGTTGGATTGGAATTGGCTATCGGCAAGACACGTGATCAATTATTTCATGCTACGAGTCATGGATTAGGTGAGTTCATTCTTGACGCAATTTCAAGTGGACACAAGAACATTGTTATATGTTTAGGAAGAACGGCGGTCGCAGATGGTGGCTTGGGAGCACTTCAAGCCCTTGGAGCCAAGATATACGATGAAGATGGTACAATTATACCGGAAGGCGAAAACCCACTCATAAGCGCTAATAGTATTGATTTGGATGGGGTAAAGAAGCTTTTACCCTCGAGAACTAGGATCACGATCTTACTTAATTACGATAGTAACTATGAAACTCGAAGTGATATCGATTATCTCAATGAGACTCAAGAAAGTTTTTTGGAAGATAATTTGGTTTATGTTACAGAAAAAGCCAATCAGAAGTATAATTTAGATATACACCCGATGCCTAGTTCAGATGCAATCAAGACTTTGGCAGGGGCGTTTGCGATGATTGATGCGCATATTTTTCGATCTTCATTTGAGTGGGTCGCTAATGTTACTGGGATGGATCAGACGATTCGTTCAGCCGATGTTTTGGTGACTGCGACTGATGATATATCGGCAGAATCAATGCACGATGAGTTGTTATATCATTTAAGTAAGATTGCTGGTACAAACAAGATACCAACTTTTGTATTATGTAATAATTTTATAGATAATTTTGAAGACTATGAACAACTATTTACCGGAATTTTCTCCACGCAAATGTCTGAATATCACTTGAAGGAATATGATGAGAAGACGGTTTTTGACAACTATGAAGCAGTGGCCAATCAGTTGGCTAGAACAATGATGTCTTTTTATTGATACAAGTAGTATAAAAGATTGAATAAAGTATATTAATGCATTAATCTTACATTAAGGAGTTTTTCAATAATCGCATTAGAAGAGGGAGCTTAAGAGCGGTGATCTGCTTTTGGGTTTGCTTATAGGAGGATTAATTATGGAACAAGACTATAAAAAAATCTTAGTACCTGTAGATGGATCAAAAGAAGCAGAGATGGCTTTTCACAAAGCTGTGACTGTTGCTCAAATGAACGGTGGACATCTTGACGTATTAACAGTTCTTGATACCAAGCAATTTATTGGTTTGCATGGTGGAATGTTAAATGGCGATGTTATCTATCAACTTTCCGAAGATGCACAAAAATACCTTAATGAATTGAAGGAAGCTGCTGTTAAAGATGGTTTCCCAGAAGATCAACTTGATATTCACGTTCGTTTTGGTGAACCAAAGACAGTTATTTCTCAAGAATTCGTTGAAGAATATGAGAATGATTTGATCATGATCGGATCAACTGGTATGAATGCAGTGACACGTTTGTTGGTAGGATCAGTTTCAGAGTACGTTACACGTAATGCACGTACAGATGTTATTATCGTTCGTACAGATGTTGAGAATAAGAAGATATAGAGCGTGTCAAAAGACGGGAACACCTGAGCATTACCTAGGCTAATGATTGTGCCAACGAAGTTGGTGCGATTATTAGGCGTAGTAAGCGGAGGGTGTTGTCTTTTGTAAACGCGTTTTGGAAACGAGCTGCGAAAAGCAGATTCCTGCGCCTGCTACGAATAAGAAATGCATCACTTCGTGATACCTTCCTTATCCTAGGCAGTGCTCAGAATCTCCCGCTTTTCTCCGCTCTCTAAACGAAGGCCGCGACAAATGTCCCGGTCTTTTCTTTCTAAAGAGGTTAATAATGAGATGTCCATGGGCAAACAGTTCTGAAGAAATGATGGCTTATCACGACAATGAGTGGTGCAAGGTAAGGCATGATGAAAAATACTTTTTTGAGATGCTGACATTAGAACTATCACAGGCTGGCTTATCCTGGTCGACCATAATCAAGCGAAGAAATGGCTATCGTGTTGCATTTGCCAACTTCGATGTTGATGTGGTTGCGCGCTTTGATGATTTAAAAAAAGAAGAGTTGTTACAAAACCCTGAAATCATTCGTAACAAATTAAAAGTAAATGCGACGATCAATAATGCTAAGCAGATTCAAGCTATGCATAATGATGGTCAGAAGTTTTCTGATTATATTTGGAATTTTGTTGATAACAAGCAGATAATCAATCATTATGATGATATAGATGAAATGCCAGCACAGACACAGTTATCTCAAACTATTAGTAAAGATTTGAAAAAACGTGGTTTCAGATTCGTTGGACCGACGATTATTTATTCATTTTTACAAGCGGTTGGTGTAATTAATGATCATTTGGACAGCTGTGATTTTAAATAGAAGCTTTTTTCAGTATAATAGAACCAATGGAGGACAATTATGAATTCTGAAACTATTAGTAAATTAGCCGAGTGGCTAGATAAAAATGATACAGATATTGAAAAAAAATCTGAGAAGTTTGATGCTGAGAAGGTATATGACATCATTGATTCCTTGGAAGTGTTGAGAAAGCCTATTAAAAATTACTTTGATATGACTGAAGATGATTATTATCAAAATGAGTCAGATCATAGACTTACTCTACAAAACCCAACTCATAAGTTGAGCGAATTACATGACCGTGTTCAAGTTAACCATGTTGATGGTTCTCTTTCTAATCACGAGATCAACTTTACTTACAATCACGAAGATCCATATGCTGAAGGTGAATACAAAGCTAAGACTGATTTGAACTTAGTAACTTATTCATTTGTCGTTATCGGTGCTGTTTACAACAACACAATTGTCGCTGATGTTAGAAACTCTATTTCAAGAGATGCTATCCTTTCAATTGGATTAGCAGCTCATGCGGTTGAGGAATGGCAATAGTGGAATTAATAACTGTTAAAGATTTATCTTTACAAAACGAAGGTTACTTTGCATTTAAGCATGTAGCCTTTTCTTTAACTCAAAATGAAACTATTAGTATTGTCGGCGACAGTGGCAGTGGTAAATCTCAATTATTAGAAACTCTAGCAAAATTAAAAAACGCTGATAGTGGCAAGGTAGTGTACACTCCTGGAGTCAGAATTGGATATCTTCCTCAATTTGATCCACAAATAGTTAACAAAACTGTGCGTAATTACCTAGAAGAAGTCCGGAGATTAACAGGTAAACTGGCAGTTAGTTCGGCACAATTAAAGGGGTTAGTGGCGTACATGGGGATGAGTCCTTATTTGGATCGTCCAGTAATACAGCTGTCCTATGGGTTGAAACAAAGAATAGGCTTCCTGTCTGCAGTGGCAGGTCATCCAAATGTTCTGCTATTAGATGAGCCATTTTCGTTTCAGAATAGCAAGTACACAGGTAATATGCTGGACATTATTCATGACTTAAAGAATAACGGTTCAGGAATTATCGTTGCTAGTTCTTATCAAGATGGAAGTATTTCTAATTACTTTGATTCCAACTATATTATGAAGAATAAGTCTTTGGAACAGGTCAAAGATAAGGCTAAGGAAATTAAATGCATGCTGATCTTTACGGTCAAGTCTGATTCAATGGCTTTGACCACTGATATAAGCAAATATTTGGCGGCAAATGTAAGTAACTTGGTCGAATTAAAAATACCTTTAGGAATGAAGGATGCTATTATCAAAGAAATGATCGATCTTAATTATCAATTTGAGGGGGCAAGAAACCTTGAAGATTAAATCATTATTTTCTAACTTTGTTAATTTGATTTTACAAGACTTCTTGTATCCAACATTGTTGATGTCGTTTTTGGCAGTTGAGTTAGGGATGAATTTGTTGCTCAACTTGGATATGGATAAGAAGTTTGGATTCTTGGTTATAGGTATATTTCTACTATCATTATTGACTAGCATGAATTTTTTAAGGAATGATTCGAAACAGAATCGATACTTTTTACAAAAAATCAACAATTATTGGTTATACTTCTTTATGCAAGCCTTAGTATTATTCCTTATGGTGATTTTTAGTGCACTTGTCATAGCATTGTTCAGTCTTATCTTAGGTTCTAATGCTATAGTTGACTTGGTTGCCATATTGTCATTAGCTACAACGGGCTTCGTAGGAGTGGGTATAGCCTTTATCTGCAAACCACAATGGAATGGCCACCCATACGCTGGTCAAATGGGTATAATAATACTTGTATACATTTCGTTGATTGGGAGCAGCATTGACCTATTACATTACATAGAATGGTTTCTTCCACCAGTATCACAAATGATTACGATCTTTCAGGAGCAGTCTTCGGTTAGAGCATTGCTCCCAGTAGCAATACAGCAATTTGTCTATTCATGTGTCTTGATTATTTTAAGCGGTACATTTTATGAAAAGAAGATGTCGAATTAATACTAGTCATTACTTGTTTAGATTTTTTGAGTAGCAAGGAGGGCGTTTCAATGAGCAACATTTATTTACGTCAGGCTAAAGCTGATGATTTGGAAAAAGTTGTTAAGATTATCAATGGTGAAAAGAATGCCTTGTTAGTCCGCGGAGTTAATCAGTGGCAGCGAGGGTATCCTGATGAAGAAATTCTGAAGCGGGATATTGAGGAAGGTATCAATTATGTCCTAATTCTTGATGGTTCAATTGTTGGAACAGCCGCTCTGCAACAAGGCTATGATAAAAGTTATCAGGATATCTCCGGTGGTTCTTGGAGTAGTGAATCGGATGTAACTTATGCCATCATTCATAGAATTCCTGTGGAGCCAGGACATCAAGGAGAGAAACTAACTACAGCCTTGATCCAACAGTTGTTGACGATGTCTTATTATCTGGGCTATTACGATGTTAGGATCGATACTCATCCAGATAATCGTGTTATGCAACATGTCATAACTGAGAATGGATTCGTTGAACGTGGAATTATAACGTTAGATACGGATCAGGATATTAGAAAGGCTTACCAAATTCTTTTGAAATGAAAAAAAGAAAAAGCTTGAAAACATCTATGAAAATTATTGCGTTTGATACTATTACTGTGTCAGAATAGAGGTTCATGATAAATTGTTTCCCAGAAATTTATCATGGACGATTCAAAAAACCATCTGAATCGGATGGCTTTTTTACTATTTTTTTATTAAAAAAATGATAGTATTGAGATATTGGGAGAACAGAAAATTGAATATTAAAAATTTTGCTAAAAAAGTTTTAAGACCAAAACCTTCTGAACTTATTTCAAGTCAAACTGACAATTTTTTGAGAAGGTTGAAACCGAGACGATTCGTAACTGATTATATTACTAGCGTTTATAATAATAATGTTAGACCGAATGTGTCCGGCAATACGGTGACTCTTTCTGTTCTGACTGATACTCACGCCAAGGCGGTTGCTAGTGCATCTTATTATGGTATTAATGGGATACGTCATATAATAGAAGCTAACAGTGCAGGGGACGATTTGAAGATCGATTTGAATGTCCACTTGGGCGACCTGATCGACGGTAGTGATAAGCCAGAAATTAGTCGCGGATTATTAAGATTCGCTGTTGAAAACTATCAAAAGAGTGAGAGACCGTTTTACATTGCTGAAGGTAATCATGATGAAAATGACAAGTATGATGAACATAGATTCGTCAGTTCTGCTTCATTTGGTCGTGACGATTATGACAATTTAGTCACAAAATTTGACTTTGAACAGTCAAACATTTTGCGGTTGAATCCAGTTTCAAAAGTCGGCTGGTTTGATAAGGGTGATGTGAGAATCATTTTCTTAAATACTAGTGATATACCTTACATTTTGAATAATGGCTCAAAAAAATATGACGTTAAGAAGGTCAGAGGAATCCGTGAACAACAATTGGATGATCTGATCACAATTCTTGAGGATACTATTGATAAGCATGTCATTGTATTTGGACATGCAAACCTAATAAGCCCTAGTGGTCGCAGTGCGCTTAACTTTAATGGTGATTTGGTTCAACAATTATTTGTAAGTTTCAACAATAAAGATCGTGGGCAGATCAAGAATGAACTTACTGGTGATTTTGGAGTAAATTTGCGCTATGACTTTTCGTCAACGGGAATCTCCAAGGTGTCCAATTATATTTGTGGACACATGCACTATGAGAAATATTACAAAGTCTCAGGAATTAATCATATAATACTAAACTGTTCGGCTTTGATGGGGAAAAAGCACGGATTGACTACGGATTACAATAAAAAATGGGATAGAAGATATAATGAAATATCCGAATTAGCGGGATATTTTGTTAATATCGATCCTGACAAGTTACGGTTGCAGATATTTGGTTACGGAGCAGCAACAAGATATGTAAGTTTTGAGATATAAGGGAGAATTATTATGTGTGGAATTGTCGGATTTGTAGACAAGAATATTGCTGACAAAAAGCCAGTAATTGAAGCCATGATGGATACTATTAAACATCGTGGACCTAACAGCTCAGGTGAGTTGGTTAACGGATCTGTTGCTCTAGGTTTTCGCCGTTTAAGTATCATTGATATTCAAAGTGGTATGCAACCAATTTATAACGAAGATAAAAGCAAGGCCATTATTTTTAATGGTGAGATTTATAATTATCAAGATGTAAGAAAAGAATTGTTGAAGGCCGGTCATATATTCACGACCGATACAGATACAGAAGTTCTATTACATGGATTTGAAGAATGGGGCATCGTTGATCTTCTGAAGAAGATTCGTGGGATGTTTGCCTTTGTTATTTATGATTTAGAAACCGGCGATATCACTGGTGCAAGGGATTTCTTTGGTATCAAGCCTTTGTATTACTATAATCGTCAAGGAACTTTTATTTTTGGATCAGAGATCAAGTCATTTTTGAAACACCCTAATTTCAAAAAGGAATTGAACAAGGCTGCATTGAAACCTTATTTAACTTTCCAATATTCTGCACTTAATGAAACTTTCTTTAAGAATGTCTTCCGTATTCCAGAAGGACACTACTTCACATTTAAGAATGGTAAGTTAAGTATCAAGAAGTATTGGGATATGAGTTTCAAAGAAAATAACCTTAGTTTTGAAGATACTGTTAAAAAGATCGATGGATCTTTGCGTGATTCAGTTAAAGCACATGCAATTAGTGATGTACCAGTTGGTTCATTACTATCAAGTGGTGTGGATTCAAGTTATGTAACAGCTATTCTCAAACCTGAGCATACATATTCAATTGATTTTGATACAAGTACGTACGAAGAAGGTACTGCTGCTAAAGGATTAGCAGATAAGTTAGGACTAGAAAACACCCGTGGTATCGTTACAAAGGATGAGGCTATCAAAGCTATGCCTTTGATTCAATATTATATGGATGAACCTGATTCTAATCCTTCTTGTGTTCCATTGTATTTCTTAACTAAGTTGGCAAGTAAAGATGTAACGGTTATCTTGTCTGGTGAAGGTGCCGATGAACTATTTGCTGGATACGCAAATTATGGTTATCATTCACACTCGAAGGCAATTCGTGTCTTTGCGGAAGATCTGAAGAAGCTTCCTAGAGGTGCTCGTTACAGATTGGCACACGGTTTGAAGAAGATGCCAAACTTCCCAGGAAGATTACATCTTTATGAATCAACTGCTAAAGCTGAAGAATTCTTTATTGGACAAGCTAAGATTTTTACTGAAAAAGAAGCTGCTGATTTGGTTAAACCTGACTTCGAGAAGTCTCGTTCGGTCAAAGATATTGTTATGAGAAGTTACAGCAAAGTCAGTGATTATGATGATGAAGTTAAAAAGATGCAATATCTTGATCTTCACCAATTCATGTCCAATGATATTTTGCTAAAAGCCGATCGTATGAGTATGGCTAATTCAATGGAATTGCGTGTTCCATTCCTTGATAAGGAAGTAGCTAACGTAGCTGCAGGAATTCCTACTAAGTATCTTTTGAACAGCAAGGATAGCAAGTATGCATTGCGTGTCGCTGCTGAACGTGCTTTACCATCTGAGTGGGCAAAACGTGAGAAATTAGGTTTCCCAGTACCTATTCGTGATTGGATTCGTACAGAGGATGTCTATCACAAGTTTTATCAGTTGTTCAGTGAAGATTATGTAAATGAATTCTTCGACCAAAAGAAGATTTTGGATATGTTAGATGGATTCTATAAGGGCAAAAATGATGATCGTCGTAAAATTTGGACAATTTATACATTCTTGATTTGGTATAAAGTGTTCTTTATCGATGGTGGCAAGAAGCCTGATGTTGATCCAGTTGTTAAATAAGATTGAAATTAAAAGAGCGCAATTGCGTTCTTTTTTGCTTTTGTTTTGTTGGTCCTACAGATTGAAGTGTTTATGTTTATTGCCGTGGTCGGGTCTCTTTGCGGATAAAAGCTATCGTATTTTTGATTAGTTGTATTGATATTTAATGAGAAAATAGTCGGAGGATTGAAGTATTGAGCCAGCGGTGATAGTGCTGTTGGATGGCGTAGCCATACTTACAGCACAGGACGACTTTTGAAATCTGCGGTCTGTGCAGAGTTTAAAAGCGAGTCTTCAGACCTTGGCTGAAGACGATCCCACCGCAGGCTCAATACTTCAATCCGTAGACGGATAAGTACAACCGTCTAAGTAGATGCATCGTTATAACGGTATTAAAATATTGTTAGTTTGCGAATTTATTAACACTCATCTCAATATTTATTTGTGTATAAAAGCTTGATACAACAGGCTTATATGCTTAATTCACACATAGGTATCGTTGTATAAATGGGATTATGGTATAATTTTGTTTGAAATGTGTGTAATTTTAAAATATATGAATTAAATAAAGTAAGAGGTTGATCCCTATCGAAACTGAATCAGGAAAAAAATTCACGCCGGTAATATTAGGTAGTGATATGAATGTATATGGTATGGCGCGTGCCTTTCATGAATTATATGGTGGAGTAGTAGATGCATATGCAGGTGCTCAACTCGCTCCTACACGTTATACAAAAATTATAAATTTAACACTTAATGCTGGGTTTGCTGAAGATCCTGTATTTATTGAAAAAATGCGTGAAATTGCCAAGAAGTATGAGAATCATGAAGAACCAGTTATTTTACTGGCTTGTGGTGATGGATATGCAGAGCTTATTAGTAAGCATAAAGAAGAGTTGTCGAAGACTTTCGTTTGTCCTTATGTAGATTATGACTTATTAAGATCACTTAATAATAAGGAAAGCTTCTACAAAGTTGCCGATGAACATGGACTTCCACATCCATTGACTAAGATCATTACTAAAGATGCCTATGAAAATAAGGATAAGTCTGGCCTTGAAGTACCTTTTGACTTTCCAGTTGCCTTGAAACCAGCTAATAGTGTTGAATGGTTGGATATTCATTTTGAGGGTAGGAAAAAGGCTTTCACTATTCACTCGAATGAAGAATATATGGATATTGTAAGTAAGATTTATGATAATGGTTATACTTCTGATCTTATCCTTCAAGACTTTATCCCTGGTGATGATTCCAACATGCGTGTTCTTAATGCTTATGTTGATCAAGAACATCACGTTAAAATGATGTGCTTGGGTCATCCAATCTTGGAAGACCCAACACCCCAATCAATTGGTAATTATGTCGCTATCGTGCCAGAGTTTAATCAAGATGTTTATGATCAAGTTCAGAAGTTTTTGGAAGATATCCAATTCACAGGTTTCGCCAACTTTGATATGAAGTACGATTCTCGTGATAAGACTTTCAAGTTCTTTGAAATTAACCTTCGTCAAGGTAGAAGTAGTTTCTTCGTTACCTTGAACGGATATAATCTTGCTAAATATGTAGTCGAAGATTATATTGATGGTAGTCTAGAGAACCAACCTACAGTCTATGCAAACAAGAACAAGGCTCAACACAAGTTGTGGCTAGGAATTCCTGTTAAGGTCTTCAGAAAGTATGCTGCTGACAATAAAGCTAGCGAATATGCTGAAGAACTAATTAAGCAAGATCGTACTGGTACAACTGTTTTCTATGACAAAGACAAGTCCTTCAAGCGCTGGTTGTTAATGACTTACATGTTCCACAATTATGTAAAACGTTTCGACAAGTACTTCCAAGCAAATAAGGGACGTGACTTCAAAAAATAGGAGGTTTTTATTAGATGGATGAATTAAAAGAATACAAGGTAAAGAAAATTGAGTATTCAAAGATTTTGATTTGTGTGGATTCAGATGACTTCACATCATCGAAAAATGCCTTTAATTATGCCTGTTCCTTGGCAAAACATTATGGTGCTGAACTTGGAATAGCTTCAGTTTTGGAAACAGGGGATTTGAATATTTTCCAATCACTTGATCCAGAAGTTCTAAAAGACCGTCGTAATGAGATTAAAGAGTTGCTTGAGACTTATGGTCAAAAGGCTAAGACATACGGAGTTAAGAATGTGCACTTGATGGTTACTGAAGGTAATCCAGGATCAGTTATTGTGGACAAAGTAATTCCTAGTTTTGAACCAGACTTGGTTATTGTTGGTGTTGAAGAGAAAAATCGCCATCGTAATACAATTGGTTCTCAAGCATCAAAAATTGTAAATAATTCTAGAGTTTCAGTGAGTGTAATTAGATAAATATTGATGGGCTATGAAAGAATTTATTCTTTTGTGGCCTATTTTCTGTGATTTCGTATACACCCCTATGTTCATGTAGGGTATATGTACGATACAACTTTAGGAGTATTCAATGAATGAAGTGGGAAAAACAACAGATGGATTGATGGATCATATCCGAGATGATCATGGCATTGCGATTGGTGGAGAACAGGATAGAAAAGATTTGTTGGAGATGGGGTATTTTCATGGATATAAAGCCTATAGATTTTTGAGGACTAATGATAAGCCATTTTCAATAGAATCATTCAGTGAGATAAAAGCTATTTATGAATTTGATAATGGTCTCAAAACAGTTTTATACCCTTGTGTTATGAGATTAGAAACTACAATTAAAAATTACACTCTTGATTTAATAGTTGAGAATAGCCCTACAGATTTGGATAGTATTTTTAATAACTCTTTGACGAGATATAAAGAATTTCAGGTTGATTCTGGGAAATATCGAAGTGAGGTAAAGAAAAGGCTCATTCTGAAAAGAAACTTTTATGATACAATTGCTAGAAATTATTCCGAAAGTAAGATAATTCAACATTATATTCATGCTAATGAACCAATTCCAATCTGGGCAATTTTTGAACATATAACATTAGGAGATTATGGAGATTTTTTATTGTGTTTGAATACAAACATTAGTCTGAGTTTGGAAAAGGTTATTGGAGTTGATGATATAGTAAACGATACCTCAGGCTCAATGCTATCAAGGCATATTTTCTTGATTAAGGAACTCCGCAATGCCATTGCTCACAATAAGATTATTTTCGATTGCAGGTTTAGAAACACAGGCATTAGTAAAATCTTGATAAAACAATTGGAAGATAAAATGGAGTTAAGCAATATAACTTTTAACAGTATTTTGGATTATTTCACCCTGATTATTTATTATCAATTGTCTCTAGGTGAACATTTGGAATTTGTGGAACATTTAGTTAATAATATTCAAATTTTGATTGATTTCTTGCATGAATCTGTAAACAAATCAACTTTTGATAAAATAGTTGGTACGGATGCCTATAATAAAATTGAACTATTGAGAGTACGAGTAAGCAACTAAAGAAGTGATTTGTATTGAACTATAACTATGATATACTAAAACCAATAGCGGTGTATCTTTTCGGAGTGCACTTGGAACGGCTGAATTACATCTAATGATGTATTCGGCCGTTTTGTCATTTCTAGGGTAAAATCAATAATTTTTTTAATAAAATTAGAAAAGTGTTATAGTAGTAGGTAAAATCTCAAATGGTGGTGGGTATATTGTTTACTAGTAAAGTTATCGGTGGTGCTGGGGATATGGTAGATGCCAAATCCGCAGATTTTAAAGAAAATTTGTACCTGGCTGTTAATGGTGATTGGCAAGAACATGCCAAAATACCTTCAGACAAGCCTCGCACTGGTGGATTCATGGACCTTGATGAAGGTGTCGAGAAGGCATTGATGAAGGAATTCCATGAATTCGCAAATGATGAGGAAAAAATTAATGATGATTTGATGCTACAAGCTGTTAAGTTGTATCGCTTGGCTAACAACGTTGATCATCTTAATAAGTTCCATCATCAACCAATCTTGAAGGATATTCAAAAGATCAATGATATCACTAGCTTACAAGAGTTCAGTGATAACTTGGCTGAACTTTCTAAAGCCGGTTTTCCATTGCCAATAGATATCGAAATCGATGCTGATATGAAAGATACTTCTAAGAATGTTGTCTATGTCGGTGGAGCCAGCTTGATTTTGCCTGATAAGACTTATTATGCAGAAGGTAACAAGTCTGGGGAACAACTTTTGGCTAAATTTGCGGATGTTTCAACTCGTCTGTTGTCAATGATTGGTTACAATTTGGATGATGCTAAGAAGATTGTTGAAAAGGCACTTAAATTCGATAAGCTTCTAGTCCCAATTGTTAAGAGTTCAGAAGAATGGGCCGATTATACTAAGATGTATAACCCAATGCCATTCGATGAATATATTACTAAATCTGATGCTGTTGACTTGAAGGCTCAAGTAGTTGACCAAGTTAACGACACTCCTGAAAAGGTTATTATTACTGAACCTCGTTATTTGGATAATTTGAACAAGATTATTAATGAAGATACTTTTGAAGATATTAAAGCTTGGATGATGGTAAACTTCCTTACTGGTAATGCTTCAAGCCTTGATGAAGAATTCCGTCAAGTTATCGGTGAATACAGCTTAGCTTTGAGCGGTGCTAAAGAACTTCAGAACCGTACTAAGTTTGCTTATCACAAGGCTGCTGGTATTTTTAGTCAAGTTGTCGGAGTTTATTATGGTAAGAAGTACTTCGGTGAAGATGCTAAGAATGATGTTCGTAATATGATCAAGAAGATGATTTCAATTTACGAGCAACGTATTAGTCAGAATACTTGGTTAGGTGAAGATACTAAGAAAAAAGCTATTGTTAAGTTGGACAAGATCGTTGTTAAAGTCGGTTATCCAGACAAGATCGACGATATTTACAGTAAGATCAAAATCAATGAAAATGATTCATTGTACGATAACTTGCGTGAAATCAAACAAATCTTTATCCAAGATTCGTTAGATCAATACAGCAAACCAGTTGACCGTGAAAAGTGGTTGATGCCAGGACATATGGTTAATGCTTGCTATGATCCTTCAAGAAATGACATTACGTTCCCAGCTGCTATCTTGCAAGCTCCATTCTATAGTTTGAAACAAACAAGCAGTCAGAACTTTGGTGGAATCGGTGCCGTTATTGCTCATGAAATTTCTCATGCCTTCGATAACAATGGTGCCCAATTCGATGAATTCGGTAATATGAACAACTGGTGGACTAAAGAAGATTACGCTAAATTCACTAAGTTAACACAAAGCATGATCGATGAATTCGATGGTATTCCATATGCCGGCAGCAAAGTTAATGGTAAGTTAGTTGTTAGTGAGAATGTTGCTGATGTTGGTGGACTTCGTTGTGCGCTTGAAGCCGCAAAGACTGAAGATGACTATGATGTTAAGAAGTTCTTTACTAACTGGGCACGTGTATGGAGATTGAAGGCAACTCAAGAGTTCAATGAATTGCTACTATCAACTGATGTTCACGCTCCAGGTCCACTACGTGCCAATGTTCAGGCACAGAATATGGACGAGTTCTACGATGCATTCGGTGTTACTAAGGATGATGGCATGTGGTTAGATGAAGATAAGCGTGTCAATATTTGGTAAAATAGGTTTTTCCGCATCCAGTTATGAAGTATTTTATCTGCCATGGGGATCGATTCGGGCCGAAGTGCGGTCCCAAATCTCGACTTGAAGCTTTGTTTTACAAATCTTCAAGCTCTTCCGTGCTGTAATGAACGGAAAATCGCCGTTCAACACCACCTTCATGGTAGATAAAATATTCGTAACTTCCTGCTAGTTTGTTTTGTAGAATAAATTAGTCGGAGGTTGGAAGTGATAAGTCAGCAGCGATAGTGCTGTTGACCGGTGATTTTTCCGGTCATACAACACAGGACGATTTTTGAAATTCGTGGGTTCTACGGAGTTCAAAAACGAGATTTCAGACCGAACTTTGGCTGAAATCGGTCCCGCAGCAGACTTATCACTTCCAATCGGAGACGACTAAGCACACTTTAAAATAAAATATTAAATAACAGAAACATCAATGAAAAAATCATTTCGTTGATGCTTTTTTATTATCTAATATTAAAAAGTATTGACATGAAATCGCTATCATGGGATAATTCACTTTCTGTGTAATTCAGTTAGGGGGGATTTCATGACAGATAATAACTTTGCAATACCGAACTGGCGTAGAAATATTTACCTATTTTTGTTCGGTCAATTTATGTCAGGTATCACGAGTATGGTTGTTCAATATGCGATTGTTTGGTATTTGACTAAGCAGACAGGTTCAGCAACTGTTTTGAGCTTTGCTACTTTATTGGGGATGTTGCCGATGGTACTTCTAAGTCCATTTGTTGGGCCATTTGTTGATAGAACTAATAAGAAGGTTCTGTTGATAGTACCAGATGTTATTGCGGCAATCTTGGCAATTATTCTAGCGGTTGTGGGGATCATCAATCATGACTTCCCGCTATGGCTTATTTTTGTATCACTATTAATGAGATCGATTGCTCAAACTTTCCAAATGCCTACTATCCAATCAATTATGCCAACTATGGTACCGCAAGACCAAATAACTAAGATGAATGGACAGCTTGGTATGGTTCAATCAGCTAATATGATTATTGCACCAGCTTTAGGAGCATTTTTGTTTGCAATAATTCAAATTCAATATTTGATATTATTGGATGTATTAGGTGCCATTATTGGTGTGGCAATTATTATGTTTGTCGTAATTCCTGAGAATCCAGTTTATGATGAAAAAGTCCATGTTCTGGCAGACGTGAAGTTTGGGTTAAATGAATTACGAAGCAACAAAGGTCTGTGGTATTTGACTTTAATGGGAACAGTTTTCACCTTACTATTCATGCCCGCAGTAAGTATGTATCCATTAATGACAATGTCCTATTTCCATGGAACAGTGGGACAAGCGGGGATAATTGAAGTTGCCTATTCTGTTGGAATGCTAGCTGGTGGAGCCATTATTGGTTTCTTAGGTAATTGGTCTGATCGGATGAAACCAATTCTTAATTCTATGTGGATCATGGGTCTAGCTTATGTTATCAGTGGGTTCCTACCTGGTAATCAGCTTGGCTTTATGTGGTTCATGGCGTTGAACGTTATCAGTGGATTAGCAACGCCGTTTTTCAATACGATGTTAATGGCAATGATTCAACAGAGTTATCCACCTGAGAACTTAGGTAAAGTTTTGGGAATCTTGAATTCATTGATGAGTATTTCTGGTCCAGTTGGATTGATATTTGCTGGTCCATTGGCGGATAAAATTGGTGTTAATAGTCTATTTATAATCGCTGGAGTTGGTACTCTAGCTTGTGGGTTATTTGTATTATTCACGCCAGCAGCTAGAAATTATGATAAAGAATTGAATCAAAGAATATCTGAATAAGGTGTTCTTTTTATTTTTCAATGCAAAATTTAATATTCTAAAAATGCTATAATTATTACGAGATTTTAAAAATTAAAGAGGCCGTGACTGATGTCCAGCCTCTTTTTAATAAGGTGGGATAGCGTAATGGCATATATCGAAGTCAAAAATGAATTCAAACGTTATCAAATGGGTGAAACACAAATTATTGCTAACAATGATCTGACATTTGATATTGAACGTGGCAAGCTTACTGTTATTTTGGGACCTAGTGGAGCTGGTAAATCAACTGTTCTAAATATTCTTGGAGGTATGGATACTCCAAGCGATGGGCAAGTGATTATTGATGGCACTGATATTGCTCAATTTTCTGAGCGTCAATTAACTGAATATCGTCGCAATGATGTTGGCTTTGTCTTCCAATTTTATAATTTGATACCTAATTTGACTACCAAGGAAAATGTTGAGCTTGCTTCAGCTATTGTCGATGATGCTCTTGACGCAACTGAAACGTTGAATCAAGTTGGTTTGAGCAACCGAATTGATAACTTCCCATCACAATTATCAGGTGGTGAGCAGCAACGTGTTGCCATTGCCCGTGCTCTAGCTAAGAATCCCAAGCTATTGTTATGTGATGAACCAACTGGTGCTTTGGATTACGAGACTGGTAAGCAGGTTTTGACGTTGCTTCAAGATGCCAGTCATAAGAGTAATAAGACGGTTGTTGTTATTACACATAATTCGGCGTTGGCTGCTATGGCGGATAGAATTATTAGGATCAATGACGCCAAGGTCCGTTCAGTCGAAGATAATAGCAATCCAACTCCTGTACAAGATATTGAATGGTAGGTGAATATATTGAAACCATTGACTAAAAATATGTGGAGAGATATCGGTAAGTCTAAGGGTCGTTTCATTGCCATTATTCTTATTATCATGCTAGGAGTTTTGATTTTTGTAGGAGTGAAGGCAGCTGGACCGAGTTTGAATGATTCATTGGATACGACAGTCACATCCAAGAAGTTATCAGATGTTCAGGTCATTTCGACTACTGGATTCACTAAGAAAGATGTGGATTTGGCAGAAAAGGTTCGGGGAGCTAAAGCTGAAGCGGTTAAATATAAGCAGGTGACCGGCGGTAAAAATCACGTTGCGGTTGCCTTATATGGTTATAAAAAGTCTAGTAAGCAAAATCAATTGATTATTAGAAGTGGGCGTTTACCTAAAAATAAAGATGAAATTATTTTGGATCAAGTGGCTAAAACCAAATATGATTATAAAATAGGCGATAAATTTGTTTTTGATAAGTCAGCTGATCTGAAGCAAAGAACTTATAAAATTGTTGGATTCGCCAGTTCACCACAGTACATCGATAATGAATCTCGTGGTGTAAGTAATGTTGGTGATGGAACTGTTCGAATGTTTGCCTATATTTATGATAATCAGATGAACTTGCCTTTTGAAACAGAGATGAATGTTAGATTCAAGAGTTTACAGGCTAAGAATACTTTCACCGATAGTTACAAAGATGCTGTTGACGACAAAGTGAAGTTGTTAAAGTCACAATTCAAAGGTCGTTCAAAAGCTAGAACTAATGATTTGATAGGATCTAATATGGACACTATCAATGCTCAACAAAAACAGCTTGATTCTGTTAAAGCTCAGTTGAACCAGGCTAAGTTAGCGGGGATGGATGTCAGTTCTCAGGAACAAACTCTATCTGCACAACAAACCCAATTAACTGAAGCTAAGAAGAAACTCCAGAAACAAACCAAAACAACTTATACTTGGCAGACTAGAGAAGATTTGCCAGGATTCTCTGCTTATGGTGAGAGTTCGGATAGAATTGCGGCAATCGCCAATGTTTTCCCTGTTTTCTTCTTCCTAATTGCAGCTTTGATCACTTTTACAACAATTACGAGAATGATCGAAGAGGCTCGTGGACAAATTGGTACTTTCAAGGCACTTGGCTATACTAAGTGGGAAATTTCCAAGAATTATTTCTACTATGCTTTAGCTGCTGGTTTGATTGGTACAGTACTTGGCGCGGTGATTGGTAATGAGTCGTTGCCAAGAATCGTCTTGGCACTTTATAAGCAGTACATCCCGTTAACGTGGGATGTCAAATTCCAATGGTTGATTGCATTATTAGCGTTAGTATTTTCGTTGCTCGCAACTGTTGGTGCGGCTATGATCGTAGTTCGGTCAGAATTATCTGAAGGACCATCAGAATTGATGCGCCCTAAAGCTCCAAAGTCAGCCAAAAAGATTTTACTTGAGAGAATCAAGCCCTTGTGGAATAGATTGAGTTTTAACCGCAAAGTCAGCTATCGTAATCTGTTTAGGTTCAAATCAAGAATGTTTATGACTATCATTGGTATTGCCGGAGGTACGGCGTTGATCCTGACCGGGTTTGGTATTCAGAATTCTATTGGGGCTAGTGGTACACGTCAGTATGGAGAAATAGTTGATTATCAGGCAGTCGTTAGATTGGCTCAGAACGGCAAGTCCAAGAAAGCTCTGAAAATTCTGAATGATAATAATCAATATCGCAGCAGTACGGCAATTAATGCGACAACAGGTAAGGTGAAGGCTAACGATGAACAAGTCGATGATGTGAATATTTATACACCAGAGAAGCAGAACTTCTCTGAATATATTCATCTGAAAGATTCAAAAGATAATAAAAAGTTGAATTTGAAGGATAATCAGGTTGTTCTGACTAAAAAAATGGCTAGCATCTTAAAAGTGAAAGCTGGAGATACAATCAAAGTCAATTTGCCTAATGGCAAAGGTGGCAAGATAAAAGTATCTGCCGTAACTCAGAATTTTGTCGGTCATTTCATGTATTTGAATAAAACAACTTATACTAATCTCTTTGGTAGTGAACCCAGTGTTAATACACTGTTAGTTAATTTAAAGATACAGACTAATAATCAGAGAAATGACTTGGCTAACAAATTATTGAAGCATGGTGGGGTTATGGGTACTAGCTATACTTATGATCAACAGTCAACGATTGCTAAGATGACGTCATCCTTGAAACCAATCGTTTTGATCTTTATCCTCTTGTCAGGAGTTCTTTCATTTGTCGTTTTGTACAATTTGACTAACATTAATGTTTCTGAACGAATCAGAGAACTATCAACTATCAAAGTTCTTGGATTTTATAATAACGAAGTAACTATGTACATCGTTCGTGAGAATATAATCCTGACGATAATGGGAATCATCGTTGGGTATGGAGTCGGCAATCTGTTGACGGCCTATATTCTGAATCAAGCGTCGACTGCATTAGTGATATTCCCACTGACGATAAGTGTGCTAGGGTACATTGTGGCGACGGTGTTGATGATAGTCTTTACAGTTATTGTCATGCTGATAACTCATCAAAAACTCAAAGGTATCGATATGATTGGTGCATTGAAATCAAATGAATAGAGCATAAGAAAAGCTAATATGTGCTAGGATTAGAGTTAACTTTAACTAGAAGAGGCACGTTTATGGATACTAAAACTTCTGAAATACAATATAGAATTGGTGACTTTGCTGAAGTCACTGGATTGAGCAGTCCAACGTTACGTTATTATGAAAAAGAAGGATTGATCAAACCACATCGTACAGATAATGGCCTACGTTATTACACTGAACAAGATGCAAATTGGATCAAATTCTTATTACACTTGAAGAGTACTGGCATGACGATCGAGCAGCTCAAACAATACGTTATTTGGCGTGCTGAAGGGGATTCTACGATTGATAAGCGAATTGCTTTGTTGCAGGATGTCCGAGATAACTTTGAGAAGGAATTCGCTGAATTACAACATAGTTGGACGATTCTTAACGATAAGTTAGATTGGTATAAGGGTAAGGTTAATGGTCATATTGAGGACAGTGAAGATTTTTCAAAGTATTTGAAGAGACTTAACCACCATGAATAAGTTTCATTGTTCTCAGTTCTTCTGACTAATTTGTATTTTGTTAGTAAAAATAATTATTCATCTATTCAAAAAAGTTGTATCCCACTTAAATTTAGTAAGTGAGATACAACTTTTTTATTGGTTAATATCAAACAAAGAAAGTAATATTTTTTTCAAAATACTCCTTGACTTAAAGTTAACTTTAAGATGTTTAATAGTCTCTGTAATCAATTAGAGAAAAACAAAAGGAAGAATAATATAATGGCAAAATTTGAAGAACTCAAAAACGATGGTGTGTTTCCAGTTGGAGATAAAAACGACGCTTATGCAAAATATTTTATCGGTCAAAGTTATTTGAAAGGGCTAGTTTCAGCAGATGACAATATTGATGTCAGTGTTGGAAATGTAACTTTTGAACCGGGATGTCGTAATGATTGGCATATTCATCATGATGGATTCCAAATCCTTCTAGTTACAGGTGGAGAGGGCTGGTATCAAGAAGCTGGTAAACCTGCTCAATTATTGAAGAAGGGTGACGTAGTTGCTATTCATGACGGTGTTAAACATTGGCATGGTGCAACAAAGGATAGCTGGTTCAGTCATGTTGCTATCACAAAAGGTAGTTCAGAGTGGTTAGAAAAGGTCACTGATGAAGAATACAACAAACTAGGTAAATAGTAAGGAGAAGTAATATATGTCTGTAAAAGATAAAGTAGTAGTAATTACAGGAGCATCATCAGGCATTGGTGAAGCAACCGCAAAGTTATTGGCAAGTAATGGTGCTAAGGTCGTTCTTGGTGCTCGCCGTGAAGAAAAACTTGCAAAAATTGTCGGAGCAATCGAATCAGCTGGAGGCACTGCTGCCTACAAGGTGACTGATGTTCGTGATCCTCAAGAAGTTAAAGATTTAGTTCGATTGGCAAAAGATAAGTATGGCGCATTAGATGTTATTTTTAATAATGCCGGTATTATGCCAACTTCACCAATCAGTGCTTTGCACGTGGACGAATGGAATGACATGATCGATATTAATTTGAAGGGTGTATTAAATGGCGTTGCTGCCGTAATGCCTGAATTCACTAAGCAAAAACACGGTCAAATTATCACTACCTCATCAGTTGCTGGAATTAAAAGTTTCCCAGGAGCCGGTGTCTATGGTGCAACTAAATTTGCTGTTAGAAATCTAATGGAAGTTATTCGTACTGAAAGTGCACAAGAAGGTACAAATATTAGAACTGCAACTTTGTACCCAGCAGCCATCAATACAGAATTGTTAAAAACAATCACTGATAAAGATGCTAAAGAAGGTATGGATGAGTTGTATGATCAAGTTGGCATCGCACCCATTTCTATTGCACGTGTTGTTAACTTTGCCATTGATCAACCAGACGAAGTCAACGTCAATGAATTTACAATCTATCCAACTAAGCAAGCCTAGTTATTAATCGGTTGATATTTTTGTAGTGAATTAAAAATTATGAACTGGTGTTGATAGATGCTATAATATTCCTCGTAAACGAGAAGATCGACGTAACACCAAAGCCCCCAACAGGTTATGACTGTTGGGGGCTTTTTTACTTCAATTTACAAAGTGGTGTCTGGTATCACTCCTAGTGGTCATGTTCTTTTAAGTTCACTCAATAGATGTGACTGCAGTCCAAGTGACTTTTCCTTCATAAGATCCAGGGGTTGATCCATTTGGTACATACAGTCTCAATCCTTCTTGCGGAGCCCAAGTAATTGAACTTAGTGGACTACCAGAAATGGCATTTTCGACGATTGCCGTTGTTCCATTCGTAAGACTAGTATATGTTCCGTTTGCGTCGTAATATCTTAAGTCAGAATTCATGACTTGATCAGTATCGATAACATTGTTTCCACTTGAATCAGTAACTTCTTTATAGAGTGGTGTTGAAGTGATTTGAATTTGACTTTTGCCTTCTAGATCACGTCTGCCATCGTCAACGGTTAAGACGTTATTTGGTGAATTAGTATCATCAGTTCTATTTAGTAGTTCAGATCCAGATTGTTGCAAATGGGAACCAAAAGATATGTTGCTTGGATCGAGAGTTATATCTCCTGTTGTGAATTTGATAGTGTTTGAAGGACCATCAGAACTGTAACTTTCTCCATCTGAATTAATTCCGAAGATGGTTGGTGCACTTGTTAAGGTTTCGTTCTTATCTACTTCGGATACTTTATAAAATGCTTTTACAGTGTGTGTTTGACCTAGATTAAAGTTTAGTGAATCACTAGCCCCAGATCCAGATGGACTGGAGAATACAATTTCGTCATATCCTTTTTCAGTATTGTATTGATGGGTTACAGTGACACTTGCGTCCAGTGGAGCACCACCGACTAATAGAACTTTATTGTCAACCCATAGTGTTTCAAGGATAGATCCCTTTCTAACTGGAACTGTAAGTTTAGCGTTGGTTAAGGTACCAGTGGTGCTATTATTTGTTAGCGTATCTTGAAAATCCATTTCATCACCAGTCATGGTGTTATCCAAGAACGAATCGCTATCGGCTTGGGTATTTTCATTGGCAATCTCAATCTTTTGTGAAATATCCGGATCACCTTTGGTCAAAACATTTAATGCGGCTTTATTAGTGGTTCCGGTTTGAGTGGATGTGGATCCATTAGTAGTTTGAGAAACTTTGATCTTGGCATAATAGTGAGATCCATCATCAGATAGGGTAGTAGCAGGAGTTGTGTATGATAAGTTATTACCTTTATCTACGACCGTATCTGTCTTACCATCTGCTGAAACTTTGTGCCATTCAACTGATGTTGAAACATTATCAGCGGATGAGAAACTACCTTGTAATTTGAATGTAGCAGTTCCACCAACGCCGACTGTTTGATCATCAAGTCCACCACCGACACGGATCTTGGTGCTGTCGCTGATGGTCGATCCATCAGGATTGGTGTAGACGCCGGTAATTGTGACTGTACCATTGATACCTTTGGTGTTACCAGAAACGGCACCAGTATTCTCGTCAACTGATGCGATGCTTGAGTCACTGCTATACCACTTAACAGTACCAGTGGCATTTTCAGGATCGGCAGTTGCGTGCATCTGAGTTGTATCAGCAACTGGATAATCAAAAATACCAATGAAGTTAGAAGTTAAGTTATTGTATAGATAATCACTGTCTGAGCTTACAGTCACTGACTTGGCATTAACTGGATCAGGTAGTACGTGGACTTTGATAATGTTAGTGTACGCCATTGTATCGATCAATGGTCCCCAAGAAAATAAGGTGTACCAATCTGTCCACTGTTGATAATATTTAGTTCCAATTGTTGTTGGATTAACAGTCAAGTTTTGATTAGTTCCACCATCTTTGGATGGAACTTTATTGTAGATCAAACCGTCATCAGATGAATACCATTGATAATGGGGACTAGCAGTCAAACTCAACAAAGCCGAAAAAATGGAACGGCCTGCATCGGCGTACAAAGTTACCGGCTGACTAGTTGTCGTATAGTTATCGCTGTCTGGCTGAACATCATAGCCAGAAGTTAACCAAATACCAATAATTTTGATCGGTGGAGTGGATGGTATTCTGGCAGATTCGGCTTTTACATCGTATTGCAATTGAAATTCATTATTGGTTGTCATGGTACTAATTTTGGCTAGAAATAGAAAGGTTATTGTGAAAGTCAAAATTGATAAAGCTAATTTTTTAAATCTTTTCCTCATGTAAATCCTCACCTTTACATTTTGACAATATACTAAGCGTCTATTATTATTGCACCATTTTTAGTAAAATATATGCCAAAATATGAAATTATAAATATCATGAGGTGAGAAAAAGTACACAATGTTTAAACAAATTTGTTGATAAATGATAAAAAGGGAGCCATCTCTTACGTGATGTAACAATATCAAGTAAGAGATGGCTCCCTTTTGTATATATATGTGTGATTTAAATCCTTCTTTTACCAATAAATAATTTTGGTGGCAGAGCCTGTAAAAAGGTTATGCCAAGAATCAATAATGCTCCGGCAATTTCAGCTCCACCAATATGTGTGCTCAACAAAGTTACTGAAAGAATAGTGGCGGTCAATGGTTCAAAGGCACTCAGCATCCCGGTAGTTGTAGCAGACAAGTAATTCAAACTTTGGAGATAGAACAGGTAGGAGAACATTGTTCCACCGATTATGATAAAAATGATCATGATCCAAGCTTTAGTCGTCAATTGTGGAACTTGATTCAAGTGAGCGACTGGCGCAAAGACGATGCCACCGAGTAGCATTGACCAGCCGGTGACAATTCTGGCATCAAAGTTCTTGAGCAATTCACGTGGCAATAATGTGTATGAAGCTTGACTCAATCCAGAACCCACTCCCCAAAGAACCGCAAGAGGCGATAATGCCAGTGAATTCCAATGACCATGAGTTACTAATAAGAAGGTACCTATTAATGCAAGGACGATTGAAATCATATCAATACGTCTTGGCCAGTGCAGACTTCGAACTGATAAGTACAGAATGATAAATAGTGGTCCCAAAAACTGCAGTACGGTAGCTGTTGGCGCATTGCCGTACTTGATAGCCATGAAGTATGTATACTGTGCCGGCAACATCCCTAATAATCCGAAGCACAATAGTTGGAAAATATATCGCGGTTTCTTCAGGATAGAGAATAATTGCTTAGGCATCGCGATTCCACACCAAACTAGCAATAATATCCCCGCTAAAATAAGGCGCAATCCAACTAACCATTGAGTAGGGATGCTTTCCACGCTAAATAAGTATTGAGCAATGCTTCCAGAGAATCCCCAAAGAACTGGACCGGCAATTGCATAAAATAATCCTTTTTGTTGATCTGACATAGATAATTTCCCCATATAATATCGATATTCTGATAATACCAATATGCTAACATAATATAACTTAAAAAACTTTTTGTCGTGTATACTTATAACATAACAAATAAGGGGGAAACGAGAAATGCTTAGTGTGCAGCATGTAAGTAAGAGCTTTGGTTCACTTCAAGCACTAGACGATATCAATTTTGATATTCCAGATGGTCACATATTGGGATTGATCGGTCAAAATGGTGCCGGCAAATCTACAACATTTCACAGTATTCTGAACTTTTTGCATTACGACGGGCAGATAAATTGGCAAGGGGAGCCGATAACAGAGTCGGTCTTTGACCAGATCGGATACTTGCCCGAAGAAAGAAGCTTGATGCCCAAACTGACAATTGAGCAACAAATTGTTTATTTGGCACGTTTGAAAGATAAGTCTGCTAAAGAGATTCGACCACAGATAGATAGTTGGTTAGAGAAGTTTGCAGTTAAAGGTAATAAGAAAGATAAAATCAAATCATTGTCCAAAGGTAATCAGCAAAAGGTCCAATTGATCTGCACGCTGATTCATAATCCCAAGTTAATAATTCTCGATGAGCCATTCAGTGGATTAGATCCAGTTAATTCTGATTTATTGAAACAGGCCATAATTGAAGCTAAGAATAATGGTGCTTCCATCATTTTTTCTAGTCATGATATGGAGAATGTCGAGGAGGTTTGCGATAGTCTAGTTATGCTTAGAAATGGACGAATTGTCCTCGATGGTACAGTGGGTGAAGTTCGTGATCAGTTCGGTAAGACAAGATTGTTTGTTACGACCGATTGGACTGCGGACAGGTTATCACAGTTACCACATGTTATTTCAGTCATACAACGGGAGTACAATCGCTATTTGTTAGACTTGGATGATGAAACCGCTGGTAAAGATATTTTTGATACATTAACTAATGGTCAATATATAGAAGAATTCAGTCAGCAACCACCAACATTGAATGAAATATTCCGCTTGAAAGCTGGCGATCATAATGAATAAGCTTTGGATAGTCACTTTTGAAACTTTTTTGAGACAAGTTAAGTCATGGGGGTTCGTAGCTTTGGTTCTGGGGCCATTCGTTATTTTTGGTATCAGTATTGGTGCAGGTTATCTGAGTGCCAGTAGCGCTAGTGATAGTGATGATATTGCTGTATATGGTCAAAATGAGTTAAAAGATGCCTTCATTAAGCAGAACAAAGATGACATTAATACAAAGATTAAGTCAGTCTCTACAGCTGAAAAGAAAGTAAAAGCTAATAAGATAGCTGGTTATCTTGTTTTTACAACTGAAAATAACAGTGTGAAGGCAACCTACCATGGTTCTAGCTCGATTGACAACAGCATGAAGGCTAAGATTAATACCTTCACCATGGGTGTTCAGCAGCAATTAAACTATGCCAATGCACAATTAACACCGAAACAAGCACAATCATTGCAGCAGCAACCGGTGTTCAAAGAAGTGATCCGTAAGAAAACTGGAACGGATAATCTTGCCAAAATGATTTCTTTTTGGATAATTGTGATCATGGTGTATACGATCCTGATTACTTATGGATCGATAACGGCGCAAGAGATTGCATCTGAAAAAGGTACTAAGATCATGGAAGTTATTTTCTCCAGTACCACTGCTGTTAAATACTTTATCGGTAAGATTCTTGGAGTATTGTTAGTTATTATTACGCAAATATTGATTTATTTAGTTGGTGGCTGGGGGATGTTTGTCTATGCTCAGCACGCTGAATTGACCAAAGATGCAATTGCAAAGAACAAAGATTTGATAACTGCTGTCTTGCATAATATTTTAAGTTTGAATTTGGTTTATTTATTGTTAGGAGTAGTTATTTATACGATTTTGGCAGCACTTTGTGGAGCCTTGGTTGCCAAAGCTGAAGATGCTTCAAAGGCTGCTCAACCGGTAACCATGTTAAGTATGCTGGCATTCTTCATTACCTTTCCATTCCAAAACAATATGGATGTACTGCCAGTTAAGATACTGTCATATGTTCCATTTTTCTCATCATATTTCATGCCAATGAGAATTATCAATAATGAAGTTGCGCCGATCCAAATAATTATTTCATTAGCTATCTTGGTAGCAGCCATTTTACTGATGATTTACTATATCGGTAAGGTTTATCAAGGATTGATGTTACAAAATGATGATTCTAGTTTCTGGAAGAGATTGAAACGTGGATTGTCCTACAATAAATAAAAACGCCTCGGAATTTTTCCGAGACGTTTTTTAATATCTAATTAGAAGAATGCACTATATAGTTGAACTGCGACGATAGCACCGCAGATAGGTGCTACAACTGGAACCCAAGCGTACTTCCATTGACAAGAGCCCTTATGTGGAAATGGCAACATGGCGTGAAGTAAACGTGGACCAAGATCACGAGCTGGATTAAGAGCTGGACCAGTAGGACCACCGAATGAAATAACCAAACACATAACTAAGAATCCAAGACCAATGAAGTCAGCACGAGGATCGATATGATCTGAAGTAAGTGCGACAGCACCAAAGACAAGAATAAAAGTACCAATAAATTCGTTAATAAATCCGTTCAAACGACTGTTTTCAGCATCAATTGTTGAGAAAGTACCAAGAATTGATTCAACGTTTTCAGTCTTGTTGTAATAAGGCTTGTATGCAGCAACGACAAGAATCTGACCAAAGATTGCTCCAAGCATTTGAGCAAGAAGATATGGACCAACTTCTGCCCATGGGAACTCATTGTTAATAGCAAGAGCCAATGTCATGGCTGGATTGATTTGACCGCCTGAGATTGGTCCAAACATCATAGCAGGAATCATAACACCGATACCATAACCGAATCCGATTAAGATCCACCCACCGTGGAAACCTTTAGTACCTTTTAATTCAACGTTGGCAACTGAACCGTTACCCAAAGCAACCATAATTGCGGTTCCGATGAATTCCGCAATACAGCGTGTTAATAATGTGTAATGCATTATTTATACCCCTAATAATTTTTTTTAATGCAAAATTGATTCAGACAACAAAAAATTGCTCCAAAACGCGAAGCAATTACCTAACATATTTCTGAAAATAAATCAAAATTTTTGCAAACAACATTTATTAGTGTACCATACAATTCACTTTTCTTAAGAGATTAATTAGAAAACTGGATAGTTTCGTGATAGATGATTATAATTGAAGTTAAATTTTAAGTAAGAGGTATGGGATATGAAAGTTCTAAGCTTGGTAAATTTAACAGATCACCAGAAGGAAAGAATTGAGAAGATTCCTGGTGTCGATCTGGCAATTACTTCACCTAAAGAGGTTACTGCAAAAGACTTAAAGGATGTTGAGGTTCTGTATGATTGGACTAACTCCTTAAAAGCTGATATTTTGAACAGTCCAAGTTTGAACTGGGTTCAAGTAGTTCGTGCCGGAGTGGATGCTTTGCCACTTCGTGAGTTATCTGATAAGGGTATTACTTTGACAACTGGATCAGGTGCCAATGCCATTAATATTGCGGAACAAACAATTGCTTACATGTTGATGTTGATGCGCAATATGAACCTTGCTGTTTTGCAACAAGCAAATAAAGAATGGAAATACGACGAACCTTATGATGAAGTCTATGGTAAGACCGTCATGATCATTGGTGTCGGTCATATCGGTAGTTTGATTGCACAATACGCTAAGGCTTTGGGAATGAAGACCGTCGGAGTACGCCGTTCTGATCAATCAGATGTTAATATTGATGAAATGATTCCAATGTCAGATCTTAAAGACAATCTTAAACATGCTAATTTCATAGTTAATGCATTGCCAGATACTTCCGAGACAAATGGCCTATTCAATTCAGAATTATTTGACGCAATGTCTAAGAAAGCCTTCTATATCAATATTGGACGTGGTAAGACGACTAATATGGAAGACCTTGTTTCTGCCCTACAAGAAAAGAAAATCTCAGGAGCCGCACTTGATGTCACAACTCCAGAACCATTAAATGAAGATAGCCCATTATGGGAAATGAAGAATGTTATTATCACACCACATAACGCCGGTGCCAGTGTACATTATGGAGAACGTGCCTTTGGCATCTTTAAGCGCAATTTGAAGTCATACGTTGAAAATGGCGAAGTCGTTGAGAACGTGGTTGATTTTAGTGAAGGATATTAAAGAGCGTGTCAAAAAGCGGGAACTCCTGAGCATTACCTAGGATAAGTAGAGTGTCACGAAGTGACGCACTACTTATTCGTAGTAAGCGCAGAGGTTTGCCCCTTCGCAACTCGTTTCAAACCACAAAAAAAGAAGCTAAACTTACCGTAAACAGTAAGTTCAGCTTCTTTTTATATTCAGTATCTTTTGCCATCTAGCAGAGTCAGTAGTACGAAACTCATTAACTAAGTTTTGAAGATTACGTATAAAATCACTTTCTAATCTGTCCATCACCTTGAACCAAATACTTGGTAGTAGTCAACTCATTGGCACCCATAGGTCCTCTTGCATGAAGTTTTTGAGTACTGATACCAATTTCAGCACCGAATCCAAATTCATTACCATCGGTAAAACGTGTTGAAGCGTTAGCGTAAACGACGGCTGCATCTATTTGTTTCATGAACTTACGGCTAGAAGCGTAGTTTTCAGTGATAATTGATTCACTGTGCTTTGTGTTATATTTGTTGATATGTTTAATGGCACCATCAATATCGTCAACAACTTTAACGGCGATAATATAGTCGTTATATTCGGTATACCAATCGTCTTCAGTTGCAGGAATAATGTCAGGAATAATTGAAACAGCACGCTCGTCACCACGGACTTCAACGTTGTTTTCCTTCAAAGCCTTGTAAAGCCTTGGTAGGAACTCATCAGCGATATCTTTGTGTAAAATAACTTTTTCAGCTGCATTACATACGGATGGGCGTTGAACTTTGGCATTAATGATGATCGCTACAGCCTTGTCCAAATCAGCGTCCTTATCAACATAGATATGACAATTACCAGCACCAGTTTCAATAATAGGAACTTTGGCATTGTTAACGACCATTTTGATGAATCGACCTGATCCTCTAGGAATTAGGACATCGATATAGTCAGTTAATTGCATCATTTCATTAGCGATTTCGTGACTAGTATCTGAGATTAATTGGATAGCATTCTCAGTTATACCAATTTCCTTTAGAGCACTACGCAAAGTATTGGCAAGAACAATATTAGAATTGATAGCTTCTTTACCACCACGTAAGATAACAGCATTACCGGATTTGAAACACAATCCGGCCGCATCAACGGTAACGTTTGGGCGAGCCTCATAAATCATCCCAATAACACCAAGTGGTACACGTTCTTGGATAATATCCAATCCAGCATCAGTAGTCCATCCACGGTCAACTTTGCCAATAGGATCGGGCAGGGCGACGACTTGTCTAAGTCCATCAGCCATGCCAGCAATTCTGGAATCGTCCAATAATAGACGATCAACCATGGCCTTAGCCATGCCGTTTTTCTTAGCTTTTTCAATATCTTTTGTATTTTCTGAAATAATATTTTTGCTATTGGCGATTAATGCATCAGCCATTTTTAATAGGGCGTTATTTTTATCAGTTGTACCAAGTTGTCCGAGGTCAAAGGCTGCAGCTTGAGCATCTTTGCCCATTTTGTTTAGATCAGTCATATCATTCAACTCCTATTTGATTTTGGTGAATAAAGTACCGATAGGGTCACCGGATAAAATATTGAAGATGATTTCAGGATCTTTACCATTTGCGAGGATCATTTGTTGATTATGCTTCAAAATACGTTTGGCAGCTTTTAATTTGGTAGTCATACCACCTGTACCAAACTTGGTTCCATTACCACCAGCGGCGGCGATTATTTCCGGTCCAATATTATCGACTCGTGTAATCAACTTGGCATCAGGAACTTTCAATGGATTAGCGTTGTAGAATCCATCGATGTCCGACAACATGATCAATAAATCGGCATCAATTAGGTTAGTAACGATAGCGGATAATTGGTCATTATCACCGAACTTAGTTAGATGATCCATTTCTGATACCGTCACGGCGTCGTTTTCGTTAATTATCGGAATTGTGTTGTCCATCGCTAACAATTCTTGGAAGCTGTTCATTACATTAGTGTGACTTTCAGGATAGTCGATAACATCCCTAGTTATCAGCATCTGAGCCGCACACATGCCATATTTATGGAGAGCTTCATTATATATTTGAATTAATTCGGCTTGTCCGATTGCTGAAACAGCTTGTTGCTGAGAAATCTTTATTGGTCGACGATCGAGATGAAGTACTCCCATACCAGCACCAATGGCACCGGATGAAACAAGAACAACATCCTTACCATCCTTTTTTAATGTGCTGAGAACATGAGCCAACTTGTCAATGACTGACAATCTGACTTTACTGTTTTGATGGATCAAAGTGCTAGTTCCCACTTTGACTACAATTCGATTGGCTATTAAATTTCGCTTGTTTTGCATATTTTAGTTTTCCCTTATTATTTTGAGGGAGCATGATTTGGCGTTCTGAAATGAGTTGCAAAAACCAGATTCCTGCGCCTGCTACGAATCTCCCGGTTTTCTCCACTCTCTTTTCTAGAACTTAAACTCCCGATTATAGTATTCCAAATACATTTGCTGTGTTCTCGCCAATGTTACGATCTTTGTAACACTAGCGTTGTTCGGTTCAGGAAGTGTCATCGGGTTTTGTGGTTCAATTACACCCAGAGCTGCGGCTTTAATAGTGAAGCCGTGTGTTACGACGATGTATTTTTTGTCTGGTGTATTGAGCGTTTTTTCTAGCATAAACGATTTAACACGTGCAACAACTTGTGGGAATGTTTCTCCCTTAGTAGCTACCTCCACATATTCGGGAAGAACGTCATTTAGATGTTGGTCAAAGTATCGAGGATACTTTTTATGTAAGTCGGAGTTTTTTTGACCATCCCATTGCCCATAGGAAATTTCTAGAAGGCGTTCATCAGTTGACGTTGGCAAGTTGTAACCTTCATTAAGAATCTCTGCGGACTCTACGGTTCTAGTAAGTGGGCTGTGGATCAGTTCATCCGCAAAGCTAATATTAAAAACTGAGTGGAGTTTTTTAATCTGGCTTTTACCCGTGTCATTTAGTTTTGTGATATCCGTGTTGATAACCCCTTGCTTGATCCCCTCGGCATTGGCGTCTGTTTGACCGTGTCTGATGAAATAAAATTCTGTCATTTTTTTCTCCTTCTGATTGACTTTCCCCAGTTAAATTGTTAAAGTGTGCTTAAGTTTATTGGAGGTATTCTAATTATGATGAAACAATTACATTTTAGCTTAATAAGCTCCTCCTTGTCTACACGGTCATCCATGTAGGCTTATTAAACGTTACGCTAAAGCCCTCATGGATTCAAAGTATTGAAACTGTGAGGGCATTAATTCAGACTTTTGTTTGGGAACCCTCACTCGTGTAGGGTTCCTATTTATTTACCCAAAAATCTAAATTAAAGGTGGAAACAAAGATGACAGTATACAATTTTTCAGCTGGTCCAGCCATGTTGCCTAAGCCAGTCTTAGCCCAAATCAAGGAAGATATCCCATCATTTCAAAATTCAGGTATGAGTGTCATGGAAATATCGCATCGTACAGCACTTTTTGATAATGTCATCAACGATGCTGAGAATGACTTAAGAGATCTTATGAAGATTCCTGACAACTACAGAATATTATTTCTCCAAGGAGGAGCAACTCTGCAATTTACAGCACTTCCAATGAACCTCGCCATGAGATATAACCACATTGGTCTAATCGATACAGGGCACTGGTCAATTAGAGCTGGTGAAGAGGCTGAAAAAATTGGTACTAAAGTAACTATCGTCGCATCATCTAAAAATCAAGATTATCATCAGCTTCCAAATTACGTTGACGATAATAATAATTATGACTACATTCATTTAACCACTAATAACACAATTGAAGGAACTGCTTTTGATATTTTACCAAAAACTAATAAAGTTTTGGTCGGTGATATGTCATCTAACTTTTTGGCTCAGCAATATAATGTGGAAGATTTTGGTGCCATCTATGCCGGAGCACAGAAAAATCTAGGAATTGCCGGATTAACAGTGGTCATTGTTCGAGATGACTTAATAGGGAAGAAGCAACTGCCAAGCATGCTTGATTATCAGGCACTGGCTAACAAGAATTCAATGCTCAATACGCCACCGGTATTTGCCATCTACGCTGCTGAATTGACATTAAAATGGCTCAAGGATATTGGTGGAATTGCTGAAATGGAACGAATAAATCGTCAAAAATCTAGTAAGTTGTATCAATTTCTAGATCAATCAAGACTATTCAATAACCTTATCAAACCATGTGATAGATCGCTAACCAATATTCCTTTCGTCACAGGTGATCCAGAAGTCGATAAACAAGTGATCAAAGAAGCTACAGCAGCCGGGTTAATGAATCTGAAAGGACACCGATTGGTCGGTGGGATGCGTGCAAGTCTTTATAACGCTATGCCTATGGAAGGTGTCACGGCACTAACGGAATTCTTAGACAAATTTGAAACTAATTATTGGGAGGAACATTAATATGTATCAAGTAAAAACATTCAATGCTATCGCACAGAGTGGTCTCGACGCATTCACTAATAACTTTCAAATCAACCAAGGAGCAAATCCTGATGCCTATTTGATTCGCTCAGTAAATATGCGAGAGGCAGAATTCCCCGAATCACTTAAGACAATCGTTCGTGCCGGAGCTGGCGTCAATAATGTGCCAGTTCATCGTGCAACTGAACAAGGTATTGCTGTCTTCAATACACCAGGGAGCAACGCTAATGCTGTTAAGGAATTGGTTATTTCGCTGATGATTTCGGCATCGAGAAATATTTTTGCGGCTAATCAATATTCCAATACTCATGTGGGTGCTGATATCTCTAAGCGTACTGAAGCCGATAAGACTAAGTTCAATGGTACAGAATTAATGGGTAAGAACTTGGCTGTTATCGGATTGGGGCATGTGGGTTCATTAGTTGCGGAGGCCGCATTGGAATTAGGGATGAATGTTATCGGATACGATCCACATCTATCAAGTAATGCAGCTTGGAATATTAATAACCATGTTGATCGAGCTGACAACATCAAACGAGCTGTAAAAAATGCGGACTATGTTACAGTACACGTGCCTAAGAATGACGAAACCGATAAGTTGATCAATCGTGATGTTATTGAAGCCATGAAAGATGATGTTATTCTGTTCAACTATTCTCGTTTGGGAATTGTCGATAACGAAGTAGCATTGGAGTACGTACTGGATCACAAGATCAAGTATTATGTCACTGACTTCGGTGAACCAGTTATTGCCGATCAGGACAATGTTATCATCACCCCGCATATTGGTGGATCAACTCTAGAAGCTGAGTCTAATGGAGCCACACAGGCCGCCAATACGATCATGCGTTACTTAGAGACCGGAGATACTGTTCAGTCAGTCAATCTACCTGAGATGAAAGTTCCCTTTGAAGCTCCTTACAGATTCACCATTATTCATAAGAATGTACCCAATATGGTCGGACAGATAACAACTGATCTGGCACAATTAGAGATCAATATTTCCAGTATGGCGAATGCGGCCAGAAAAAATGTCGCATACTCAATAATTGATGTGGATAACTTGGATATTGATAATGGGAATGAATTGCTTGAAAAAATCCGTCAAATACCCGATGTTTATCGAGTTCGCTTGATAAAACACAGGTAATTGACTATCAATTTGTGCCTTTGATATGTTACAACTCTTATAGAGAGTGGAAGAAGTCGGGAAGTTTTGAGCACTGCCTAGAATAGTAAAAGTGCCATAAAGTGGCGCATTTACTATTCGTAGCAGGCGCAGAAACTTGGCTTCTACCACTCGTTTTAATAGAGAGTGGAAGAGAAGCGTTCAGACCTTGAGCATTACCTAGGCTATTAATTGTACAAACAAAGTTTGTGCAGTTAATAGCCGTAGTAAGCGCAGGGGGTTGCTTCTCTATCACTCGTTTCAGAGAGTAAAAGGAGGGGTTACATGTATAAGGTACTTATCGTTCTCCACGAAGGGGACGACTATATCCGAATGAACAAGGTATTTGTAGAAAACATGCCAGTTGCCGGTCAATATATCATTCATTCAGACGGACTAGCATATTATGTTGAAGAAGTAACGACCTTCGTAGGATACGTTAGCAGCAAAGGCGCCACAACAATTCTGGTGGTTCATCCAGCGCCTAAGGATGCGCCAGTAAATGATCTTTATGGAATGAATATTGAGGAAGATCTTGACGATCCAGAATATAACAAACACTAATACGCAATAATAATTAAAAAAATACTACATGTATAATAATTGCCCTCAGCCTGTGTGGTTGGGGGCTTTTTGCGTTTATAATTTTATAATTAAATTAAAAAAATAGTTTTAATTGTTAATAATCCGTTGTACAATCTAAAACAATCACGACTTGAATACTTCGATTCAAAGTGATCAATAAAGGCTAATTCTAAATAGAAAGGGTGTCTCGATGAAACGTTATTTAGTTCTAGAAGACGGAAATATCTATCCTGGACAAGCATTCGGTGCAAGCGCTTCAACAATTGGCGAACTAGTATTTAATACTGGTATGTCAGGATATCAAGAATCAATTACTGACCAATCATATAATGGAGAGATTTTGATGTTCACTTATCCATTAATAGGAAACTACGGAATCAATCCCGATGATTTTGAATCAAACGCCCCAACTGTAAAGGGCGTAGTAGTACATGAATTAGCCCGACGATCCAACAACTGGCGCATGAATACGTCATTAGATGATTATTTAAAGGAAAACAAAATCCCCGGAATCAGTGGAATTGATACACGCGCTGTTACTCGACACATTCGAACAAAGGGTGCTATGAAGGCCGTAATGGTTGATGAAGTAACTGAAAGTACAGTATCAGACTTGTTGAAAGCTCAACTTCGACACGATCAAGTTGCAGTAAGTACTACTGATGAAGCATATGCCGTACCCGCAACAGGTAAGAAAGTTGTTGTGGTCGATTTTGGATTGAAGAATTCGATAATTAGAGAGTTGAATAAGAGAAACTGTAACTTAACCGTTGTACCCGCAGATACTGATGCAAAAACTATTTTGGATCTTGATCCCGATGGTGTCATGTTAACTAATGGACCTGGAGACCCTAAAGATGTTGATGCATTAGAGATGATCAGAGAAGTAGAGGCACAAGTACCTTTATTTGGAATTTGTTTAGGTCATCAATTATTTGCTTTAGCCAATGGGGCGGATACTTTCAAAATGAAATTTGGACACCGTGGATTCAATCACCCTGTTCGTGAACTTTCTTCTGGCCGGATAGACTTTACGTCGCAAAACCACGGATATGCTGTTGACAGTGAATCACTAAAAGGAACCAATCTCGAAGTGACCCACGAAGAAATCAATGACCATACCGTTGAGGGAATACGACACAAGATCTATTCGGCTTTTTCTGTGCAATTCCATCCCGATGCAGCACCTGGTCCACATGATGCCGATTATATCTTTGATAGCTTCATCAAAATGATGGAAGATAATGCGAAGGAGAAAGCTAAATAATGAAGAGAACTGATATTAATAAAATTATGGTTATCGGTTCAGGTCCGATAATTATTGGACAGGCTGCCGAGTTCGATTATTCAGGAACACAGGCTTGTATGGCGCTAAAGGAACTTAATTATGAAGTAGTGTTGGTCAATTCCAACCCTGCGACTATCATGACTGACAAAGAAATCGCCGATAAAGTTTATATTGAACCAATTACCTTCCAATTCGTCTCACAGATCCTTCGCAGAGAACGACCTGATGCAATTCTACCAACGCTTGGTGGACAACAAGGTTTGAACATGGCAATGGAACTATCGAAGTCTGGAATCTTAGATGAACTTGATATTGAATTGTTAGGAACTAAGCTTGATGCCATTGATAAGGCGGAAGACCGTGAGAAGTTCCGTCAGTTAATGAATGACTTGAATGAACCAGTACCTCAGTCGTCAATCGATCATACAGTAGAAGAAGCTGTTAATTCAGCTAACAAAATCGGCTATCCCGTCATCGTTCGTCCAGCCTTCACAATGGGTGGTACTGGTGGTGGTATTGCACATGATGAAACTGAATTAAGAGAAATTGCTGATAATGGTTTGAGTTTGTCACCGGTCACTCAAATTCTGCTCGAGCAAAGTATTGCCGGTTATAAAGAAATCGAATTCGAAGTTATGAGAGATGCCGCTGACAATGCAATGGTCGTCTGTAATATGGAGAACTTCGATCCAGTTGGAATCCACACTGGAGATTCAATCGTATATGCTCCAGTTCAGACATTGTCTGACAGAGAAGTTCAGATGTTGCGTGATGTAGCACTGAAACTTATCAGAGCTTTGAAAATCGAAGGGGGATGCAATGTTCAACTCGCACTTGACCCTAACAGCTTCCAGTATTATGTTATCGAAGTTAATCCAAGAGTTAGTCGTTCAAGTGCTTTGGCATCTAAAGCCACTGGTTATCCAATTGCTAAAGTGGCGGCCAAGATTGCTGTTGGATTGACCTTGGATGAGATCATTAATCCGGTTACTGGAACAACTTATGCTGAATTCGAACCAGCACTTGATTATGTTGTCTGTAAGATACCACGCTGGCCATTCGATAAGTTCACTGATGCTGACAGATTGTTAGGTACACAAATGAAGGCAACTGGTGAAGTTATGGCTATCGGTAGGAATATCGAAGAAGCAACTTTGAAGGCAGTTCGTTCATTAGAAATAGGTTTGAATTACTTGGATAAGCCAGAACTTCATTCTTTAACAGATGAAGAATTAGAAGATGGTGTCGTTCATGCCAAAGATGACAGATTATTCTATCTATCAGAAGCAATTCATCGTGGACAGTCGATTGAAGATTTGGCTGACAAAACCAATATTACATTATTCTATTTGGACAAATTACTACATATTATTGAGATCGAAAATGATTTGAAGGAACATGTTGGTGATTTGGAAGTTCTATTAAATGCCAAGAAGAATGGCTTTTCAGATTTTGCGATTGCAGAGCTCTGGAATGAAACAGAAGATGAAGTTAGACAATTAAGACTTGATAATAAGATGTTGCCAGTTTATAAGATGGTCGATACTTGTGCCGGTGAATTCGAATCAGAGACGCCGTACTTTTATGGAACATATGAATTCGAGAATGAAAGTATCGTCAGCAAGAAGAAGTCGATCCTAGTTATTGGTTCTGGTCCTATCAGAATTGGGCAAGGTGTAGAGTTTGACTACGCAACTGTTCATTCGGTCAAGGCAATTCAAAAGAATGGCTATGAAGCCATTATCATGAACAGTAATCCTGAGACAGTGTCAACTGACTTCTCGATCTCTGATAAATTGTACTTTGAGCCATTAACGCTGGAAGATGTGTTGAATGTAATTGACTTGGAACAACCAGAAGGTGTTATCTTACAATTTGGTGGTCAAACAGCCATTAATCTGGCAGAACCATTGTCAGAACACGGAGTGAAAGTTCTTGGTACAAGTGTGAAGGATATCAATCGCGCTGAAGACCGTGATGAGTTCGAACAAGTTATCAAGAATGCTGGTATCAGTCACCCTACTGGAGATACAGCCGACAATGCTGATGATGCGATATCAATCGCCGAACGTGTCGGTTATCCTGTATTAGTTCGTCCAAGTTATGTTCTAGGTGGAAGAGCTATGCGGATCATTCATCGTAAGGAAGACTTGGATTATTACATGCACACAGCTGTACAAGCATCACATGACCATCCAGTTCTAGTCGACCATTATCTAATAGGTAAGGAATGTGAAGTGGACGCAATTTGTGACGGTGAAACAGTCTTGATTCCAGGTATTATGGAACACATCGAACGTGCCGGTGTTCATTCTGGTGACTCAATGGCAATCTACCCATCTCAGAGCTTCTCAATAGCTATTAAAGACAAAATAGTTGAGTATACCAAGGCGTTGGCAAAAGACTTGAATTGTATAGGGATGATGAACATTCAATTCGTTATTCATGATGAAAAGGTCTATGTCATTGAAGTTAATCCTAGAGCTAGTAGAACAGTGCCATTTTTGAGTAAGGTCACTGATATTCCAATGGCACAAGTCGCCACTAAGGTGATATTGGGTCAAAGCCTGCATGATCAGGGATATTCTGACGGCTTGGCACCAACAGGTAAGACAATTCACGTCAAAGCACCAGTGTTCTCATTCTTCAAACTGGCTGGAGTTGATGGATTATTAGGACCAGAGATGAAGTCAACAGGTGAAGTAATGGGAACTGATGTTACTGTGGAAAAGGCACTTTACAAGGCCTTTGAAGCTACTAAGACTCACATTCCTGATTACGGAAATATTGTTATCGATAATAATCCACAAGACAATGAAGAAGTTTTGGGATTTGCTAAACAATTCGTCGAACTGGGATACAAGTTGTATTCAGTGGGCGAAACTGGCGATTATTTGAGACAGAATGGTGTTCCAGTAGAAAATATAGTTGAAGAAAAACTAGATCAAGAAATGTTGAAGAAAAATATTCAAATGGTCATCAATAATGTTTTGAACGATAAAGTTGGAGTGGATATCAGAGCATTAGCAATTGCTCATGGTGTTCCACTGTTCACAGCAGTTGATACGATCAAAGCAATGTTGGATGTTTTGAATGAGAGAGCATACTATATACACGCACTTTAGATAAAATAAAACGACTGTAGATGTAATTTTTTACATTTACGGTCGTTTTTTGTTACATGTTTTTAGACAAAACAAAAAGGCGGAAGTCTACCACAAACTTCCACCCTTTATGCGAGAATTTTTAAAATCAAGGCCTACCACAAACCCTGATTTTTAAGCAGTTGAGAAGGAGTACCACTTTGAATAATAACTTTCGTTATTAAGTTTATACATTCCCGCCAGTATAAACAACTTAATTATATAGCTTATATACTATAATATCTATAATGCTTTCATAAATATTTAAATATTGACGTGGAAATTTGTTTAAATAAGTTTAAAACAGTTTTTCATCCGTTCAGGCTACGAAAAGGCTTGTTGCAATAGGTATAGGTCAATTCGATATAATTTTATTATATAAAAGTGAATTCCAAACCAATAAAAAATGTTAGATAATGTCTTCATGAGCTTCAATACAAGTTCTGCGCAATGATTAAAAGGGGTAATTCATTTTCAACGAAGAAAGGCGGGGAATACCTTGGAGGAAATGGAAGAACGTAAGATGGACCGTAAAGAAGTAATTCAAACAATAGAGGAGTCTGTTGGTGAATTTAACATGCTTTCTGAGAGAAATCTAATAGGCATCGTCATGCAATACCTTGATCGTTTTGAAGACAGTGATTTTGAACCAGCTTTGCTGGATTTTCGAAGAGATTTAATCGAATACGACGAGAAGACTGATCACGTTAACGAACGCGATGTCGATGAATTGATTTTTAAGATCAATCAATCTTTTAACAGATCTAATAGATATTAGTTTGCTTTGCCGGGGTGTTTAATCCCCGGCTTTTTTTGTTTTCTGTTGTCCACCTCCAGTTGAAAAAAATGGAATCTGCTGTGGGACCGACCTCAGCCATAAGGCGGTCTGAGGTCTTGCTTTTGAACTCTGCATGAACCGCAGATTTCAAAAGACATCCAGTTCTGTAAGTACGTCTTCGACGTTCTAACAGAACTATCACCGCTGATTCCATTTTTTTCAACTTCCGGCTGGTTTGTATGAATTGCTAAATGTGTGATTGTCAGAGTTTTTAGTAATTGTCTTGAATAATTGCATTATTGGATTTGGAATGAAGTATGGATAAAAAATTCGGAGGTTAAGAAAATTGTAACTGCTGTGAATGTGGAGTTGAACTGCGTTTTACCGTTCTTACTCCACGGACGAGCTTGGAGATTTGCAAAGCAAAGCTTCAAGTCGAGATGAGAGACCGTGGCTCGAATCGGTTCACACAGCAGTTACAACTTTCTTAACCGTAGGCCCACACAAATAAATACTTTTATATTTCTCATATAATCAAGTAATATTATCTTGAGGTGATTGAGATGGTGAAAATATATCAGAGAACATTGCAAGATGTACCGATATTGGAAGTTGTTGAAGAAAAATACCGTTATAGCAAAGTTCCGTTGGTGATCTTTTATCACGGATGGAGATCGGATAAAGAACTAGTTTTGACTCAGGCTCGAAAGCTAGCTAAGAAAAATATCCGAGTCATTTTACCTGATGCTATGAATCATGGACAGCGCCGTGAAGATATTTCGTCGATTCCTTCTTTTACATTTTGGAACAGTATTCAAGGTAATCTGGCTGAATTTGACTTGGTAAAGGATTTTTACTTGAATCGTGATCTTGTTTTGGATGAAAAAATTGGTGTTGGTGGGTATTCCATGGGTGGAATGACAACTGGTGCACTATTAACGCAGCATCCAGAGATAACCGCTGCGACGATTATCATGGGGACACCTAATCTGAATGCTTATGCCAAATTAGTTCGTGATTCTGCCGCTAAACATCATTTGTATGTTCCTAAAGATATGGAAAATTTGACTAGCTGGATCGATAATTATGATTTGAATAATTATCCTGAGACTCTCAATAATCGGCCAGTACTGTTCTGGCATGGAACTGATGATGAGCGGATTCCTTATAGCCAATCGAAAAAGTTCTTCGACAGCATTCAAGGACAACCATACGCTGAACAGGTTGCGTTCATTACTGGATATAAGGCTAAGCATTTGGTTGAGACACGTTTGATGGATAAGATAGCCAATTTCTTTGAGTATTATTTGTATTAAAAACTTTATATTTTTTACAAAGTAAAAGTGGTTGTTAATTCTATCTATTAGATGATAACATTACCTTAAAATAGTTCGCCCTTAAGGACGGTGTTAATTATGTCTACAAAAAGTTTTCAAACAGAATTTGTTTTCTCTCAAAAAGGTGGAAAGAAACTTGCCGTCGCTTTAAAAAATGATAAAGTGAAAAAAACGGTGAGAATTAGTAAACCAGTGAAATTTATTAATAAGAACGATCGTAAGTCTATTAATTCGATTTTGGATGATTTTAAATAGTGGGATATAAAATTGTTCAGTTAAAAGATATAGACGATGAAGATTTAGAAAAAGTATTCAGAACGTTTTCTTCAGTTAATGAAGATGTGGAAAGCTTCTTGAAATACAAGTCTATCCAATTTGAGAAAATGGATTTATCAAGAACATATTTAGTTTTCTCAGAGTTCAAGAATAAAAATGTTTTGGTTGGATACTATTCAATTACAAATAAACCGTTAATTATCTCAAAAACCAATTTCTCTAAATTTTCTAATTCCTTGAAAAAACAATTATTGGGGATTGGTCATAAGACGGAACGTGATAATTATGAAATAAAATCTATTTTAGTAGGTCAGCTGGGGAAAAATCAAAATCATAAAAACCTCATTACTGGCGCAGAATTGTTGGTCTTAATATATAAAACGATTGAAAAAATATATCAATTAATTGGTGGAAGAATAATTTACTTGGAAGTGGATGATGAAATTCATTTAAGAAAATTCTACACGGAAAATGGGTTTAAAGAAGTTCCTAAATATAGAACTCCGAATAATCAATGTTTGTATATAAGACGGATTAATTCTATAATTTCCAGTATTGAATAAAAAAATGAGACCTCTGGGGTCTCATTTTTTTTGTAATTAAATTACCGTATAATTAACTTCATCCAGTTTACGACGGACAACTTTCCCGCTGGCAGTTCGGGGAACATCTGTAACTAATCGGAATTCCTTAGGAACTTTGTAGTGGGCCATTTTTTCCCTTCCAAAGCCAATCAAATCCTCGCCAATCAGATCAGCATCAGAATCCAACATGATATAAGCAACGGGAACTTCGCCCCATTCGTCATTTTTGATTCCCACCACGAAGATATTTTCGATACCTTTAATTTTGCTATAGATATTCTCAACTTCTTCAGGATAAATATTTTCGCCACCGGAAATAATCATGTCATCTTTTCTACCTTTAACGTACAAATAACTTTCGTTATCTAGATAGCCGATATCACCAGTCTGGTAGAATCCGTCTGGTGTTATTTTTTTATCAAAAAGTTCTTGTTTGTTCAAATATCCTTTAGCAACGTTTGGCGCCTTGATCTCGATGTCACCGATTCCTTCGCGATTAATATTGGTAATTCTAACTTGAACAGGGAAGAGTGGTTGTCCAGCGGAACCAACTTTTTTGTCAGCGTCACGGAAGTTTAAGGCGACCACATTTGAGGCTGTTTCAGTCATTCCGTATGATTGAATGACTGGAATTTTCAAAACATCGCATCGAAGTAGTGTCCAATTGTCAATTGGTCCGCCGCCGAGCATGACACCTTTGAAATGTTTGTTGTAGTGAATGCCCGCTGGTAATTTGTTTAATAATCGTTTTAACATTGTTGGAACTAGTGAAATAATTGTTGCACGTTCATTGATTAGAATTTTGTTGATATAGTCTTCCTTGAAATTGGTAACCAGATAGACTGGAATTCCATAGATCAGTGAGCGCATCATGATTGAGAATCCTGAGATGTGGAATAGAGGAACTGTTAAAACCCAAGAGTCACGGTCGTTGATGCCGAGATTAAGAGAAGTACCAATGGCAGAATAGAAGTGATTGCCGAAGGTTTGTAGAACACCTTTTGGACGTCCAGATGTTCCGGAGGTGTACATTATGGAAGTTACAGTATTGTTATCGAATTCAGCGATTGGTTGGTAATCTGGGTCTGCCTTTAAACTCAAAATATCGGATAAGAACATCTTGTTGGTGTCAATTTTATCAAGTTGTTCATGGTTGCTGGAATCGTCGATGATACATAACTTGGCTTGAGAATCTTCGATTTGAAACTTCAATTCTTCATGTGATAATCGTGAGTTTAAGAAGACCATCTCAACCCCAATTTGTTGGAGGGCCAAAATGAGAATGTAACCATTGAAGCTGTTGCTGATGAAAAGTGCAGCACGCTGTCCTTGATGTAATTTAGTATGCAACTTGCTGGCACAGAGCTGAACAGTGGAATTTAGTTCGCCAAAGGTAAAGTCTGAATGTTCAATGATCAAAGCTATTTTATTGGGATTAAGTTTTGCACGTTTAGTTAGCCAGTTTTCCACGATAGTTGCTCCTTTTTATTTTGTTAGAGAGTGGAGAAGACCGGGAGATTCTGAGCACTGCCTAGGATAGTGAAGGTGCCGACGAAGTCGGTGCATTTACTATCCGTAGCAGGCGCAGGAATCTGGTCTTCGCAACTCGTTTCGAAAACGCGTTTACAAAGGACAACACCCTGCGCTTACTACGATTAAGAACTGCACCGACTACGTCGGCACTGTCCTTAATCTAGGTAATGCTCAGGTGTTCCCGTCCTTTGACACGCTCTGATCTTATGGAAATTTCGGAAACTTATCAAAATCAGGGTCGCGTTTCTCCAAGAATGCGTCACGGCCTTCTTTACCTTCATCAGTTGTGTAATAGAGCATGGTTGAATCTCCTGCTAGTTGTTGCAATCCAGCAACTCCGTCTGTATCAGCATTCATAGCTGCCTTGATGAATCTAATGGCAGTAGGGGACTTCTTCAAAATTTCATTGCACCATTCAATAGTTTCTTTTTCAACATCAGCTAATGGTACAACTTTGTTGATCCAGCCCATTTGGAAGGCTTCTTCAGCGGTGTATGGTTTGCATAAGAACCAAACTTCTTTGGCACGCTTATGTCCAATTACTCTAGCTAAGTAAGCTGAACCATATCCAGCATCGAAACTTCCCACTTTAGGTCCAGTTTGCATGAACTTGGCGTTATCTGCGGCAATAGTCAAATCACAGACTAGTTGTAGAATATTACCACCACCGACAGACCAGCCGCGAACCATGGCGATAACTGGCTTAGGGATGATACGAATCAAGTGTTGTAGATCCAAGACATTCAGTCTAGCAATGTGGTCAGGTCCGACATATCCACCATTGCCACGAACACTCTGGTCACCACCAGAACAGAAGGCAAGGTCGCCTTGTCCAGTCAGAATAATGGCACCGATCGATGCATCATCACGGCAAATATTGAAAGCGTCAATCATTTCCTGTACAGTGACAGGTGTAAAGGCATTACGCTTTTCAGGACGATTGATCGTTATCTTGGCAATTTTGCCCATACGTTCAAAAATAATATCTTGATAATCTTTAATGTTTTCCCATGCACTCATAAAATAACCTCCGAGGTGTAAATAATGAATTTATTAGAAAATTTAGGAATAGAGACAGTTGAACAAAACAAGAATCGTGTAACTTTGAAGATGAAAGTTGAAGATAAACATTTGCAGCCATACAAGATAATGCATGGTGGAATCAATGCCGTGCTCGCTGAGACAGCTGCCAGTATCGGTGCTAATCTTAACATATCTGAACCTGATGAAGTAGCTGTCGGAGTAGACATTTCGACGCATCATTTGAATACCGTCAAGGATGGTGTTATTAATGCTGAGGCTATGCCGATAAAGATTGGATATAATATCCAAGTTTGGCAGGTCATCACTCATCCAGAAGGCAGTTCTATCAACAATAGTATGAGTACCGTCACGTTGAAAAAAGTTAAATTACATTAATTTCGATACAATCTGGAATTAATGATTTCGAAGAACGCTAGAATTATCAAACTGATGCCGAATAGTTGGTAGATAAAGATGATAGTTTTGGGTGGTTGTAGAATAAACATAACACCGGCTGCTATCAGTAGCGCCGAATAAAAATAATCAAGCCAAGGAGTTATATTGACTTGTTTTTTTGTCTCGTGCGAATCACGGAATTGGTTGATGCCGTTAACCAAGAGAATGATACCCAGAACTGGTGGAACCAGCTGGATCAATATCTTGGCGACAAATAGTACCAGCACAGCCACCAACAAAGCTCCAAATCCCAAACCAATTGCAATGTTGGTTTCGCCGGTCATACGTTTGATACTCATGCCATCTATCAATGAAAGGATTCCGTAAATGGCAATGTAACCTGAAACTAGGTAGATGATGGCGTTGAGACTCTTAGTCGGTTCAATGACGATCAAAATACCGGTTGTTAATAAGAAAATAAAACGCAGCCAACGATAAAGTTGGAACTGTCTGACCATTTTTTCACTTCCCCTAAATATGTCTAAATGTGTATAGACCTATGATACCAAAAAAATGTAATAAAAAAATGATTAGTCTTAGATAGAATTTTCACAAATAAATAAATATTTTTATATGAATCTTGATTTAATCGACAATGAGCAATTATTTTTGATTGTGAAATTAAAGTGGTATTGTATTCGATATATAGATATGAAACTTAGGGGGTACCAATGATGAAAGTACGTGCATCAGATAAAATGATTGATATTATGTCGCAGTGGGGAATCAACAATATTTTCGGATTGCCCGGGGATTCAGTTGATACCACGATCGACGCCATGTATCGTGCTCAAGATAGAATCAAGTTCACACATGTATTGCATGAAGAAGTAGCTGCATTGTCAGCCGCTGCACAAGCCAAACTAACAGGTAAAATTGGAGTTTGTCTCTCAATCGGTGGACCTGGAGCGATTCATCTGCTCAATGGACTTTATGATGCCAAGATGGACCATGCACCAGTTCTAGCAATTTTGGGGCAAGTTCAGTCCAAGATGTTGAATACTGACTTCTTCCAAGAAGTTGATACGCATGTTTTATTTGATGACGTAGCTGTCTACAACAAGTTGATCATGGATCCGCAATCATTGCCTCGAATAGTCGACGAAGCCATTCGAACAGCTTATTCCAAACAAGGGGTCGCTGTGTTGACAATTCCTGATGATATTCCAGACCACATGATTCAGGACAATTTCACTGCCAATGTGGACAATTTCAAAATTGAAGATTATCAAGTCGATGATGATGAGATCAAGAAAGCATTGCATTTAATGGAGATACATTCTAATCCAATTGTCTTAGCTGGTACCGGCATTAGAAATGCCAAAAAAGAGACTAGAGAGTTCATCGAAAAATTTAAGCTTCCTATTATTCAGACTATGCCTGCCAAAGGGATGGTCGATGATGATCATCCTTATAATCTGGGTCAACTGGGTAAGTTAGGAACGAAGCCTGCTTTTGAAATGATGCAAAAGGCTGACTTGTTGATAATGCTTGGCACTGATTATCCATATGCACCGTACTTGAATCACAAAATTGATGCCATTCAAGTTGATATCAATGGCGATAAATTGGGTAAACGTCATCGTGTCAATGTTGCCATTCAAGGTGAGACCAAAGAAGTTCTGCAACGAATGATCGATCTGGGTGATGAAGTAGAATCCCGTGCATTCTTGGACACAGCCATTAATCACATGTCACAATGGCGCTCATGGATGGAAGATGTCATTAACAAGAAGCATGATGGAGTATTACCATCAAAAATGTTCCGTACTTTGTCTAAGCAAGCTGAAGCTAACGCCGTCTTTTCAATTGATGTTGGTACTTCGACTGCCTTCGGTGCTCGATTCATTGATGCCAAGAGTACTCAAAAATATACTATCTCTGCTTGGTTAGGTACGATGGGATGTGCGTTGCCTGGAGCAATTGCATCTAAGATGGTTATGCCAGAACGTCCAGTTTATGCAGTTGCTGGTGATGGCGCCTTCAGCATGGTCATGCAGGATTTTGCGACTGCAGTCAGGTATCACTTGCCAATGGTCATCACAGTTTTGAATAACAAATTATTGGCCTTCATTGAATATGAACAACAATCAGCTGGGCAACAAAATTATGGGATCAGTCTTCCTGACATTGATTTCGCTAAGTTTGCGGAAGCCTGTGGAGGAATCGGAATCACTGTAACATCTAATGAAGAATATGAAGCTGCACTCAAAAAGTATCATAATGCTGATCGTCCTGTTTTGATCAATGCTGCTGTTACTGATGAAGCACCACTTCCTGGTAAAATCGTGATTGATGAGGCCAAGGGTTATGCTAAGTTTGGTTTTGGTCATGTGATTGATAAGAAGTCTATTCCGGAATTGCCACCAATGAAAGAAATCTTGCGTTCGTTTTTGTAGGATGATTTTTTCCGCTTCCGGTTGTGAGAATTTCATCTGCCATGGGGAACGCTTTGAGCCGAAAGGCGGTCTCAAAGCTCGACTTTAAGCCTTGCTTTGCAAGTCTCAAAGATCGTCCCGTGGTCTAAGAACAGAAGTTCACCGTTCTAAGACCACCTTCATGGCTGATAAAATTCTCGCAACCTCCAGCTAAAGTGTCCCCTGGTGGATGTTTAGTTGTATCCATTAAAGCAAAGCAGCAATTAGTCGTAGGTTGGAAGTGGTGTGCCAGCTGTGGTGCTGATTTTTTCAATCTGTATCTTATGTAATCTGCTTGAAAAGTTTATATGAGAATACAGTTTGTTTAATAAGAAAGAAACGTTTAGTCGGAAGTTATGAAAAGTTTATCAGCCATGGTGATGCCCTTAGTACGGTGATTTTCCGTTCTTAGGGCATAGGACGATCTTTAAGATTTGTGGTTTTTCAAAGCTTAAAGTCGAAATTAGAGACCGTTCTTTGGCTCTAATTGTTCCTCATGGCAGATAAATCTTTTCGTAACTGGAGACGGAAACCATAAACATAAATTAATTTATTTTTAATGATGGGCAAATCACAATCCAACGTGGTTTGCCCTTTTTGTATACAAAGTGTAAGTGAAAAAAGTATTTATTAATAAAAACTCTTGCAACTAAATTAGAAAACAATTAGAATTACAATATTTCATATGAAGAATTAATTGGGGGTGTCATTATGGATACACAAAAGGTAGAACATGATCATGAGATAGATCATCAACTGATTCAACGTGAGAATAAGTATTACGCACAAGCATCACGAATGGATTACTTTGATTTGGTGGTTGACCATGCACACGATGCAACGTTAGTTGATGTCGACGGAAATGAATATATTGATGTTCTAGCTAGTGCCTCGGCTATCAATGTTGGACATACGAATGAAAAGGTTGTCCGAGCTATCCAAGACCAAGCTACCAAGTTAGTCCATTACACTCCTGGCTATTTCCATCATCGACCAGAACAACAATTGGCGGAACGACTTGCCAAATTAGTTCCTGGTGAGCCCAAACAAGTGACCTTTGGTAATTCTGGTTCTGATGCTAATGATGCGATTATTAAGTTTTCACGTGCGTACACTGGTCGTCCATATATTGTTTCATTTATGGATTCGTACCATGGCTCTACATATGGCTCCATGACACTTTCAGGAGTCAGTCTGAATATGACTCGCAAAATGGGACCAATGCTTCCTGATGTCGTTCATGTTCCGTACCCAGACTTGTATCGCCGAGTTGCTGGTGAAACAGAGCACGATGTTTCGCTGAGATATTTTGACGAATTCAAGAAGCCCTTTGAGACATTCTTGCCAGTAGATGAGGTTGCTTGTGTATTGATCGAACCAATTCAAGGAGATGGCGGAATTCGTAAAGCACCTGAAGAATTCATGCAGTTGTTGTACAAATTCTGTCATGACAACGGTATTCTGTTCGCAGTCGATGAAGTTAATCAAGGTATGGGACGCACTGGTAAAATGTGGAGCATTCAACAATTCCAAGACATCGAACCCGACTTGATGGCCGTTGGAAAGTCACTTGCTTCAGGGATGCCTCTGAGTGCGGTAATTGGTAAGAAGAAGGTCATGGAGAGCCTTGATTCTCCAGCACACGTCTTCACAACTTCAGGTAATCCAGTCTGTTGTGCGGCAGCTCTTGCAACATTAGATGTATTGGAAGAGAAAAAATTACTTGAAAAATCAGTCGAAGACGGGGAATATGTTAAAGGTCGTTTCCTTGAGTTACAGAAAAAATATGAAGAAATTGGCGACGTTAGATTTTATGGACTCGACGGTGGAATCGAATTAGTTACCGACAAAGCATCAAAAACACCTAATCCAGATTTTGCCAACAAAGTAATCTATTACGCCTTTGAACACGGGGTGGTCATCATCACTCTGAAGAATAATATTCTTAGATTCCAACCACCGTTGGTAATTACAAGAGAACAACTCGACAAAGTATTAGACGTTCTCGAAGCAGCTTTCATTGCTGCAGAAAATGATGAAGTTGAAGTGCCAGATGATACAAAGATTGGATGGTAACCCACAGAGAGCGAAACAAGCCGAGAGATTCTGAGCACTGCCTAGATTAGAGAATTTGCCACGGAGTGGTGAAGTCACTAATCGTAGCAGGCGCAGGAATCTGGCTTGTGTAGCTCGTTTTATGAAGAGAGTGGAACAAAACGAGAACTTCTGAGTACTACCTAGGTTAATCAAGTGGCACAGAGTGTCGCTTGATTAAGCGTAGTAGACGGAAGAAGTTGTTTTGTGCAACTCATTTAGGAAAGTTTTAGGAGGAAAATATATGAGTGGTTTTTTTAAACGATTAACATTGAAGGAAGATCCGAGTATTTATGAAGATAAGGATTCACATCTAGTCCGTGTTTTAACTGTTAAGGACTTCTTGGCTTTAGGAGTTGGAACAATCGTTTCAACGTCAATCTTTACATTACCCGGAGTTGTGGCCGCACAACATGCCGGTCCAGCGGTGGCAATTTCATTCTTAGTTGCTGCTATCGTTGCTGGTTTAGTTGCTTTTGCATATGCAGAAATGGCCGCAACCATGCCGTTTGCGGGGTCTGCGTATTCGTGGATCAACGTAATGTTCGGTGAGTTCTTCGGTTGGGTAGCCGGTTGGGCGTTATTGGCTGAGTATTTCATTGCTGTTGCCTTTGTCGCGTCAGGGCTATCCGCCAACTTTAGAGGATTGCTGTTACCACTAGGTATCAAGTTCCCGAATGCCATTTCCAACACTATGGGTGTCAACGGGGGTGTGCTTGATATTGTTGCCGTGATTGTTCTGGCAGCTGTTGCCTTGTTGCTATCACGTGGTGTTTCAGGTGCCGCCAAAGTTGAAAATGTTCTAGTTGTTTTAAAAGTTCTAGCCGTTCTGGCATTTATTGTTGTTGGTTTAACAGCCATTCATATTCAAAACTATTTCCCATTCATTCCCAAATATCATGTCAATGCTGATGGTACAGCCTTTGGTGGCTGGAAAGGGATTTATGCAGGTGTATCGATGATCTTCCTATCTTATATCGGGTTTGATTCGATTGCTGCAAATTCTGCCGAGGCTAAGAATCCTGGTAAGACAATGCCTCGTGGTATTCTTGGATCACTAGCCATTGCTGTTGTCTTGTTCGTTGCCGTTGCCTTAGTTCTCGTTGGAATGTTCAAATATTCTGACTATGCTAATAACGCCGAACCTGTTGGTTGGGCTTTGCGCCAGGCAGGACACCCAGTTGTTGCTAGTACCATTCAAGCTGTTGCCGTTGTTGGTATGTTTACGGCATTGATTGGTATGATGCTTGCCGGATCACGTTTGATCTATTCATTCGGACGTGACGGAATGTTGCCAAGCTGGTTAGGTAAGTTGAACAAGAAGAATCTCCCTAATCATGCACTGTTCACATTGACATTTATCGGTATTGTTATCGGAGCTCTTTGTCCATTCGCATTCTTGGCTCAATTGATTTCAGCAGGGACATTAATTGCCTTCATGTTCGTTTCACTTGGAATCTATGCCTTGCGTAGACGTGAAGGTAAGGACTTGCCAGTCCCAGCATTCAAGATGCCATTTTATCCAGTTATGCCAGCACTTGCTTTCCTAGGCTCACTGTTCGTATTCTGGGGCTTGGATTATGAAGCTAAGTTATACGCTGGTATCTGGTTCGCCATTGGTTTGGTGATCTACTTTGCCTATGGTATGAATCACTCATTTCTTGGTAAGAAAACTAAGGAAAATGAGTCTGCGAGTAAAGTAGTTAAAGATGAAAAAGATGAAGTCGCAGAAGATTAAGGTTACTGTTTAAATAATTGAAATCAAAAAGGTCAACCTCACTGGAATGTGAAGTTGGCCTATTTTTGTACAATGATAGTTATAAATATTTAAATACCTCAATAGATGGTATAGCATGATGCAATGCTGTTATACTTGCTACACAATATGTAGTTCTAACTCCATGTTGATACAAACTACCAATTAAAAGAGTGGAGCAAGAACTTTGAAAATTAAAATCTACCACGGAACTACCGCAAGTAAGGCCAAGTCCATCATCGGTGATGGCAACTTTGTGTTTCAGCAACGACCAGATCATTGGTTGGGACAAGGAGTGTATTTCTTCGTTAATGATTATGACGCCGCAGTTTGGTGGGCAGGTCAGGGACAGGATAGGGATGTTAAGCGCGCCGTTCTGGAATATGAATTGGAAGTTGATGAGGACGACCTGTTGGATCTTGATACTTTGACAGGGATGCGTAAGTTCAATGAGTTTCTTAATTCTGAATCTCATCATCTGACGATGAAGCTTAATAGTACTTCGGATAAAAGTTCTATGAGGGAGACTAGGGCACTTTGGTTGCAGACGTTTTATAAGTATTCTAATGTGAAGTGCTGTATATTTTCTTTTGAAGTTCCTTATACGGATGAATTTGAAAACATAAAAAGCTTAGGACTCGAAATTAAAGAGCGTCAACTTGTTGCAATTGATTTTAATATAATAGAAATACAAAAATTAATTATTAACTATATTTGATAAATAATAGGAGGTATTATTATGACTGATAAGGAAAGACTATACAAAGCTGCAAGGGATGCAGGTGTTGATTTTGTACCAGGAATTGTGGATAAAAATGGGAAACATGTTTCGGCAATTTTAGGTGATGGATCTTATTCGTACGTGGACCCAAGGTTTGATTTATCTTTTTTCGATGAGGATAAGCCGGGTAAAGAGAGAAAAGATGAAAATAGATAGAGAAGAACTTTTTGCTGCTGCGGAACGTGCAGGGGTAAAATTAATACCTGCTGTTTATGACAAAGATGGTCGTAAAGTCACAATGGTTTATACTGATGGCACATATAGTTGTGTAGATCCAAGGTTTGATCTTTCATACTATGATGAAGACAAGACGAATGAGAAAGTAAAAAGAGAAAATGAACAATAGAATAGAGTACTCTAAAAATTACGGTAAGTCTAATTTCAACAGGGAAAAGTTCAGAAAGATTGCCAGGAAAATGGGAATGGAAGTTGTTCCACCTATCTACGATAAAGAGGGGAAAAGGGTATATATGGTTTTACCAAATGGAGCATATTCGTATGAAGACCCAAGATTCGACCTATCCTACTACGATGAACCAACCACAAATACAAAGCCAAAAAAAAACCACCAAGACAAATAACGTCAAGGTGGTTTTTGTGTACAAAAAAGACGGCCCAAAACATGAAATGGGTCGTCCGATATATCAGGGAGTATCTTGTAATATCTCTAAATAAAGTAGTTATTCTATCAACTACTATTATACACCCATTTTCGGATGAAATGTAAGCCTTTTAGGAAAAACTATTTTGTCAGACCAGTAATTCCAAAATTGGGTCGCTCAAGTACTCTGGCAGTATGAATATTGAAATTAAGACTTAAGTGTCTAAGATTGAGCCATTCTGTCTTACCAACTTTAAAGAAGTAATCGCCATTGGAATTCCTGACAATGGTATATACTTGCCAACTTGTGCCTTCGGCAACGGGCGCTGTCTGATATTGTCCAGTCGATTCATCGAAGAAGTGAGTTGAGCCGTTAGTTACAGTACCGATTTTGGCGGCGGATGGGTCTTCATAAACATGGTTTGTCGCAGTCAAAGCAAACTCGGGTTCTTGGGTCGTGTATGAATAGACACTATCATCCATGAATCCAAGTCCCTTGATCCAAGTATTCGGTGCGATTTTGAACCAATATTCGCCTTGCTTGTTTCTGACGATAGCCAAGATGTTGTAGTCAGTTCCTTTAGGGTTAGTATCGGTCGATAGGGTATTGGTTTCTGTGTTGTATAATATCGAATTGTTGTCGAGCGATTGACCGGAATATAGCACTGTTTCTGGTGTAGAACTGCCAGTTGTAAGAATTTTGACGGAACTTGTCAAAATATATTCGTCGGTCGCCACTTTGTAGAATTGCTTACCATTAATAGTTTTGACACTACCAAGTTTCCATTCTGTTCCTTGTGGCAATACATAGCCGGTCGGACTTCCGTTGCCATTGTAAATCTCTGCGTATAGTTCAACTAAGCCAGTTGAATTGGGAACTGGAGTACTTTGATTGCCAACAATACCGCCGTTACCATCTCGAATAGTCATTGCGCTACCAAGAAGCCATTGATTGGTGGCAATTCGGTAGTATGCCTGACCACTGAACAGCTTAATACCGGTGAGCTTCCAACTAGTTCCAGTACTGTAAAAAATACCATTGGAATTGCCGTTGTCATCTGCAGCAGATGTACCATATGCACCATTATTTGAGTTAATTGTTCCTATATAACCAGGTGTCTTTGTGACATTTGAGGTTGCAGTATTAATTGGGTTGGTCAACTTGCCAGTAGCATCTTTTACGTCCATTGAATCAGCCTTTAACCACTGATTAGTAGCGACACGATAGTAAGTAATTCCGTTAACAACTTTTTTAGCATCCAACTTCCAAGCAGTGTTGCTGCTGAAAGAATTAGTTGTTAAATTACCGTTGTTGTCATATGCAGTGGCACCACTTTTACGAATAGCTCCAATGTAACCAGGAGTTTTGACGATATTAGTAGTTGGGGTAGTTGTACTGCCACCCTTTATCTCGATGCCTTGGGATGAGATCCATTCGTTAGTCGCCACTCTATAATAGGTAATGCCATTGATAACTTTGGATTTGCCCAACTTCCAAGATGTGAAATTAGGCAGTGTTCGATTGGCGTATGTTGCGCCATCGGTGTACAGAGCACCGCCACCACGTTTAACAACTCCGACCAAGTTCGTGGCAGCATTAACGTTAGTCTGAGAAATATTATTCAGCACAGCAGGGGCAAGCAAGATTGCGGCAGCTGTACCAATGAGTACAGAATTCTTCTTCATAGGTTTAATCCTCCCCATAGTTATCGCATGATAATTTATACTCTCAGCATATTACCCTCGGAGAAGTTAAACAATTAATCTGATATTTCTTATGCGAATCTTTAATGTTTTGTGTTTGTTGTTTCCGAAAAGCAATAATCCAGTTGGCTGTGGGAAACACCTTGAGCCTGGAGTGCGGTCTCAAGGCTTGCTTTGAAACTTTGCGAAGGTCGGCAAATTTCCAAAGGCATTCCGTGGTGTAAGGACTAAAGTTCTAACGCCACCCTCACTGCCAACTAGATTATTGATTTTCTCCTTTTTTTGAATGATAAGTTAATTTATTTGAATTGAGTAGTCAATGCAGGTACTATGCAGGTGCAAATAAATAGTTGAGGTGGAAATTTTGACTGAGCAAAAAGATGAAGATAGTTCTTTAATTGAAACTCTCAAGATTATGTCTAATCCTGAATTGATGGCAAAAATCAAGCGTGGGGATGAACAGCTTGCTAAAGGTGGCTTTAAGGGACATGAGTTAATAGAAGAAGATGAAAAAGATTAAATATTGTATATAGTCTGTTTGATAAGTTATATTGTAAGTGCAAAGTACTAACTGGAGTATCTCTACCACAGTGAGAACTATTATAATTTTTTGGAGTATCCCTACCATAGTGGGAACGTTTAGGATGTATCGGAATATCTCTGCCATAGTGAGAACCAAAAAGGACTCTGAATGAAATTGAAATTTCATTCAGAGTCCTTTTTCTATGAATAGAGATTATTTACTATTGAACCTGTGCGTCAGAAGCCTTAATAGTTGTACGGCCATCTTTAGCAGCGTTCTTGATTGCACGGACGATATCATTATCACTCCATGCAGCTACGTTCTTAACACCTTGGTCAGTTAGATCTTGTCTGGCCTTGGCAATATCGGAATCAGTGATAGTCTTACCACCAACTTCTTTGGATTCAACATCGAAGTCACCCTTAGCAGCAGGATTGCTACTATCATCAGATGATGAATTATTGGAATCACTTGCTTCTGAGTTATCTGTTTGGTTATCACTACTATTATTAGTATCAGTATTGTTGTCAGCAGTAACTGAAGCAGCTGGTAACTTGTCCAATAACTTCTTAGCCTTCTTATATAAGTCCTTGTAATACTTGCCCTTGATACCACTAGTGTTAGTAACTTGTTCGAGAAGTGATCTAGCTTGGTCATTACTATTAGAAGCAATCATTTCCTTGGCATTTCTGATATCAGCCTTGTAATCACTACGTTTTCTAGTGATAGTTTCAACTTGCTTCAATAGTTCTTTGGCGTGACTGACCATCTTGCTATTACCATTAGTGCGGTTCTTAACAGTTGTCAGTTCCTTTTTAGCTTCTGTGAATTCCAAGTCGTTCATTGATTCCTTAGCTTCTGATAAGTTCTCAGCTTGAATCTTTGATGATTTGGATTTTTTTGTATTTTTAGCTTCATTGGCTGATTCAAAGTGGTCAGCAGCCGTTTCGTATTTTTCTTGATCGACAGCCTTGTTACCCTTTGACATTTCAGTATTGTATTCATTGTCGCTGTTTGATGAAGATGCAGATGATGAACCATTGCTGCAACCAACAAGTAGGATACCAACAGCGGTTGTTGCGAGTAGTGCTAGTGCTTTTTTCATAGAATTCCTCCTTGGACATCTAGTTGGATTATATCATGTTCGAAAAATTAACAAAAATAAATTGAAAAAGTATTTCCGCTTTTGCCATTTCCAATCGTTACTGTATATGTAAGCAACTTAAGACGGCCGATGAGTTCTTACGAATAAAAAATAAATGAGGTACTCAAAAATGAGTTGGAACAAAACATCTATTAACATGACAATGGCAAACGAGAATTACAAAGACGGAAAAGCAATCCGAGGATTCCAAAACGTGATCAAAGAACCAACAACAGAACAAATCGACAAGTTGTCAGAAGTATTGGTAATGCTATCTAATGGAGATACATTCCTTAAAGCTGAAGTTGTACAACATACTGATTATCTGAATGATTAGGAACCAGAGCGTGTCAACAGGCGGGAACACCTGAGCATTACCTAGGTTAAGGACAGTGCCGACAGAGTCGGTGCAGTTCTTAAGCGTAGTAAGCGCAGGGTGTTGCCTGTTGTAAACGCGTTTCAGAACCACAAACTAAGTACGCAATGACACCACCAAAAATCAAAGACACAAAAAAGGGGATATTATATATGAAGAAACTACAACTAACATTCAAAACAGCAGAAGGCCATAAAAAGGACTTAGTATTCAACTATGTGCGTGAAGACCTCGATGCACCCACAGTTAGAAAGGCCATGGATGCGATTATCGCTAGTAAGTTATTTGAAAAGAACAGCGTCCAACTTTATTCAGAAGTGGTTGCTGCCAAATATGTGGAACGTATTGAAACAGGTCTTTTTAAACAAGATCTGGCCATTTAAATAAAACACTCAAGCCTGTGATTAATAGTCACAGGCTTTTTTGCGTTAATTTTGCGGAAAAACAAATTAATTCATGGATATGACTTGAGCCTATCGTCTATTTCGACTATTATATACGTAGGCTCTTTTGTAGGAGACAATTATTTGAGTGCACTTTCTTCGTAACAATTATGTATTTGAAATATTACAGCAATGTTATTAATAATACAGAATTGTTACAAAAGTCAGCGTTTTCCAATTAATAGTTGATTACTAAGCCGGAGTTTCATATAATGATTGTCAGTGGGATAGCCCACTGAACAAATTAAAAAATAAATTCTTGTAGTCCAGGGGAGGATTAACATTGAAAAAATCTATTAAATACGCAGGAATCGCTGCTGCAACACTTCTAACTGTTGCACCTATCGCTGCTCCTGTTGTTTCACAAGCTGCTACTTCTACAGAAGCAACTGCTACAGAAGCAACTGCTACAGTAAACGAACCAGACCAAGACGACTTTACAGCCGCTAAATCAGCTTTTGATGGTCAATTTGCTAACATTAAGTCAATCAACTTAGAAGGCGCAACAAACGCTGACCTTCACTTAGGTTCACAAAATGCTACAACATTCGATCAATTCAAGAACGGTGCTGTTTCAAAAAAATTAGTTGCTAACCCAGTTGCTGAAGCTGCTTATGCTGCTATTGAAAGAGAACAAACAAGTACAGATGCTGCTAGAAAAGTTAAGGATGTATACGTAACTGCTACTGTTGATGGTAAAACATACGACGCTTCTACAGTTACTTTAGGTGCTGACCAATTGAAGACAGCTATCGATGCTTCTGATAGTGATACAACAACATTCACTGTATACTATTCATACGTTGCATTGAATGGTGACTATGCAAATGATAAGGTAAGCTTCAAATTAGCTAACCCTAAGAAGAACGAACTTAAGTCAGTTAATGCTAAGTTCACAACTCCTATCTCAGTTGCTAAAGACTCTAAAGTTGCTGCTACACAATTAACTGACAATGCTGCATTGTCACTAGTTGACCAAAACGGTGATTCAGTTGCTACAAAGGCTAAGTCATTGAGCAACAAATACTTCTACACATACGCTGCTGCTATCAACAACAACGCAACAACAAGTGTTGTAGATCAAGCTAACGGTAAAGATATCGTTGATGGTAAATTTGCTACTGCTGGTACATATTACCAACGTATCACATTTACAGCTACTGATAACTCAGCTTTAGCTAAGTTCATTGATGCATATCAATCAAACCCAACAGGTTACACAATCTTTGTAAATGGCAAACAAGCATCAGCTGGTTATGACTTTACATTGAATGCTAAGACATCAACAGATCCACAAACAATTACATTTGTTCGTGCAATCAACGTTTCAAACGATGTTTCAGCATGGACAACAACTAAGGTTGCTGGTGTTGTTACAACAAAGGGTGACTCAGATTACTACACATTGAAGAACAATGATAACGGTACTATCAAGAACCGTGCACTTTCAGCTAACTCAGGTTGGAAGACAAACGCTGTTCGTACAGACCAATTCGGTAACAAACAATACCGTGTTGCAACTGGCGAATGGGTTGATGCTAACGACGTTACATTCAGTGACGGCACATCAACTGACAACACTGGTGCATTATCAGACTTTACTAAAGTTAATGGTACTGTAAGTCTTGACGGTCCTGCATCATTCGTATACAGACTATACACAAAAGATGGTTCAGAAGCTAAACGTGCCCTTGCCGGTGACTCAAGCTGGATCGTTTCACAAACTGCTAAAGATGCTTCAGGTAACACATACTACAAAGTTTCAACTACAGAATGGGTTGTTTCTGGTACAGGTGTTAACTTCAAGTAATTAAATATTACTGATTAAGACTCGCTTATGCGAGTCTTTTTTTATGCTCAATTACTCTAAATTTTGATTAAGTATTACCCAATATTATTGAATTCATATGTAGAAAATATTATGTTGATACTGGATTCAAATATTATTTTTTGGAGGTAAGCTATATGAAGAAATCAATGATTGTAAGTGGGATTCTTTTTTCTGGTATGATCTTGGGTTCAGTTGTAACGCCAGTTGTTGTTCAAGCTGATGGAACAGCCACAACTACAGTTGCTCAAAAGAGTGTTACTGTAAACTATGTTGACCAAGTTACTAAGAAGCCAGTTGGAACCGAAGTTGTAAGTGGTAGTGTTGGTACTACTAAGACTTTGAAACATATTCCTGATGGCTATGTATTAGCTAGCAATACTACATCAGTAACATTGATGGCTCAAATGGGACCAAGTCTGCGCTATGATGTTGTTAAGTCAGATGCAGTTAAGAAAATTACTGCTAATGTCAGTTATTTTGACAATACCGCACAAAAATCAGTTGGTACTGAAGCTGTAACTGGAGAATTGGGTGCATCAGTTAAATTGAATAGCATTCCTGCTGGTTATGAATTGAAGAATGCTTCTGACAGCTCGATTACTATAGTTGATCCTAACGGAAATGGTACTTATGACAGAATCGTACTTGTACAACCTTCTGCCGCTGGTACTGTAACTAAGTACACAGGTATCGCTACAACAGGTAGTACAGGTGCTCCTATCTATGATAAGGCAGGTAATTTGATTAAGGCTCGTGCCTTGGGTGCTAATACTAAATGGGCAATCGACCGTAAGTTGGTTCTTAATGGAGTAACTTATTATCGTGTAGCTACAAATGAGTTCGTTAAAGCATCAGATGCCACTATCACAGGTAACGATGTGAATACAGGTACTGATACAAATACTAACCCGGATACAGATGACAATATCAGTTCAGCAAAAGATATCCAAAAGGCTGATAGAGTTGCTGTAACAACTATTTCGGATGCTCCTACAAATCTCTACACAATTGATGGTGCGCTCATCAAGGGCCGTGCACTTGGTGGACACACACCATGGGCCGTATTCAAGATGGCTACAATCAATGGCGTTAAGATGTACAAGGTTGCTACCTACGAATGGGTTAAGGCTAGTGATGTTGAATAGTTTATTTTAGAACCGCCAATGGCGGTTCTTTTTTTTAAAAAATTACAAATAAATAACCCATCAAACCTCTTTGAGGCTGATGAGTTAATGGCTTTAGGTTAAATAATAGAGTTTTGTTATTAATCTAAGAATTTGTCTTTTCACTTGTGTTGCCATCAGATTCTGGATATGGTTTATCCTCGTAGATTTTTGATAATCGAACATATGTACGATATAATTTTATTGAAGATAAATTCATTAGTACGTGTGATAAAATAATAGTATCCAAATTAGAAGGAACAAGTTGATGGAATTTAATGCATATCATGGAACGTCTTATGAAATAGCTAATAAAATAAAGAATGAGCGTAAATTCATTTATCATGAAAGACCAGGTCATTGGTTAGGAAATGGTGTTTACTTTTTCATGGAAGATCCTGATGCTGCAAAATGGTGGGCAAGGTCTAAATTTAAATCTGATTCAGCCGTACTGAAGTTTTTAATGAATATTGATAGTAAATATATATTGAATCTTTCCAGTTTATCTGGCGCGAATGAATTCGTTGAATTTAAAAAATATATTAAAAGTGCAAACTTAGATTATGGATATTCAGATGAGGATGTTAAGTATCTTAATAGTCACCCAGGAGAAGAAGCTAATGTTCAAAGATCAAAGCTGATTGAACTACTTTGCAGGAGTGCAGGATACAAGGCATGCTTTTGTGCCTTTAAGGTTCCTAATAATAGGTTAAAAATTACAGAACTTGATTTTGTTCCTCAAGAAATTCAAGTTAACATTCTTGAACCAAGTTTAATAAATTTTGACACGTTGGAGTTAGAACACGTATAATACTGATGTGGAGGTGGAACCTATGTATGATAAAAATCAAATTTTGGAAGCAGCCAAAAAATATGGATTACCAGTTACGGCTTCACCAGCTAATAAAAAATCAGCGTTTGTTTCACCAGATGGATCCCGTCATGAAATATTGGACGATCCACTATTTGAAAATGATGACTATTTCGTAATTGCTGATTCGTATAATGAAATTAAGATTTCAAAAATCGATGTTAGTGAAGTCGCTGATAGCATGGTTGAAACTGGAAACAATAATAATGACTTTGATACTAATGATAAAGAAAATATTACAATAAGTGAGAAGCATGAAAATGCTTCTTTTTTTTATGTTAATATGAATTTATGTTAAATTAAACAATTAGGAGATTTAAAAATGACTGAAGGTAACACGCCAATCATTGAATTCAAAGGTTATTCAATAAAAAATTTGGAATATACTCGAGATGTGGATATATTGAGTAGTTATGATTCAGGATTTAATTATATTCCATCGGTGGGATTAAATGATGATAAAAGTAAAGCAACCTTAACCGTTGATATCTCGTTAAAACGGGAAGAAAATAATTTTGGGGTCAAGGTAAAAATTCAAGGTCAATTTAATATAAATGAATCCCTTTCTGCAAAGAATACTGATGATATTGCAGCAGCTTTATTTGTGAATGGAACAGCAATTTTGTATCCGTATGCAAGAAGTATTGTATCAATGATTACAGGATTAGATTCTAGTAGTACGATTTTATTGCCAACGATTAATACCACTGAGTTATGGAAAAAGTTTGGTAAAAATAGTAATAAGTAATTAAGACTTGCATAAGCAAGTCTGTTTTTTTCCCCAATTAGGGTATAATTAATACAGAATATCTAAAAGGTGGTATTTTCGATGCTTGAAAAAGTTAATGGTATTGTTAAAGTAAATCAAAATAGTCGCTACGTTGTATTTTTGTTCGATACATATGAAATGAACCGTAAGATGCTTCAAGATAGATTCGTCAAAGGCGAGTCAACTTGGTACACTGACGAAAAGGGTACTGGTGATGATGGTAAGGTATTTTATCGTATCGCCAAAGATGGTGAATGGATCGAAGCTGAATATGTCGACTTTATTCAAATGACAGATTAATTTGTGATGACAGACTTGGATAAGTCTGTCTTTTTTTCTGTAAAAATGTTACAAATTAGTTAAAAATATTAAAAAATCCGATATTTCTTAATATTTAATTGAAGATAATTTCATCCCATAGTAATCTAGTTGCATAGATGTATGATTAAGATAGAGTAGTGGGATTTTCCTGCGACTTCTAGGGGGAGTACGATTATGAACAAAAAATGGGTCGCTTCTACCGCTGTAGCTAGTGTTCTTGCTGCAATAGGTATTTCTTCCAATACGGCGCACGTACATGCCGCCGTAACGAGTAACGATGACAACGATGATACGAAGGATCAAACTAACGATAATTCGAGTGCAAAAGATACTAGTGTTGCTAGTGTAATGGATACTGAGGGTGCACCTCTTAATGATTCCACTGCTGATGCAATTGAATCTGCTAAGAGTGATCCCAACACTACTGGTACGAGTGTGTTGGAACGTAGTGCTGCCACAGCATTAACACAAGCCACTACCACGGCTGCTGTTACAAGTTCTCAACAACAGGCTTTCTTAGCTGAAGCTGTACCAATGGCTCAAAAGGCTGCTTCACAATACAAATTGTATACTTCTGTTATGTTAGCTCAGGCCATTCTTGAAAGTGGCTGGGGTCAATCGACGCTTGCTACCGAAGCACATAACTTATTCGGTATCAAAGGAAGCTACAACGGTGCCTATGTATCGATGCCTACGTCTGAGTGGAGTGCTGCTCAAGGTTGGTATTCTATATATGCCAACTTTGCTAAGTATCCTAGCTACTATGAATCATTTGCTGATAATGGAAACAAGCTCCGTAACGGTGTTTCTTGGAATTCTTCATATTACAGTGGTACATGGAAAGAAAATTGTTCGTCATATAAGGATGCCACAGCTTGGCTTCAAGGAAGATATGCCACGGCACCAACATATGCATCAGTTCTCAACGGAATTATTGAATCTTATAATCTGACTCAATATGACGGTGATGCATCTACCGGTGGAGCCTCTGACAATAATTCAGGTGATAATACGAACGAACAACAAGTCAACGGAACTGTAACCAAGATGAACGACGTTGCTACAGTTACTAATAAGAACAGCGCCAGAGTGTATTTATATGCAGACGCAAATAAGCCGGCCAATCGTGCGCTCGGTTATAATACTCCTTGGGTAGTTACTGCCAAGGTGGTTACTTCTGATGGCCAAGTATATTACAAGGTCAGCTCGACTGAGTATGTTAAAGCTTCAGATGTACAATTGAAGTCTCAAGAGACAAGCACAACGACGAATCCGCCGGTGTCTATTTCTGATACAGCAATTGTTATTAAAGGAACAGGTGCTCAAGTATATAGTTCAGCTGATAAATCAACTGCAACGGGACGTATCCTTCCTTATCAATCAGAATGGATCACAACGAAGTACGTTACAAATAGTAATAATGAAAAGTTTTATTTTGTTGGTACAAATTCTTATATAGCTGCTAGTGATGTAGAGTTGAAATCTGAGAAGACAGATGAAGATTATAAGAATGATAATATCGTGTCATATCCTGATATTATTCATGTTACGGCAACACCAAGTGCTAAAGTTTATAACGATAAGCATCAAGCACTAGCTGTAAGTCTGCTCAATAATACTGACTGGAAAATCGATAAGAAGTCGACTCATTCAGATGGTACTATTTGGTATCGAGTAGCTACAGGCCAATGGGTCAGTGCTAATGATGTTCAAGTTAAAGGATCAAATTACGTTAAGACAGTCTCGGGATCCGTAAAAATTAACTATATTCCAGGCTATGGAGTTAACGTATATAACAGCCCAGCCGCAAACAATAAGTTCACAGGAACTCGACTGGCTGACGGTACGACATGGCAAGTAACATCGCAACAAATAGTTGATGGACAGACATGGTACAGAGTATCATCTGGCTGGGTCAACGGGAAATATTGCATATATACTTCAAATTAGGAAGACGCTTAGGCGTCTTCCTTTTTTCGTTCCGGAAGGGGACTTATGAACTTAAACAAATTTAACAATCAAATTCTATCGACGGATTTTTTGCTTGGTACTGGTATTAACATGATGTACAAAAAAGAAAATTTTGCAGTAGATAATAATATAATTGCATTACTGGATATTAGTTCTAAGCAAAGAATAATTACGGGTAACTCTATTGTCATACATGATGAATTTGGTGTTTTCTTTGTGGACAAGACGACAAAGCAATTGATGAATGAATTTCATAAGGTTAATTATGCTGGGTTCATGCTGACGAAGTTCATGGCTGAGGCTTATCATATGAAGCGTAATATCCCAATGGTCTTTGGAAGTGTCTCATACATGCCTATGAGTGGTGGGAGTCGTAATTGTACTGATTGGATTGGGATTCATCGGATATTGGACTGTCAGCAAGTAGGAATGAGGGCAAGATTCAAGCTTGAATATAATTCAGTTGTTGAAATGGACTTTCCACGAGGCAATCTAAATGACAGGGTCCACGACGTGTGTGTAATAAGTGAAGCACAGGTCAAAGCTATTAGAGTGTGGATGCTTAGAGCAAATCTAGAAGTGAGGGTTTGTTCTAATGTTACTCAATTTCTGAATGATAGGAAGGTGTGCGGTTGTATGTTTCATGATGCACCGCCTAAAGAATGGAGTGAAATTCATATTAGGTTGGATCAGTTACGAAACTTCTTATTAGAAGTGATGACTAGGAATGAAATTGAAAGTAAGCAGACCAGAATCGTCTATGTTCAAAAAACTATGCGATTAAAATTACTTTGCTAAGTTAGATGGCAAACGCTGGTACAATCGACTCTTTATATTTATAGTTCGATCAATAGCCTTATTTAATGAACACTCGTATGACGATTTGGCAACTAACAATGCAATTCTAGAATTGTTATATTAATCCTTGCCATAAGCGCTTATGAGTATCGTATTAATGAGGACTTGTATTTGGCAACTTTAGAAGAAGGATTCAATAAGGCAATCGTAAATAAGCGATTGATCCATGGTGTTTTGAAGAGAGTTAACATCTATCAGACACGTTTTGATTACGATGATTATTTTCAAGAAGCAGTCATCATATTTGCACACAGCTTTGTCGATTTTATGAATGAGTATAACGATGAGACTGGATTTGATGTCCATATTTATCAAAAATTAAAGTGGAGAATGACAGATTTATTGCGGCAAGATTTGAGATTCTCCGAGATCCATTCATTTGATGAATTCGATTTCTCAATTATTGAGCAGGAAGCTAATAACCAGCTAGAATGCCTTGATTTACAAGGATTATCGGAGATTGAATCCTTAATATTTCAGGAACATTTCATTAATAATAATTCCTTATCAATATTAGCACGGCGTTATGAATGCAGTACACGTAACCTCAGGTACCATCGCAATAGGCTTTTGGCTAAATTACGCTTGAACATAACGGTGTAAAGGTTACTATCTGGTTACAGATATGTTACTTTCAATTAATTTATGAAAAATCTTGTTATAATTTAAGGGTTAAGAAAATTAACGGCGGGAAGGAAATATTTATTATGGTATCAAAAAAGAAATTAATGGCTAGTGTAGCAACAACTGTTGCTTTGACTGGTGCTGGATTCATGACTGTAGGGCAGGTAGTCCCTCAACTCGCAATCCAACAAAATGTTAAAGCTGCTTCAGCAATCAATGACTACATTAATAACAACAATATCAAACCTGTATCTATTCAATACGAACAAGGTACATTTAACAAATGGTTCGGCTATGACAACGGTGTAGGGAAGCCGGAAGGTGTCGTAGTTCACGAAACAGCCACACCAGGCGCTACTGCTAGAAATGAAGTTACATATTTCAACCGTGAGTGGCCAAATATATACTCATATGTTCATGCCTTCGTTGATAACAACGAAATCATCAACATTCACAGTACTGACTATGGTGTCTGGGGTGCTGGTCCAACAGCTAACGGTAAATACATTCAAATCGAATTATGTGAAGTAAGTACAACTGATGCATTTGCTCGCTCAGTTTCAAATGATGCATATTACATCGCAAGTAAACTACTACAATACAACTTGCCATTCACACCTGGTACAACAGTTCTATCACACAACGATGTATCACAAAGATATGGTGACACAAACCACACTGACCCAGTTGGTTACTTCGCAGCTTGGGGTTACAGCATGGATCAATTCTATGATTTGATTGGTCAATACTATAACAGTCTTAAAGCCGATGGTTCTGTAACTAACGGTGGTGGAGACAACAATAATACTGGTAATACAAATAATAATAACAACAACACGATTAAAGTTAACAATGCTGGTGGTGCATATGTTCCATTAGTAACGTTCAACAGTGATGGTTCAGCTTCAGAAGTTAAGAACCGTGCTTTATCAAACAACACTCCTTGGTATACAGATAAGACTAAGGATTACGGTGGTCATACTTACTATCGTGTTGCTACAACAGAGTGGGTATCCGATCAATATATTACTAAGTAGGTTTTTGCTTTGCCGCCTACGATAGAAAGTGATTGAACCTACTGTGGGGAACGATTTCAGCCGAAGTGCGGTCTGAAACCTCACTTACCACTCTGGCTCATTCACTTTCTATCTCCGGCTAATTTACTTCTTAGTTTGAATTTATACATATTTGAATACAATTTATCTACTAATGAAATAAGGTACAACTACTAAGTCAAATTGTAGTTGTGCCTTATTTTGCTATAAAAGTGAAAGTATAAAAAAAGACGGAGGGAGAGAAAAAAGTAACCCGCCGTGAATGTGGCGAAGCCACAGGACGAGCTTTAAGATTTGCGGTTTATGCAAAGCTTAAAGTCGAGGTGAGAGACCGTGACTCGAGCCGGTCCACACGACAGGCAATATTTTTTCTCTCCCGGAGTACCGTAGTAAATGCCAACCCAAAATTCCAGCAATCTTTTCCTAAAAAATAATCACACGTTGTATAATTGAAGTGTATATAAGTAGGAGAATATCGATGAGAAAAAAATTTTTAACAGTATTGGGGATTTTATTTCTTTTTATCGTAATTTCAGGTTGTGGCAAAAAAGATAATGCCCAAGTTGTAGAAACAACGAAGACTTGGTACATGTTCCAAGATCAGGGAGAGGCAGACGTTATTTCAATCAAGTTTTTGAAGAATAACAAAGCTGAAGTCAAGGATATTTTGTCACTCGGCGATAGTGTCGGAATCAACCGGATGAACAATAATAATGCCAACCCGAGTTATCAGCTAGATAGAAATGGTAAGACCATAACTATCAATGCTAGTAACAAGGTTGTGTTTAAGTTGCTTAAGCCATACAAAGAAAACGTTTATGGCCGGCATATGAAGGGGTACTACGTTCAATATCAAGGTCAGACGTACAAGTTTGGCTACATTACCAAGACTGATAAGAAGTCAGCAACAGTCAACAAGTCGAAGTCACAGAATATTTCGGTCGAATCAATGCCGGATCACATCGTCAACATTAATCATGATGCTACTCCGTTGAAAAACTCTAATTTAACTGGTAATTTTAATTTTTCTACTATTATAGATTACCGTCGGACTGATGGTAATTTGACAGTTAATGCTAACGGAACTTACCAGATGACGATGACGGAGCACGCTGCTCAGCCAGCTACTGATAAGACGGATAGCAAGGTCGTTATGGCAACAACAGTAGAATCTGGTCAAGTTCAGAGTCTGTATGGCAAGGTTTATTTGATGCCGAAGAACTTCTTGACGATTCAGTATTACTTCCATGGTCAGAATCAAGATCATCTCTTACCAAAGAGCGTTAATTTGAAGGTCAATTCTAAGGCAACTGGCAATCAAATCGACCGTGCGAGAACTCGAATTGAGAATGACAATGGGCAGGTCTACTTGTTCAGCTCGGACTTCACAGTTCGCAAGCAATCTGGTCAGACGAATACCAATGGTAATTTGTTAACGACTTCGGATACTCCGCAGACACTTTTGAAGAATGATATTAATCAGACTTACAATTATTATCAAGAATATAAGAAGAAACCAGTGTCATCGAACGCTGACTTCATGCAATTAGCAGCGGCTATTTCTGACAATAATGATAAGAAGCTTGGTAGTATAGCAGTCGACTTCGGTGGTAAATATGGAACTGATCAGGTTCCGACCGATTATCAAGGTGTTGATATTGATGGTAAGAGTCAACCATTGATGCAGTACTTGTTCTTAGTTACACCCGCTACTTATAAGGAAGGCGGACCGACTATCACGACGAATCAGGGGAAGTTCTTGATTTATGGTATGCTGAATAATCGTCTGTTTCTGTTGAAACAACCAGATAAGGATTCGACGACGGTCACTTGGACTTTGGTCAATGGTGTCTCGCTCAAGGTCCCAGAATTAAAATTCACTTTGAATTAGTTCATTGGGGGGAATTCTTATGAAATATATATTATTAGCTATATTCATAGGATTGATAGAGTTATTTTTGATTTTTCGTACACGTTATATGTTCAGCCGCCATCCAGTTTTGACGACTAGCAGTATGGTAATTATGATGACGATCATATTTGTTCATTTATTGGATTGTCATGCACCATTGATAATTCGTTATTATGTCATCACGATTTTTTCAATTGATTTGGTATTACTGATGATTTTGTTAGGTTACATTTTCTATGTTTATTATTTTTTGAGACGAGCCAAGGTGCAAGGAGCTGATTATCTGCTGGTGCTTGGGACCAGTTTCATGACTAAGCGTGTTCCGCCGGTTATGCAGGATAGGTTGGATACAACGATTGCCACATATCACCGTTTGAAGGATTATCCTCAGATCATCGTCAGCGGTGGGCATAGCTCACAACTTCCGCTAACTGAAGCAGGATTGATGAAGGATTATTTGATTGAACATGGGATTCCGGAGTCGAAGATAATTCTGGAGAATAGATCTTTGAACACGATGCAGAATCTCGAATATTCATCAATTGTCTTGAAGAAGAACTGGCGTGGCAAGCATGTTCCACGAGTAACGATTATTACAAGTGAGTTCCATATTCCTAGAACGATGCGTTATATTAAGAATCTAGGGATATCTGTTGGCTATCTGCCTGCAAGAACAATACCGATCCTTCGCTGTCCAGCAATGTTTCGTGAGTTTACGGCAATAGTTTGGTATTATAGGTACACCGTTATGTCGGTAATATTTATTATCGTAGTGTTATTGTTTAGCGTATTTGATTAAGGGAGTGTCGCATGATTTCATATGATAAATTCGTGGCTAATAAGCGATTACGACGATTCGTATTGCTTATAGCTGTAATTGGATTATTTTACTTGTTGCGCAGCATGATGAGCTTGTTCTTGCTGACGTTCACGTTTACTTTTTTGTCAGTTCAATTAGTTAGATCCGTCCAAAAAAGGTTTCCAAAAGTTAAGCCTGTTTGGGTGATCGTACCGGTATATCTACTGATAATTGCCGGATTGGTATTTGCCGTGGCAAACTATGTTCCACAGATAGTTAGTCAGACGGGGAAGATGTTCACTTCATTGCAGAAGTTCTATCAGAGTGATGATATGAAGTCGAATATTTATCTAACGGCAGTATATGATTATTTGCAACAGATCAATCTTGATGCACAGATCAAGACGGCAGTTGCACAAGCAGTCAATTATATCTCTAGTGTTGGCGCAATGGGATTGAATATTTTCTTGTCGTTCCTGTTGAGTTTCTTCTATACTAGTCAGGTTGAGCAGATGAATGTCTTTGGTCGTCAATTCTTAGACAGTAGTTATGGTTGGTTGTTTGATGATCTTCGTTATTATGGACAGAAGTTCGTTAATACATTTGGAGTCGTTATTGAGGCACAGTTGATGATTGCAGTTGTTAATACAGCTTTGACAACCATCACGTTGCTGTTCATGAAGATGCCAAGTGTCATCGCACTTGCTGTGATGGTCTTCATATTGTCACTGATACCTGTCGCAGGTGTGATTATTTCACTGATTCCATTAAGTTTCATCGGATATTCTGTGGGTGGAATTAGGTATGTAGTCTATATTATAATTATGATAATTATTATTCATATGATTGAAACATACTTCTTGAACCCGCAATTTATGTCGAGTATGACACATTTGCCAATCTTCTTTACGTTTGTTATTTTGATTGTTTCCGAGGAGCTTATCGGTACATGGGGCTTGATTATCGGTATTCCAATCTTTGTTTTCTTCTTGGATATTCTCGGGGTACATTCGATTCAAAAGAATGAATCTAAGAAGAAGTTAAGTTTGAAGAAATTTCGATAAAAAAGTATTGCAGTCATATATAATAGGGATAACTGAGTAAGATGGGAGAATAGGTGTATGTCATTTTTTGATAGAAAAAAGAAGGACGATAATCAATCAAACGATTATTCAAATATGTCCGCAAATCAACCTAACTTTAATGTAGATTCTTTTCAAGATCCTCAAAATCAACAGCAACCACAAATGAATTACGATTATAATCAACAATCACAGCCTGATCAAAGTTACCAGCAACAGCAACCAATGGATCAACAATATCAAAGCTACGGCGTAGATAATAATGGACCAGAGGTCAATGGCAACTACTACGAAGAGCAGCCAGTTCCAGAAGCTGATGATACACAAGACTGGAAATATACTCAAGATAGTTTGGAGAATACTTTGGCTCAAAGCGAGTCTCTAAAAGCTCAATTGCGTCATGAGTTGTTGGCTGACCGTGGATACTGCAATCATGTTCTGCGCAGTGTCAGCAGTGATCAAAAAGATGAGCGTGACGCTGCAACTGAGCGTATCACAAAGATCAATGGTCTGTTGAGAAAGTGGTACGACACTGATGAGATGGCTAATGAAATCTATCTTGATCCAAACCGCAATTACTTCATTTTTACTGACCAATTGGATCCTAATCCAGAAGATAATGTAAGCAAGCTTTGGCAACAGATTACTATGACATTGGCCAATAATAACTTGATGGCTAACGCTATTTCAGTTGCTTACGATGATCAGGTCAACCAAACATGGACTAATTATCAAAATGCCGGTTGGGTCGACCCTAACTCATACTTGTTGAGTATGTACAATGATTTGCAAGGACGTTCGATGAATATGGTGGCTACACCTGCCGAAATCCCATTCGAAGAATCATACCGTATTCAACATATTAGTGATAAGACTGACAAGATTCTTGATGCTGATGACAACTTGATCATGGAAGTATCACGTACTTCTAACCAACAATTACAAGTTATTCGTCACTACAGTGGTGGTAAGTTGTTGAGTCGTGATATCTTCGATGTTAATGGAGTTATCTCCGCAACTCAATTCTACGATCACCATGATCCTAATAAGGTCGTTCGTGAGAACTTTTATCGCCAAGATGGTACCTTGGTCTTGATCAAGAGCTATACCAACGATGATCCATATATTCAATTGTTCACACAAGGTAATGTTTTGATCAGTACCTTTGCAACGGATGAAGAATTGATTATCTGGTGGTTGAAGAATCAAGCGTTGCGCCAAGTTCAAGCTACAATCTTTTTATCAGTTGATTCCGCATATTATAAGAAGTTATTGTCATTACGTGATAAAGGCTTCGAAGTTATCCCAATCGTTATGACACAAGATCAAAACGCTAAGGTCATCACTGATTTGGTCAGTGGCAAGGATCAAGTTACAGCTGTATTCGCTGGCACAGACAAAGTTAATAGTTACTTGAATACAAATTCTAAGATCAAGATGGACATTTCAACATTGAGTGACGTTGAAACTCCTGTATACAAACAATAATGTATTTAATGAGTCAGTTTACATGAAACTGGCTTTTTTTTATTGCCATTATCGTGTAAAATGTATTGTTGTATAAGAAATGAAAAGAGGATTTTGAAATGGCAAAATTAGTTTTCATTCGTCACGGACAAAGTCAATGGAACTTATCTAACCAATTTACTGGTTGGGTTGATGTTGACCTTAGTGATGAAGGTGTAAAGCAAGCACAAAACGCTGGTAAACTTCTTAAAGAAGAAGGCATCCAATTCGATCAAGCATATACTTCAGTACTAACACGTGCTATTAAGACATTGCACTACGCACTTGAAGGCTGTGACCAACTATGGATTCCTGAAACAAAGACATGGAGACTTAACGAACGTCACTATGGTGCACTTCAAGGATTAAACAAAGCTGAAACAGCTGAAAAATATGGTGATGAACAAGTTCATATCTGGAGACGTTCATACGATACATTGCCACCATTATTGAAAGCTACTGACGAAGGTTCAGCTGCTAAAGACCGTCGTTACGCTAACTTGGATCCAAAGATTATTCCTGGTGGTGAAAACCTTAAGGTTACTTTGGAACGTGTAATTCCATTCTGGGAAGATGAAATTGCTCCAAAACTTCTAGATGGCAAGAACGTAATCATCGCTGCCCACGGTAACTCACTACGTGCTCTTACAAAATACATTGAAAATATCAGTGATGCTGACATCATGGATGTTGAAATGGCTACTGGTGAGCCAGTTGTATATGACTTGGATGACAAGTTACAAGTTGTAAGTAAGAAGAAGTTAAACTAATTAGTAACACTTGGTGACTTTGTCACTTAGAGTTACTTATGGTATGGTGTCGACTTTAGAGACCGTACTCCTTGATTAGTTAGATATAAAATACGACCGCACAATGTGTGTAGGTCGTATTTTTTTGCTATTTTTGAAAATATGTTATTTGAATTGCTGCTTGTAGTAAAGCTGATATAATGGAATGTGTTAAAAACTAAAAGGAGTTTTACGGAGCTAAAAGGAGTTTTACGGAGTTGAAAGTAGTTTTGTAGAGTTAAAAGGAGTTTTACGGAGTTGAAAGTAGTTTTGTAGAGCTAAAAGGAGTTTTACGGAGCTGAAAGTAGTTTTGTAGAGCTAAAAGGAGTTTTACGGAGTTGAAAGTAGTTTTGTAGAGCTAAAAGGAGTTTTACGGAGTTGAAAGTAGTTTTGTAGAGCTAAGAGAATTTTTACAGAGCTGAAAGTAGCTTTGTGGAGTTAAAAGGAGTTTTACGGAGCTGAAAGTAGTTTTGTAAAGCTAAAGGGATTTTTACGAAGCTGAAAGTAGCTTTGTAGAGCTAAGAGAATTTTTACAGAGCTGAAAGTAGCTTTGTGGAGTTAAAGGAAGTTTTACGGAGCCGGGAGTGGCCTTGTGGAGATAAAGGTGGTTTTACGGAGTTAAGAGTAATTTTGTGAAGTTAAGACAAACTATACAAAGTTTAATAGGATTATTTTTTTATAAAAAGAGGTGCACAATTGAATATTCCTAGGTATGAAGAAAAAGATTTATTAAATATTCCAGAAGGCAAAACTTTCGATCGAAAGAGTGCTTCATATGATTTAAATAAACTTGCTAATATTTTGATAGCATTTGCTAATGCCGATGGTGGAACGGTTGCATTAGGTATTAAAGACAGAAGGTATGAGGGAGTTGATTTACTTTCGTCTCAAAAGAAAAATGATATTCTTCAGATCGGTTCTCAACGAGTGGTACCGACATTAGAGATAGAAAAGAATGTTAAGCATATAGTCAATATTCAGGGGATTTCTGATGAAATATGGTTGCTAACAGTTCGACCAACTGACGATAAATTGTATATGAATAAAAGGGATGAAGTATATCTTAGATTGGGTGACGAGACTCATCGTGTCACATTTGAAGAACGTAAGAATTTGGAATTTGATAAGGGAATTAGAGCATATGAAAGTCAAGCTGTCGATGAAGCAATTCTAGATGATCTTGACCCAGAAACTGTTGATAAATATAAAAAGTTGTATGGATTTGATGGAGATAATCTTTGGGACTTGCTTTTTCCTAAGGGACTAGCAAAACGAATTAGAGATAAAAATAATCAAATATATTATCGACTGACAGTAGCTGGAGTATTATTACTTTCTAAATATCCGACTGCTTTTATTCCTGGGGCAAGAATTAGGTTTATTCGATATGAGGGTCTGGAAGCAAAAACTGGTTCCGACATGAATATTGTTAAACAAATTAGAATTGAGGGGCCATTAGATAAAATGTTACAACAAGCAAGCGATATTTTGGAAGCTCAATTGAGGACATTTTCTAGTTTAGACACTAAATTAGGCAAATTTATTGATGTTCCAGAATATCCTAAAGGAGCGTGGCTTGAAGGAATTGTTAATGCAGTCACACATCGTGGATATAATTACACGGGTGATGATATCAGAGTATTGATGTTTGATGATCGATTAGAAATTCATAGTCCAGGTAGTTTGCCAGCGGTAGTTACACCTGAAAACATCAGAAGAACACACTATTCTAGAAATCCATATATTGCACGAGCGTTAACCGATTTTGGTTGGGTACGTGAATTCGGTGAAGGTGTGGATCGTATTTATAAAGATATGAATGAGTTCTTTTTGGATGATCCTATTTATGAAGTGGATACAAACAGCGTTAATTTGATTTTAAAAAATAACATTATTATGCGTTCATTTAGAAAAAATGATGATTTGGAATCAAAAATTGGAAAAGATTGGCAAAAGTTAAACTTTATTGAAAAAGCAGCAGTTGGACTTGCATATGATCACAATAGCGTTCGTACTCGTGAACTGTATGAGGTGGTTGATGGATATAGCATAAGTTCCGCTAGAAATGCATTAAATCATCTATCCAAAATGGGAATTCTTGAAAGAGTTGCCTCAGCTCCGACATCTCCAAACCAATATTATAGGTTAATAAAGTAGTTTTTAATGTAATTCCATTCTGGGAAGATGAAATTGCTCCAAAACTTCTAGATGGCAAGAACGTAATCATCGCTGCCCACGGTAACTCACTACGTGCTCTTACAAAATACATTGAAAATATCAGTGATGCTGACATCATGGATGTTGAAATGGCTACTGGTGAGCCAGTTGTATATGACTTGGATGACAAATTACAAGTTGTAAGTAAGAAAAAATTGAACTAATTAGTGACTCTTAACGGCTTTGCCGATTAGAGTTACTTATGGGGTCGTCTTGGCGACCGTATTCCTTTTTAAATAGGACTGCACTTTGTTGTGTAGTCTTATTTTTTTTGACCAAAAAGACTCTATCGGGCGCTAATTGGTCACTAAATGGGCACTGATTTGAATGAAGTAATAAGTATATATTATAAATGTGGTACTTGATGTTGCTCATCAAGTACCACATTTTTTGTAGGGAGGGATGTCAAAGTGTACGTAAAAGTACATGTAATTGTGCATGATATATGTATTTTCAAGAACAGGCTATATTTGCTACTTTAATAATGTCTAGTGATTACTAAATTGTAGGAGGTGTAGGTTACTACATTTACAAGGCAAAGCAAGAAGGTAAACCAGCTGGTCATATCATTGATGTAATTCTTGGCGCACTAGTTGCACTCGGAATATGGGGACTGAAGAAAGATTCAGACAGAATAGTAGGAAATGAACAAAAAATGCAGAAGATTCATCAAGCATCAGGTAGGGACTTAATGAGTACATAAGTTTTTATAGCTTGATTAAAAAATTTACCTTTGAACTCTGAAGAGTATTTGGTCGTGAAAAAGCGTTCCTAAAGTCGTTAGATTATATCTAACAATTATGAAGCACTTTAACCTCACATTATGTGAGGCCTTTTTTAATTTGGTTTCGTAATTTAATAAAGAAGAGAATCCAATGATTCTAACTTATTTTAAAACGAAATATTTAAAGAGGAAAAATTATTGAATTCGTGAATTGTAAAATTAATCCGAACACCTAATCAAAAAAAAATACCCATAGTAAATGTTTTACAATGGTAGTGACTAAACAGACCATGAAAGAAGACATTTACTATGAGCATATCTACTTTAACACAGTATCACCGTGGTGCCA
>NZ_RHOO01000001.1 GCF_003946555.1 Companilactobacillus hulinensis | reverse complement strand
TTTTAAAATAATTTTTCAACGACTATCAAGTTGGAAGCTCTCAAGTCGTTGTCGCCGTTGCTCTGTCGCAACAACAAATAATATATTACCAATTACAATTGATGGTTGCAACCCTTTTTGCGAAAAAAGTTCATTTTTTTTCAATTTATAATTAATAACGATTACTACCTATCCATATTACTACCCTTACAACCCATTTGTCCAGACAAAAAAAGCCCGCTAGAAAAGGATTCTAGCAGGCTTTCTATTTATTTATCTGTATCTAGTTCTGGTGCATCTGTTGTGTATAGATCAACCATAGACTTATTATCATTCTGAGATAGCAAGCTGGTTCCATTTTTAGTACGAGCCTTTTTCAGTTCTTTCAATGCTTTACTCTTCTTATATGAATAGTCCTTTTTATTAACCTTGGTAAATCCTGGTACATTATGGAATCTTAATAGATCTCCATTAATCACACGATCAGATAGTGACAACTCAGTTGTAACCTTATTAGCCAACGTTGCCTTTTCTGTTGCAGATATAGTCTTGTCCACTTTACCAGTCTTAGTATTGTAGTAAACACTTCCAACCTTAGTTATCTTTGGAGTTACAAAATCCCCGTTTCTAAATGCAACTACCTGAGAATGTTCTTTGGATAGTAAATCACTACCAAACTGGATCATGTTCTTGTCACTTACTCCCAATAAATTCAACAGTGTTGGAAGCACATCAATTTCACCACCATACGTATGGTTGATTCCACCCTTTAATCCATCCATATGTATCATAAATGGTACACGTTGGTATTGAGCGTTATCAAAGTCATCGAATCCTTTAATACCAGTCAACTTAGCCATTGCCTTTTTATGGTTATCAGAAATACCATAATGATCTCCATATAGCACGACCATACTGTTCTTATCTAATCCAGTCTCCTTAAGCCAGTTCATGAACTCACCTATAGACTCATCCAAATATCTGGCTGTTTGAACATACCCATCGACAGTCTTATCCCCGGTATCTGTCTTAGATATGCTTTGGTTCTTCTTATCTAGAGTATATGGATAATGATTAGTAACAGTAATTAATTTTGCATAGAAGGGTTGTGGCAACTGTTCAATATACTTAGCAGAATCCTTCAAGAAAATCTTGTCCTTCATACCATAGCCAATATCATAGCCCTTCTTGATCTTGTAGTAGTTAGAACTAAAGAAATAATCATATCCCCATGACTTATAAGCATTATCACGATTCCAAAAACTTGGTACATCCCCATGGAATGAAGCTGTAGTATATCCACGTTGATCAAGAATTGCTGGTGCTGCTTGGAACGTATTTGCTGTACCATCAGTAACCATTGCTGATCCCTCTGGTAATCCAAACAGTGAGTTTTCAAGCATTAATTCAGCATCAGCCGTCTTTCCTTGCCCAACTTGATTGAAGAAATTGTCAAAGCTTAGTGTGTCATCTTCATGATAGAGTTTGTTTAAGTTAGGTGTTACCTCTTCCCCGTCCCACTTATAGTCAATCATGAATTGTTGCAAACTTTCCAAATGAATAACAAAGACATTTTTGCCTTTTGCTACACCTGTGTATTCAACGTTGGGAGTAGCATAGTTACTCTTCATATACTTTTCAATAGAATCCAAGTCTGAACTCTTGGCCTTTGCCTTCACAGCATTGGTCTGTGACGTCTTAACAACATCGTAAACGTTGAATACATTCAAGCCTAAATATTTAACTATATAGTTATTGTCGAATGTTCTTGTCAACAATTGTGAACGGTCACTTTCAGCTAATGTTAAGTTAGCACCAAACAAAAGAACGGCTAACGCACTGATTAACACTGGAATACGCCAATTTAATCGTTTAACATCCATTTTTATCACGTGGAACGCCAACAATAGGATCAGAACAATAACATCAATGAAAACTAAGAAATCAGTTGGTTTAAGAATACCTAAAATACTTTTTCCCAAATTGTTAGAAACTGAGCCTGAGCCCTTTATTAAGACCATAGTTAGAAAATCGGAAAATTCTCGATAATACAAAATATTTGAAAACAGCCAAACTGTATCCAAAAAATCCACTATTAATAGGAAAATATACGATTTTCTACCCTTCATGTACAATGCTATACCAAATAGCAATAACATTACTGGTATAGGATTAATTATCATAAGGAATGTTTGAATTGAACCCTTAACACCCAAATTGAACTTTGTGGTATACGCATATACCGTTTTGATGGTGTATAAAAGTACGGCTAGTATTACAAAACCTAGCCTAGTGTTTAAAAAATTGGAAATACTTTTAACAATACGCTTCATTATTTACGCTCCATAGATTTACTAACAACTTTACGATGTCTCATTTAATTTTTGGTTTCTTTGAAACCGCAATAATCCCCAAAAACATCCCCAAATAATATGTAATAAATCTCCATAAAAACATACCTAACACCAATCCTGATGCAGAAGGAATGAATCCAGCAAACAATGTCTTAAAACTAAACTCTGCTCCACCGGAACCTCCAGGAATCGGAAAGATAGATGTGATCATTACAATCATTATATGCATTACTAAAACATCAACAACGTTTACGTGATCACAGTTAAGTGCAAGCAATACAAAATACACTACAAAATAATACAAGAACAGTTGAACAATCGTTAATAGTGAAGCCTTAATAACTTTTTTCTTCTCTCGTTTTAAAACTAGACTTTCATTGTAGAAACTATCAATACTTTTTATAGTCGACTGTAAAATTTTATCACGTTTTTCCTCTTTTAGAAAAAATAATATTGGTTTAAGGACAACGTGAACCATTTTTTTGGTGAAATCATAGTAATACATAATCATTAATAGAAACGAAATAGTGACTAAATGAATCACCATTCCGAACACAATTAAAGTGGCGAGTCCTGAAAAATGTTCTGCGACACTTTTAAAACTCACCAACATTGCAATAATAAAATTAACCAGAACCATAGCTTGATAAATGACAAACTTCATCAATAATACAGAACTAGCACGTCCAGCATCAATCTTAGATTGCATTAATCCAACCAATTGAGCTGGCTGTCCACCTGAAGAAAATGGTGTTATAGCATTGAATAAAGCCTGAATTAGTGGGATTCGATACATTTCCCACCAACCAAACTTCCTATCCTCATCTTTTTTCAATAGAGTATGCAAAACCAGTGCTTCTACCCCGTATGACAAAAGAATAGATATCAATGCAACGAATAACCAAAAATAATTCAAATTCTGAAACGTTGTTACTAATGCTCGAAAGTCGATTTTTCTGGCTTCCCACCAAAAAATACCAAAACCTAATCCTAGCATTACAAATAGTGCCAAAATGTTTTTTCTACTCATTATTTATCCCGTTTAGCAATTTTATATTGATCATTATAGAATTCATACCAAATCTTACTCAAATTGTCTTCTGAGTATTGATTAGTAGCTACCCTTGACTTTGCCTTGAATCCATCTAATATCGATCTATCCATATTAGCTTTGTTAATAAAGTCATTCATTTCAGAGCGATTCTTAGCTGGTTGATAATAACCGGCAATAATAGCCTTATACAAGTCTAAATCACGCAGTAATACTGGTGCACCACAGCTGAATGCTTCTAGAACGGACATAGGAAACAGTTCATCATATGATGGCAACAAGAATAAATTACAGGCATTATAATAATTGACCAATTTATTTCGATCAACTATTCCCGTGAACGTAAGATTCTTGGGAGGATTCTCGACCATTCTCTTGTAGCGGTCATACCCATCTGTTATTTTTCCAAATGAAAATCCACCAGCCCAAATGAATTCAATATCAGGATTCAATTCTGCCAGCTTGTAAAAATCATCTATTCCTTTACGTTCCTGAACTTGCCCATCCCCAAAAACAATAAATTTATCTTCAGGAATTCCTATTTCTTTACGAAAGGCACTCTTTTCCTCTGCAGTCTTCTCATAAAAGTTCTCTGTTGACACAAAATTTGGAATGTATTTAATTTTATTCCTATCCAAACCATGTTTTACTAACTTATCAATAAAAGTTGGATTAACAACTACAATTTGGTCCATCCTTTTATAGAAGTTAATTACATATTTATAGAAAACCTCTCTTGCAGGCTTAGGTAATTTGATACTACCTTCCAATGTTTCAGGTAAGAAGTGTACGTAACCTATCTTGCGACCACGTTTCTTAGAGAATGTCGACAAATAGAATTGCGGATCAATTGTATGGTAATGGCTCAAATCACTCTTACCATAATTATTGATTTTAATTTCAAATTCATCGCTAAAGCGGTCTTTTAAGAGATTGATCAGTTCTTTATAGGCACTACCGACCCCTTGACCAGCAACCTTATCAGCTGATGAAAACATATTGATTTTAATCATTAGAATACTCCTCTGGATCTATAGATGAATCCGATAGTTTCTCACGTACAAAGTATTCTTCTGAACGACGGTAAAAGTCCAAAATAGAGTTACCAAAACTATCAGATGAAATATTATAAAGAATTTTTTGACGTGCTTCTCGATCATCAAATGAATTAGGGTGATCTAAGTACGCAACTATTCTTGGTACAAGTTGACTATCTTGAGAGAATGTTACACCTACTGACGGATCTGTCAAAAGTTGGTCAGTGTAAGGAGCACTACGAACGACTATTTTAAGACCAGATGCAATAGCTTCAATGTATGTTAATCCCTGAGATTCAGTGTCACTTGAGGATACAAAAATATTCGCCATATGGTAATATGGTGAGATTTTATCATGCTCTACTTCACCTGTGAAAATCACACTGTCGCCAATTCCCAAACTCTTAGACATATCTACTAGTTCATCCATATCAGGGCCATCACCGACAATAACAAGTTTGATACTAGGGTCATATTTCAATAACTCTGGCATTGATTTAAGCATATGATCGATTTTTTTCTCAAGTGCAATACGGCTTAACATCAAGATAACTGGAGTTTCCTCAGAAATTCCTAGTTCTTCACGAATGTCAGATGCATTTATCGGTTTAGTATACTCAGACAAATCAACTCCTGTTGGAATTATCGAAATTGGAGCTGGAACTTCGTACCTATCTAATGTCGATTTAACTTGTTTACTTGGGGCAACAACACCTGAGGCGTTCTTCAGAAACATTCTTGACATTTGCTTAACGTGATATGGCTTGAGCAAGTGTCCGTTTAAGACATAATGTAAATAATCTTCGTACATCGTATGATACGTATGAACAAAGGGTATCTTCAATTGTTTTGCAACAAATTTACCCATTAATCCCATCGAGAATTCCGTCTGCGTATGTACAATGTCAAGTTTGAGTTCTTTGGCAAGTTCAACAGCATGGAACATTCCTCTGATGGCTATTCGTCTATCAGTAAATGAAATGAAGGGAACGCTTCCTACACGGAAAATATTTGGCTCAATTGTTTTCTTAGAAACATTGGGATCTGTAGTCGTAAAAATATATACTGAATTTCCTTTTCGTTCCAAATCATTCTTCAACGTCTGGATCGATGTAGCTACTCCACTAACTTGAGGGAAGTATGTATCGGTAAAGATTCCGATATTCATAAAAACATCTCCTCACAATCTTTATATTGATGATTATAACAAAAAAAAGGGAGAATCACTTCCCCCTTTCATCTCTTAGTCAATTAATTTACTAAAATTACGATTTTTCATTAAGAAATAAAAAATTGCGGCACCGACTGCAACTACCACTACTTCGCCAAGAGCAACTGAACCAGCGTTGATCCAGAATGGAATCTTCAATACCATATGTAATTCTGCTCCGACAATAATTCCATTAACTACGGCACAAATTACTGGTACTGTCCAAATCATGGACATCTTAGCTGGTACTCTTGTGATCAGCAAACAGGCAATTGCTGTGGCCAATGTACCAAAGAACAAATCATAGGCCCCTAACGATGCACTGAAAATATTTGCAATGAAGCATCCTATTATCAATGACCAACTATACTTATGATTGAAAAATGGTAACAACATCAGAATCTCAGAAACCCGAAATTGAACTGGGCCATAGGCAAAAGCCGAAAGTCCGGGTGCAACCGTTACTGCAATATACAACGCAGCAATAATTGCTATCTGAGTAATATCCTTTGTTTTCAAATTCTTCATAAAAATAAATCCCCCACTGTTTTTATTTAGTAGACAGGTTACCAGAAAAACTGTCTTAAATAGATTAACGTATTTTGTTATCGTTAGCAAACTCAAATATAAAAAAAGAAGCCTCTCGGCTTCTTCCAACTAATTATTTGATGTAACTCGATGCTTCTTCAATTCAGCATCAATTTGATTTAAGACTGCTTGTAAGTCATCAGGATTTTCAACGAAATCGTATTTGTCTCCATCAATCTTCATCTTAGGACTGTAATCATAGTCATCATACCAACCATCATAACGTCCTAACAAGTTGTGGTAATACTCAACTAGTGTTGGATCTTGCTCTGGTTGTTCATAATCACGTCCACGTTTTTCAATACGTTTGATCATCGTATCATATGAAATATCGATATGAACTAATAAGTCTGGAGCTTTTTTAGCGGCAGCGTATGGAAGTTCTTGCATCATGTTAGCTAATAACTCGTCATAAACCTTAACTTCTTGAGGAGTAGCGCGTCCCATATCAGCGTTCATATGGAAAAACAATGAATCCTCATAAATTGAACGGTCTAAGACATTATTGTCATCAACCATTGCTTGTTTAATAGATTCAAAACGCTTGTTCAAAAAGTAAATCTGTAATAGGAAAGCATACTTTTTAGGATCTGCATAAAATAGTGGTAATACAGGATTATCATCTACTTGTTCATAAAAAGCCTTTGTTCCTAAATGTTCTGACAAGATAGTTGCCAATGAACTTTTTCCGGCTCCAATTGTGCCGCTTAATACGATCATCATTATTCTCCTCCAACCAATCATTAAATAATCTGTAAAAAATCAACATTTAATATAATACCACTTACTAACTAGATATTGTATACAAATATAAGCTCTAAGCATATATGGTATTGATTTCACAAGTCGATACTTATCGCACCAACATTTATACTTCAAAAATAATTTAAATTCACAAAAATATTTCACGAGCATGTTAAAATGGGACGTGCAAAAAGGAGGATTTCAAAATGCCTGTTAGACATAAAAATTATATTCCCGATAACATTGAAGTTAGGGGCGCTAATGCTAATAACCTTAAAAACTTGGATATCGATATCCCATTGAATTCGTTCGTTGCAATTACTGGAGTATCAGGATCTGGTAAATCTTCATTAGCGATGGACACAATCTATTCTGAAGGTGCAAGAAAGTATCTTAATGCCCTATCAACATACACCAGAAGAAGAATCACTCAAATGGGACGTTCAAACGTTAAACAGATAAGAAACCTTCCTTCCACGATTGCCTTGAGGCAGCGTCCAGTTGTTCCTGGTGTTAGGTCCACTGTTGGTACGATGACTGAAAGCCTAAATATATTACGTTTGATGTTTTCTAGATTAGCATCAGTAGTTTGCCCAAACGGACATCGTTTAGATCCCACTTTGGAAATTTCTCAAGTAATGGATCTACCATCTTCTGATGAAAAAATGGGTATGTTGACTTGTCCAGTTTGTCAGGCACACTTCATGACATTTGGTGCTGAAGATTTTGCCTTCAATTCAACTGGAGCCTGTCCGACTTGCCAAGGAACAGGATTCCTAAAAACTATTGAAATTGATAAGATCATCCCTGATAAATCACTAACGATTGCTCAAGGAGCCGTTCGTTCATGGAGATTACCTGGTCGTTCACTGCAAGTCGAACTTGCCGAGCAACTAGGGGTTAGAATCAATGTTCCCTTTAATGAATTAACTGATAAAGAAAAAGATATTGTTATAAATGGAAAAGGTACCAAGAGAGAAGTAATCGTTCCTACCTCAACTGGTAAATCATTCAAACTAAATGCATTGTACGAAAATGCTATTGATTCAGTTAAGCATAGCCTATCGAGCGCTAAAAATGAAAATACCATCAACCGCCTTGGTAGATTCTACGACGAGAAAGAATGTCCAAATTGTCTAGGAAGTAGATTTGATCCTAAATTATTCAAGAATGAATTAGTGGGAAAGAACATTGCTCAAGTTTGCCAATTGAGCATTAATCAACTACAAGATTTTTGTACTGAAATACTAAATTGGCTTCCTAGCGATATGCAAAAACTAGGTAAGAACCTAACCAACGAACTACTAGAATTATTACAACCTATCGATGACTTAGGATTAAACTATTTGACTCTAACCCGTGCTGGCAACACTTTATCAACAGGTGAACTCCAAAGAATCCAGCTTGCACGTACCATCCGTAATCAAATGACTGGCGTCTTGTACGTTTTGGATGAACCAAGTGTCGGATTACATCCAGCTAACGTTACCGGATTAATCAAGATTCTTCGTGAACTAGTAAAACTTGGCAATTCACTAATAGTTGTTGATCACGATACCAGCATAATTGCAGCTGCAGACTACGTAATTGAAATTGGACCATCATCTGGTGCTAGTGGCGGTACTGTTATTTCTCAAGGGACTGTGGAGAATATCAAGAATAATACAAACTCTGTAATCGAACCTTATTTAACTGGTACTGCCAATATCATTCAACATAATCACGTTACTCCATTTAGCAAAGGTGAAATAAGTGTTGAAATTGGTGACCGGTTTAACATACATAATATGAAAGCAAAGTTCAGTAAAGAATCTCTAAATGTTGTTTCAGGGATGTCTGGATCAGGTAAAACAACATTAGTATTCGATAGTTTTATAAAAGCATTGACCGATAAAATCAACGATGAGCCTTCTCCAAAATATGTTAAGCATTTAGATGATGGCGGAATAAAGAATGTCTTAACAGTTGACTCAACACCCATTGGTAAAAACGTTCGTTCAACAGTTGCCACATATACCAAAATTCTGGATAAAGTAAGGAAACTATTTGCAGCTACGGATGCTGCCAAAGCTAAAAAGTATACCGCAAGCTACTTCTCATACAATAATAAAGAAGGCGCTTGTCCCAACTGTGGTGGAACCGGTGTAATTACACTTGATATTCAATATCTTCCTGACATGGTCGAAACATGTCCAGTCTGTAACGGTAATAGATATAATTCTGATATTCTAGAAATTACTTGGCATGGCAAAAATATTGCTGAAATTTTGAATATGTCCGTGACAGAGGCTGCCAAATTCTTCAAAGATGAAAACAACATCGAGGGAACTATCGACACTCTGAATGAAATTGGTCTGAGTTACTTAGAACTAGGTGAAAGTACTCCAACGTTATCTGGTGGTGAAGCTCAACGTTTAAAACTTGTCACTTATATGAAGCGAAGCCAAAAGAATCAACTATTCGTCTTTGACGAACCCAGTGTTGGCTTACATCCCAAAGATGTATCAGTTCTAATAAACGTTTTGAATAAATTAATTGATAACCATGCAACCGTTATTGTTATTGAACATGACTTGGATATTATCGCAAATGCTGACTATATTAACGATCTTGGTCCCGAAGGCGGAATCAATGGTGGTAAAATTATAGCCAGTGGTACTCCAAAGGATATTTGTAAGTCAAAAGATAGTATTACCGGCAAGTATCTGGCCGAGCACTTCAAACTATTCAATATATAAGGATTAGATATGAAAAAACTACCAATTATTACAACATTAATGGTCATTCTCCTAGGATTTGGAACAACTACTGTTTCAGCATCTGTTAAAGCTAAAAATCTAACTTCTATTCAAACTAGTGTTAATCACGCTTCACCAGAGTCGCCAATCGTATTTTCCCATCGCGGAAGCCCATATAACGAACCAGAGCATTCATTTGCTGGATACAATCGTGCCATTAAAGATGGAAGTCAATATATTGAACAAGATGTTTGGATGAGTAAGGACAAGAAACTATATGTTTCACATGATAATAATTTGAAACGGACAACTGGTAAAAATATCAAAATATCTGACTCCAGTTCTGCGCAATTATCCAAAGTGAAATTAGTAAATGGCGAAAAATTGCATCAATTAGGTGATGTATTCAAACATTACAAGAAAAACGTCCACTATATTATTGAAGCCAAAAAAGGTGCCGGTGATAATACGGACACTGAAAAGTTATTAGTAAAAGTTTTGAACCAGTACAAAATGAACAGTAACGTAATTATGCAAGATTCAAGTATTCCTGGAATTAAGGCTTTTCATAGTAAAAAAGCTCAAAAAGATGTTCCTATCCTTTGGTTACTAGATTCAGTTACAGAACGACAATACACTGAGGAAATCGACAATGCCCCACGTTTTATAACTTTCATCTCTATCAACCAAGAGCAATGGACAAAAAAACTTATTAAAAAAGCTCATGACAATGGTTTCAAAACGAACGCTTGGACTATAGATACCTATAATGACAACTATAATGCTTTGAAAGTTTATAAGTTCGATAGTGTATTTACAAATAATACTAAGGAAACCAATAAGTTAATAAACAAATGGAAATAAAAAAGGACTAGCCGCGGCTAGTCTTTTTCTATACTCAAAATTGGATCAAATAATTTAAGTGCGATACAGTCTGTTGTCCCTAAATCAGTAATGGCCAAGTCTGGGATAGCGGTTATTGGTAGGAAAGTCATATAAAACATTGGATCATCGACTTCACTACCAAGGAATCTTGCTGCCTTTAGAATACTCTTTTCTTGTGCTACAACCTCAGATGGAGTTGCCTCTGAAACAATTCCTGCGATTGGCAGTGGCAAGAAACTCAATACTTGTTGATCCTTAACCACTATTTGTCCACCACCGCGGGAAATTAATTCATTGACGGCAAACGCCATATCTTCAGCATCAACTCCCATGACAATTAAGTTATTATCATCAGGAGCAGCAGTAGACGCCATGGCACCACTATGTAATCCCCATCCAGAAGTGAACCCTAGTGACTTATTCCCATTGATACCAAATCTTTCGATAACAGAAACCAAAGCTACATCTTTATCTGGATCAATCTGAATTTGGTGATTTTTAACTTCCAACTTCACATCACGACGTTTCCTAACAAATGGACCAACACTCTTAATTGTTTCTACATTTGCGATACCACTTTCAGCATCAACTCGATAAATAAAATCTTTTGGACTAACCTTTTCAGCTTTAACTGAATTCATAATTTGTGGAGAACGTTCAACTTTAACATGATTATTTTCATCCACAACATGTCCTTTAGAAATAACTTGAGAAATCTCAAATTTGTTCAAATCTTCTACAAATAAGATATCTGCTTCTCGGTTCGGTGCAATCAAGCCAACTTGGTCGTCAATACGATATGCCTCAGCCGAATTGATTGTTGCCATTTGAATGGCCGTTAATGGTGGAACACCCGCTTGAATTGCCAAACGAACCACGTGATCCAAATGACCTAATTCAGCAATATCTGTTGCTGTTACATCATCTGTACAAAAACTAACATGACGCGATACATCTGCAGTATTTTCTGTAATTGCACGAATGTTCTCCTTCAAAAAGTGAGTAACAGAAGACTCTCTAACTACAACGTTCATACCTTTTCGAGCTTTTTCAAGTAATTCTTCATGATCATAGCTTTCATGATCAACTCTTACACCACTCATCAAATATTGATTTAACTTTTTACCACGAGCCATTGGGGAACATCCCCAAACTGGTTTATGTGCAGCCTTTGCATAAAGCATGGTCTTCAACGTATCCTCATCGAGTTCTTGAATATCTTCTCGAACAGTCTCCCAAACACCATAAACATCATCACGTTTCAAAAGTTCGTATTGCAAATCAGAATTAATATTTTCAGCAATTGTTGACTGTGGAATCGTATATGGTGTCTTAAATGGAGCACCCCAGAATAGCTTCAAATCTGATTGATCGATTTCTTCAAAAATCTCTTTCAATCCAGCTAACCCAATTACTGAAATATATTCATCTAAACCGGAAATAATACTTGTTGTACCATGTGGGACTACTGCCTGAGCAAAACTTGTCATACTTAATTTACTGCACTCGACGTGAATGTGTCCGTCAATCATACCTGGTACTAAATATTTCTGTTCAGCATCGATGACTTTTGTCTGTTCGCCAATGTAATCTTGAACATCTTCATCTACAGCAACGATTTTATTCTTATAAATTGCTACTTCTGCTGGATAAACTTCTTTGGTTGAAACATTAACCAATTGACCATTTTTAATTACCAAATCTGCTGGGATCTGTGCTGCTCCAGCTCTAATTAAATTCTTAAAATCATTCAATTCTGACAAGATGTATCCTCCTATTTAGGTAAGATGTTGATTGTATATAGTAGAACAATAAATACGAAGAACAAAATGTACATGATTGGATTAATTTCTTTTCTTCTACCTGCAGCAAGCATTGTTAGTGGATAAGCCAAGAATCCGAAAGCAATACCATAAGAAATGTTATATGTAAGTGGCATACCGACAATCGTTAAAAATGCTGGCATGGCAATTTCAAATCTACTCCAATCGATTTCTTTCATAGATTGTGCCATCAAAATACCAACAATAATCAACACTGGTGCAGTAACGTTTGAAGTTACGACCGTCAACAATGGTGAGAAGAACATTGCTAATGCGAATAAGACACCCACTACCAATGACGTAAGACCAGTACGACCACCAATGGCAATACCAGCACTTGATTCAACATAAGCTGCTGTTGGTGTTGTACCCATTACAGAACCACCAAGCATAGAAATCGAATCAGCCATCAATGCTCCACCAATACGAGGCATCTTGTTATCTTTCATAAATCCAGCTTGTGATGCTAGACCAATCAAAGTACCAGCTGTATCAAAGAACGCTACTAATAAGAAGATAAGAACAACCGCCCACAATTGAGGCTTTGTAATAATATCTCCCAAGTGCATAACTCCGACACCAAACGTTGGCTTCATACTTGGAATAGTTGAAACAATATGTGTTGGTAATGGAATTAGATTAGTTACTAATCCTAGAATCGTTGTTAAAACCATACCGATAAAAATTGAACCTGGAACCTTCTTAGCCATCAATCCACCGGTTACTATCAATCCAAAAATAGTTAACCAAGTTGTTGGTACTGTGAATGATCCCATAGCTACAAGTGTTGATTTACTTCCAGTGATAAGGCCACCACCTTGGAATCCAACGAAGGCGATGAAAATACCAATACCTGCTGCCATAGCTAACTTCAAATCATGAGGAATCGCATCAATAACAATCTCACGTAACTTAACTAGTGAAAGGATCAAGAATAAAATACTTGAAATGAATACTCCAGCCATTGCTGTTTGCCAAGGAATACCCATGGCTAAAACAACTGAATATGTGAAAAACGCATTATCACCAAGTCCGGGTGCAATTGCGATTGGATAATTTGCTAATAAAGCCATTAAAACTGAACCTAAAATTGCTGAGAGAGCTGTTGCTGTAAACACAGCTCCCTTGTTCATTCCCGCATCCCCTAATACTTGCGGATTAACAAATAAGATATAAGCCATCGATACAAATGTCGTCAGTCCGGCTAAAACCTCACGTCTTACAGTTGTGCCATTCTCTTGTAGATGAAACAACTTTTCAATAAAACTTCTTTGGTCTAATGAGCTATCCATTTTACTTAATCTCCTTTTAGTATTAAGAGCCAACTATCTGTACTCTTCTACAACAGCAGTATCTCAAATATAAATAATAATTTCAAGTAAAAAACGATTGTTTTTAATAATTAAATAAATATCGTTCGTGTTTAACAAATAATTTTATGTATCAAACAGTTGATTATTAAATTTATAGTTGTTATTCTTAACATTGTAAATAAATCAAACCGGAGGAACTAATCGCCTTGTTACCTAAAACAATTACAAGAGAATTCATAGATGGATTACCCAAAGCTGAACTTCACTTACATTTAGAAGGAACGCTGGAACCCGAATTGAAATTAAAATTGGCACAAAAAAATGGCATCGATATTGGTCAAACTACTATAGAAGATGTTCGTAAAACATACGATTATGATTCTTTGGCTTCATTTCTTGCAGTCTATTATCCAGGCATGAACGTTCTACAAACAGAAGATGACTTCTATCAACTTGCAATGGAATACTTGAAACGTGCTAAAACAAATGGCATACGTCATGTTGAAATGTTCTTTGATCCACAAGCCCATTTGACACGTGGTATACCATTCGATGTATTTATCAACGGATATCACCGAGCATGTATCGATGCAAGAGCCTTCAATGTAGATGCACACTTAATCATGTGTTTTCTTCGTGATATGTCTGCTAAATCAGCTAATGAAGTTCTAAAGATGGCAGAACCTTACCGTGACATGATTCTTGGAGTTGGTTTAGATTCTGATGAACATCACAATCCTCCATTGAAATTTGCTCGTCCATACAGTGATGCGACCGCACAAGGCTATCACACAACTATGCATGCTGATATTGACCAAGTTGATTCTATTGAACACATCAAACAAGCTCTTGAAATTATTGAGGTTGAAAGATTAGATCACGGAACAAATATCGTCGAAAACCAGGACCTAGTTGACTGGGTCAATCAAAAGAAGCTCGGTTTAACTAGTTGTCCTCTATCCAATGGATTCGTCACCAATGATATGAAGGGAAAAGAAATGATTGAACTAATGAAACAAGGTGTTAAAGTCTCAATCAATTCCGATGATCCTGCTTACTTCGGTGGATATATTGCTGATAACTACGAAGCTCTAGCCAATAAGTACAATTTGACTGCGGAGCAATTAGTTACCTTCGCCAAAAACTCATTTGAAACTTCATGGATCAGTGACTTTCAAAAAGATGTTTATCTAAAAGAAATTGACGATTTTGTAAATAAATTTTAAGCAAAAAAAATAAGCTTTCGGCTATTAATAATAGTCGGAAGCTTATTTATATTCTATTTAATATCTTTACCTTCGTAAGCATTAATTAATACTTGTTTCAATTCAGCAATCAATGGTTCCTTAGGATTTGCAAATGAGAATTGATCTGCAAAGGCAGCTTCAGCTAAATCATCGACATTCTTATCGAAGTCAGCCTTATTGATACCATTGTCTTTCAAACTCAATTTGACATCAACACTGTGTGCTAATTCAACGATCTTGTTGATCAAGGCGTCACGTAATTCTTCATTATTCTTACCATTCAAACCAATTGAACGTGCAACAGAAGCATAGTCTTCATCAGCTCTGAAGTTTTCATACTTAGGCCACATAGCAATCTTTGTTGGTTGTTCAAAGTTGTATCTAATAACTTGTGGCAAGGCAATGATTGAAGCTAATCCATGTCTGATACCAAACTTGTTGTTCAATACATCAGTAATTGAGTGACCGACACCGGCAAAGGCATTTCCAAATGACATACCTGCTAGTGTTGAAGCATTGTGCATTTCTGCTTGTGCATCAGGGTCACCATTATAAGCTTTAGCCAAGTTATCAAAGACAATCTTGATTGCTTGTAATGCGTATGGGCGTGTATAGTCAGATGCCATATTTGAAACATATGATTCAATAGCATTGTTCAATACGTCTAATCCTGACTCGGCAATAACATCCTTAGGCATTGTTTCAACAAATTGTGAATCAACAATAGCTACATCAGGTGTCAATGAGTAGTCAGCAATTGGATATTTAACGCCAGTCTTAGAATCAGTAATTGAAGTAAATGGTGTAACTTCTGAACCAGTACCAAATGTTGTTGGAATAGCAACAAACTGTGTCTTCTCTGGCTTAGGGAACTTGTAAGTACGTTTTCTAATATCAATGAACCCTTGCTTAGCACCAAATAGATCAACATCTGGATGTTCATAGAACAACCACATGTCCTTGGCAGCATCCATTGTTGTACCACCACCAAGAGCAATAATTGTATCTGGTTTGAAGAGTTTCATTTGTGTAACTCCACGTTGAACCATATCAGTTGTAACAACTGAATCTACATCAGAGAACATTGAGTATTCAACGTCTGTCTTACTGCGTTTCAATTCATCAACGATCGTATTAACATAGCCTAATTGAACCATTACTGGATCACAAACGATAAAGGCACGACTCATTCCTTCCAAGTCTTCTAGGTAACGTACTGAAGTTTTTTCAAAGTAAACACGAGGTTGTTTAATCCATTGCATATTGTTTCTCCGTCTAGCGATTGTCTTAATATTAAGCAAATCAAATGATGAAACGTTATGTGAAACTGAATTCTTACCCCATGAACCTGTACCTAATGTTAGTGAAGGAATCATTTCATTGTACAAATTACCAATACCACCAATAGCAGCAGGAGTATTAACAAGTACACGACTTGCTTTCATCTTGATACCAAACTCTGTAGCAAGGTCTTCATCCATAGTATGGATTGCAACTGTGTGACCCAAACCACCAAAGTGCAACAATCTGTCAGCTTTATCAAAAGCATCCTTGTGATCCTTTGACTTGAAGACTGATAGAACTGGTGAAAGTTTTTCAGCTGAAAGTGGCTCACTAGGTCCAATTCCTGTAATTTCAACACCGATAACTTTTGTATCGTCAGGAACCTTGATGCCAGCTAACTTAGCAATTTCAACTGCTGACTTACCAGCGATAGGTCCCTTAACTCCACCTTCTGGTCTAAACATGGCGTCTGCTAATGCTTTATGATCAGATTTCTTAATGAAGTAAACTTTATTCTTTTCTAATTGTTCCTTAACTTCGCTATAAATGTCTTGATCAACAATGGCACTATTCTCTGAGGCACAAACCATACCATTATCAAATGTCTTGGAAAGTACGATATCGTTTACCGCACGTTTGATATTTGCTGTCTTTTCAATATATGCAGGACCATTACCAGGACCAACACCAAGTGCAGGTTTACCGGTTGAATATGCAGCCTTAACCATTCCGGGACCACCAGTAGCAAGAACACTGGCAACATCAGGATGATTCATCAAAGCTGAAGTAGCTTCAATACTTGGCTTTTCGATCCATTGAATAACATTCTCAGGGGCGCCTGCTTCAACGGCAGCCTTTAACATAACCTTTGCGGCGGCAACTGATGATTTCTGAGCTTGAGGATGGAAACCAAAGATAATTGGATTGCGTGTCTTCAATGAAATCAATGATTTGAACATTGTTGTTGAAGTTGGATTAGTAACTGGAGTTACACCAGCCAATACACCAAGTGGTTCAGCAACTTTTATCAAACGGTGCTCTTTATCATCTTCGATAATTCCAACGGTTTTATCACGTTTAATTGAGTGCCAGATCTCTTCTGTGGCAAACATATTCTTGATAACTTTGTCTTCTGTAACACCACGGCCTGTTTCTTCATGAGCTAACTTTGCTAATTCCAAACTGGCATTCAAACCAGCAATAGCCATATGATGAACAATATGATCAACTTGTTCTTGAGTAAAGCTATCCATGATATTCAAAGCCTTTTGAGCCTTTGCGACCATATCATCGATTACTGGACCGACCTGATCTTCTTTCTTTTGTGCTGCAACTTCTTTAGAACCTTTTAACATTTACAATACCTCCAAGACAGAAACATATTTTGTTAATTAATTCACGTTACCTATTTCACGTTCTATCTTAGCATTATTTGAAAATAAGACAATGGTTTTCAGATAAAAAACTGATATATTCCCAAAATGTATAGTTTTGTCCTGTTATGTGTTGATATATCAGCAGTTGACGTTGTAAACACTTTCATTTAATTTTGATGATTCTTAGCTTTTATGCAATGTGATATTTGTGAAATTATAGTCAATCATCATTACTGGCACAGTATTTTCATTTGATATTACTTTTCACAAGGACACAAAAAGGAGTTGTTACATAACATGGTCTTTTCCACTTAAAGCAAACAAGACTAGCAATCCAAAATCGGATTACTAGTCTTGTTTGTCTTAATGCTCGAAAGCTGACCTGTTTTGTCACACTCTCTTTGAAGCAATCTATCTAAACATTGTCTTAACGGCACGAGCCATTACTTTAGGATCTTTTTCATAATGATGCATTGGTGTCATTTCAGTTAATGGAATGCCTAGGAATGTATATACAGCTCTTTGTGCTGCTCTAAATGAATATTGCTCTGTAAATACCATATCAAATGGTTGTTCACAGAATTGACTGATAAATGCTAAGTTCTTACTGTGAGTTGGTACTACATCTGGACGATCTCCAACTGCTCTTTGATTGAACAATGCGCTGGCATATGGCATATGAACAGGGATTACATTAACGATACTGTCCATAATTTCATCAGTGTGATTCTTAATATTATCTTTACTTGGATCCACTGCTGCCAATTGTCCTAACAATTCTTGAAGCATCTCTTCACCTGTCATCTCAATAACTGGCTTTTGAACATAGTCACCATTGCGACGTGGATACATGAAGTAGCCCCAGAATACTGATTCATTAGGTTTTTGTGCCTTAAAGTGTGGTTGATGGTGGATAACTAGTGACATCAATGGTGTACTGTTGATCCAAGTATTCAAAGCATTACCTGGTTCTTGTTGAGTAATACGTGAGATTTGATTCAACAAATAATGATTGTTTGTTGTAATTGTAAAACTCATCCACTCACTTTGTGTACGATCATCAAAGAATTTGTCAGGGTTACCTAATGAATAGAACTTCTCTGCAGCTTTCTTCCAAAGCATTGCACTTGGAGCATATTCCATATTCTCGGTAACTGGTGTGTTGTAATCACCAATTGATGAACTATCTGTGATTGAACCATTAGTATCGAATACCAAATCATTTTCATCGATATCAATGTGTCCTTCTTTGTTGTCGTTATCTACTTCTTCATACTTCAAACCAGTAACAATAATATCATCTTGAAGTGGTGTGTCCTTGAATTCAAAATCAGTTACTTTACGGTTATTGATAAATGTTACTCCACGATCCTCAAGGTACTTGCGCATTGGAACAATAATACTTTCATATTGGTTATAAGGTGATCTAGTAACACCTTCCAATGTATTGATACGACTGAATTCAAGAATCATACGATTCATGTAACGACGTAATTCCATAGCTGAACTTGCACGTTTGAATGCAAATGTTGTTTGCCACATGAACCAGAAGTTGGTTGTAAAGAAGTGTGGTGAACTTGCAAAGTATTCTGCAATACTAATATTATTTAGCGTTTGCTCATCCTTTTCAGGTGTCATCATTAACTTCGATAACAAAGCTCTATCCTTGTTATTAAATTGCATATGTCTGTAATTATTTTTATCATTCTTAATACGAGGGCCATCATAATCCATTAAACGACCAACATCATGTGTTGGGTGTGCGTGATCAAAGTTGAGAATATCATCTGTAACTGTTTGACCAGGATTGTCCAATGATGGAACTGAACGCAACAAGTCCCATAGGTTTTCGTATGTTTCTTCATTCAACATACGGCCACCCTTTGCTAAGAATCCTTTGTTATTTGATAAAGCTTGATTACTATATTCACTCTCATAGGCTTCGACAGTGTCACCATCGTTTGCACCGTGAGTTTCCAAACCCATCATAGTGATTTGATCACCCTTAAAACCACCATCACGAATTAAATAAATACCTGCAGCCAAATTACCGATACCAGTACCAATCATATAAGCTTTTCTTGTCATATCTATGACCTCCGATCAAATTGTTGCTCCCTACGACTTAAATATAGCTAGTTTGCTTACAAATGTAAAGGCTTTCTTAAATATATAGCTAAAAAGTGATAAAAATATAATTTAATTATTGATAATTGAGCATAAATAGAAGTCTTAGCATAACTATTGAATTCATCAAATATGTAACTTAAATGTGCAATAAAGCACAACTTTTTTCCACCTAGACCGAATAAAGGCTGTAATCCAAAATCGGATTACAGCCTTTATTTACGTTAATATACGAAAATTGAACGTGTTTTGTCCAACTCGCTAAATTATTTTGTTAACCTTACAACATCACGAACAATCATTAATTCTTCATCCGTTGGAACAACCAATACATCTACTGATGAATCATCAGTACTGATTTTACGAATTCCTTTGCCGTTTTCATTGGCATTTTTATCAATTTTAATGCCCATATAATTGAAACTGTCAATTACTAGTTCACGAATCCAAGGGTTACCTTCACCCATTCCAGCTGTGAATAGAATTACATCAGTTCCTTGCAACAAGGCAATGTATGATCCAATGTATTTAACGATTCTATTTACGAAGATATCGATTGCTAGTTTAGAACGTTTATTATCATCCTTTGTAGCAATTAAATCACGCATATCTGGAGAAACACCTGAAATACCTAGTAAACCAGACTTGTTATTTAAAATATTGATCATGTCTTGAACATCGATTACCTTGAGCTTTTGCATTAAGTATGCAACCAATGATGCATCGATATCACCTGAGCGTGTACTCATTGTAATACCTGCGAGCGGTGTAAATCCCATTGATGTATCTATGGACTTTCCGCCTTTAATAGCATCAATAGACGCACCACTACCTAAGTGGCAAGAAATAATTTTCAAATCTTCAATTGGTTTGTTCAAGAAATCAGCGGCAGCATGTGAAACATAGCGATGACTTGTTCCGTGCGCACCAAATTTACGAACTCCATATTTCTCATAATATTCATATGGCAAACTATATAAATAGTTTACCGGATCCATAGTCTGATGGAATGATGTATCAAACACTGCAACTTGAGGTACATTCGGCAAAATCTTTTCAAATGCCTCGATACCTGCAGCTTGTCCAGGATTATGCAATGGTGCAAAATCTGCTAGGTCTTTAATTTCCTTGACGACTTCTGGTGTTACGACGGCAGAGTCCTTAAAGATATTCCCGCCGGCAACAACACGATGACCAACTCCTGTGATTTCGTCATAACTCTTAATAATATCCATCTCAATAAGCTTGTCGAGCATCATATTAACAGCGGTAATATGATCAGGAATATCGCCTACCTTACTGAATTTTTCACCATTGTATTTAACTTCAAAAACTGAATCTGACAATCCAAGACGATCAACCATCCCTTTAGCAATGACGTTTTCGTCCGGATATGAATAGAGCTTCCATTTTAATGTTGAACTACCTGAATTAACTGCAATAATCTTTGACATTCTTTTCACCTAACCTTTAAAGTTGTTTCGTGCCCAATCTTGTAATTGATCCTTAAATCCTTCAAACAATTGAGGCTGATTTGTATCAGGAATCGTACCCATCAGAACATTATCAGCTTGCTTAGAATTACCACCATGCTTTTGCAATACAACGACAGCCTTTTGAGCTTCTTTTGAAGCAAACAAATTCGTTGGTAAATCTAATACTGCTTGCAAATATACACTCGAAACCATCCAAGCTGAGAGTTTCTTAGCTTGATCAGTTTGGAATATTTGTGATGGTACGATAAAGATACCAATTCCACCATCATTCAAATTATTCATTGTTTGTTCGATCAACAAATGATGCGCAAACGAATGACCGTCATCGGATTTCGTATCGAAGCGCTCAGCGTTATCATCAATTGGATAATATCCAACTGGTAAATCTGCAATCGCCATATCAATATCAGTTATATCCCAATCGGCAACGCCATCTTGATGATATGCGTCCAAATTGATATTCATTACTTCACTGAATGCCTTTGATAAGGATAATAATGCATCATCGTTATCTAATGCGGCTGCGTTGATTTTAAAATCGCCAGCTTGCTTCAATTGTTGAATAAATTCAATTAAGAAATTACCTGTTCCAACAGTTGGATCAACCAAGTTAACAGTTTTCTTGCCTTCTGAGCTTAAAATCTCAAAAACAATCAAACTGGCAATTAGTCCAATCATATCAGGAGTCATTAACTTATTGACTTCCGAATTATCAACTTTTTGATCCTTAATAATATTGACCGTGATTGCTTGCTTTAGTTGAGCTTGGGTTAAACGTAACTGCAACAGGTCTTTGTAAATATCTTTCAACTTAGAAACAGTCTCGCTATCCGGCGCACCATTTTCCACATAGACGTCATTGTCCGCAATATTAGTTAAGTTTTCAGCTAATGCTTCAATATAACTAGTACCTAAAGACTTTTTAAGTAAAGTGGTAGCTTGATCTAATTGATCATAGTACTTCTGCATATTCTCTTCTGCCATAATTTACCTCTTTAATAACATACTAAAATTTTACCTTTGTAAGCGATTTAATTCAAGGACTGTAAAACATCCCCAAACTTCAATTGCCCGTTAGTATCAGTATTGTTAATAATTTCTTGTTTATAGATCTCGTCTAGTTTCTGATAATTCTTAACTTGACGTTCAAAATAAGCATTACTAAATCCTATCACTAATACGGCAATAGATAAAATCATAACTGCATTAAGAATAATTGCGCCTTCTCGTCTATGTCTATTTGGGATCATTAATTAAGTACATCTCGGACTTTCGGTTAGATTTGTCTTTGGTTATTATGATGATCAAATTACCATTTCTTTTGAAATGAACATATGTCAGCTTGGTTAATATAGGCATATGTCCACCGGTTGGTGTTGTCAGTCGCAACATTTTGTCACGTGTATGTTCTTCAAGAATATATGTTTTACCATCATCTGTAATAAATTGCATACGTGTATCACTAATATTCGTTACTGTAGAATGTAATATTTTATCCTGCAATTTTTCATTCGAAATATGCCAGCGCAATACTTCACTATGCGTACTACGCGAAACAGTTTTTACAATACCAATTGCTTGATTCAATATTCCCAAAGTAAGAATTGCAACTACTATTGTTACCGCCGCTTCAGCCAGCATGAATCCCTTACGTTTTTTGAACATAATAAATTTTCCCGTTCACTTTTACAATTGCTCGATTATTGAGCTCACTATAGATATATCTTTTCCCGTTTACTTCGGTAACATTACTCAGATTGGGCGATTTCAAATGCATCAGTATTATTTTATGCGCACTAACGCGCTCTTCCCAATTATTGATCAGCTTGAATTGTTCGCTGACACAATATGACATGGTAAGCAAGATCATGACTGAAATTGACAGAGTTATTAACGACTCTAATAGCATGAATCCTGGTCTATTTTTCAACTACTTCACCCCAGAACATTTGAATCGTGTATGTATATTTTTTCTTTGTTAGATTGGATTGAAAAATTACCGTTCTCGGCCTAGATTCACCATTACCGGTTACATAGAGTTCCGTATCATTCTTATTCAAATAATGTAATGTCTTTGGCAAATTAATTTGATGGTAATATCTTTTACGATCATTAATATCCATGAAAGTCATTGTCCGATCATCGTTATTTACAATAAACTCGCCATTTCTCTTATTCAAATATGAGTAATTCAACAAATTATGCCAATTCATTTTAAAAGATTCTAATGTTTGTTTCTCTTCAATTCTTTGTTGATAGTTTTGAATACCAAAGCCTGTTGCTAAAGCGATTGACGAAAATATTACTAGTGAAAATACCGCTTCGATCATGGTAAAAGCAATTCTACTTTTCAGATGTAGCATTCTTATCCTTCAATTGCTTATCAAGTGGAATCTCACCATATTTTTTAGTAGCCTGTTCAGCTTGTTTTTTAGTAATCAATTTTTTATCAACCAAGACATCCCACGTTACAGGTGTGGATTCATCATACATATCGACCTGTGTTTGCATACTGATTCTGAACGCTTCATTACTTTTCTTCATCGCTTCAGCTTTTTGATTACCCAAGTTTGGAATCATAATTAGTAGTAACAGCGAAATAATAAACAGCACAATAACCATTTCAATTAGAGTAAAAGCCTTCTTTGTTTTCTTTAAAATATTTTTCATTATGAAATCTCCTTCATCATTCCGTATACTGGCAGCAGAACAATCAAATACGTAATAATTATTACGAATGCGATCACTGCAAATAGTATCGGTTGTACCATATTTAATATTTTTTTTAGTCTTCTTTGTGTTTCATCGAACTTTAATTCTGACATCAGTATCAAGTCTTGAGCAATCTCTTTTGTTCCATCACCGGATTGCAAAATTAGTTTTAATTCACTTGGTAACATTGTCTCTTCATCTATCAATTGATAAATATTTTTGCCGCAATTCATTCCATCAATTAGTTCATTTGCCAAAACTGATTGAATTGTACCTTTTTTGAAAGCTTGACTACTCATACAAATCTCACGCAAGTTCAATCCACTGGCAGTCTGCATTCCTAAACCTTGCAAAATAATAAACTGATAAAAGCTTAAGTAGGTCTTACCGATCAACGGCATTTTGATCATCAACTGTGCACGGTCAAACTCATCCATCTTTTTTAGTCTATGCGTAAAATACAGACCTCCTGTAATGGATACAATTACAAAAATCGCCAATCCCAAGATAAAATTATTGATCATTTCACTACCTTCAGTGAGTTCCATTTGAGGTATTATGTAAACTTTCATCCCCACCAACATAAGAAATAAAAAACATAAAATAACTGAAGGATAGGCTAATAATTCTCTTAGCTTTTCTTTTTGACGAGACTTATTTTGTAAAATCATTCCGCTTTGAAACAATGTCTGTTGTAATCTACCATTCTGCTGTGCTATTACCAACTGATTGTTGATAACATGTGGTAATTCCAAGTGTCGCATGGCCACCGCTATCATTTCGCCAGATTGCAGATCCTTGTATATTTTGTCAAAAGCTGAGTTTTGCTTATTCATAAGGCTCATGCTACTTATTGCATGTTTTATTGAAAACCCATTTTGCATCAGTCTACTCAAAACAATTAGGTGTTCAGCTTGCTGTTTCGAACTTATCTTCTTATCCGAAAAGATGTTCTTGGTAAATATCTTCATCAATATAGCCATTTCGATAGTTATTCTCCAATAAATTCGACCAATTATTATCCATTTCACCATCAGAAATAAATTTCTTAATTTCTGCATTAGTTATCGTATCAACAAATAGCTCCATTCTATTCTTGGTCAGAATCAAACGTTGATATGATATTAGATTAACGGAATTAGTTATTTCAAAATCATCTACTCCAAATTGCTTCAATCTTTGAATAACTGAATATTTGGACTTACCATGAATAGTCGTCATAACGGTGTATCCGCACAATGCTGCTTGTACTGCCTGTTTAGCAGTTTTACTGTCACGTATCTCTCCAATTATTAAGACATCTGGACGTTGTCGTAAACTAGTTTTAACCAATTCTTCATAGTCCATTCCGGCATCCTCATTAACTTGCAATTGCAGAAATTTTTCCTCATATATTTCAATCGGATCTTCGATACACATAACTTTTTTATTTTCAACCATTTCTCTTCCCAATGCGTACATCAGCGATGTTTTCCCAGAACCCATTGGTCCAGCAAATATCATCATGCCCTTAACCCTAGCAATCGGAAGCAAATCGCCAATGATCCTGTCGTTTATCTGACCACACATTTCTTGCGGAAAAATCAAACGAATTACTACTGATTCACGATTCCTAAAATCTCCAACTGAAGAAATTCGAATGTGTATATCAAAATGACCAAATGAAAAACTGAACGAACCTTTTTGCGAACGTCGTCTTTCAGAAACATCCAATCCTCCATTAAATTTCAAAAAATTGATGATTGCTAAAGTTTCTTCAAGTTCATATTTAGCAATTGGGTAACAACCATCATTGTTTCTGCCTTCGATAGAATATCCATCTATTTGTGGGAAGAAATAAATGTCAGATATTGTATTACTACATGCATTGTTCAATAAGTTAAGTGCCATTGTTTCCGCACTCATGTTTATCCCCTCCTTATACAAAAAATTACGAAAAAAAAAGACCATAAACTTAAAAGTTTACGATCTTTCACAAATTACTTATTATTCGTCGTCTTCAGCAGCGGCTGTATATACTTCTGAAACATCATCATCGTCTTCAAGTTGATCGATCATGTGTTCAAATTGTTCTTGTTTTTCTTCTGGAACTGGTGTTGTATTTTGAGGAATCATAGTTAACTCTGAGTTAGCTAATTCATATCCCTTTTCAATCAAACCATCACGAACTGCAGCGAAGTCTTTTGCATCTGTATAGATTTCATATGCTTCATCTGAAGTTTGTAGATCATCTGCACCAAGATCCATGATGTCCAAAAGAACTTCATCTTCATCTTGTGTGTTCTTTTCACGATCAAGCACGATATAGCCTTTACGGTCAAACATGTAAGCAACTGAACCACTAGAACCCATGCTACCTCCGTTACGAGTAAACGCAACACGTACGGCAGAGGCTGTTCTGTTCTTGTTATCTGTCAAAGCTTCAACTAAAACTGCAACTCCACCCGGAGCATAGCCTTCGTATGTAACCTCATCATAATGTTCCTCACTGCCACCTTCGGCCTTATCTAAGGCACGCTTGATATTATCTTTAGGCATGTTAGCTGCACGAGCTTTATCTACTATTAAACGAAGAGCAGCGTTACTGTCCGGATCAGCACCACCCGCTTTTGCTGCCATAAATAATTCACGTGATAGTTTTTGGAAAATTTTTCCACGTTTAGAATCTTGGGCGTTTTTTCTACCCTGGATGTTATGCCATTTTGAGTGTCCTGACATTTCTGCTTCCTTCTTTCGTCAATAATTATAAACCAGGTAATATAATATCAAACTATGCCCGTCATTTCAACGCCTATCACTTAATTAACTGACCGTTAGACGATTATGCCTTCCTTCTTTTGATGTCAATTCCAAGTAATCCTAATACCGCTATAACGATGCCAACGATTGAAGTTGATCTTCCATTTGTGGAACTTGTTTGTGGAAATCTGCCTGTTTGTGCTGGATAACCTTGTGAAGTATTTTTTGAAACTACTGGCAAAACAACCTGTTTATTTCCAGAAAGTACCACAACATCTTTAGAAGTAATTGAATTGCTTGATACTGGTGATTTGTATGTTAAAGGTTCAGCAACATTATTTGTCTTTGTTCCAACAACAGACGAGTTAGTCGGAGCCTCAGCTTTTCCGTGAGTAACTGGAACAACTGGTTTTGTTGTAGTTGCCACTGTACTTGGTTTCTTAGAATTATCAGTTGGTTTTACAATCACCTCTGGAGTACCCGGTTCATCAGGTTCAACTGGTGTATCTGGAATTGTTGGCTTACTTGGTGGTGTCACTGGTGTTGTTGGTGTAGTTGGCGGTGTTACCGGCTTTGTTGGCGTAGTTGGTGGTGTTACCGGCTTTGTCGGTGTGGTTGGTGGTGTCAATGGCTTCGTTGGTGTAGTTGGTGGTGTCACTGGTTTCGTTGGTGTCGTTGGTGGTGTTACTGGCTTTGTCGGTGTGGTTGGTGGTGTCACTGGCTTTGTCGGTGTGGTTGGTGGTGTCACTGGCTTTGTTGGCGTCGTTGGTGGTGTTACCGGCTTTGTCGGTGTGGTTGGTGGTGTCACTGGTGTTGTCGGTGTAGTGGCATTAGCCAAAACATGCAAAGTAACCGTCTTGCTTTGACCATCAGCTGTACTTAAAACAACACCATAATCTCCAGCTTTGCTCAAGTCGACCTTACTCAAGTCAACCATTACAGTTATTGGCTGATCATTATCATCAGTTGCAGTTGCCTGGAAGTCAGCTGTCGTTGGAGTTGCATCCCCAACATGCATCGTATAATCGCTACCTGTCAATGTTAACGTTGCTGGCAAAATTTCAAAAGTTCCATCTGATACCGTTACGTTGTAATTTGGATTGGCGTTATAACTAATACTTACCGGATAAATTCCAACAGTATCTCCAGCAACTCGTTCAACAGTATACTGTAAATCACTTTCATTTAAACCAGTTGGTCCACTTACTGTTGCGGTCAATACGGGATCTGGCTGTCCAGCAATCTTTGAAGCATCGTTGACCTTGATTGTTACATTAGCCTTATTGATCGTGTATGTTGCAATACTATCTCCACTAACCCAATTATAAATATCGCTTTGACTTAATTTATCAAGGTTATCAATACCTTGCTGCGTCAAAACAACCTTATATGATCCAGCATCTTTAGAATCGGTACCGTCAATTGCAATATCACCACTTTGAAGTTTGTAACTTGTACCATCTGATAATGACACTGCATAGTTAGAAATATCTGGTGTCTGATTCTCACCATTGTAATCATTCGAAGATGAACCAACAATCTCATAAGTTCCATCAACTTTGAGCACTGAAACCACTACCGAAGTACTGTCATTCCCATAACTATAAGTAACAGTATATTGGCCTGGCTTTGTAGTATTAACGGTATCCACAGCATTACCATCCTGATCCTTAACAGCAACCTTCAAATCAGAAAGTTGTAAAGTAGTGCCATTCTGTAACTGTGCACTTACCAAATTATCTTGTGGAGTCCAATCAGATCCTGCAACAATCTGTGAACCGACCGCTTTGATATCTGGATTATTAAGAACCACGGTGTATTGACCGTTATATCCATTCGTCATATTCCAATCAAATGTGAACGAATTAGTTCCAGTTGGAATGTTGAATTTTCCCGTTCCATCTGTATATGCATAAGTTACGCCGTTAGTCAGATTGCTAACGTTAAGATTCTGTTCAGTGAATCCATCTGCCTGCAAATTAAATAAATCTGAAATACTGTCATGTGTTGTATCTGTAAATATTGTAGTTGTTTGATTTGAAGCGGGCATTCCCGAAATAGTAAACTGTGGAGCACTTACATCCACAATTCGATTATATTTGAATGCAGAATCTTGAACATTTGTATTGGAACCATTCAATTTGATCGATTCAATTTGATTACCCAAGAATGATTGAGCACCAATGCTAGTCGTCGCCGCTGGAATCTCCACAGAATCAGAAATGTGATTGAATGCAAAAGCATTATTACCGATAGTCTTCAATCCGCTACCAAAAGTGACTCCATCAACTTTATCACCGGTGAATGCAAGATTCCCAATTGAACTAACAGAATCGGGGAAGTTCAATTCACCTGTGACACCATCATATTCAAACGCTCCAGTTCCAATGGTGTTCAAATCAGTTGCGTGAGACAAATCCAAATTGGTTAAATCACCATCATACAAGAAGGCTCCATCACCAATCGAAGTCAATCCACTACCTAATTCAACTGATTTCAAATCAACATTGGATACAAATGCGTTATCACCGATGGTTACAACTGAATCTGGTATCGTCAGGTCTTGGAGTGCAACATTGTACGCAAAAGCGCTATTGCCAATGCTAGTTAACTTACTATCAGTTCCAAAATCAATGCTTGTAATTCCTGTGTCACTCGTAAAAGCAGCATCCCCAATAGTCTGTAAAGTACTTGGTAAACTTATAGTAGTTAACTTACTATCAGAAGCGAATGCCTCCTTACCAATGGACGTCAAATTACTGCCCAGATTGACTGAGCTTAAATCAGAATTATATGCAAACGCATCGTCACCAATAGAAGTAACAGAACTTGGCAAATCAACGCTAGTAACCTTTGATGACGTGAATGCATCATCGCCGATTGTTGTAAGTGTCGTATTATTAGATAAATCTACTGATGATAAATTATTAATATATGCAAAAGCACCATTACCAATAGTCTTGACGCCATTATTGATTGTTACACTGGTTATGGAATTATTACCAACAAAGGCATTATCACCGATTGCCGTAACATCATAATCCTTACTATTCAAATTAACAGTTGAAGGAATAACTACCGATGTATAAGTACCATTAATGCCGGTTACAGTTGCCGTTAAATTAGTATCATCTGTATTCCACAAGAAGTCATTTGCGGTTGATGCGATTGCACCACTTGTCGTAGCTGTTGCTCCTGTTGTAGCAGGTGTCGTAGTTGCCGGTGCTGTGGTTGTAGGAGCCGTTGTAGCTGGCGTTTGAGTACTCTGCGTGGAAACTTGTGTGGAAGCTGTGCTTGGCGTTTCAGTAGCACTAGTTGCTGGAACTGTACTACTGGAAACAGTAGATGTTGCAGGAGTGACAGTCTCTGCCACTGGTACTGATTGTGCAACTGGAGTTATTAGTGGTGTAGCTACTTTAGTAACCGTTAATGTAGAAGTATTCGAAGTGTCACTAGAACTAGTGCTCGTTGGTGTTGATGGATCTATTGATTTTGTATTAGGAGTAGAAGTAGCGGTACTATCAGATACCGTTGTACTAGTATCACTTGTTGTGTCAGCTTTAACGACCAACTCGTGTTTTAATGTCGTTCCAATGCCCATCGTGACAACAGCACTGGCAGCAATTAATAATTGTTTACTACTTCTGGATATTTTGAATTTTCTTGTTTCCATAAATACTACCCCAATCAATAAAAAAATTTTGAGCCATAAATTTATAAACGATAACTATTTTCAAACCCTAGCCAGATATTTATCATTTATGGCAAAAGAATAAGGCATGATATTTTATTTTTAAAATATCATGCCTTATTAATTACAACTCGTCTTTTTTATGATGAAGTTCAATTATCCAAAGTACCAGCATCAAAATCAAAATTCCAGTTAATGCACCGACGCTATCCAAAATAACATCAGTAACCGAGGGAGTTCTTCCGCCAGTCAATCCTTGATGAAATTCATCAAATGCTGCCAATCCAGTTGTTGCCAACCATGGTATCAACATCATCAAGAATCTATTTTTACTGAAATACTTATATACCGCTAGACACAAGAATAATCCTAACAGAAAATAAATACCAAAATGGGCACCCTTGCGAATAAAGAACTCAATAAAATGAAAATAACCATCATTTTCAATCGATTGAGTCTTTCCACCGTAGTTGAAACTTATCTTACTCAATGTATTATAAAAAGGTTTATTTGAAGTACCTAAAACTCTTTCGAGAAATGGCACTGACGTTTGTTCCTTATAGGTCATTGATGAACTATAGAAAAGAATAAGTTCGATCACAATGACCGCACCCCAGAACCACTTTTGTTTTGCTTTTACTTTATTATGCATCTTTATCATCCCAGTTAACTTTGGCATTCAACTTCTTCGCATCATCAAAATAACCTGAGTAATACGAAGAATTGACCGCCCAGAAATATACTATTGTTGAAAAAATAATTATAACAAGAAAATCCATCGGATACTTGATCATATTTAAACCACCAAAATCAGAACTACCCAACCATGAGATCACTGACAATCCTACTAAGTGAACAATCATCCATAAACTAGCGTAGATTTTTTGTTTAAACTCGCGAAATCCTCGCTTATAATCATAGATCAAATAAATTGGCAGACCAACAATGATGATCACAATAACTTGAACCGTCGTTGGAAACATTGACCAATAAATCGCCAAACTTATCAAATCAAAAACTACTGGTGCAAGCCACTTCATCCCACGTATTTTAGTTGGTCTCTTAAAGTCAGGACCCATTTTACGTAAACTTCCCGCAACAACTGGACCCGTTAAAAGTGAAATCAAGGTCGAAGCTGCAACAACACGTGACAGTAACGCCCAATTTTTGAACATCATGATCAGCAGAAAACTAACTATAAAATCAACCATTAAAGCAACACGCGGAGTATTGTACTTATTATTTGAATTACTTAGAAATTTTGGTAAATGCTTATTTTTTGGCATTGACGACAATGACTTACTTGCTGAAGCAGAAAAGGCAATTCCACTTCCAACTGGCGAAATAAACGCCGTAAAATAAATCAAAGTCGATAACCAATAAACATTTAACAATATCGCCAGATCAGCGAATGGTGAATTAAAACTAATATTACTCCAACCACCATTAATAACCGACTTTGGTAAAGAAACGACAAAAACAACCTGTAAAGAAATATAGATAATAGCACTGATCAAAAGTGACAAGATTATCCCTCTGCGAATATTAACAGCAGGCTTATGGATATCGTTACCCAAATTGATCACAGTTTGAAATGCAACATAGGAGTAAATAATTCCGGCACTTCCAATAGCAATGAAGATTGAAGAAGTCCCGTTTGGCATGAACTCACTAACTGTTGTACCCATATTTGACATATCAAAATGTGCTGTCAGTAATACCACCATTGTTACTAGTGGCACGACTAATTTGAACACAGAAATAAGATTATTGAATTTGGCCATAATCGTAACTGACCAATAATTTATTAACGTAAATACAAAAATCAACAATGTTGCCATCATCAATCCTTGTGCCGATAATTCGCCATGCGACATAAACCCATGAGTCCACTGCGCCCATTTCCAAGGCCAGGTACTCATATATTGTGTAGATGCAACGGCTTCAATAGGAAGAATCGCTAATAACGAGAGCCAATTGGCCCAAGAAGCAATATGCCCTAGAAAAGATCCATGAGTATACATAGTGAAGCGACTCATCGCTCCATCCTCAGGAAACATCGTTCCTATTTCAACGTATACCATTGCAATCATAGCAACCAATACTGCCCCAAGAATCCATGCAATAATAGCCGCAGGACCTGCAATTTTGGCTGCTTGACTAGATCCAAACATCCAACCAGAACCGATGATGGCACTTAGACCAAACATCACGGTTGAAAATAGATTTAGCTTTTTACCATTCATTAAGAAAATCACCACTACTTATAAGATTGTTATTAAATGTTTTGTTGCCACCTAGATAATTAACACGCAAGAATAGTTACAGGTTACGATAGCGGAAAACAAAAAATAGCCTCTATAAAATATAGAGACCATCATTTTTAATAACTATTGTGTACACTACTCTACTGTGACACTTTTGGCAAGGTTACGAGGTTTATCAACGTCATTGCCACGAGCAAGACTTGCGTAGTAAGCAATTAATTGTGCAGGTACGACACTAACGATTGGAGAAATCATCTCATCGATTTCAGGAATGATAATCTGATCACCAGGTTGTGCATACTTCTCGTTAGCAATCACCATTACGTGAGCACCACGTGCTTCAACCTCTTGGATATTTCCACGAGTATGGCTAGCACCCACACCATCGTTAATATAAGCAAATACTGGTGTACCCTTTTCAATCAAGGCAATCGTTCCGTGTTTCAATTCACCAGCGGCAAATCCTTCAGCATGAATATATGAAATCTCTTTCAACTTCAGTGCTGCTTCAAGCGATAATGCGTAATCAATTCCACGACCGATATAAAAGGCATGATCTTGATCAGTTAAATAATCAGCTGTCATTTTCTTGATACGTTCTTTCTCATCGACAATCGTTTGAATACCATTTGCGGCAATTGCTAATTGACCTTTTAAATCCAAATCCTTAGCAGCTTTAACACCTTTTAATTCACCTAATGCTTTAGCAAGTACAGCCTCAACAGCAATTTGTGCTGTGTATGCCTTTGTAGAAGCAACGGCAATTTCTGGTCCTGCTAATAATTCCATCGTGTATGTTGCTTCACGTGAAAGTGTTGAATTAGGAACATTAGTCATTGTCAAACTTGGTAATTTCATTTCATTGATTTTTACGAGTACTTGACGACTATCAGCCGTTTCACCACTTTGTGATAAGAAGATGAAGAAAGGATGTTTTGAAAGTTTTGGCATGTGATAACCAAATTCGCTACCTAATTCAGCATCAACCGGAACATCAGCTAAAGTTTCAAAGATATTCTTACCAACTAATCCAGCATGATAACTTGTACCAGCAGCAACAATATAAATTCTGTCAGCCTTATTCATTTCTTTAAGAATTTCAGGGGCAACATTGATGCTTCCGTCTTCTTCGATATAGTTCTTGGAAATACGACGCATAACACTTGGTTGTTCATCAACTTCTTTGAGCATGTAATGTTCGTAAGTACCCTTTGAAATATCATTCATATCAATATTTACAGTATATGAATCTCTTTTTACTGGTGTGCCATCGATCTTGCTGATGGAAACACTATTCTTTTCAAGAATAACAACTTCTCCGTCATGGATCTCAACGAATTCGTGTGTACGATCAAGCATTGCCATAGCATCTGAACAAATAACATTGAATCCATCACCAAGTCCAATAAGTAAAGGACTCTTGTTCTTAGCAACAAAAATCTTATCTGGCTCTTCTTTGTCAACCATTGCAAACGCATATGAACCTTGAATCAAAGTAAGTGCTTTTCTGAATGCTTGTTCGGCCTTCATGCCTTCATTGGCAAAATGAGAAACCAATTGAACAGCAACTTCAGTATCTGTTTGACTCTTAAACTTAACATCTTTTAAATATTCTTGTTTTAGTTCGTTATAATTTGTGATCACACCATTGTGTACCAAATAAAATCTATTATCTGATGAAAAATGTGGGTGAGCATTATCGATTGTTGCGGGTCCATGAGTTGCCCATCTTGTATGTCCAATACCTGTTAATCCTTGAACATCAGGTGTAACTGCTTTTTCCAGCTCACTTATTTTTCCAACTTCTTTAATTAGGAAATCTTTACCCTTTTGATTGTTAACATAGATACCTGCAGAATCGTAACCACGATACTCAAGTTTCTCTAATCCATTTAATAAAATATCTGTTGTCTCTTCATTACCGACAACTCCAACAATTCCACACATCTTTAAAACCTCTCAATTATAATTGGTCTAGTATATTGTTTTTAATTGGTCTAGTCTCATAGACTAGTTATCCCGTATGGGAACAATGCCTAGAATACTAATATCTTTGAATTTTGTCAACGTTTTTATTTTGATTTTTAGATAATATTTTATAATCGGTATAGTTGGACTGTACCAATATTGGTATAGCCTATACAGATTGTACAAAAAATGGGCCAGAGTATTTCTACTCTGACCCATGATTTGGTTAGTTTGATTAAGCTATTTGAAACGAGTTACAGAAACCAAAATCTCCCAGTTTCTTTCACTCTCTAGTTCATTTCTGTTTTTACGACTTCAACAATTTGATCACAGAAGTCACTTACTTTTTCTTCTGTAGCTGCTTCACACATAACACGAAGCAATGCCTGTGTTCCACTAGGGCGAACTAAGACACGTCCGTCTCCATCCATTTCGTCTTCAACTGTCTTGATAGCATCAAGGATTGGTTGGTGTGACTTCCATGATTCCTTGTCATGTACTGGTACATTGACAAGTTTTTGTGGATATACTTTTACAGGTGCGCCTAATTCAGCTAGGCTCTTGCCTGTTTCTTTCATCACGTGCAACAGATGGATACCTGTTAACATACCATCACCAGTGTTCATGTACTCATAAAGTACAACGTGACCTGATTGTTCACCACCGATGTTGTAGTTATTCTCTCGAATCTCCTCAACAACGTGACGGTCTCCAACGGCAGTTTGAACACTGTGCATACCATTGGCCTCAATTGCCTTGTACAAACCTAAGTTACTCATAACTGTTGTAACGATAGTATCCTTCTTTAAGCGTCCACCTTCGTGTAAATATTGTCCTAGGATAAACATGATCTTATCACCATCAACAATGTTACCGTCAGCGTCAACCGCGATACAACGATCTCCATCACCATCGAATGCCAATCCAGCAATAGCATCTGATTCCTTAACTTTTTGAGCCAATTGTTCTGGATGTGTTGATCCAACATTCTTATTGATATTGATACCGTCTGGATGTGAGGCCATGATTTCAAAGTCCACATTCAAATCGGCGAACAACGTACTTGCAAGACGACTTGTTGAGCCATTAGCTGTATCTAAAACAATCTTCATACCGCTAAGGTCATCTGACAATGTTTGCTTTAAGAATTGAAGATACTTTTGAGCACCTTCTGGATAATCAGATACACTACCTAATCCCTCGGCTGAGGGTCTTGGCAATGTGTCTTCTTTTGCATCTAATAACTCTTCAATTTCATCTTCTACATCATCAGGTAATTTGTAACCATCTGATCCGAAGAACTTAATTCCGTTATCTTCAGCAGGATTATGTGATGCTGAAATCATAATACCGGCATCAGCTGAAACAGCACGTACCAGGTAGGCAACGGCTGGAGTTGTAATAACATCCAAGTTCAATACTTCAATACCAACTGATAATAGACCTGCAATCAAACTCGATTGCAACATTTGACCAGAAATACGAGTATCTCTAGCAACTAAAACACGAGGATGCGTATTCTCATTATCAGAATGTTGTGTTAATACATAACCGCCTGAACGTCCTAACTTGAATGCAAGTTCTGGACTTAACTCCTTATTTGCAATACCTCTAACTCCATCTGTTCCAAAATACTTTGTCATAAAAAATTCCCCCAACGTTTATTTTTCATCGTTGTCTTCATTATTATTATTTGAATCACTACTGTTACTGTTATTAGTAGAACTATCATCTTCATTTGAAGAATTACTATTAGAACCACTATTATTATTCGAATTAGTATTCGTACTATTACTGCTACTATTGGTGTTATTGCCACTACTGCTTGAGTTTCCACTATTGTTAGCGCTCGAAACACTAATATTCACATCAATAGTATCAGGATCAGTTGCCTCTACTTGATTACCAAGAGCATCAGCTAAATTAATCGTTTTCTTGGTATCCGTGGTCACATCGGACACATCGATAGGCACATCAATGGAATTATCGATGGCGTTAAGTTGGTCCTGTGTGCCATAGATTCTAATGGTTTTCACATCAGATTCAAAGGAGAAATTCGAATTTGATGAATTCCCCTTCTGTTTAAGATTAATGCTGACCTGTTTACTAAGCATGCTAATTGGAATTTTAACGTGAACTGTTTGTGGATCCAAAGTTACATTAACAGTTTTACCATTTTTATCCAAAGCTTGCACTAAAACTTCTTGATCAAAGGTAGTTTTTATACCTTTTGGTAAAATCGGCTTAACAACAACCTTATTGATTTTATTAACTTCAGACGCTGCACCAGTAACACTAACTGTCTCAGGAGACAAAGTAATCTTTCCGGCTTCATAGTCTGATGCCAAAGCATTATCGTTGTAGTCAACATTCACAGCAAACGTCTTTGTCTTACGCTTTTGAATATTAACCTTAACAGTGCTTGGCTTGATTGAATAAGTCAGTTCACTGTTCAATCCAGATTCTTTAACTTCAACACTATGTTTCCCAGTAGCTAAATCCTTTAAATTCAAATACACATTGAAGTTCTGTGTATTCTTAGTCGCTGTGACTAACGCTGAAGGTCCTTCAATTGTTATTTTTACACTTTCAGGATAACCAGTTATGTAGTAATCGTTAGTATTGGCCTGAATTTGAAGTGGCACTGTCAAAGTTGTCTTGGTATTAACCGTCGAAGTACTTGACTGATTGGAATCTCTAGTTGATCCCACTCCGGGACTACTGACTGTTAAAAATAGCCAAATTGCGGCGCAAAGCGAAATAAATGCGTAGAAATAATTGCTATTAATTATCTTTTTCATCATTATCTTGCTTCCCCCTCTTCTTTCGGCCTATTGAAAACAGACTGAGTATTGAGTGGTTATTATCATTCTCAGAATCTGAAAGCTGTGCATGTAAGTACTTAAGATAATCTTCTCGAGAAAGATCTAGCATCATATGACCGTTACGCGTAATCATAACGCCACCGGTCTCTTCAGACACAACAATCGTTATTGCATCTGTAACTTCACTGATACCGACCGCAGCACGATGTCTAGTTCCGAGTTCCTTAGGAATAGTATTACTCTCAGACAATGGTAAATACGCAGCGGCAACAGATATTCGATTCTTTCGGATAATTACCGCACCATCATGCAACGGCGTATTGGGAATAAAAGTATTGATCAATAACGCACCTGTAACTTCGGCATCAAGATCAATACCAGTCTCGACATACTCTTCCAGACCAGTATTCATCTCCAAAGTAATAAGTGCACCAATTCTTCTTTTACTCATATACTGAATCGCCTGATCCAGACTTTCTATCAGGTGATTCTTAGTCTTACCCTCCTCATTACTTGTAGTACTGAACAAAGGCATTCTACCTAGATGTTCAAGACCACGCCGGATTTCCGGCTGAAAGATAATGACTATGACAACAATTCCCCAATTGATCAATTGATCCATTAAAAATGAAACAGTATGTAGGTTCAAAGCCCAACTAATTAACTTAATTAGGAAAATAACTACAATACCTTTTAGCAGTTGAACCGCCTTAGTCCCTCGAATCATCGATAGGACTTGATACAGAACGAACCAAACTACTAAAATATCAACCAAATTAGCCAAATTTTGCCATGTAAACAAATTGCTTGGTATAAAATTCATGATTTTTTACCCCTTAATAGCTAGAACTAATTATAGCAAACAATAAAAATTATAAAAGTTAACAAAAAAATCTATCCATAATTTAATCAATATCTACGTTAATTACTTCTTCGCTATAGTTAATATTTTGACGTAATTCATTAGCGGTTGACTTGCTAATTTTACCTTGTTCCAATAAATCTTGAACGTAGGCACGCTGATAACTCAGCGCTTGAATCTCAATACTGATACGTTCACTGTTGAACTCCGGAGAACGGTGTTTATGTCTTCCTTGAAGTAGATCTAGTCGATCCTCATAGTGTCTTTGGAAGACATAAATCAAATTATCAGCAACCTCACCATGTTCATTCTTATCCAATTCATGTAATTTTGCCAGCGCTCTTTGTGCACCAGCAATTGAGATTTTCATAGCATCTTGATCAAATTGAATTACTTCTTCACGTTTGAGTAATGACGTACGAACCAACTTCTTAATTGAACGATATGTTCTTCTGAAATAATTTAGGAAGAATTCAACAGATTGACTGTATCTATGACGTACTATTTCTTTCTTGTACTTAGCAATTTTCTTGATAGCAGAATTATAAGCATCTTCTGAAATTTCCTGCTCAGAATATAATTCTTCAATTGCCTCTAATTCACAATTGAAGCAAATATCCCACAGTTCAGCATCTTTTTTATTTTTCACACGTTTCTTACTTATTGGAGCTGGATAATCTGATTGAATACTCAAATTATGAATGTTGTACAAATATTCAGCAATCACAGTCGAATAAGCAATGTTTTCATCCTCTTCATTCTCATCTTTGAGCTTGTCGATCGTCTTCTCTAAGACCAATTTATTAGCTTGATATTGATCCAGTTCAATTTGCGTATCAACAACCTCAGTGTCTTCAGCTTCATCATCGATTTCAACATCATCGTCATTGAATGAATTACCACGATATGCGACTGGAGCGCTACTCTTCGTCAAATAAGGAATAATTAATGTTGCACCTAACAAACTAAATACGATTACAGTACTAGCAATAAATAGTACTAATGTACGTGAAGGAAAAGCGGCACCACCACTTATTGTAAGTGGTATCGACAATACACCAACCATAGTTACCGCACCACGGACACCAGAAATTCCTGACATCAAACAGTAATCAAATCTTTCTTTAGAAAACAGTACAAAATTATCATCACCATTTTTAACAAATGTTGTATAAATATAACTCCAAACAAATCTGATAACGACAAGCATTATCCAGATTATAAACGACAATCCAATGGCACCAAAAGTACTGATATTATCGTTTTGTACCAATTTTGTCATAGCAAATGGAATCTCGATTCCCAATAATACAAAGACAATACCATTGAGAACATAGACGACCAGATCCCAAGTTCTAGATGTAACTAATCGTATTTCCGGTGAAAAAGCACTCACGGTTCGGCTCGAAGAAACATTCATAATACCTGCGACAACAACCGCAACTACTCCAGAAACATCAAATACATCTTCAGCAATGTAATAAATAATAAATGGAATCATTATTTGAATAATGGCATGAAGAATCGAGTCATCAACACCTTGATTGATCAAATAAAGTCTGACACCATTGAATATCCAAATCATAACAGCACCAGCCAGTGCTCCCATAATTGAAATATAGAAAAAGTCGATTGTGGCACTCTTCAATGAAAACATCCCTGTAACAGTGGCTGCAACACCATATTTGAAGCAGATCAATCCTGATGCATCATTGATCAAACTCTCACCACTGATCAAATGCATCAATTTATCAGGAATATGAGCTTTTTTAGCAATTGATTGAACGGCAATAGGATCAGTTGGCGATAGTACAGCAACCAAAGTGAAAGCAACTGACCAAGGCAATGTTGGAATCAACATTTTTACGATCATTCCTCCGACAACCGTCGAAAAAATAACCAGTATAACGGCGTTCCCTAAAATAGGCCCTCGCAACTTCCACAATTCCCGCTTGGGGAATCTGTTCCCATCGTTAAATAAAATTGGCGCAATAAACGCTAGCATGAACCATTCTGTATCTACCGAAATCTTCACGTGCATAAATAAAGCAGCCAAAATACCAGCTGCAATCTGGATCAAACTCGGTGGAATGGAAACAAAATAGTGGCTTATAATATTAGCCACGATTAATAATGTAAGAATCAAAATAATTGATTCAAGTATCTGCACAGACATCACCTATTTTCTTAAATTTTGTGTTATTTAACGTCTTCACCGATAATTCTTACTTCGGTTTCAAGATCGATATCAAATTGTTCTTTAATAGTTCTCTGAATCAAATGAATCAAATTCATGTAGTCAGTAGCTGTCGCATGATTAATATTGACAATAAATCCCGCATGTTTCATTGAAACTTGTGCGCCACCAACAATATGTCCTTGAAGTCCAGCCTTGATGATAAGAGGACCCGTAAAATGGCCTGTAGGACGTTTAAATACGCTACCACAACTAGGATATTCCAAAGGTTGTTTATCGCGTCTAAGCTTGTTTAAACGGTCCATTTCCGCCTGAATCTTAGCTCCATCACCTGGTTGTAATGCAAAAGTGGCACTAATTACAATTCCGCCATCATCTTGCACAGTACTATGGCGATATGAGAAGTTCATATCGTCATGGTTCAATGTAACGATTTTGCCATCAGGTAACAGTACTTCAGCAGATTCAAAAGCATCTTTGATCTCTCCACCATAAGCACCTGCATTCATAAATACCGCTCCACCAACACTACCAGGAATTCCTGCTGCAAATTCAATACCTGTTAATGAGGCCTTTTGTGCTGCAATAGTTGTATCAATAATCGTTGCACCAGCTTCAGCGGTAACCTTATTGCCATCTACTCTGATTTTTTTAAAGTTTGGCAAAATAATTACAATTCCACGGATACCACCATCTTTAATAATTAAGTTGCTAGCATTACCAACAATTGTAACGTCAATATTATTGCTACGAGCAGTATTAACGATTTCTACCAATTCTTCACGAGTTTTAGGAAAAGCCAAAACGTCAGCATTACCACCAGTTTTGGTGAATGTATACTTACTTAATGGTTCATCAGTTTTAAATTCAATATTAGGTAACTTCTCAATAGGAAACTTCAAAATTTCATCATCCTTAATCTATGTAAGCTACTTACAATTTTATCACATACACAGTTCTTTAACGAACTGCCAAGTTTCAAAATAATGATATAATCATAGCCGAGGTGATTTTTGATGAAACTTATATCATGGAACGTTAATGGACTACGTGCTGTTGTCAAAAAAGATTTTCAAGCCACAGTGGCTGACCTGAATCCTGATGTTATTTCTATACAAGAAACAAAATTGCATCAAGATCAAATTGACTTAGAACTACCAGGCTATCATCAATACTTTTATGATGCCGAAAAAAAGGGATACTCTGGTACTGCTGTCTTTACCAAAGAAAAACCAGTCAATGTCACACGAGGATTGGGGATCGATGAGCTTGATACTGAGGGGCGTACTCTGACCGTAGAATATCCTGAATTCTATTTGATCGATAGTTACACACCAAATTCACAACAAAAATTAAAACGTCTTGATTTTCGTATGAAATATGACGACGCTCTAAGAGACTATATGAAACGCTTATCCGAAGATAAACCGGTAATTCTTTGTGGTGACTTGAATGTTGCACATGAAGAAATTGATATCAAAAATGATAAGACAAACCATAAGAATCCAGGTTTTTCTGATGAAGAACGTAATAAATTCTCTGAATTATTAGATAATGGATTCATTGATACTTTCCGTTACCTACATCCCGATGAAGTTAAATACTCATGGTGGAGCTATCGTTTTAATGCTCGTGCAAACAATGCCGGTTGGAGAATCGATTATTTCGTAATTTCTAATAATGGCAAGAATATGATCGATAGTGCTGATATTTTAACTGATATTACCGGCTCTGATCATTGTCCAATTGAATTAAATATCAATCTTTAAGGAGAGATTAGTTTATGAACTTTGTTTCCATGGATTTTGAAACTGCCAATGGGCATCGTACCAGTGCCTGCTCACTTGCATTGGTATTAGTCCGCGATAGTCAAATCGTAGACAGTTTTTACACATTGATCAATCCACAAGAATACTTCAGCCCTAGAAATATTCAAATTCATCACATCAGACCAGACGATGTGCAAGATGCTCCAACTTTTGATCAAGTCTGGCCACATATTCAAACGCTCTTCGACAGCTCACATCTTGTTGCTGCACACAACGCCAGCTTCGATAACTCTGTATTGAAGAACACGTTAACAAATTACGGTATTCTTGCTCCAAAGTATTTGACGATCGACACTGTCAAAACAAGCCGCAAATTTTATCCGCAATTACCCAATCACAAGCTCGACACTGTTTCAGCCAATTTGAACATCGACTTAGAGAATCATCACAATGCTTTAGCCGATAGTATCGCTTGTGCAAAAATATTATTGAAGACTGAACAAGACTTCGGAACTGAACAACTAAAAAAGATGGTCAAGCTAACTAGCTAGACCATCTTTTTCATAATCATTGTTTCATCATTTTCAGACTCTGTTGTGAATCCATATTTTTGATAAATATGAATCGCAGCAGAGTTATTTTTGTATACTTCTAAAAACACTTGAGTCAATTGTGACTTTTCAGCCCAATCAAGTGCATCTTCAGTCAAATATGAGGCAATACCATTACCCCAAAAGTCCTTATCAACAACTACTCCATACTCTGCAATACCGTCATCAGATTTTTCTAATCGGCAAAATCCAATTATCTCTTCATCAAAAAGTGCAACCATCAGTTCATCTTCTGCTGAAGAATAAATTTCATCCAATGATTCAGCCTCTTGTTCAGAAGTTACGCCATCAATTGAATCATGCTCGATAAAGTTGCTTTGTAAGCTAACTCGGTTCAAAAACTTCAACAATGCTTTGGCATCATCAGGAATTGCTTCTCGCAAAATAAGTTGTTCGCTCATTTACTTGCTCCAGTCAAAAAGTCTCCAAAATCACGTTGTTGATAGCTTTCTCCGTGAAGTTTAAGGACAATCTGTCTATCATCATCGTTTTCTAATCGTTTTATGTTGATCGACATATGATCATCAGGCACCTCATCTTTGATAAACTGTGGCCACTCGACAATTGTTACGCCGTTGCCATTGAAATACTCATCAAAGCCTAAATCCTCATCAGGACTACTCTCAAGACGATATGCATCCATATGATAAAGTGGCAACCTTCCATCTTGATATTCACGAATCAAGGTAAAAGTTGGACTCTTAACATTCTTCTTAATTCCTAATCCTTGAGCTAATCCTCTTGTAAAAGTAGTTTTACCTACACCAAGATCACCATTCATCAGAATGACATCCCCGGCTTTCAAAGAATCAGCAAGTTTCTTACCCAAAGCCTCAGTTTCTTGATAAGAATGTGTTTGTAATTGATATTCAGTCATATTTTTCCCCGTTAATAAATACTTACATTAAAGATTATAGTGAAAGTGCAGCAGTGAGGATCGATGTCTTGTAAACATCCTCTTCATTGCATCCACGTGAAAGATCAGAAATAGGTTTGTTCAAGCCTTGCAAAATAGGTCCAATAGCTTCGAATCCACCAAATCTTTGTGCAATCTTATAACCGATATTACCAGATTGTAAGTCTGGGAATACGAAGACATTAGCTTGTCCAGCAACTTTTGAACCTGGTGCCTTTTGTGAACCAACACTTGGTACAAATGCAGCATCAAATTGTAATTCACCATCAAGTGGAAGTTCGGGATCAAGTTCATGGGCTATCTTGGTTGCTTCAGTCACCTTATCGACCATTTCACCCTTTGCACTACCTTTTGTAGAGAAACTAAGCATAGCAACTTTTGGATCAATATCAAAGAGTTTTGCACTCTTAGCAGTTTGAACAGCAATTTCAGCCAAACCATTTGCATCAGGGTCAATATTAATTGCACAGTCAGCAAACATGTATCTTTGATCACCCTTTTGCAAAATAAATGAACCACTAACACTCTTGTTGCCTGGAGCTGTCTTAACGATTTGAAGTGCTGGACGAACAGTATCACCAGTCGAATGAACAGCACCAGATACCATACCATCAGCTTTGTCCATATAAACAAGCATTGTACCAAAGTAATTATTATTCTTTAACATAGTCAAAGCTTGTTCTTTAGTATTCTTACCCTTGCGACGTTCAACGAATGCATCTACCATCGCATCGAATTCTGGGTAGGTTTCTGGATCAATAATTTGAAGATTATCAATGTCCCATGAATGATCACTGGCAACTTTAGAAATGTCATCTTTGTTTCCTAATAAAATTGGTTTGAGAATATTTTCCTTTTGTAGACGAACTGCAGCACCCAAAATTCTTGGTTCAGTACCTTCGGGCAATACAATCGTTAAATCTTTTCCATCAATTTTGTTCTTAAGACTATCAAATAAATCCATTATTTCTCCTCCATTTCATCGACAACTTCAGGTAATTGCCAATTGATTACCCTTTCATTATAAGATAAAAGCGCTTTATTTGTACGAGAAAATGGTTTTGAGCCAAAAAATCCACGATAAGCAGATAATGGACTAGGATGTGGTGAGGAGATAATTGTATTTTTACTTTGGTCGATTAATGGAATTTTGCTTTTAGCAGCTCCGCCCCACAAAATGAAGACAACTTTTCCACGCTCGGACAAAGCCTTGATTGCATAATCAGTCAGCTGTTCCCAGCCGTGGTCTTTGTGAGAATATGCTTGACCACGTCTAACTGTTAAAACAGAATTGAGCAACAAAACCCCCTGTTCTGCCCACGACTTCAAATATCCATGATTCACTGGCGTACAGCCAACATCATCCTGTAATTCCTTATAAATATTAACTAGTGAAGGCGGAATCCTTACACCAGGAGCCACGGCAAAGCTACAACCAATAGCTTGATTAGGTTCATGATATGGATCTTGTCCTAAAATAACTACTTTAGTATCTGAGAATGAAGTCCAAATAAATGCTTGAAAAATATTATACATATTTGGATAAATCTGCTTGGTACTGTACTCTTCTTTTAAAAAATTATGTAATTGGTGATAATATGGCTTGTCAAACTCAGGTCCTAAGACTTCTTGCCAATCATTCTTGATTAATGTTTTCAAATTTACACCTACTGTCCTTGTATATCTATTACTAAAATATGGTAACATTCACTTATAGAATAACGCATTCGGAGGAATTTTATGATTAAATTAATTGCATCAGACATGGACGGAACTTTATTAAACGATAAAATGGAAGTATCCGAACGTAATATTCAAGCTATCAAAGATGCCCAAGCTAATGGAATTGAATTCTTAATTGCTACTGGACGTGGTCTAAGTGAGGCCAGACCTTTTCTTAAGGGTCGAGTTAACACTGGATACATCACACTCAATGGTGCTGAAGTTTTTGATGAAAAGCTGAAACTTGCATCAAGTAATCCTATTTCAACTGAATCAAAGCTCAAAATTGCTGATTTATTTCACAAATACAGCATCTACTTTGAAGTAGTAACTGATAAGGGAATCTTCTCTGATAACAAAGAATTACGTATCTCTAGTTTAGCCAAATTACTGCAAAGTTTAAACCCCGGAATAACTTATGAACAAGCATATGCTGACACATTGGAGAGAATTAAGTTAACTCCAATGACATTTGTCGATAGTTACGATAAAATCTTCAATAATGAGTCATACAAAATTATGAAATTATTAGCCTTCGACGAAACAACCGATCGTAGTGTTAAACTCAAACCTTTAACTGAGGAAATCAATAACACAATGACCGATGTTGTCGTCACATCTTCATCCGCAAACAACATCGAGGTTAATAGTACCACCGCACAAAAGGGTATTGCCTTGCTTAAGTACGCCAAATTAAGAGGCATCAAGCAAAGTGAAATCATGGCGATTGGCGATAACCTCAACGATGAATCTATGATACGTGATGCCGGTATCGGTGTGGCTATGGAAAATGCCGTTCCTGAAATCAAAGCACTAGCTGACGAATTTACCGGTAATAATATTAATGATGGCGTAGCTCAAATCATCCAAAAAGTAATCGCACAAAACCAAACAGAAGGTCAAATGGAATGAAACTCTATATACGTAAAGCAGATTTGATGGTGGGAAATATTCTTGTAGTCGCAAATCAGAATAAAGAAACTATTTTCATTGCTTCACGTGATAAAGATGATCCCCTACTGATTCAGTTGTACAATCGCCTCAATACCAAAATCGGTGAAATCAAACTCAAAAACAATTTCTTAAAAATATACTCAATCGAAATAAATGGCGAGGAAAAGGCTACAATCAATGCCGTGCCGGTTATTGAAATGAAGTATGTTTATCTCTCAAAAATAAATTGGAATATAATTGGTAACTTAGTGGTCTCAGACTACCACGCTGTTCAAGGTGGAAACGAGGTCATGAAAGTACAACCTACCGTAATGAATCAAGGACAACCTGGACTAGAAATTGATATTGATGAAATGGATAACGGGCCAGTTGCTACTTTGATAGCTATTTTCCTAGACAAATACATTCGTGTTCCCAGTTTAAAACCAGAAACTGACTTAAATATTGGCTTTAAATCCAAATTATCTTACTTTAACTTTAAGAATAGAGATTGGAAAAAAACCGATAGATCTTAAAAAGCAGCTCGACATCAAACGTCGAACTGCTTTTTTGTACTATCAAATATATTTTACAAATCAAATTGCATATGATCATATAAATGATCACCTATATACAATTGACCAGCCTTCTTGAATCCGACTTTATCGTATAAGTGTTTAGCTGGTTCATTGGTAACATCAACATTCAAACTCATAGTTTTCTCACCACGTTGGCGAACGATATCAATCAAATCCTTAAGTGATTGTGTTCCAATTCCCTTACCTTGCATATCAGGAGCAACTGCAAAAGAATCCAAATACCATTCCCCAGGCCATGCTTCCTTATCAGTAAAGATATTATCTCGTTTAATTCCATGTTCGTGCAAGACCTTGATTAGCGGATCATCAATGCTATCTTCTTGTTCTTCAGGATATCCAACGGCAATAGTTGCTACCTTGCCATCGATCTCATCAACTAAAATGTGATCCAATCCATAACGGTAATTGGATAGCTTGAATCCTTCTCGTATAATCTGTGCCATCTTGTCATTACCAACTTCTTTAAAAATATCTAACTCCATCTCGTCAAATATTTGAAAAAGTGTAGGTAATATCTGGTCGGCGTCTCCATCGTTTGCATTTCTAAACATATTTTCACCTCAAATATTATCATACAGTACATTGCTTATTTTACCAAATTAAGGTCGAAAAAAAGGACATCCATTGGATATCCTGCTTTTCTAAAATGAGTTTACGAAAGGCAGACCTCTGCGCTTACTACGATTAATTATTGTGTCACTCCGTGACCCAACAATTAATCTAGGTAATGCTCAAAGTCTGGACGCCTTTCGACACTCTCTATTTAAAACGAGTTGCGCAAGACAGATTTCTGCGCCTGCTACGAGTAATAAACGCACCACTTACGTGGCACCTTTATTACTCTAGGCAGTGCTCAAAATCTACCGTCTTGCTCCACTCTCTATCTAAAACGAGCTACGAAAAGCAGCTCCCTGTGCTTACTACGGTTAATTATCGTGTCACTTCGTGACCCAACAATTAACCTAGGTAATGCTCAGGAGCTACCGCTTTTCTCCGCTCTCTATCTAAAGTTCTTCAAAGTTCTCTGTATCTCACGTTCTTGATCACGTCTCTTAATTGTTTCACGTTTATCGAACTGTCTCTTACCTTCAGCGACTCCGATAAGGACTTTAGCAAATCCATTCTTCAAATACACTTTCAAAGGTATAACTGTTATACCTTTTTCTTGAACAGTTGAAGATATCTTCCTAATTTCCTTCTTGTGTAACAATAATTTGCGATTACGCAATGGATCATGATTGAATTGATTTCCTTGATCATAAATAGCGATATTTACATTTTCAAGCCACAATTCCCCACTCCTAGCTTGTACGAATCCATCACGAATGTTGATCTTGCTTGCTCGTACGGATTTGATTTCGGTACCTGTTAAAGCGACCCCTGCTTCATAGGTGTCCAAAATATTGTAGTCATGACGAGCTTTACGGTTGTTAGCTACTTCGTTAGCAGCCTTTACGTGATGCTTCTTCATATATCATCACCGACTTTCGTATTTACTGCGTCTTCTGTTGTTTCCTTTACCATTATTAGAGCTTCCATGATTATTGTTTCGACCATGTCCACCATTAGAATGATTATTTGAATGACCATTTGAACGGCCACCACCATTACCAGTGTGTCTGCGGTCACTTCTACTGTGACTTCCACGGCGTTTGGCGAATTCTTCTTCACGCTTCTTAGCTTGTTCAGCTTCTTCAGGAGTTAAGACACGTTCGAAGTCAATTTGTCTGTGTTCAACATCAGCACGGATCAACTTAACTTGAATAGGTTGACCAACTTTGAATGTCTTACCAGTTCCACGACCATGCATTGACATGCTCTTCTCATCATATTCATAATAATCATCTTTCATATTAGAAATATGGATCAAACCTTCAACGGTGTTATCCAATTGAATGAACATACCAAAACTTGTAACAGAACTTACAACAGCATCAAATGTTTCGCCAACTTGATCAGCCATATATTCTGTCTTCTTAAGATCATCAACGGCACGTTCAGCGTCGATTGATTTTCTTTCACGGCCAGAAGTATGATCACCGATCTCCTTAAGTTTGCCACCCCACTTGGCTTGTTCATCATCAGTGAAGCCATTTTCAGCATAACTATGGATCATACGATGTACAGTCAAGTCAGGATAACGACGAATTGGTGATGTGAAGTGAGTATAGTACTTAGCAGCTAGACCAAAGTGACCTAGTGGTTCATCTGAATATCTAGCTTGTTGCATACTTCTCAATAACATGATAGTAACAACAGCTTCTTCAGGTGTACCAATTACTTGTGAAAGAATGCCTTGGAACATCTTAGGACTAATATCCTTCAAATTACCATGTACATCAACACCCATTGCAGCAACGAATTCAAAGAACTTCTTAACCTTTTCATCATCTGGTTTTTCATGGACACGATATAAGAATGGTACATGTTTCAAGTTGTAATTCTTGGCAACTGTTTCATTAGCGGCCAACATGAATGATTCAATCATACGTTCAGATGTACCACGTTCACGCAATTGAATATCAATTGGCTTGCCGTTTTCATCCACGATGATCTTAGCTTCTGTTTCTTCGAAATCAATAGCACCACGTTCATGACGCATCTTGAACAAGATATCATGAAGTTCAGCCATATCTTTCAACATTGGAACAAGTGGCTTGTATTCTTCAGTTAATTCAACATCACCATCAAGAATCTTATTAACATTGTTATATGTCATACGATATTTAGATTGAATGATACTTGGATAGATATCATATTTTTCAACTTGACCTGACTGGTTAATAACCATGTCACAAGTCAAAGCTAATCTATCTTCGCCAGGATTCAATGAACAAATACCATTAGACAATCTAAATGGAAGCATTGGAATAACACGGTCTACCAAATAAGTACTTGTACCACGTTCATAAGCTTCTTTATCAAGAGCTGAACCTTCAGTTACATAGTGAGTAACATCAGCGATATGTACTTCAAGATGGAATTTACCGTCAGCCATTTTTTCAACACCAACAGCATCATCAAAATCCTTTGAGTCATCCCCATCAATTGTGATAACCATGTTATCAGTCAAATCATGGCGACCTTTACGATCACTTTCAAGTACGTGATCCGGAATCTGTTCTGCTTCTTCTAGAACTTCCTTAGGGAACTCTGGATTGATATCGTTATCAATAACAATAGACATAATATCGACACCAGGATCATTCTTATTACCAATGACCTCTAGAGCAGTACCTTCCATACTTTGTGGATGTGCATCATTTGGATACTCATCAATAGATACTTGAACCATGTCACCCATTTGAGGATGTAGTCCTTTATTTGAAATGAAGACCATGTATGAAGCAAGTTTCTTTTCATGACTCTTAACATAGCCATAATTTCCGGATTTTTCTACTTGAGCATCACTGTAGGGATGGAATTCACCAACGATTTTTGACAATGAACGTTCAACAATCTTAGTAATTTCACCTTCTGGTCCTTTATCGATCCAAGGATTGGATGGTTTAGTAATTTTAACTTCAACTGTATCGCCATTAACGGCATGAAGTGTATTATCTCTAGCAACAAAGGCATCAGGTTCTACTTCGTCATATCTAACGAAACCAAATCCTTTATCATTACCCTTGAATGTACCTTCAAGGACTTTGTCAGGTTGAGCCATTTTGAACTCATCCTTATTTGTGAGAGTAATCTTGCTCTCACCTTCAAGAACTGCAAGTGCCTTAACAACACGTTTAAACGCTGAAGCACCGTGCATTCTTAATGAATCTTCAATTTGTTCAGAAGTATATCTACGTTCTGGATTATTTCTGAAGAATTCAAGTATATCTGCAATTAATTTATCATCTTTATCAGGCATTTCTATCCTCAATATTTTCTAAAAAGTTTAACACATCGCCCTCTAATTCCTTATGAGCACGATTAATTGTCAAAACGTGACCTGCATCATATTGATGGAAGTCGGCAGTTTTGACTATCTGAGCTACTTGTTTGGCAGCTTCAGGATCTACCATTTTATCTCTCATACCTTGCCCTATAAAATAGGGCTTTTCTATTTCAGCTAACTTATCGCCAACACCAGCAGTGGTTTTTCTAATATTCATCAGCATAGCATCAATCCGTGAATCAATCGTTCGTAAATTGGCATATTTCTCTATCTCAGATACTTCTCTTATTTCATAAGCCTTCTCGGCATATGTCATAAACGCATCCCTAACATTAGAAAAATCATGTGCTAAAACTGGTGAACCAAAGACCCCACCGGCCTTTATTTCTGGAATCTCTTCAACTGCTTTGGTAGCAAAAATTGCCCCTAAAGATAGTCCAAAAATATATATTTCATTTTTCCTTTGTTCTTTCAAAAAATCGACTGCTTCATTAACTTGTTGCCACCATTGATCAGGTCCACCCTGGTCCAAAATATCAATGGGCTCATCTGTTCCGTGCCCCATAAACATTGGCGCATATGCAGAATAACCATTACGTTCAAGCATTCTGCCCATGAGTCTCATATCGTTAGATGTCCCTGAAAATGAATGTAACAGTATCACTGCCTTAGTTCCAGCATTGAAGAAAAAAGGCTTTGGTGTCAAAATTCTCAAAAAACCACTCCTTATAACAAAAAACCTCCCGAGCAACTTTTAGTAGCTTCAGGAGGGTAACTTGCTTAGTGTGATGATAAATATACTAGTATTAACGAACAAACAAAGAATAGCACTAGCAAAACATAGGTAACCTTTACCATGAAGGCTTCGAAACCACGTTTCTTCTGGTTGCTGAACAAGTCTCCACCGCCACCTGATAAGGCGTTCAATGCATCTTGTTGTTTTGTAGGCTGCATTAGTACAGCAATAATTATCAAAATGGAAACAATAATAAGTATAGTTTCAATAACGTTATACACCCGTAAAACCTCCGTTCATGGTGTTGAAAGCTGAAATCACTCCTAAAACAATAACACAAAGTAAGTCAAAATTCTAGTCCATACCATTAATCAAATGATTTATTCGATTACGAATTTCAACTCGTTTGGCGGCATTGACCATCATTACAATTCGATCGCCAGCTTTAATAACCGTGTCACCCTTTGGAATGATCTGAGATTCTCCACGATAAATTGCAATAATTAAAATATCCTTTGGAAATGGAATATCTCGAATGTACTTACCATCGATCGTGCTACCTTCAAAAATAGGCATTTCCAATCGATCATTGAACTTGCTGACACGATTCAAATAATCAGAGTCAACATTCAAACGTTCCTTCAATGATTCGTAGATCGGTGCACCATTCAAGATATCAACTACTATGTACGCCACTAATGATAACACAGCTAATGGCATCAAGTGGCTGAGTGAACCGACCATTTCAGTAACTAGAATGATCGCTGTAAACGGAGCTTTACCGATACAGGCAAAATATCCAGCCATTGAGAATATAATCAAATCACTTTCAAATCCAGATGGCAACAATCCCATACTGTGCATAGCTACAGCATAAATTGCACCGATGATTGCACCAAGATTTAAGATAGGAAGAAAAATTCCACCAGGTAATCCTGAACCATATGAAATCATTGAATAAATAAATCTCAAGGCCAATAATCCCAACAAGAACCACATACCATCTCCCCAGCCATTCAAACTAGTGATAATACTGTTACCACCACCAATATACTTAGGAAACATCATTCCAATTGGCAAGATCAAAATCATTGGAACTAATCCTTGTAGATAACGAGGAATTCTAGTTTTCGCATACCAGGCTGGCATTGCCAACAATACCTTCTGGTACAAGCGACCCATCAATCCCAAAACAATACCAAGTAAAATTAAATGCCAATATAATTTGATAGGCAAACTTTGCTTACCAGTAATGTTCAAAACTGGGGTCAATCCGAATACATATAAAGCAATCAGATTAGAACTGACCGCACTAGCTAATGCCGTTACCCAAACTAGTGGGGAAAAATTATGATATATTTCTTCCAAAACAAACATTGCACCAGCGATTGGAGCATTAAATGCGGCGGCCAATCCACCAGCGGCTCCACTGGCAATTAATACCCGACGAAAGACGCCAGTCTCCTTAGTTACCTCACTGAAACCTTGTCCAATAGCTGATCCTAGTTGAATCGAAGGACCTTCACGACCAAGGAACAATCCTGGTCCAATACTTACAATACCACCAACAAACTTACGCCAAAGGATGGACCACCAATTCATTTCCATCTCTCCAGCCAATTGTGCTTCAACCTGTGGAATACCAGATCCTGAAATATTAGGATCTTTTTTCAGAAAATTAGCTACCAATAATCCTGCAACAATTAACATAACTAATAATCCTAATATCAAGAACACGTTACTTCTTGCAGCAACATATACCCCTTGAAAAATAGTCAATAACTGACCAATTGTCCACCTAAAGCTACTCACAACAACACCTGTAAGGATTCCAACAACTATCCCTTCAAGCGTCAATTTCAATCTATCGTTATCTGCAACGACTACTTTCATAATCTTCACCCCGTTGCTTATAAGTATACAACAATTTTCACTTACAAAAAAACAGCCTTACGGCTGTTAAATCTTTGGAACATTGTAAACAGATGGAGATGGCTGATTGAAACCAGCTTCAAGCAATTCAATATCTGTTAATACTTGTTCATCAGTTACTAATTTAGGAGCACCATTGACTAATGTGTCATATACAGAATCATAGTACAAACCATAGTCACCAATTGGCGTTTTGATCTGCTTCTTGATCCAGTCACCATTGGCATTTTGATATTTAGCCACACCATAATACATTGGACTATCTTCACCAAAGTTAGGTGTACCTGGCATAATACCAGCCTTCAAATCGTTTTCTTGCTGATCAGCACCATACTTGATGAACGAACCATTTGTTCCATGAACAATGAATCTTGGATATTCACTAGCAATATCATAACCAACTTTGACCTTAACTTTCATTTGGTTACCGTAATGTAAATCAACATCAAAGTAGTTGTCGACTGCATCAGCAACATCAGTATTCCTAATATCATAAGTGACAGTATCTGGACGACCGAATAAGGCAACTAAACGATCCATCAAATGAATTCCTAATCCGTAAAACACACCTTGTTCTTTGGTACCCTTACCAGTGACAGTTCCTGGACGATAATAATCAATGTGTGACTCCACTTCAACAATATCACCAAGGAATCCCTGATCTATAACTTGTTTAGCGGCTAAAAAGTCACCATCAAAGCGACGGTTTTGATATGGCATAACCAAAACATTTTTTTCTTTACCCAATTGAAGTAACTCTTTAGCATGGTCAACTGTATCAACAAATGGCTTCTCCACAACAACTGACTTACCAGAATTAATGACTTGCTTAGCTAATTCATAGTGAGTGCTTGCTGGAGTACAAATAATAACTAGATCAATCTCTTTATCTTGTAATATATCATCGATGTTAGTGGTGAAATCAACACCTTTGTCACGATATGGTTTAGCAAGTTCTTCATTAGGCCCTTTACGCGTATAAACCTTTTTCAATTCAAAGTTTTTACGAATATTTAGATATGGCAAATGGTAACGATTAGCAGATTTACCAAATCCGATAAATGCAATTTTTAAAGACATCCTATTTCCTCCAATACTGTATTGAAACCGATAACACTTTTACTTTACCAAACCATAATAAAAAAAGACAGCCACAAGGCTGCCTAAATACTGTCATATAATTCCCACTTTATAGTACCTGTATACTTTCCAGGCTTCTCATTACTACTAGTTCTCAGCAGAATTCCTTCATTCTCGTTCCAATCAGCAATAATATCCTTCACCTCATCGCCGTCATACTGATCCGTGTGACTGGCAATCATTACTGGATTGTTAACAAGTGACGTTACAGATGTTCCGTTCGAATAAATCAATCCACCTTGTAACGTATCAGTTCCATTGGTCAATGTAGTTGAAGACGCTATTACTTTCCATTGTGATCCAGCATTTCTGGCATCATTGACTGATAACTTCCAATCATTATTTCGACTGATAATATTGGATTCACCAATATAATGAATAGTATTGAATGAAACATTATCGGCTACTTCCTGAAAATTCAGATATCCAGAGACAGTTATGGTTGCTGTAACCACATTAGACTTAGTTCCATTACCATCCTCAAGATATAGCTCAAAAGTATTCTTACCAGGCTGTAATTCACTACTAGATACCGTAAATGCAAATTCACCAGGATCATATTCATCGCTTAATTGACTAACCGGACGATCTACACCATTTAGCTGAGTGTGCATAGAAAAGTTGGAGTTTGTGATATCCATATCACCACCAGCATACACGATCATACCAGCCATGTCGGCATCTTCTCCTGCCTTAACCGTTTGTTTTGACCCAGAAATTAGGGCAATCAAGAGTCCTTTGTCAGATTGAATCGTAAAACCGGGAGTTTTAACGTGAGTGATAAAGTTGGTCGATTTAAAACTTGAAGTTTCTTGACCAATTTTGGTATTACGATTAACATCAATCGCTTTTCCAGTAAATTCAATCGTTGCACTTTGATTCTCACTTGAAAGAGTCTCAGCAAGCGAATGCTGAACCTGATTCTAAGTCATTCCTTCGATTGAAATAGTCTCAGTATTTCCATCAGCATACGTGATCTCAGCAGTATCGTCGTAATTAATATTTTCGATATCATTGCTAGTATCATCAGGATCAGGAGCAATACCTGGAAGTTTAATATTAGCTACAATATTCTTCCAATCTCTTCTACCACTTTCATAATCAAGATTATAAGAGACCTTTAGCTCATCTTTAGATGTTACAGCATCACCATCAGCAATTTCTCTTTTTTGAGTTATATCATAAACAGATGGAGTAATCGTGGCATTTACCAAATCTGGAATGGACTCAAATATTACCAAATTATTCTCATATTTCTTACCAGTGGCACCAGTGAATCCCCAACGTACATGTCCATCTGAGGACTTAAATACATCGGTATCAATCGTAAAACTACTCGTTAAAGCATCAGGATTTTCACTACCGTCAGAATTCATATCATCGAATCTATATCGCATTACTTTGCTAGTAGCATTCCAATTCATCGTCAGATGATGCCATGATCCATTAGTTAATCCTACATTGGAGATCAAACTACCATGATTCATATAGTTAATATATCCTTTGATAACTCCCAATAAATCATAATTCTTAGACACAGTGTAATAACTTGAAGCATCACCAGGATAATTGGCTGCAATATGTTGACCTGCATCAGCAACCTGCACGTCAAACGCGCCACCGTTACCGGCAGCCTGATAATTATCCGAAGTATTCAGATATGTATCAAATTCTAGTGCCCAGCTCTTCTGGATAGCAGTAGTAGCGAACTTCTCCGTATCCTTCAAACTTCCATCCATATCAGCAGCCCAGACACCAAGCGTTTCACCACCAGTTGGGGTCTTAACAGTCTGACCAAGAATGTTTTTAGATGAAAAGGTTGAGATTGCACCAGTACCATTATCATCATTTTGTAATACAAAGGCCATACCGTCACCAGGATCCTTTGTACCACCAAAATACATCCACATAGACATAGTTTGGTCCTTATTCAAATCAAAGTAATTACTATCGGTTGACCAAATGGCTCCCAGTTGATCCTTAGCGTATGTCAATCTAACAGCGTCAGTGTCAGTTACGTATGCGTTATCTACATCTACGACAGTAGACACATTGTCTTTAAAAGTACCTGGAACAAAAATATCATCCAGATTAAGTCCTTGAGGCGCACCGTTCATTGCGGATATATAATCATTATCAGTAGCACTGGCAGCTTTAGCTTCTATAGAAGGTAAATTCAATAAAAACACAAAAAAGCCAAACAAGATCAAGTTGAAATATAATATTTTTTTCTTATTTACTTGTAATCTCATAGTCTTCTTCTCCCGTGCGATTAAAATAAAGTAAATTATTATTATTAATTAACCCAAGACATATTATAACTGATGTAACCGCTTTTATAATTCATATAAGGAAATTATATTTTGTATAAATTGATATATAAATTTTTCAATAAAAAAAGACAATCACTAAGGATTGTCTTGATTTCAAATAATTAATTATTTGTTTAAGTTGTAGAAACTGTGGATACCTTTGTATTCTGCTTGGTCGCCAAGTTGATCTTCGATTCTCATCAATTGGTTGTACTTAGCAATACGGTCTGTACGACTCATTGAACCAGTCTTGATTTGACCTGCGTTTGTAGCAACAACAAGGTCAGCAATTGTTGTATCTTCTGTTTCACCTGAACGGTGTGATACAACGGCTGTGAATCCAGCTTCTTTAGCCATTTCGATAGCTTCGAATGTTTCTGTAAGTGTACCGATTTGGTTAAGCTTGATAAGGATTGAGTTTGATACTCCCATATCAATACCCTTCTTCAAGTAGTCTGTGTTTGTAACGAACAAGTCATCACCAACAAGTTGTACTTTCTTACCAAGAGCCTTTGTAACTTTTTGCCAATCTTCCCAGTTGTTTTCGTCAAGTGGGTCTTCGATTGTGATAACTGGGTACTTTTCAACGATTCCGTCAAGCAAGTCGATGAATTCGTCAGTTGTTAAGCTGGCACCATTTTCGCCTTCACCCTTAAGATCGTATTTACCAGTTTCTGTGTTGTAGAATTCTGATGAAGCACAGTCAAAACCAATAGCAACGTCGTCGCCAGGTTTGTAACCAGCTTTTTCAATAGCTTCAACCAAAATCTTGAAAGGAGCTTCGTTATTTTCAAGGTCAGGAGCAAATCCACCTTCGTCACCAACAGCAGTGTTTAGACCACGGTCTTTAAGAATTGACTTAAGTGCTTGGAAAGTTTCTGAACCCATACGTACAGCTTCGTGAACTGATTTTGCACCAACAGGTACGATCATGAATTCTTGGAAGTCAACGTTGTTATCAGCATGCTTACCACCATTGATAACGTTCATCATAGGTGTTGGCAATACGTGAGCATTAGGGCCACCAAGGTATTCGTACAATGGAAGACCTAATTCATCAGCAGCAGCACGTGCAGCAGCTAGTGAAACACCTAAGATAGCATTTGCACCAAGGTTACCCTTGTTTTCTGTACCATCAAGGTCGATCATTGCTTGATCAATAGCTCTTTGATCAGTAACGTCCATACCAACAATCTTCTTAGCAATCTTGTCGTTAACGTTAGCAACGGCTTTAAGAACACCCTTGCCACCAAAACGTGATTTGTCGCCATCACGTAATTCAACAGCTTCGTGTTCACCAGTTGAAGCACCTGATGGAACGATTCCACGGCCAAAGCCGCCTAATTCAGTATATAGTTCAACTTCAACAGTTGGGTTGCCACGTGAATCAAGAACTTCACGGCCTAAAATATCAGTAATTACAGACATATTTTAAAAATCTCCTTTATGATTTTAATACAAACTAATTTTAACCTTTTTATCGCTTAAAATAAATATCTTAATTAAGATTATTATTTATTAAAGTTAACTAATGCTAAGAATGATTCAGGATCCATGCTGGCACCACCAACAAGTCCACCATCGATATCTTCTTTAGCCATTAATTCTTTAACGTTAGCAGGTTTAACTGAACCACCGTAAAGAATACGTACTTTATCAGCAGTATCAGCATCATACAAACTAGCAATCTTTTCACGGATTACGTGAACCATTTCTTGTGCTTGATCGCTTGTAGCAGTCTTACCAGTACCGATAGCCCAGATAGGTTCGTAAGCGATAACTGATTTAGCTAAGTCTTCAGCAGAAATACCTTTAACAGCATTTTCGATTTGACCAGTAACCCATGATTCAGCCTTGCCAGCTTCACGTTGTTCTAGTGTTTCACCACAACAAATGATAGGTAGCATGTTGTTTCTAAGAATAGCATGTGCCTTCTTGTTGATATCTTCGTCAGTTTCACCGAAGTATTGACGTCTTTCTGAGTGGCCAATGATTACATAATCAATGCCCATATCTGAAAGTGCCTTTGGTGAAGTTTCACCAGTAAATGCACCAGCGTCTTCAAAGTAACTGTTTTCAGCAGCTGTCTTTAGTGGTTCGTCTTTTGAGAACCATGTAAGAGCGTTTAAGTCGATTGCAGGAGCACCAATGATAGCTTCTACGCCAGATTCTGGCAACTTACCTTTGATAGCTTCTAGAAATTCTTGGGTTTCTTGAGGATTTTTGTTCATCTTCCAGTTACCCGCAATAATAGGTGTACGCATAAATTTAACACTCCTTAGATTATTTGTCAGAAATTGAATCAATACCAGGCAATACTTTACCTTCTAGATATTCAAGTGAAGCACCACCACCAGTTGAGATGTGTGTTAGCTTATCAGCAATACCAAGACTCTTAGCAGCAGCAGTTGAATCACCACCACCAACAATAGTAATAGCATCTGATAAGTCGCCCATAGCACGTCCAACTTCTAGTGTACCTTCAGCAAACTTGCTCATTTCGAATGCACCCATTGGTCCATTCCATACAACAGTCTTAGCACCCTTTAGAGTGTCTTGGAATAATTTAACTGTCTTAGGTCCGATATCAAGAGCCATTTCGTCATCAGGAATATCAACACCATCAGTAGTTGTAGCATCAGCATCATTTGAGAATTCTTTAGCAACGATGTGGTCTACAGGAAGAACAATCTTGTCGCCTGCTTTTTGAAGGAGGTCTTTAGCAAGTTCAACTTTGTCTTCTTCGAACAATGACTTACCAATCTTGTGGCCTTGAGCGGCTAAGAATGTGTATGCCATACCACCACCGATAATGATGTGGTCTGATTTTGGAATTAGATGTTCAATAACACCGATCTTATCTGAAACCTTTGCACCACCAAGAATTGTAACGAATGGGTGTACAGGATTGTCAACGGCATTACCTAAGAATTTGATTTCTTTTTCCATCAAGTATCCAGCAGCAACTGGCTTACCAGCAGCCTTCATAGCTGTTGAGATACCAACGTTTGAGGCATGGCTTCTGTGAGCTGTACCAAAAGCGTCGTTGATAAATACGTCACCAAGTGATGCCCAGTATTCACCAAGTTTTGGATCATTCTTACTTTCGCGTTTACCGAAATCGTTGTCGATATCTTGGAAACGTGTGTTTTCCATCAATAGAATGTCGCCATCTTTTAGTTCGTTGATAGCATCTTCAAGTTCTTTACCTTCGTTAGTTGGTACGAACTTAACTGACATACCACTTAATTCTTGTAACTTTTCAGCAACTGGCTTCAATGACAAAGCTTTCTTGTCTTCATCACTCTTGATACGACCCAAGTGAGATAGCAAGATAACCTTTCCACCATGTTCTGATACATATTTAATTGTTGGGATAGCACCAACAATACGGTTTGTATCGCCAACAACACCATCTTTAATAGGAACGTTGAAATCTACACGCATAAGAACTTTCTTGTCTTTTACGTCAACGTCAGAAACGATAAGTTTTGCCAATATATAAATCCTCCAATATTTTCCTTAAAAAAAAGCGGAAGGAGTTTCCTCCCTCCGCCAATTTAAATCGCTAAATTAGGTTTTATCTTAACTTAGATACTAGTTAAACTAATGAATTAGTTTAATGTAGCAAATTTTTCAAGTGTACGAACCATTTGTGCAGTAAATCCTGATTCGTTGTCATACCAAGCAACAGTCTTTACAACTTGACCTGCACCTGAACCAACAACTTGTGTTTGTGTTGGGTCAAATACTGAACCAAATGATGTACCGATGATGTCTGATGAAACAATTTCGTCATCATTGTAACCGAATGAAGGGTTATTTTCTGTATATTTCTTAACAGCAGCGTTAACTTCGTCAACTGTAACTTCCTTGTCGAAAGTTGCAACTAATTCTGTAAGTGAACCTGTGATAACTGGTACACGTTGTGCATGTCCATCAAGCTTACCCTTAAGTTCTGGAACAACAAGGCCAAGAGCCTTAGCAGCACCAGTTGAGTGAGGGATGATGTTAGCAGCAGCAGCACGTGCAGCACGAACATTACCTTTACGTTCTGGACCATCTTGAAGTTTTTGTGTAGCTGTGTATGCGTGAACTGTTGTCATTGTACCAGCTTTGATACCGAATTCTTTGTTTACGGCATTAGCTAATGGTGCAAGACAGTTTGTTGTACATGAACCAGCTGAAGCGATCTTAACGTCATTTGTAAGAATGTCGTCGTTAACACCGTAAACAACTGTAGGCATAGCACCTGATGGAGCTGAGATCAATACACGTTTTGCACCAGCATCGATGTGAGCTTGTGCTTTTTCTGTTGATGTGTAGAAACCAGTACATTCAAGAACGATGTCAACACCGTCGTTGCCAACCCATTTAAGGTCTGCAGCATTCATTTCAGCATATACAGGAATAGTCTTACCGTCAACGACGATTGAGTTTTCTGTAGCACTGATCTTGTCAGCCATGAAGTTACCATGAGCTGTATCATACTTCAATAGATGTGCAAGCATTGCAGGTGATGTTAAATCATTGATTGCAACAACTTCCAAATCAGTTTTACCTTGTGCTTGAAGATCAGCAATACGACGGAATGCCAAACGACCGATACGTCCAAATCCATTAATACCAACTTTTGTAGTCATACAAAAATTCCTCCTTCAGGAAATTAAAAAATATATTTTTAAGGGTTATCCCTTAAAATCAGTTTTGAGGCACCTTCATCAGTAATAAGTACTGTATGAGCAGGTGCATTTTTCATATACGATTGAATTGCGTTAGCCTTTTCAGAACCACCGGCAATTGCAATCACATATTTAATTCTATCAAGGTCCCGGACATGAAGTCCAATCCTAGGTACCTTATATACAAGTCTACCACTTTGATCGAAGAAATCACCAAAAGCTTCAGAAACAGCACCACGTTCTACGATGTTCATTTTTTCTTCTCGTGACAAGTTTCTGCGATCAGCCATAATACTTGCGGAGCCAATGCTGTGAATAACAACATCACTCCTATATATTAAATCAAGTACCGACTTAATTGAAGCCTCTTTTTGAAGAGATTCAAAACTTTCTTCACTAATATCTTCTGGAAGATACATAGCACGGTACTGACCTTGAGTTTTATCCGCCATTTCAGCACAGACACTGTTAGCTTGAATCTCAACCGACTCACCTACACCACCTCTGGCAGGTAGAAAAATCAGTTTTCTATTCTTAGATAAGTCTGGTGAAAGGTTTCTAGCAACTCTTGCTAATGTTCTTCCACCCGTAACGGAAATAAGCGCTTCTCCGGTTGGAAGAATTGAACCAAGTAATTGATTCAAACGTCTACCAAATGAATCAACTACACGGTGTTGTTTATTAGAATTACCCGGTAATACAATACAACGGGAAATTCCTAACTTCTGACTAAGCTGTTTCTCCAGAAGTGCAACACCTTGATAATCAGCTAACATCTTACCAAGCTGATCCGTCACATGACTTCCATTTCTCGTAAGAGACATCCCTGACTTAGATGAAACAATTAATCCTTGCTTCCTAAGTAAGTCCGTTTCTGTACGAAGACTTCTTTCAGTGACATTAAGGTCATCAGCGAGAGTTCTGCGTCCCACCGGCTCCATTAACGATATGTTCTGAAGAATCATAAATCGCTTTTCCACAGTTTTAATGAAGTCTGGGGCAATTAAATCAAGCAATTCTAAATCTTCATTATTAGTCATTTGATATACTCCGTGGGGCAGCTATCGTCCCTGTATGTCTGTTTACGACCCATATACTCAAAAAATAATAGCTCAGTCGAACCATTGATCTCCTAAGCACACTGATTATTATAACTGGTATTGTGATTATTTCAAGTAATATCCTCCAAAAACCTCCAACTTTGTGAATCTTTTTTTAACAATTTACATTTGGTACATGAATGCGATAAAATTAATATCGTACTTGCGCCGCTAGTGTAATGGATCGCACACAGGATTCCGGTTCCTGGAATGTGGGTTCGACTCCCACGTGGCGCATTTTTTTGTACCTTATTTTTTGTTGGAGGTCATCTGATGAATATTTCAAAATTCAAAAATAGCGATAAGCTTTCTTCAAATGAAAAACAGGTTTTACAGTTTCTACTAGATAACAACAGTACTGCATTAGACCTTGGAGTACGTGGCGTGGCAAAAGCAAATTATACCTCTACCTCAACTGTGATGAGACTCGCACAAAAGCTGGGCTATTCTGGATTTGTGGAAATGCACTATAGAATTGCTGAATACATAATGAAAGATACCCCTGTTAAACAACCATCCACAGAGTTAAACAACATAATGGTAGAAACAACCGAAAAATCACTTAAAGAATTTGCTGAATTAATTTCTGAACAAGAAGAAAAGTTTATTTATATCTATGCAACAGGGTTCTCAACAACTGTAGCAGAATATTTTTATAAAAAGTTATTAATACTTGGTAAAAAATGCTTAATATCAACTGGTGGTGATTCAATCGGGGTATTTGAAAATAATCTTAACAATATTGGATTATTAATAGTAGTTTCTAAATCAGGTGAAACTAAACAGGTACTTGATAAAGTTAAAATGGCACAAGATGAAAATATTGAGGTGATCGGAATCACAGGAAACAAGGATAGTTCCATAAACTATGTCGCCAATCTGCCTATTACTTGTAAAGACGACTATCCACTAGACGATTACAATCAGTTTTCAAATGATTTTTTCCCAAATATACTACTGCTTTTTGAACATGTTATATGCCTTTATGAGCGCCTTTAATTCAAGTAAGACGATATCCACTTCAGATATCGTCTTTTTTTGTACTCTGAAACAAGTTTCTTTGTCGAGTAACTTGTTTCCAAACTCTATAAAAGCGTTTTCACAAATTGATTTTTCCGATATACTCACTATGAACTCAAGTAAAGGAGATGTTACACAATATGAAAGAAAAAGTTATGAACGGATTACAACGCTTCTCAAAAGCAATGTTTATTCCGGTTCTTATTCTTCCAATCGCCGGTATCTTAATAGCTATCGGAAACATTTTTACAAATGTAAAACTGCTAGAAGCAGTACCATTCTTGAATAACCCAATCACTACAGGATTTGGTGCTATTTTATCCGGATCACTGGTCTCAATTCTAACTAATCTAGGGGTTATTTTCTGTGTTGGTTTAGCCGTTGGATTAGCAAAGAAGAAAAAAGCTGAAGCAGGATTCACAGCTTTACTAGCATTCTTAGTATTTATTAATGCAATGAATAAATTTATGGATTTAAATCACCTATTGAATACCTCTAAAGATTTACAAGGAACTGGTCAAACAATGGTTCTTGGTGTTCAAATCTTAGATATGGGTGTGTTCTTGGGTATTATTTTAGGAATTATTGTTGGAATCGTTCATAACCGATTCGTTGATACTGAATTCAAAAGTGCATTTCAAATTTATGGTGGATCAAGATTCGTCTTTATTGTAATTATCCCTGTAACCGTAATTTTAGCAATTGCACTTACCTACATCTGGCCATTCATTCAAGCTGGAATTTCCAGTATGGGAGGATTCATCAGACAATCTGGTAATTTTGGATTGTTCCTATATGGATCACTTGAAAGATTACTTATTCCTACTGGATTACATCATCTAGTTTATACACCATTTTTATATACATCACTCGGTGGAACAGAAACAATTGCCGGACATGTCTATGAAGGCGCAAGAAATATTTATTACGCTGAAATGGCCAATCCATCAATTCATCTTCTCTCCAAATCAGTTATTTGGGACGCAAGAGGAATTTCAAAAATGTTCGGATTAATCGGTGCATGTTTAGCCATGTATCAAACTGCTAAGCCTGAAAACAAAATGAAAGTTAAGGCTATTTTGATTCCAGCTGTAGTTACATCCTTCTTGGCTGGTGTAACAGAACCAATAGAATTCTCATTCATGTTCCTAGCACCATTGCTTTTCGTCGTTCATGCTGCCTTATCAGGATTAAGCATGGTAGTTCTTAATATACTTAACGTTAGAGCGATTGGTCCCAATGGATTTCTAGACTTCTTACTATATAATGTCCCACTTGGAGTATCCAAAACCCATTGGCCAATGTACATCGTAGTTGGTATTGCATTCTTCTTCATTTACTACATTACCTTCAGAGTCCTGATACAGGCATTTAATCTTAAAACTGTTGGACGTGAAGACGACACTAAAGACGTCAAGCTATATTCTAAAAAAGATTATAAAGAAAAAGACAAAGCACCTGATAAAAAGATTTCTGTCAAAGGAAACGATGAAGTACCTGCCGGTTTAATTATTGAAGCACTCGGTGGTGAAGATAATATTGAAAGTGTAACAAACTGTTATACAAGATTAAGAACTGTACTAAAAGACCCTTCACTTGTTGATGAAGAAACTTTAAAAAATGATACTGGTGCTAGTGGCTTAATTATCAAAGGAAATAATGTACATGTGGTATATGGATTAACTGTTACCGCTGTTAGAAAAGCAGTCGATGAGGCACTTGGAATATCAGACATGGATGCTGAAATCGAATAAAAGGAGAAAATTAATCATGAAAAAACATTCAATCTTAATCGCCGGGGGCGGAAGCACATTTACACCAGGAATCGTAATGATGTTACTAGATAACATGGATAGATTTCCAATTGATTCATTAAAGCTTTACGACAATGATGAAGAAAGACAAGCAAAATTAGGACGTGCATTAAAAATTGTTTTAAATGAAAAAGCACCCCAAATTGAATTCAAATACACTACTGATCCTGAAGAAGCTTTCACAAATGTTGATTTTGTCTTTGCACATATTAGATCTGGTAAATATCGTATGAGAGAACTTGATGAAAAGATCCCTCTTGCACATGGTGTTGTAGGTCAAGAAACTTGTGGACCTGGTGGTATTGCTTATGGTATGAGAAGCATTGGAGACATTATTGAACTGATCGATTTTATGGAGAAGTACTCACCCGATGCTTGGATGCTTAACTACTCCAATCCTGCAGCAATTGTAGCTGAAGCTTGCCGTGTTCTTCGCCCAGGTTCAAGAATTCTCAATATTTGTGATATGCCTGTTGGTACCCTCAGAAGAATGTCACAAATTGTCGGATTGACACCAGAAGATTTAGAAGTTAAATATTTTGGACTAAATCATTTTGGGTGGTGGACAAGCGTAAAGGATCACAAAGGACATGAATATCTTCCCGAGATTAGAGATTACGTTGCTGAACACGGATACTTAACAAAAGTTGAAGTTGACACTCAACACATGGATGCTAGCTGGCAAGCAACTCATAAAAAAGCAAAAGACTTATTAGCTATCGACCCTAGATTCCTACCCAACACCTATTTGAAATATTACTTATATCCTGATTATGTTGTTGAAGAATCTGATCCTAACTACACACGAGCAAACGAAGTAATGGATGGACGTGAAAAAAATGTTTTCTCTGCTGCACAACGAATTGTAGATGCTGGTACATCTGCAGTCGGTGAATTCAACATTGATAGCCACGCTTCATTCATCGTCGATTTAGCACGTGCTATCGCCTTCAATACTCATGAACGTATGCTTCTAATTGTTCCAAATAATGGTGCCATTGCAAACTTTGATGATGACGCAATGGTTGAGGTTCCATGTATCGTTGGTAATGATGGACCTGAACCACTAGCACAAGGAAATATTCCTATGTTCCAACGTGGAATGATGTACGAACAAGTTACAGTCGAAAAATTAGCTGTACAAGCATGGATTGAACATGATTATCAAAAACTATGGCAAGCATTATCATTATCAAAAACCGTTCCTAGTGCACAAGTAGCAAAAGAATTGCTTGATGATCTTATCGAAGCCAATAAAGAATTTTGGCCTGAATTAAAACGCCCCGACAAGAAATATGGACTTATTTCTGAAGTTGGTGAAGAAGAACCAGTTTAAGGAGAATTCATAATGATCAATTTATTCAAATCCGCTAAAAAGCTTAATATCGAGGCACCTATTTCTGGCAAAATAATTCCTTTAGAAACAGTCAGTGATGAAGTCTTTGCTCAAAAAATGATGGGTGAAGGTATTGCAATCATCCCCAATGATAGTCAAATTGTTAGTCCAGTTGATGGAATAGTTGGAATGGTCGCTGATACGAAACATGCACTTGGAATAAAAGCAAAAAATGGATTAGAGATTGTTCTTCATCTCGGTATAGACACAGTTGAACTAGATGGTTCTCCATTTACAATTTCAGTAAACGATGGAGATTCCATTAAGGCTGGTCAACCGTTAGCAACAATGAATATCGAAGAAATAAAATCCGCTGATAAAGACCCAGTTGTTATGACGCTTATAACAAATTCATCTGTAAAAGTTAAAGAATTAGATATTGCTTCAGGTAACATTAATAATTCAGAAGTTGTTGCAAAGATCACATTAAATTAATCTGAGTAGAAAAAGTCCATCTCATACGAGGTGGACTTTTTTCTATACTATTTAAATTGCCTGACTTATTTCCTTTGAATACTGTGCTAAATCTTTGCTTTTATCAACAATCTCAACAACAGCACTACCAATAATTATTCCATCAGCTAATTCTGACAGATCTCTTGCTTGCTGAGCTGAGTGAATGCCAAATCCAATTGCTATTGGAACATCGGTCGTCTTTCTTATTTCTTCTATAGTACTTCCTAGTTCGCTAGAGAAATCTTCACGTTTACCAGTAACTCCCATTGAAGAAACCATATAAATGAACCCTTCAGCCTGTGATGCAATCATAGAGATACGTTTACCTGAAGTAGGTGCAATTAATTGAATTAGTGAAATACCATATTGCTCAGTAAACTCTTTTAACTCGCCTTGCTCTTCGAATGGTAAGTCAGGAATTACCAATCCACTGATATCTAATTCATGACATTTATGACAGAATTCTTCATAACCATATTTATAAACAATATTAGTATAGGTAAGAAAGATAATCGGTATCGTGGTTGATTCTCGTATTTTGGCTACAATATCAAATACTACCTCTGTATTGACCCCTGCATCAAATGCACGCAAATCCGCTGCTTGAATAATCGGTCCATCAGCAACCGGATCAGAGAATGGAATACCAAGTTCAATAATATCTGCGCCATTATTAGCTAAAGTAAGAACGTTTTGAACCGTAGCATCAAAATTCGGATCATCAGCCACTACGAATGGGATGAATGCCTTTTTATTATGAAATACTTCTTCTAATTTATTCATCAATATCTCTCCCCCTGTACTTAGCAATCGAAGCGACATCCTTGTCACCACGTCCTGATAATGTACAAATAATAATCTTATCCTTTGACATTGTTGGAGCTAGTTTTTGAACATAGGCTACTGCATGGCAACTTTCAATTGCAGCAATAATCCCCTCTGTCTTAGCAATATATTCAAAGGCATCAACTGCTTCATCATCAGTAATACCAACATACTTAGCTCGTTTGGTAATTGCCAAATGTGCATGTTCTGGTCCAACTCCCGGATAATCAAGTCCAGCTGAAATCGAATAAACCTTATCAATTTGACCATCCTTGTCCTGCAAAAACAGTGACTTCATCCCATGAAATATTCCGGTTGTTCCACGTTCAATCGTTGCTGCGGTCTGATCAGTATCCACACCTTTTCCAGCAGCTTCACAACCGATCAATTGAACGTTCTCATCATCAATATATTGTGCAAAACTACCAATGGCATTACTTCCACCTCCGACACAGGCAACTACAGCATCTGGCAAACGTCCCTCTTCTTCTAATATCTGTTGCTTAGATTCTTTACTGATCACACTTTGAAAATCATGTACCATCTCTGGAAATGGATATGGACCAACAGCTGAACCCATAACATAAAATGTGTCATCAACACGTTTTGTCCATGCTTGCAAGGCGGCATTCACTGCGTCTTTGAGAACCATCGACCCAGTTGTTACCGGGTGAACTTTGGCACCTAATAATTCCATACGATAAACATTCAATTTTTGTCGGTCAGTATCCATCTTTCCCATATAGATTTCACATTCCATACCGAAAAGTGCAGCAATTGTAGCTGTAGCAACACCATGCTGACCAGCACCAGTTTCAGCAATCAACCTAGTTTTGCCCATACGCTTGGCGATCAACGCTTGCCCAATAACATTGTTGATTTTATGCGCACCTGTATGGTTTAGGTCCTCACGTTTAAAGTAAATTTTGGCACCGCCTAGATCCTCAGTCATGTTCTTCGCATAATATAGAAGTGAAGGTCTATTAGCATAATCACTTAATAATGTATGCAACTCATCTAAGAAGTCAGGATCATCTTTGTATTTGTCATAAGCATCTGATACCTCATTCAAGGCTGTCATTAAGGTTTCCGGAATAAATTGTCCACCGAATTCACCATAGTAATGTGACTTTGTATCTGTTCTTTGCATTTCTTTCATATTAAGCACCCCTTAACTTGCATGTACTGCATTCACAATTTGTTTTATTTTGTCACAATCTTTTTTGCCGTTAACTTCAACTCCACGAGAAACATCGATTATTTTAGGTTTTACTATATTAATTGCTTCATAAACATTATTAATATCAATTGCTCCAGCCAAAATATCTGGTGCGATTTTTAGTTGGTTCCAATTCAAAGCTTCACCATCACCTGATCCACTATCTACCATTAAGTAATCTGCACTAGTCTTCAAAATCCTTTTTGTTGGTAATTTAAAAACCTGAATAACTTCAATGCCAAGATTTTGTAACACATGGACCATGTCTTCTGACTCATCCCCATGTAATTGAACGACTGAAATTGCTCCACTATCGACTACTTTTAGTATTTCTTCAATTGTTGCATTCACAAAAACTCCGACACTTTGAATCTGTGAATCCAGCCTTTGTCTTAATTTAATTGCTTGTTCCAAATTTACGTGATGTCTCCCACCAGCGAAGATAAATCCTGCCAAATCTGGCTGTGCTTGATTCACAGCATCAATATCTTCAACGGTCATCAATCCGCATATCTTAATTTTTGTCATATACTATGCTTCTTTGAATTTATTAATAATTGCCACTCTGTCTTTTGCCTTCATAAAAGTCTCACCAATTAATACCTCATTTACACCAGATGACTTCAATAACCTAATATCTTCAATAGTCTTTATTCCACTTTCAGCGATAAACGGCATTCCAGAAGGTACTAATGGTCTTAATCTCAAACTATTATTCAAATCAACTGTGAAGTCTTTGAGATTTCGATTATTAACCCCAATGATCCTCGCTCCAGCATTTAATGCAGTTTGCAATTCTTGTTCAGAATGTACTTCAACGATTGCTGCCAAATCCAGTTCATCAGCTAATCGTTGGAACTCCTTCAATTGGTTCGATGTCAGTATCGCCACTATTAACAAAATAACCTTTGCTCCAGCAAATTTAGCTTGGTAAATCATATATGGATCTATTACAAAATCTTTTCTCAATACTGGTACATCAACTTCATTCGATATATCTTCTAGGTATTGTAATTTACCTTGAAAATAATCAGGTTCAGTTAAAACTGATATTGCATCTACACCGGCTGTTTCATACTCCTTGGCAATCTTCATGTAAGGAAACTTTTCAACGATTACGCCTTTTGACGGCGAAGCATGCTTGACTTCTCCAATGAAGCCCATTTTTGGTTCCAAAAACTTATTTATGATTGTTTGAATATTATTATGATCCTTTTCTTTAGCAATTCTCTTTTCAGTTGCCGCAACTAAATCATCTAGAATCATGCGACCATACCAACTTGCGTTAGATCGATAAATTTCTCTAATTGACGTTGCGCTGATCCATCATTGATAGCTTTTCTAGCCATTTCTATCCCTTGTGCAATCGATAATTCCGGCTTGGCAGTATGGATTGCCACCCCAGCATTCATCAAGACAACATCCCTTCTAGCATCAATTTTGCCATTCAAAATATCTCTAGTAATTTGAGCATTTTCCTCAGGTGTTCCTCCGATAATATCTAGTTTGTTACAACGTTTGATTCCAAATTGTTCAGGTGTAATTTCATATTCATTAACTTTGCCATCTACAACTTCAGCAATTGTCGTTGGAGCTGACGCAGAAACCTCATCGAATCCGTCTTGTCCATAAACAACTGTTGCATTTTTAACTCCTAATTGATTCAGTACCTCTGCCATTGGTACAACTAATTCTTCGTCATACACTCCCAGAACTTGTGATGTGGCATGCGCTGGATTGGCTAATGGTCCCAAAATATTGAACAGAGTTCTAATTCCTAACTCTTTTCTGACTGGAGCAACATACTTCATTGCCTTGTGATACTCCTGTGCGAACAAGAAACAAATACCAATTTCATTCAAGACTGCCTCACTTTGTTTCGGATCAACATTGATTTGAACTCCCAAAGCTTCCAGAACATCAGCAGCACCGCTCTTAGAAGATGCAGCTCGATTGCCATGCTTAGCAACCGGAATTCCTGTCGCTGAAACAACTAATGCTGTAGTCGTCGAAATATTGAATGAGTTCGAATGATCGCCACCAGTTCCAACAATTTCCAAGACTGGTTCATCAGCCTTGAATTCCAATGCGTGTGCTCGCATCGCATCAGCTGCTCCAGCTATTTCTTCAACTGTCTCTTTACGAATAGACAAAGCCGTTAGAAAACTTGAAATTTGAACTGGTGTTGTTTTACCACTCATAATTTCATCAATCACTTGGTTAGTCTCCTCAAATGTTAAATCTGTTCCGTTAACAACCTTTTTGATAGCACTTTCGATTCTTGTATTTTCTTGCATAATGATTCCTCCAATTTAATTTTTGTTGTCTAAATCAAACTGGTGAAACCATCGCTTTCCAGGTTTTTGTATCATAGCGTTTACTCCATTTCTTTAAATGAATCGCAAAGATCTAACGACCTTTTTAATTCTAGATACAAAAAAATCCGCCCATAAACTTATTAAGTTTAAGGACGGATTTACCGCGGTGCCACCTTATTTTAATAGACTGCTAGTGTATACAAAAAGACATTCAACTAACAATCCATTACTCTTAGCGAAGGGCAAACACCCTCCCGACAACTTACGTATGCCTAACGTTCCTCTGTACTAATCCAAATATTAGTTTAATTCTAATATTCAAATATTCGAGAGAACCCTCGATGGTCCATTTAACTATCTGCGTTTGGTTACACTCTCAGCAACGGTAACTCTCTGTGCATGCACAATAGTCTTGATCTCCATCTCATCGGTTTATGGACGAATTTGTTTTGTTGTTACAGAGAATAGGACTGTTTTGAGAGTTTGTCAACAGTTATATTGGATTTATTTTAATTTGATTAATTTATTTCTACGTTATGGTAAAAATTTAATCCGTAATTTACTTATATCAATAACAAATCAAATTACGATTGCGGTGAAAAAATGAATTTAAGAATCAAAGAAAAAATATTAACAAAATTTTCAAAGCTTTATAATACCAATTCAAATTATTTCAAAATACAAAAATTACCTAATTGGATAAATTTCTATACAAATGAACTAAATAAAGAACTTCAAAATAGACGAAAGGTTAAATTTAATCAATACAAACAAGGAACAGTAATAATGGCAGAACTGGGTGTAAATATTGGGGATGAAATGTCAGGACCACATTTTTGTGTAGTAATAAATAAAAATGATACCCAGTATGATCATATAATAACTATTTTGCCTTTAACTTCTCACAATAAAAAAAGATATTTGCCGCTTAACGAAAATATTGCAATAAAAAATCTGCAGAAAATCAAAAGTGAACTCTTAAAACTTAATCAGATATTAATTAATAATAACAATAATCCTTTCGAAGTAAGACAACAAATCATTGTTCTAAATAATCAATTGGAAATAACTCGGAATTTCAATAAAGAAACATATGTCGATACGATGAATATAAGATCTATTGATAAATCAAGAATATTTAAATACTCAAAATTTTCTATATCTGAAAATTTTGTAATAACAGACAAAAATATTAGTCGAATAACCAATAAGATAATCAAAAACATTGTAAAATAATGTATTCATGTTACTATTTGTTTATAGGTACTCGGTACCAGTTGAATTAATTTTCAACACTTTAGTATTTGTTATACCATAGTGGCTAGGCCACGAGGAAACTTCGTAGAGATGTTTCCTCTTTTTTATTCTCATCACTGAAATCGTCGATTAGACAAAACAAAATGACGCATCAACTGATTAAACTGATCCGGAACTTCAGCCATAATGTCATGTCCAGAGTTATCAACAATGGCAGATGTTACATTTTCCCCCAAATCAGCAATAACTTTGGCAAATTCAAAATTATAATACGGACTTTCTTTAGCAGCCATCAGCATTACTGGATGACTGCTTTTTTCAATTGCCTCACGCCAATCCTTAATAACATGGTCGAACAATAACGGCAGACTTGTGACTCGATCAAATGGATGCTTATTCTTAACCTCATTCAACTTAGAAAATACACGTGAGTCCAGACCATGTAAGGTTTCATGGACATCAGCTGGTTTCGATGTCTTATCACGATAATTATCAGAATTAATATCCATGAAGCCATACTTCCATTCAGAATCATTCAGCATTTTACCCGTCTGATCAACACCCATAATTGCAGCAACATTGTCATATTTGGCTAAATAACCATAACAAACACTGGCACCCATCGAATGTCCAATCAACAACGGCGAATCAAGATGCAAATATCCAATTAATTCATGCAAATCCAGAATTAATCTATCCATAGTCAAGCCGAAATCAGTTCTTTGTGAAGCACCGTGATTTCGATGATCATAGGTAATCACTTGATAATTCATCTTAACCAAATAGTCCACCTGCAATGACCATATTTCTTGGTAACCACCAAATCCTGCAATCAAAATCACCGGCTTGCCAGTTCCATAAACGTTATAATCCAATTCAATTTCATCATCAGTTAAAAACTTCATTGTTTATCCAAAAAGATGATGTAGTTTATTTTCTATTGCCGCTTCCGGCTGTAAATCATTTTATCTGCCGTGGGGACCGATCTCAGCCTGAGAAACGGTCTGAAATCTCGACTTTTAGCTTTGCACAACCCACAAATCTAAAAGATCGTCCCGTGGTGTAATGACGGAGAAATCACCGTCATAACGCCACCTTCACGGCTGATAAAATAATTTACATCCTCCAGCTAAAGTAGTTTCTAAAAATAAATATGGTACTTGATTGATTAATTACGTATAAATACGCAGTCCATACATATACTACTCAAACAACACACATTAGCCGGAGGTGAAAAGTAATTGACGCCAGCAGCGACAACATACCGCTAAAACAAAAGAACCCGCACGTAAAATGCGAGTTCCCTAGCTAAACAGATGAAAACAAAGTCACATCTCTTTAATCCTTATCTATTTCTACCCATGGATCCTTTGACAACTCAGGTCCAATAGCAGTTTTAATTAATATTGTATCACTAGTACTATTAGCGAATTCCTCAAGTGAGAATCCCTTTTGACCGTGAACCACTTGAAAATCAGCATGTACTCCAAATTGATTCAGTCTCTTCAACAAATCAACAGCCTCTATCCGAGATAATCGCTGACTCTCATACCAAATCAAATCCAAGTCACTACTCATTTTGGCAGTAGCTTGTCCACTAGCCAATTCGAATCCAACACTTCCACTAATTCCCCAATTATAGGATTTCAGAATTTCCGCAACCTTCGGCAATGCTTTAATTGCTGGTAACTCATGCCTTTCATCAGGTAAATCTTCCCAAGAATTATTTATCAAAGCATGCGGCGTGATTACTGAGCCACTTACTACTGCAGTAGTAGGAATATATCCAGCAAATCTTTGTTCACGCTTAACACCTCTGACACCTACTGGTACTTTGCCATCAACAACATTTCCACGACGGATTATCACTAATGGTACTTTGGCCAAACTATCGACTACCCATTTCGGCTTTTTTTCATCACTAAAAAACTCCTCAGGATCGATTTTGACCAAATTATGTGGCAAAAATTCTATGCGTTCCATTGTTCAAAGACAGCCTTACGAATTGCATTTGTAGCCTTACGACCACTTTCAACAGCAATAGGTGTTTCATAACGGAAATGCAAGTCTGTTGGTTTGCCAACGGTACTCTGAATAGCCTCGTCAATAATTGAATTGATCTTAGCCACATTCTCGTCAGTAGCCTCATAAGAACCGATACCCTTAACTAATTTGTATAGAGCACCAAGTTTTTCGTAATTGTCGATATCGTAAGCCATAGCTGGAACATGCTTTGTAGCTTCTTCAAGTTCAGCAATTGTACGTTGTGTGATACGTGCGGCACTAGCTTTTGACATAGCTTGGATAGTAATCGATGTATCATCCAAAGCAATTAGTCTATTTGATTGTAGACCATGTGCTAAGAAACCACCTGAGACAGCATCACCAGGAATGAAGGCAATAACTGGGTGTCCAGCTTGACGAGCCTTAGCGTATGCAGCGGCACTTGAACCTAAGGCAACGTGGATACCAATTAATTCTTCTTGATAACCATAAGCTTGGCTAGGTACATCAACAACCATAATGACTGGACGTTTTACATCCTTGTCAGCATCATCAGCAACAACTTTGTTGACGATACTTGCAACAGCAAATCCTTCTTCAAGACCTACTTCACCATCACGAACACGTGGGAATTTGTTATCAGCATCAGGGACAATGGCAACATATTCCTTACCATCCTTTTCAGCGTGCAAAACTGTAGATACAGAACTCTTTGCATTCTTGATACCTGTTAATTTTTCAAACCATAGACGACCACGGCTCTTTGTACCTGGTTCAGTTCCCTCAACTGCATCAGCAATAACATGCTTCTCAGCCTTAACTTCTGGATAAAGCTTACGATATCCTTCAATATCAAGTTTCTTGCTAGGATCCAATTGGTCTAACAATGATAGGTAGAAGTCAACATGTTCGGTTCTGTGAGCATCTTTTTTAGCATCAATAGCATCTGAAACTGACTTTTTAATGTCATCAACTGTATCATCGACAACTTCATCAACAAGTCCAGTTGCTAATCTTTGCTTAGTGCCTAAAGTATTCCAGATCAAATCCTTATCACTTGAATCGAACTCACGAACGCCGGCTTCTTGTTCAATAACTTCTGGTCCGTTTAGAGCAATTCTGGCTTTCTTAGTAGCAATTAAGTATGAAAGAATTGAGGCAGTAATTGACATACCACCGAATGAACCAACACGTCCAGGAACTAGACCAATAACTGGAACATATTTCTTCAATGCAATAACTGCATTATGAATTTCTGAAATTGAAAGCAAACCGTAGTTAGCTTCTTGTAGACGAACACCACCAGTATCAAGAACAATAACTGGATAGATTGTCTTTCCAGCTTTGTTATCCTCTAGAGCCTTCTCCAATGCAGCAACGATTTTGGCACCACTAACTTCACCAATACCACCGCCTTGGAATTTACCTTCGATAGAAATAACAAGAGCATTTTTACCGTTGATAGTACCACGCATTAGAACAACACCATCGTCACTTTCAGGGACGATACCTTGTGGCTCCAAGTGTGGTGAGATCATATTATCAAGTGGTCCAACTAATTCACGGGCATTATCGTCAAGCAATGCCTCAGCACGTTCACGTGCATGTAATTCAACAAAACTATTTTTCATCCTTTAATGCCTCCATTGCTTGAGTTAACCGAAGATTTACAACGCCGGGTGTTGAACCGAAGTCATTGATCTCAATATTTGCTTGGATTGGGTATCTTGCAAAGAAACGATCCAAAACATTTTGCCAAACTTCTTTAAAACCATCACTACCAGTAACAATACTTACAACAGTTTCATCAGAATCTGTTGGACGAAAGATTACTTCAAGGTCACCAGAAGCAACTACACCAATATGAACTGGCTTTTGGATAGGATTTTTAGTTTCAAATTTATAATGTAATTTTTCCATTTATTCTTCTCCTACATTTGATAGATTGTCTAAAAAATAACTTGCTGCAAATAAATCTGCACAACCACCCGGTGAAATATGGTATTCACTGACGAATTTTTCCAACTCGACAAACTTGGAATTCTCAATAACCGACGTGTTGCTTTCAAGTATCTCTCTTGAAATTTTTTGTAATGTTTGTAGAACTTTTAAATTACTGCGATAAACAATATTCGTATCGTTAACGTTGCTATAGAGCAACATCAAACGACGCATCCACAAATCATCTGCATCATTCGTGTAACTCAAAACTTTCCTAATATTAGGAAATCCATTCTGAGCTTCTCCACGTGCTCCTGACAAAGCATACTTTTTCTTCGTTACCATGCCATGAGTCTTCTTAGCGGTTTGTGGAACATATTTATCTGGTAAATTAGCTAATGACTGCGCCGATAGTAATATTTGTCCTATATCATTTGTCTGCAATGCACTTGCAGCACTTATCAACAAGCTCATCGTCCAAATAGCACCTTTGTGAGTATTAACTCCATTAGTTGCTTGGAACATGTCTGCTTCAGTCTGTCTGCCGATAGCACCGATATCTTCACGTAAACTAATATCGATATCTCGATCAAAACTGGCTTCAGCCGTCTGTTGGAATCCTGATAGTAAACTATCAGCTGACTTTAGGAACAAATTCAAATCCATATCATCGTGTGAACCGTTGGATAATGCATCTACTAATCCGGGCTTAGGAGTAAAGTTTACCTCCCACTTCAGAGCATCAACTGCTGATTGTGCAATAGATGTTTTGATTTGCATTTTATGACCAACTTCTGAACTTAGCTGGTGGATTATATAGTCCATCTGACCAGCTTACTAAATCATCCATTGTTTGTGCGGCAAGAAGTGAACGTTTAGCTTCGTTACGGTGTACACCAATATCTTCTGGCAATGCGACGATACCACGTGCACGTAGGTCAGCAAGTTGCTTAGGATTACTTCTCAATCCAACTGGTGTAACTCCGGCAATAGCTTCAATGGCAGCTTGTCTTTCAGCCATGCTATCTGTCTTGTACAAGTATGCGATACCCTCTTCAGTAACAATATGAGTAGTATCTTCTGAGTATATCATGATAGGAACATTAGCTAATTTAGCTTCTTTTCTAACTTCTTCAGCATCCAAGTGATCAACGAAGACTGGCTTCTTATTTGAACCGAATGTCTCAACCATTTGAACAACTAGTTTTTGTCCTTTACCTAGTGGATCATTGTCAGGACGAAGACTTTGCCATGCTGGTGTTGAGTGACGACGACCTGTTGGGTTACTACCCATGTTAGGAGCACCACCGAATCCAGATAGACGACCATTTGTAACAGTGGAAGAATTACCATACTTATCAATTTGTAGAGTTGAACCAACGAACATATCAAGTGCGTATTGACCAGCCATCTGACCAAAGGCACGGTTTGATCTCATTGTTCCATCTTTACCAACGAAGAAGATGTCGGGACGGTGAGCGATATAGTTCTCCATACCAACTTCACCACCGAAACTGTGAATAGTCTTGACCCAGCCACTTTCAATAGCAGGAATCAATGTAGGTGTAGGGTTAACTTCCCAGTTAGGGACGATCTTGCCCTTCAAACCTAGTTGTTCACCATATGTAGGTAGCAATAATTCAATAGCGGCAGTATTGAAACCAACACCATGGTTAACTGTTTGTACATTATGTTTCTCATAGATACCACGGATTGCCATCATACCCATAAGAACTTGTAACTCAGTAATATTTTGAGGATCACGCGTGAATAATGGTTCTAGTTGATATGGTTGATCAGCTTGAACAACAACATCGACCCAGTCACCAGGGATATCTACACGTGGAACTTTATCAACAATTTGGTTAGATTGAACGATAACAATACCATCTTTGAAGGCAGCTGATTCAACGATAACAGGTGTCTCTTCTGTATTAGCACCGGTGTATAAGTTACCATCACGGTCAACTTTATCAGCAGCAACTAAGACAACATTAGGAATCAAGTCAACGTATAGACGTGCATATAATTCAAGATATGTATGAATATCACCAACATTCATTGTTCCATCAGCAATCATTTGTGAGATACGAGTACTTTGTGGTCCAGCAAATGAAAAGTCCAACTTGCTAGCAATACCTGTTTCGAAGATATCCAAATGTTCTGGTCTTGAAACAGATGACATGATCATATGTAGGTCATGAACTTTTTCAGGATCAACTGAAGCTAATACCTTTGACAAGAAACTAGCTTGCTTTTGGTTATCTCCTTCCAATACAACTTTGTCGCCAGGGGCAATTAAGTCCTCCAACAATTCCTTAGCGTTTTCAGTTTTTACAAACTTACCATCCATCATTGGTGCAACTTTTTCTAACTTAGCGTTTTTTGCATCACGATGTGTAGTCCAACTTCTTTTAGTCATTTATTTTCCTCCATTTTTTTAATAGAAATTCAGTATCATCAATTCCCATTTCACTCATGGTAATGTTTCTCAGATCAGGCAACTTAGTATGAATCAACTTGGTGAATGCATGTCCTGGCATCACTTCGACCGTTGTGTCAATTCCTAGTTCACTAGCAACACTCATCATCGTGTCCCAATAAACTGGATAAATCAGATTGTTGATCATGTCTTTTTTGACCTCATCCACTGTATGAACGGCATGGCCATTGTAATTAGTTAGATAAGTACAATTAGGACGCTTCAACTCGACTGTCTTGAATGCCTCTTGCAAAGCATCGGCAGCTGATTGCATCAACGGTGAATGTGATGGATTAGGCACTTCCAGGATAAGTGCCTTTTGAGCACCATTATCTTTTGCTAAAGCCAAAACTTTTCTGATACCATCCAGAGAACCAGACAATGCTGTCTGCAACTCTGAATTTTGATTTGAAACATAAACATCAGGTGCATTGACTTGTTCAACTAGTGCGATTACTTCTTTACGAGTCAATCCAACGATTGCTCCCATGCCAAATCCAACCGGATAGGCTTCTTTCATCTTAGTTGAACGAAGAAAGACGATTTTAATTGCATCCTCTTCTGTCAAGACTCCAGCGGCAACTGCAGCACCAAACACTCCCAAGGAATGTCCAGCAACAACATCAGGCTTCTCATCGATACCTTGTAACTGTCTGATGTTATATAGTTGTAAAATCAAAATTCCTAACTGAATTTGTATAGAATCCTTGTAGGCCTCTTCATCATCGGTCAACTGAACTCCAGTCAAATCTTTAACTTTAGTTTTTAAATCCTGTGGTACGTTATCCAACATTCCAGGACGTTGTCCACCTTGTCCTGGGAATATCCATAAAGTACGCATATATTCACCTCCAGATCATCCTTATTTGCTGATCTCACATCCCAAAGTATAAAAGCGCAATCATAACGTGTATAATACATAAAATGAATGGTACATAACCAAATAGTTATGAATAGAGGATATTTGGATGAATTTAACACAACTGAAGTGCTTCGCCGTCGTTGCAAACCAAGAGAGTATTACCAAGGCTGCCGAAATACTCTATATTTCACAGCCTGCTGTCAGCAAGACTATCAAACAACTAGAAGATGAACTACAGGTTCAATTGTTCGATCGTACTGGTAGAACTCTGAAGTTAAACCGTGCTGGAAGATTATTCTTCAGCTATGTTAATGATAGTTTGAAAGAATTAGATCGTGGCGTGAACGCTGTTCAAGGTGGTGTCGATAATTCTGAACAGCCAATCTCCATCTTGATGGAAGTCGCATCCCCTTTTATTCCCAGCATCGTTACAAATATCAAAGATAAGTTCCCAAACGTTAGATTAAGTTTGGCACAGCATACTGTCCGAGAAGCTGACTTCAAACAATTCGACTTCATCGTTACCAGCCATCCACTAAAGGACCTGACTAATGTTCCAGTATTAAAAGAAGAGGTCTTCGTTGGCTGGAATTCAAAATTTGGATACTCAAAGAAATTCATCAATCCAAAAGAAATTAAAAACGAAAGATTCGTTGGCCTGACTAAAAATAATCCACTACGCAATACTATTGACCGTTACTTCAATGAGCGAGGAATATCATTGAACTACATGTATGAGACTGATGATCCGGCAACTATCCGTGGCCTCATCGAAGCTGGTATCGGATTAAGTTTTATTCCGTCAGTCACTTTGCAAACTATTGATGAACAAGTTCAACTTGCTAGATTGACCCCCGAACCACTACAGAGAACAATTTTTCTATGTTCACCATCTAGCAATTTGACTGATATTCAACGAGAAATCAGTAATGAATTAATCAAATTATTTTTGAGTTTCCAACGCTCTGAACTAAAAATTTAAGTTGCAATTTATTTTGAAAGCGATTATATTAGCTCCTAAGAAGTCCTTTTGTTGATCTCACAATCAAACAAAAGGGGAAATGACTAATGAATTCAAGATTAGACAATACAAGACCCGCTGATATCGGGGACTATATGAAAGTCTTCGCTTGTACTGCCGTTATGATGCAGACCGTTCTTGGTGTCGTTTTAGGCACCAATCCACCAGACAATGCCCAAACATTTATTGGGATCGTCTATAATCTAGTTAAGTTCACAGCACCAGCCTTTATTTTTGGTATTTTATACACAACTACCAGAACTACTGGCGACAACAGCTGGAATAACTATGGTGGATATATGAAGAAGCAATGGTCTGCTCTTTTTGTACCTACCATTTGGTGGACATTGGCATATTTATTGATATTTCCAGATGTTCAACAGGGCAATCAATACAACGGTGTCGGTAGTTTCTTATGGCACTTTGTAAATGGTAATGCCGCACCGCACTTGTGGTATAACACCATGATGCTTCAATTTATCATTTTAATGCCATTCTTCTGGGCACTCGGACATTGGGTCAAGAAAAGTACTACTAATGCTATCTGGGCAATTGCTTTGACAATTGTCGGATATGCAGCCTGGATATTCTTCTACGATATTAACGTGTTCCACGGACCACAGGCTACCAACTGGTACCTGTTAGATAGACTATTTGTTAGTTTCGTTATTTATGGGATATTCGGTGTTATCGCCTGGGTATACCGTGAACAATTCGAAACATTTATCAGAAAAACTTGGATTTTCCTAGTTGTAGCAATCATTGCCGTCTATTATTGGACTAACAGTGAACTTACAGCTTATGGATTCCCTGTTCAATTAACTAATGCCCCTTATTACAAGCCATCAATGACTCTATATGCACTATTAGTAATTAGTCTAGTGGCAGCGTTGTCGATATATCATTTACGTAATAACTCTAAGGCCTTGCCTGTATTCCACTTTTTAGCCGTCTATGCATACCGTGCCTACTTATCAAACGTATTCTGGTTCCAAATTATCTGGAGAATCTTCGGCCACAATATGGCATTAGATCATCCAATCATCGCCATTATCGTTTGTTACTTGATCACATGGTGTTTAGCATTCACATCTGCTTACACATTCCACATTATCTGGTCACGTGTTAAGTCAGGCTTCGCTTCTAAGAATTCCAAAGAAGTATCTGAACAAGTCAAATAAGGATTAAAAAAATAAGATTTGTGCGATAATGAAAAAAGTTATCGTACAAATCTTATTTATTTTTATATTTCGAGGTTTGTTTGTTGACCCGATACGGATTGTATGCTAAATTAGCACTGTACTATTAAGAGTGCTAAAAAATAACAAGTGCTAATTAATTAGGAGGCAGTTTATGTTAGTTCCTACAGTTATTGAACAAAGCTCACGTGGCGAACGTGCCTATGATATTTATTCAAGATTACTAAAAGATAGAATTATTATGTTATCAGGTGAAGTTAACAGCCAAATGGCTAATACAGTTATCGCTGAATTACTATTCCTTGATGCTCAAGACTCAGAGAAGGACATTTCAATGTATATCAACTCACCCGGTGGTTCAGTTACCGACGGATTAGCTATCGTTGATACAATGAACTTTGTTAAATCTGATGTTCAAACAATCGCAACTGGATTGGCTGCTTCAATGGGAAGTGTTATCTTGTCATCAGGTACAAAGGGCAAACGTTTTGCTCTTCCAAATTCAACTGTTCTTATTCACCAACCATTAGGTGGTGCACAAGGTCAACAAACTGAAATTGAAATTGCTGCCCAAGAGATCTTGAAGACAAGAAAGAGATTGAACCACATCTTGGCTGATAACTCTGGTCAAACATTCGAAAAGCTTCAAAAAGATACTGATCGTGATAACTACATGACAGCTCAAGAAGCTAAAGACTATGGTTTGATTGATGAAATTATGACAAATAATCCATCAAAATAATGATTTTACTTAATAAGGCTTAATCGCAATTGCGATTAAGCCTTATTTTTTTACTTCTCAGAATTTAATTCAATTTTACGGTTCTTAATAATCAATTCCAGCTCTTCTAAGTCAGACAAAGTGGACTTATTTCGAATAAAACTCCTAGCAGATGACCTCATTGCAATATAATTTGCGCGCGTACGATTATTTCTGTGCCATTTCTCGTTGGCGCGTCTCTGTGCGTCAGTTAATACCATAATACTATCTCCCCTGCGTTTGATAATTCTCCACCAGCTATTATACCAAAAATCACTAAATAAACTTTTCATATATTATAATTATCTTTTACAAAATACGATAATTTATAGAATAATATGTGTGTATTTTTTGAATATCATTTTCTAGTTAATTCACTTTGGTTATATTTATATCGTGTCACTTATGGTCCAATCCAATGTCGTTGAATATTTTCCAGATGGAACTGCGGAATTAGCACCTTTTATGTGCAGCAATAGCCCTTTATCATCTGTCCACGAAATGGATGATATTGTTTCTCCGTCTTTAGAAACATAAATTGGAACATAACTTCCAGTTACCAGTGGCGTAAAATTATTATCTTTATCATCAGGATCATAGAATCTGAGTTCGCCTGGAAATTCTACATTACCGCTAGAAAGATTACTTCTTTGTTTAACGGAAACTGTCTGACTACCCTTGTCAGAATCACTTCTATCATCCTGAACTGACAATGCCGTTGAATCACCATTATTAACTCTATGTTTAATGACATCCTTATGAACAAATGAATTAATCGCACCAAAGTCTATATCCACAGGTATCAATGTAATTCCACCACCAGGTTCAACCGTATTGTTGAAATTGATCAGTTGCTCTTTACCATCAGCATTCACATATAGTGGATTACTAGAATTACCATTTTCATATCCACCTACACCCTTAAATGTTGGTGTAAAGGTAAAGTCACTCTGGTTATCATCTGTTACTGTTCCATTAAAAACAAGCTTGAAATTCGTATCATCGATTCCTTGCGGATCAAGATTGACATTATTTACAGTCAATAATTGTTTAGTACTGTCATCTGGATCCTCAGCTACACTTACATTGCTTGAATTAATTGCACTGACAACTCCATCATCATCTGTAAATTTGAAGCTATCAGCATCAATATCCATTACTTTGGGGATGGGAACTGTATAGATACCTTTTGAAATAGTTCCCGTATTCTCTCCGGTGTTGTCATAAGTTAAATTCAATTTGGCAGTATATTGAATCGAATCATCCTTTTTAACATTTTTAACAGCCAAATATTTGTTATCCGAGTCTTGAGAATCGCTATCGGTGTTAGTTAAGTTATGAATCTCGTTATCTAGCTTAACTTCCGGTAACTGTTCCGGTGTTGTTGGTGTTACTGATGGTTCAACGACATCTCCACCAAAATTAGTCACAAGTTGGCCAGTCTTAGTAGTAGGAAATAAAAGTCCGGATTTATAAGTATAATCCAATATTAATTCTGCATAGACACCATTCATGTATGGATATTCTATGGGACTATTCTGATCAAGCTGTTTATAAAACAAATACTCGGTATTTAAATCAGAAGAATCATAGCCGTTCAACACATCCGTTACATCATCTGATATAGCCGTTGGCTTTGTTTCGGCATTTCCCTTCAAACGATAATCTCTCTTCCAATGAAGCTTCAAACCAGTAATTTGGAAGTTTTTCAAATCGGTGGGAGAATATGCTTTCATGGATTCATATACTTCATCAAAAATATCCGGATCGATATTAAAATGCATCAAAGTATTCTCATCAGCATGCTGAATATAATCAGGTATATCCACAACTCCACCAAGTGACAGCATTAGACTTGCCGGCATGTTATTGGTTATTTGAGCCGTAATTTGCATATACCCACTTGACGTTAAACCCACGTTAGTACCTCTTACATCTGTATGAGATCCCACTAAAGTTGCTGTTTTATCAGAACTCATGGTAATTGAATCTCCAAATCCTGTAATTGTGGCCGTCTTACCGATCTTTGTCGATGATGCTGGACTGTCTGCACCTCTTTTAATTGTCCAGGTATTTACCGTTCCTGGAGCATTATGATTAATACTTTTTAAGGACACAGTTGCAGTGTTAGCAACGTTTATATCATTTTTGATTGTACTGAACAAATATCCGACATTTACTTCTATATAATAGCCGTTAACATTCACATCTCCAGTTGTGACTTTATTGTATATACTCAACGGAGAAATCAATGAATTCAATAGAGGCGTCTGATTAGTATCGGTTGTTTTATTTAGTGGTGAACTGAACTGTGTAACAACGTCTGCTGTTAGCTGTTGATTAGCTTGCCCAGTTATAGCCAACGCTTTTTTGGCATCTGCATTAGGTGTCAAAGATGAAGTGGTTTGTTCATTAGTTCCTTTGTCAATCGCAATTGGTGATCCAAAAGTGGCTGCTTCTGCGGTAATTGGCTGAATGAAACTACTTAACAATAGAGCGATTATTAGTATTCTACTCAAAAACAAATTATTAAATTTCATTTTGCTTTCCCTTCTCAACAAGTTACAAAAAATATAAAAAGAGACCATTCACAATATACATGCGATGATCTCTTAAATATAATTAATAACTAGCGTAAAGAGTTGCCCAGTTAGTTTTTATAGTCGTACTCTTAGAACCTTCTTTAAGAGTTATCTTTGCTTGATATTGTGTTCCATTATCTGAAGCAGTTGTATTAGCCGTTGTGTATGAAACGCTATTACTCTTACCTAAATATTCTGTTTTTGTTTTGCCTGGAGCTTTCTTATACCACTCGACCTTGATACGATTGTCGTTAATGACTCCTGTCGGACTATTCGTATCACCATGAAGTGTGAAAGTAACTGGTTGTAGATCGTAACCATTAGAATCCCAAATATTCAAAAACTTAGATGGTTCTGGCGTTGGGTCATTCAAGTAATATTGCAATTCAGTTCCTAAAGGTGCAGCGTTCACCTCAGTATTATTTTGAACAACAAACGTACCCAATGCTAAAGTAGAAAATAGCGTGACTAAACCTAGTTTCGCTGTTTTTCCCCTATTCATCATTTAACCTCCAAATATAATATCTTCTTCACAAATGAGTATACAATTTATCATATTATTGAATAAACCATATTTTATAATAAAGTTTTACGATATATGATATTTTATATACTATGTTATTTAGTTTTCAAACCTATAAAAAAGGTAATACTCACATAAGTCAAAAGTGTGTATTATCTTTTTTTAGTTATTTTTTGCTCACCTAATTAAAAGAAAGTCACTGTTTTCTTATATAAATAGCATAAATATACCATGACATTGTATATGCTACGTTCTTTTACTATAATTATTCGATATATATAAACTTATAATATTTATTTATCATTGATCAGTCTACTGAATGTCCATAGACGAAAACTTCAAATAAGTCTATTCTAATCTTTGGAGGTTAAATATATGGATAACACAATTAATAACGCACTAAAACGTAAATTATTCATCATCACGCTGTTATCAGGAACATTCACGATGTCGATCAGTCAGTCGTCTCTATCAACTGCCTACCCGACATTAATGAAGTTCTTCGGCGTAACTGCACCAACTATTCAATGGTTAACGACTGGCTTCATGTTGATCATGAGTATCATGATGCCAATCAGTCCTTGGCTTTTAAATAATATTTCATTCAAGAAGATATTTTTGAGCGTCGTAGGAATATTCGCCATTGGGACATTTATCATCATCATTGCCCAGAACTTCGCCATGGCAATGTTTGGTCGAGCACTCGAAGCCATCGGAGTAGGAATTCTCTTCCCATCGTTTCAATCGGTTCTTATGACTATCACACCTGAATCACAACGTGGCACTACCATGGGATTCGCCGGGTTAGTCATGGGTTCCGCCTTAGCATCTGGTCCAATCATTTCAGGTATAGTTTTGAATTTCTTGCAATGGCAAGGCTTGTTCGTCATCTTTCTACTAATAATGATAGTCATTTTCATTACTGGACTAATTTATATCAAAGACGTTATGCCTCGACACATGGTCAAACTAGATTCACTATCGATCGTGTACTTACTAGGAATCATCGGATTGCTATATGTTGTCAATCAGGCTGGTAGTCAACACAGTCTTTCCACCAATTTGATTATTTTATTAGTAATCAGTTTGATACTATCAGGATTGTTTATTCACCGACAATTGACCAAGGAAGAACCACTACTAGACCTCAAAGTTATGAGTAATTTCAACTTTGATCTATCGGTTCTATTGACTGGTTTCTCATACATCTCATTGATCGTTGTCACAATTATTTATCCGCTATATTATCAAAACATCTTACACACATCAGTCCTAGTGTCAGGTTTAGCACTAGTTCCACCAGCTATTCTCTTAAGTATTCTTAACCCACTAACTGGTAAATTAGCTGACAAAATTGGTTTCAAGAAAACTCTGATCTCTGGTATGTCGATGATCGTTATCGGTTGGGTATTATTGTTCGCATTAAATACCAAACTGGGAATATTACCAATGATTCTAATTGCCATGCTGATTGAAGGTGGAAATGCCTTCGTTATGATGCCAGCAACTACACTTGGTGGTAATTCACTACCCGAAAACTTAATTCCACACGGAACTGCCATAATTACAACCGTTCGTCAGCTATTAGGTTCATTGGGTGTTTCACTGGCAACATTGATCCTAGTTACAGCCAATCAAAATCACGGCTTACCCGCTAACTTAGGTTTGGTTGGATACCATTACGTATTCGGATTCTTCTGTGCAATGGCAATTATCGGTTTTGTTTTCGCATTGCTTATTAAGAATCATCAAAAGGGATAGCCTTTTTCCGCCTACGATAAAAAATTGAGCCTGCTGTGGGACCGATTTAAGCCTGAAAAACGTCTTAAATCTCGTTTTTGAACTCCGTAAAAATCACGGATTTCAAAAATCGTCCTGTGCTGTAAAAACGAGGAAATCACTCGTCTTAACACCACTATCACAGCTGGCCCATTTTTTTATCTCCGGCTAATTTTTAAATTCTTAAATAATCTACAGTTAATTTAAAATCTGCAAGACATTGTAACAATAGTAAGTACCATATTAAAACATACCTATACTCTTATATCTCAATCAAGACATACTCATCGGAGATTACAAAATATTATATCTGCAGTGAGGGTGGCTTTAGGACGGTGGTCTTACCGTTCTTACACCACGGACGAACTTGGAGATTTGCAAAGCAAAGCTTCAAGTCGAAATTCCAGACCACTCTTTGGCTGGAATCGGTCCCCACAGCAGGTATAATATTTCGTAATTGGAGACACAAAAAACTGCAACCACTCGGTCGCAGTTTTTGTGTTTAAGAAGTATAATTAATTCCTGGATTAATACTTATAGGGAGATCTTATGAATACTCAAAACCGCATCAATAAAAAGACTATTTCAGTTATTCTGCTATTCTTCATTTCAATAATTATTTGGATGATCTGGCAATTTCATCTCAATTATCTAATTGCAGGAAGTGACACTTTCTTTCACACACAGAGAATCTATGAAATCCGTCAAGCATTCATCAATGGCAATTTGCCGAATTGGCTGAACTTCAACACATTCTTCTCTGCCGGACAAGCAGTTAATGGAATGTACCCTGACTTCACTCTTTGGCCCTTCGTATTCGTAACTGACATGTTGTCACCGATTCACCAAATTATAGCCATCAAAGTTCTCATTGCAATTATGACCTTTGTTGTAACGTTCCTATCACTAAACAAGCGTTATACTAGTTTGAACTCCAGTATGGCTGCATTGATCTACACATACTCTGGTGCCGTTCTCCGTGGCGTAACTACTGAATTTCAGCCAGGAACATCAATTGTTCTAGCGTTTGCATTCCCATTAGTTTTTACCTTCAAAGATATTATTGAGAGCAAAAAAATAGACCACCTTCTAGCTATTAAAGTTGGTCTTCTAATGACTATTGTTATAAATTCTCACTTATTGAGTGCAATCGCTATTTCAATGATTGCCGGAGTATTCCTAATCGTTTGTTCTATTAAGAACAAGACGCTTGCTCCTTGGATCAATTTGATCCTGGCGGGAGTAATAGCGGTTATTCTGTGCTTACCATTGATTTATCGAGTTATGACCATCTCCAAAACTGGACTACTTCCACCATTTGGCAAGGGCAATATAATTGCTGACCCAATCACAGCTTTATTCACAACCATTAAATGGAATGCAAAAACTGCGTTTTCAACATTGTCATTAATCTTATTGTTAATGGTATTCATAGGATTAGATAAAAAAAGAATCAAGAATGTAATTCCTTGGTTACTACTCGAATCGTTATTAATAATTTTCAGCACTGACCTAACACCGTGGGCATTATTCAACCACATCCCTGTTATTAATAACTTCCAAGAATCAAGTTGGCGTTTTGCACTATTTCTAGGTATTTCCCCAATAATTATGTTGCTGGAGAATTTCAAAGAACAGACTAGCAAATACATCTTGTTGTTATTATCTGTTTTGTCACTATCAGCAGCTACACAAGTAACAACTAATTACATCTACAACCACGGCGAGACCTTATCCACAATGACCGGTTCCACGAAGAGCACATTATCAGCTAATACTGATACTAAATTAACCTCAAGTGGTATTACTAGTGAAAAGATAATGAGAACGTTGATTCCAGACTATGCGCCAGATAAAGTCGCCATGAACCCTAATTCCAATGGACAAGAACTTTCTTCCAGAGTTCAAGACAAACTTATCCATCATTCAGCAGATCAAGGTAACAAATCCATCAATCTGAATAAAGTGACTTCAACAACTGACAGTGTTACCTATCAAGCTAAAAAATTAAAACGAGGCAATATTGAACTTCCAATTTTTGGATATTCATCACTTAATTATCATGTGACCATTGCTGGTAAGAATGTCAAATGGACAACCGATAATAATGGATTCCTTACTATCAACAATCCTGCTAAAGTACATCAAGCAAATATTTCAGTAATAAGTAATCCACCACACATGTATCCTTACATGATCTGGATTTCATTCGTGTTGTTCGTTGCTATGACCGGATATGTCGTCTATATCAAATTTCATATTTAAACACAAAGTCAGATTCCATTTTTGGAGATCTGATTTTTTTTAACTAAAATTATTGACAACAATCTTCAAGATGGTATTATTATTTTCGAAATAGTGAGTGACCAGTCACTCATGATAAGCTTTTTCACGAGGAGATAATCATATGCAAACTGCAGCGATGAACTTGCAACATCTTGTTAAAAAATTTGGCAATCAAACGGTTCTAAAAGACGTTAATCTCAATGTCCGTGCAGGTGAAATTGTCGGATTGATTGGACCATCTGGTGCCGGTAAATCCACTGTGATCAAAACAACTTTGGGAATGGAAGTTGCTGATGGAGGATCTGCTACAGTCTTTGACACAACAATGCCCAACAGACAATTGCTTTCAAACATCGGCTACATGGCACAGACAGACGCCTTATATGATGCGCTTAGTGGCAAAGAGAATCTCATATTTTATGCACAAATGAAAGGTATTAGTAAATCCGAAATTAATAAGGAAACCGCATATGTTGCTAAGGTTGTCGACTTGACCGATAACTTAAATAAGCGAGTTAATAGCTATTCAGGTGGTATGATGAGACGATTGTCACTTGCAATTGCTTTACTAGGAAGTCCCAAACTTCTAGTTCTCGATGAACCAACAGTTGGTATCGACCCTGCCCTTCGTAGACAGGTTTGGAAAGAACTAAAGTCCATTCGTGACGAGGGACGAAGCATCCTTATTACAACTCACGTTATGGACGAGGCAGAATTATGCGACCGTGTAGCGCTATTATTAGATGGCAAAGTAATGGCGTTCGACAAACCAAACGCACTAAAACTGCAATACAATGTGGACACGATTGAAGACGTGTTCCTGAAAGCAGAAGGTGTTGAATAATGCGGACAATTGCAATTATGAAAAGAGTTCTAAAAGAACTTCTACGAGATAAGAGAACGTTGGCTTTGATGTTCTTTGCACCTATTTTAATTCTATTATTAATGAGTTTTATTTTTAATTCCAATGCAACTCCCAATGTAGATATTGCTACCATTAACCTACCTAATGCTTTGTATGACAATATTAATAATACAAAACATGTCGACACATACAAATACAGTACTAAAAAAGCAGCTAAAGAATCTTTAAATAATGGCAAAGTCGATGCTATTATTCAAAAGAAAGACAATAACTACGATCTAACTTACGCAAATACCGATTCAACCAAAACAACTGCTGTAAAAGCGGTCTTCAATGCCTCAATGACCAAAACAAATGTCAGTACAATGAAAAAGCAGCTCATTATAACGACCACCGCTTTAGCTAAGTTAACTGGTCAACCGGCTTCAACTTCAGCAAAGTCAGCAGCACCCAAAATTAATAATCACTATGTATATGGTAATAAAGACACTGGATTCTTCGACAAGATTTTGCCTATACTAATGGGATTCTTCGTATTTTTCTTCGTATTCCTAATCTCAGGTATGGCGCTACTGAAAGAACGCACAAGTGGAACCTTAGACAGATTACTAGCTACTCCCGTCAAACGTTCAGAAATTGTCTTTGGATACATGTTAAGTTATGGCATTCTTGCAATTATTCAGACGATTCTTATTGTTCTCGTTACTGTTTGGTTATTGGGAGTTGAAATAAAAGGCAATATCATATCGGTTATTGTCATCAATTTGATACTAGCCCTTGTTGCTCTAGCATTTGGTATCTTGTTATCGACTTTCGCAAAATCAGAGTTCCAAATGATGCAATTCATTCCTATCGTGGTTATTCCTCAAGTATTCTTCTCAGGAATCATTCCTTTGGACTCTATGGCACAATGGGTCAGTGATATTTCATACATCATCCCTATCAAGTACTCAGGTGATGCCGTCGCAGATATTATGATGCGCGGTTCCAGTATCTGGTCACTCGGACTAGATATCTCAGTTTTATTAGGAATTTTGGTGGTTCTCACGTGGTTAAATATCGTCGGCTTGAAACGCTATCGTAAAGTTTAAAAACATATAAAAGGACTAGAATCTGTATGGATTCTAGCCCTTTTACTTTCTAAACGAGTGGAAGAAACCAGATTTCTCTCACTCTCTATGTCTAAACTGCTTCTTCTGCCAACTGGTTCAGCTTACGTAATCTATGATTGATTCCCGACTTAGAAATAGCACCACTTGGTACCATTTCTCCGAGTTCTTTCAAGGTCACATCCGGATTTTCCAATCTCAAAAGTGCAATTTCTCGTAACTTAACTGGCAATGAATCTAAACCAATCGTACTTTGAAGATGCTTGATATTCTCAACTTGACGTTCAGATGCAGCGACTGTCTTGTTAATATTAGCGTTCTCGCAATTAACCAAACGATTAACTGAATTACGCATATCACGGACAATACGAATATCTTCAAATTTCAGCATGGCATTAGTTGCCCCAACAACTTGTAAGAAGTCGGCAATTTTTTCTGCTTCCTTCAAATAAACGATATATCCATTACGACGTTGTGTAACTCTGGCGTTCAAATTGAAATGATTCATCATTTGAGCGATACCAGTATTATGCGTTTCGTAGAGTGAATAAATTTCCAAGTGATATCTAGATGTCTCAGGATTATTCACACTTCCAGTTGCCAAAAAGGCACCACGTAAGTATGAACGCATTCTTTGATCTTCATCGAGGATATCTTCTGGTACATCAGTATTAATGGACAAACCTGTTTCATCCAAAATACCTAAGTCTTTCAAGACTTTATCAGTATCGTACTTTAATCGAACAAGATATTGATTGTTCTTCTTTAACTTCATCTTTTTACGAACCAATAGTTCTGATTCCATCCCATAGCGCAATTTAATGAGTGAAAAAATCCTACGAGCAATCGCAGGATTCTCTGTTTGCGCTGTTAGAACAAAATGATGGTTATACAAACTCAACGAACCATTCATTCTCAGCAAGGCTGATAGTTCTACTCGTGCATGTTCGGGATGAACCTCTAAACCAGTGAGTTCCTTCTTTACTTCACTTGCGTAAGAAGCCACTAGTGTCTCACCTCATTTTTTCTATTTCCTGATTGGAATGCCAAATTCAAGATTTCACGACCAATTTTCTTGCCATCGTGGAAAGCTCCCTTATCATGCAATGATAAGAAGTCATCTTGAATTACACGGCATCCCATTTTACGTAGTCGTTCAAAGTCTGGTTTGACCTGACTGACGTATTCATCGTATTTCTTATGATCCATATATCCTTCAGGTATAGGTCTTGTATTAACAAGAACTGTATCGACGATATTATCACCTAAATGTTCGTTCAAAACATTCACGTGGTCAGCATCAGTAAAGCCTTCGGTCTCACCGATTTGAGTCATAATATTACAAATATAAACTACTTCTGCTGGTGTCTGGCGAACTGCATCACCAAGATCACTGATCATCAAGTTAGGCAGAATACTTGTAAACAAGCTACCTGGCCCAAGTACCACAACATCAGCCTGCATAATCGATGCTATAACTGGCAATAACGATTGTGGTGTCTTGTCGGGATCATCTGAATTAGTCACCCAGACACGTTTAACGTGCTTACCTGAGTGAGTTATTTCATGTTCACCAGACAGTGTAGTGCCATCGGTGAATTCTGCATTCAACGTCAATTTGGTATTGCTGGCAGGATAAACCCGACCATCAACACGCATCATTTTGGACAGTTCTTGGACTGCGTCAAAAATATTAGGTGACATTTCAGATAATGCAGCGATGATCAAGTTTCCAATCGCATGACCAGAAAAGAAATCATCGTCACTGTTAAATCGATATTGGAACACATCCAAATCGACTTTTGGTAGATCTGAAAGGGAAGCTAAAACGTTACGAATGTCCCCAGGTGGCACAACGTTGATGTAATCTCTTAACACACCAGACGAACCACCATCATCGGCAACTGTCACAATAGCTGTGATATCAGCATCCTTATTTCTCAAACTATTTAATACAACTGGTAAACCAGTTCCCCCACCTATAACAACTACTTTTGGACGGCGTCCCTTAACAACACGAACTATCCTATTTGTTGGCATCTTCAATTACCTTCTTTTGCGATTTATCCATATCACGATGCGTAATATCGACGTAGTAGTTATCACGTAACTCTGTGCCTAGTCGTTGTGCAATGGCAACTGAACGGTGTTGACCACCGGTACAACCAATTGCAATCGTCAAACTAGTCTTTCCTTCTTTTTCATATCCAGGAATAATATCCTTCAATAAATCAGCTAATTTCTTATAAAAGTTCTCAGTTACAGGATCATCCATCACATAATCATAAACTGGCTTATCCATACCCGTTTGAGTCTTAAGACTATCAATATAGTAAGGATTCTTCAGGAATCTAACATCCATAACAATATCGGCATCTATCGGCAAGCCATACTTGAAACCAAATGACATGACTTCAATATGAAACGTTGGTGTACCCGTACTCTCTTGAAAATTATCAAATATTTCTTCACGGAGTTGTCTTGGAGTCAAATCAGTCGTATCAATTTCTACTTGAGCACGACTCTTGATCTCTGCGAGTAACTCACGCTCTTTGTGAATACCATCAAGCAAGCGACCTTCCATAGCTAGTGGATGACTACGGCGAGTTTCTTTATAACGAGAAACTAATTCCTCATCAGAAGCGTTCAAGAATAGAATTCGCATATCAACCTTTTGTTGCTTCTCTTGTTCGTCCTCATCCATTTGTGAAATCATTGAAAAAATTTCATCATAGAACGCACGTGAACGAATATCCACAACAAGTGCGACTTTTTTGATAGTTCCAGATTCATGAACTAACTCCCAGAACTTAGGAAGAAGATTGGGCGGCATATTATCAATACAAAAATACCCCAAATCTTCGAAAGACTGCATGGCGACAGTCTTACCAGCACCACTCATACCAGTTACGATTACTAAACTTTGCATGTCTTTTGACATAGTGCACCTCGCATTCAGATATAAGCATACCACAACATGCCTGGTGTGTCATTTTTAGGCAATAAAAAAAGCTCGACTAATATTAGCCGAGTTATATTTTCTAATCTTTATATCTTCTTAAATGAGAATAATCAATAACCAAGGAAATAAATCCGAATATTGCTGCGAATGATCCTGCCGCAATTAACATAGCTGGAGAAAACACAAATGACGCTAAATTAGCTCCTTCTCTAGCCATACTCATAGCAAAAAAAATACAATAAATTATCGTCACGAGTACTGTTCGACGAATATCTCGCTTCAAAATCATTCTTCTAACACTTTTGTAATTCATCGCTGACACATCAGTAATATGCAACTTCAACCGATGTATGGCGACAACTGTGTACATTCCACTCCCAAATATCAGAAACAAAAGATTTAACATTAAATAATTCTGTAAAAACCGGAAACTATTTCCAACAACAAACTCCGCTACAATTGTCGAAATCAATAAGTAATAGAACAATATCATGTACGCATTATTCCCAATACGATTCAATTCACTACGACGATACTCGTCTAATTCTCCATCAATTCCGTAAAAATACTTAATAGATTTAGTCGAAAAAGATTCCTTAGTCTTCATGACTTCATTCCTCCCAGAATAGTTGATTCAGATCAGTCCCCAAAGCCTTTGCTAATTTGATACACAAATCTAATGACGGATTATACTTGTCATTTTCAATCATATTGATTGTCTGACGTGCGACTCCTATTTCCGAAGCCAATTTAATCTGTGAAATCTTCAATTCCGTTCGATATTCTTTTACTCGGTTCATAAACTATGCCTCATGTGTCATATATATTTGACACCTTAAGTATATAATATCTGTGATAAATGTCAAATATATATGACACATTTACGTATAAAAAATTCTGGAACATAAATTTTTCCGCTTGAACAAAGTAGGGGCTGTAATCCAAAATCGGATTACAGCCCCTATTCACCTTAATGCTAGAAAGTTGAACATGTCCGTCCCACTTTCTATATATTACTTCTTAGATTTTTTAGTAGTTTTCTTTTCAGCTTTTTCTTCAGCATCAATTGTACGCTTAGTATCACGTTCCAATATTGGCTTCAGATATTGGCCAGTATAACTTTCTTTTACTTCACAAATTTCTTCAGGTGTTCCAGTAGCAACGACTTGACCGCCACCTTCTCCACCTTCAGGACCAAGGTCGATTACCCAGTCGGATGATTTGATAACATCAAGATTGTGTTCAATAACCAAAACGGTATTGCCTTCATCAACTAAGCGTTGAAGAACAGCCAATAAACGTTTGATATCGTCAGTGTGCAATCCAGTTGTTGGTTCATCAAGAATGTAGAAATTCTGACCAGCTGATTTCTTATACAATTCTGAAGCAAGCTTCATACGTTGTGCTTCACCACCTGATAGTTGTGTGGCTGATTGTCCCATTGAAACATAACCAAGACCAACATCAACGATTGTTTGAAGTTTTCTTCTAATCTTTGGAATATTGTTGAAGAATTCTAGTGCATCTTCAACCTTCATATCCAAGACCTCAGCAATGTTCTTACCCTTATATGTAACCTCAAGTGTTTCTGAATTATAGCGTGTTCCATGACAAACTTCACAAGGTACATAAACATCAGGCAAGAAGTTCATTTCAATCTTAATAATTCCATCACCATGGCAGTTCTCACAGCGTCCACCTTTGACGTTGAATGAGAATCTGCCTTTTTTATATCCACGAAGTTTAGCTTCATTAGTTTGAGCAAACAAATCACGAATATCATCAAAGACACCAGTATAGGTAGCTGGATTACTTCTTGGTGTACGTCCAATTGGACTCTGGTCAATGGCAATCATCTTCTCAAGATTCTCATAACCAGTAATCTTCTTATACTTACCAGGCTTATGAGAATTACGATTCATCTTCTGAGCTAAGGCACGTTTGAGAATTGTATTAACTAGAGTCGATTTACCAGAACCTGATACACCAGTAACTGAGATAAATTTACCAAGTGGAAACTTAACATCAATCTTCTTCAAATTATTCTCTTCAGCACCGAATACTTCAACATAGTCACCACTACCAGCTTTGCGTTCAAGTGGTACCTTAATAAACCTTTTACCAGATAAATACTGTCCAGTAAGTGATTTAGCACTGCGCATGACTTGTTTAGGAGTTCCGGCAGCCACGATTTGACCACCCTTTTCACCAGCACCAGGTCCGACATCAATTAAATAATCAGCCGCTAACATAGTATCCTCATCATGTTCCACAACAATCAAAGTATTACCAAGATCACGCATCTTCTTCAACGAACTGATCAAACGATTATTATCACGTTGATGCAATCCGATTGAAGGCTCATCAAGAATATACATGACACCTGATAAGTTAGAACCAATTTGTGTAGCCAAACGAATACGTTGAGCTTCACCACCGGATAGTGTTCCAGCTGAACGTGACAAAGTTAAATAATCCAATCCAACATTGATCAAGAATGATAGACGGTCTTTGACTTCCTTTAGAATTGGTTTAGCAATTACAGTATTCTGTTCACCCAAAGTAATTCCAGTGAAGAATGGGAGCTCCTTCTTAATTGATAGATTTGATACTTCAGCAATATCTTGTCCACCAACTTTTACAGCTAGAGCTTGACGATTCAATCTCTTACCATGACAAACAGGACAAGTAAGCTCAGTCATGTACTTACGCATAACCTCACGTGTAAAGTCACTATTTGTTTCGTGATAACGACGATTAATATTAGGGATTACACCTTCAAAAGGAACATCAACATCACGAACATTACCGAAGTCATTCTCATAGTGGAAATGGAAGTTCTTACCATCTGAACCATTGAGAACAATATTCTTGTCGTGTTCTGATAACTTCTCGAATGGTGTATTCATATCAATTTTGAATTCTTTACAAGCTTGTTCAAGCATTTGTGGATAATATTGTGAACTGATAGGATTCCAAGGAAGAACGGCTCCCTCAGCTAAAGTCTTCGATTGATCAGGAACAACCAAATCAATATCGACTTCAAGCTTGATTCCTAAACCATCACAGTTATCACAAGCACCAAAAGGTGCATTAAATGAGAACAAACGTGGCTCAAGCTCACCAACAGTGAAACCACACAATGGACAAGCATTCTTTTCAGAGAACACCATCATATCTTTGCCAATGACATCAATATTCATGTAGCCATCTGACAAACGAAGTGCAGCCTCAACAGAATCAAACAAACGTGACTTGATATGATCATTGATAACAATTCTATCAACAACGACATCAATATCATGTTTCTTATTCTTATCTAGATCCAGCTCTTCACCAACATCATGAACTTCACCGTCAACACGAATTCTGACATAGCCTTGCTTTTGAATTTGAGCAAGAGCCTTCTTGTGTTGACCTTTTTTGGCACGAATAACTGGTGAAAGAACTTGTAACTTTGTTCCTTCATCAAGCTTCAAGACAGCATCAACCATTTGCTGAGCTGATTGACTAGTAATAACTGTTCCATCGTTAGGACAGATTGGTGTACCAACACGTGCCCACAATAAACGTAAATAATCATTGATTTCAGTAACTGTACCAACAGTTGAACGAGGGTTCTTAGAAGTTGTCTTCTGATCAATTGAAATTGCTGGGCTTAACCCATCAATTGAATCTACATCCGGCTTATCCATTTGTCCTAAGAATTGACGTGCATATGAGGATAGACTCTCAACATAGCGACGTTGTCCTTCAGCATACAAAGTATCAAATGCCAAAGAACTCTTACCTGAACCAGATAGTCCAGTCATTACTACTAATTTATCACGCGGAATCGTAACGTCCACATTTTTCAAGTTATGTGCACGAGCTCCGTGAATTACGATTTTATCATTTAACATCTTTATTTCATTTCCGCCTTCAGATCTAGAATTGTGTCACGCAAGTTGGCAGCAGCTTCGAAGTCCAATTTCTTGGCAGCAGCTTCCATTTGTTCTTGTAAGTTCTTAAGCAGCTCATTTTGTTCTGCCTTAGACATATCTTCAAACTTCAAATCATCATCGATCTTCTCAGATTCAGAAGCAGTATTATCAACTTTCTGGAACATTGAAATAGCATCACGAATTGGCTTAACAATGGTCTTTGGAGTAATTCCATGTTCTTCATTGAACTTCTCTTGCAATTCACGACGATGTTTTGTCTTAGAAATAGCGCCTTCCATTGATTCTGTAATAGAATCAGCGTACATAATAACTTTACCATTCTCATTACGAGATGCACGTCCGATGATCTGGATAAGTGAACGTTCTGCACGCAAGAATCCTTCCTTATCGGCATCCAAAATAGCAATCAACGAAACTTCAGGTACATCAATACCTTCACGAAGCAAGTTGATACCGATCAATACATCAAATTTACCGAGTCGCAAGTCACGAATAATCTTCGTACGTTCAAGTGTTTTAATATCACTGTGTAAATATCTAACTTTAATACCCAGGTCTTTGAAGTAGTCAGTTAAATCCTCTGCCATTTTCTTAGTCAAGGTTGTGACAAAGACACGTTCATGTTTCTCAACACGATCATTGATTTCACCAACCAAGTCATCGATTTGTCCCATAATTGGACGAACTTCGATCTTAGGATCAAGCAATCCAGTTGGACGAATAATCTGAGTAGCAACATGGTCTGTGCGATCCAATTCATAAGGACCTGGTGTAGCTGAAACGTACAAAATACGGTTAACATGCTTTTCAAATTCTTCCAGTTTCAGTGGACGGTTATCCAAAGCACTAGGCAAACGGAATCCATAATTGACTAACATTTGTTTTCTAGCACGATCACCATTATAAATACCACGAACTTGAGGCATAGTAACATGAGATTCATCGACCATAATATTGAAATCCTTAGGGAAGAAGTCCAACAGTGTAAATGGAGGTTCTCCTTCGGCACGGCCTTCCATATGACGTGAATAGTTTTCAATACCTGACGTGTAACCCATTTCACGCATCATTTCAATATCATATTCAGTACGCTGCTTAATACGTTGTGCCTCTAGTAACTTACCTTCTTTGGTAAATGTAGCAACCTGTGTATCCATTTCTTTTTGAATACGGTCAAGTGCATCTTCCATTTTTGAATCACTGATCATAAAGTGAGTTGCTGGGAAAATTCCAATATGGTCCATTTGACCTTTAATTTCACCAGTCAAAGCATCCATTTCAACGATACGATCAATCTCATCCCCAAAGAATTCGACACGAAGAGCGTTATCATCTCGTGAAGCTGGGAATATATCCACAACATCTCCACGTACACGAAAACGTCCACGTTGAAAATCAATATCATTACGTTCGAATTGATTATCTACTAGCTTCTCCAATAAATCATTGCGACTTATTTGCTGACCAACACGCAATGAAATAATACTATCGGCATACTCTTTTGGATCACCTAAACCAAAGATACAAGAAACAGATGCAACAACGATAACATCATTACGTTCTAGTAATGAGCTAGTTGCCGAGTGACGAAGCTTATCGATTTCATCGTTGATACTAGAATCCTTCTCAATATAAGTATCACTAGATGGTACATAAGCTTCAGGTTGATAGTAATCATAATAACTAACAAAATATTCAACAGCATTGTTAGGAAAGAACTCTTTGAATTCTCCATATAGCTGTCCAGCCAACGTCTTGTTATGCGAAAGAATCAGTGTTGGTTTATTCAAGTTCTTGATAACATTTGCCATCGTGAATGTCTTACCAGTACCAGTTGCCCCCTCAAGTATGACTTCCTTGTCACCGGCCTTGAAATCATTAGTAATCTTATCGATTGCTTGTTGTTGATCCCCCGCTGGCGAGTACTTTGAAACCAAATCAAACTTATTATCGTCTACTCTATCTATCAAAATTCATCCTCCATAAAGCTAAAAAATACATCTAACTCAGTGAATTAGATGTAATTTGCGTTAGGCACAAATATGTTGCCTTTATATTAACATATCGAACATACTTTCGCTATATTTTTACTTTGCTTTAGAAAGTTTTGGCAAATAACTAAATATCACCAAACCAATCAAGAATAGAATGCTCAAAGATGCAGCACCAATCGTTGATTTACCCGTAATTTGTGTAACGATACCAACTAGTACAGGACCCATGACCGCTGAGAATTTTCCCAAAATATTGTAGAATCCAAAGAAATCACTACCTGACTCCTTAGGAATTAGACGACCAAAGTAAGAACGACTCAAGGCTTGAATACCACCCTGACTAGTCCCGACTAGAACAGCTAGAATCCAAAAATCAACTGTTGTATTTAATTTCAGTGCATACAAACAAATTCCCAGATAAAGAACGATACCAATCAATATACCAGTTCTAGTTGAAGTCTTATTGGCCAACCAACCATACAGAATTGAAAATGGAAATGCTACGAGCTGAACAACTAACAAAACAATCATCAGTGTCGTTGTAGTAATTCCCATATCCATACCGATGGAAGTTGCCATTGTAAAAATAGTATCAACACCATCAATATAGAAGAAATATGCTACCAAGAACCAGGCAACTTTCTTATATCTTCTAATATGTTTCAGAGTTTCAAAGACACGCTTAAAACTTGAAGTAATAGGATGTGCATCAGCCTTTACAGAATATACTTGTTTAACATTTCTGATCAATGGAATATAGAAGATTATCCACCAAACAGCTGCTAGAACAAAACTCCATCTTGCAACACCAAAACTTGATAACATCCCAAATCCACTAGTTAATTGGAGTACTAAAAATAACACAAAGGCTAAAACTCCACCCAGATATCCGAATCCATAACCATACGAAGAAACCTTATCCATTTCTTTGTTATCAGCTACATCAGTTAAGAAACTATCATAGAACAGATTGCCACCGGAATAACCGATTATCGACAAAATATACACTCCCAATAGCCACGACCATTGAGTCGTCGGCACTACGCTCAATCCAAATGTCATAAGAACGCCGACTAATGCGAACATATTCAACATTCGTTTCTTATAACCTGGATAATCTGCTAAAGCTCCTAAAACAGGTGCCAGAATTGAAACTAACAACGTTCCAAAACTATTGGCATATCCCCAGTACGCTGTAGAATTAGCGGCACTAACTCCGCTTCCTTGAGCAACAGCCTTGAAATACACCGGTAAAACAGCTGTAGTAACGATAATTCCATAACCGGAGTTTGCCCAATCATAGAATATCCAGCTCCATTGTTGTTTATTAAACCTCATTTAATGACTCCTTTAATACATTTACCAGCGAGATCATCTTTGAACTCAAGACCTAATAAACGTGCAAATGTTGGTGCTTCGTCAACTAAGTTAGCATGTTCAACTGTTTGTCCTTCATTTACAGCGGGCCCGTTGAACAAAATAGTTGTTTGATAATCAGGCTTATCAGGATCATAACCATGGACACCATGATATCTGTCAGGTTGTCCCAATGTATCTGGATCAACTTTCTCGACTACTTCTGGACGACTGCTTTCATCAGTGAAGTAATAACCTTCCTTGGCTTCAACCATGAAGGTACATGCTGGATCAGCCCCACGTTCAATTGCACGATATCGTGGATAGATGGTTTCAACACCTTCAACACTACCGATTAATTCAGCCAAATCGTCTTTATCATCAAAGTTCTGTGTATAAATATAAGTCGAACCATCACAAGTCTTCGCCATCACACGCCAATCTTTCTCGTACGTCTGATCCGGTTTAGGAGTCAACCACCCCTTCTTAGCGAACAATGTATTCAGGTGGATCATTGTATCAACATTGATTTGATAATGATCGCCCAAAATAACAAAGTTAGTATCATAGAACGTTCCAGCTTTTTTAGTAGCTTCAATAACTTGAGCTACATGGGCATCTAATCTGTGTAAGGCTTCCATAGCTTCCTTTGAACGAACGCCATAACGATGACGCATGCTATCCATATCCACTAAGTGAAGCAGGGTTAGATTAGGCTTTTTGTTTTCAATCGTATCAACCGCACACGCTGTAATGAAATCATCTAGTTGCGGTTGCTTAATACCATTTCTCAATTTACCGTATTTGTGATTCATTTCTAGCAAGAATAATGGTGAACTGGCTTTCAATGAAACCAAAACTTGATTGGTCCAAATACGATTGGGAAAGATTTCAGCCAAGTTGTAATTGATCTTACTACCAGCTGTAACTGGCCATAAAAATGCTGCCGTCTTCATCCCTTTTTCACGCGCTAGATCATACAAAGTAGTCGACTTAACGTCTTTTTGATACCAATACCAATCAGGTGAACGACGCTCTGGTTGAATCTTCGTGTTGTTAACAATCCCATGCACATTTGGATACTGTCCCGTAATAATTGTCGTATGTGATGGATAAGTCAGTGTTGGATAAATTCCTGTAACTGACTTGACCCAAGTTCCGCCATTGACCAATTTATTAAGTGTCGGTAATTCTTCTTGATGTTCGCGAATGTCTCTAAATCCCAATGAATCTAGGGAAATTACGACCATATGCTTATTTGTTGTCAAAATAAAGTCCCCCCGCTCTCATATGTCGTATTATACCGCAAGTAAGTGATTGCTTACCAAAGGAAATTATTTTTGACAAAAAAATAGACGAATCTCTTCGTCTATAATTTGTTATTTTTTAATTTCAACATATTCATAAGCTAATCCAGAAATTGCAATGACTAGAACAACCAATCCCATATACAATTCAATGTTGCTTCCGGCAATACCAGTTTGTGGCAATTTGTTAGAAGTATTATTTTGATTTGTAGATGTATTGTTGTCAGGAATGTCTGAACTAGGTGTGCTTGTAACAGGTACGTTCGTACCAGGAACTTCAGGAATCAACGGATTTGTTGGTGTTCCTGGATTATTTGGAACGGTTGGATTAACCGGTGTTGTTGGAATTACTGGATTCGTAGGCACTGTTGGTTTATCTGGTGTTCCAGGTACTTCTGGAGTTGTAGGTGTCGTTGGTTTGTCAGGGTTCTCAGGTGTCGTTGGCGTTGTTGTTGTTGAAGTTACTTCATTTGTCATCGATACCTCAGTTGTTTCACCATCTTTAACCACGAACACTGCAGGTTTAGAGCTTAACTTGTAACCTTTCGGAGCTTTCTTTTCAACGAATTGATATGTGCCAGGTGTCAAATCAGTAACTTGAATTTGTCCTTTATAATCAGTTGTCAAATCACTCTTTACAACTTTGCCATCAGCATCTTTCAAATCGAAGACTGCATCTTTTAGAACATTTTTAGTTTTAGCATCAGTCTTAGTCAAAATAACATTTCCTTTTGGATTTGTTACATTTCCACTTTCTTTTTCATCCTTGACTGAAACTTTAATCGCAGCGTCTTTTTTAGGATCAATAGTAAATGCATGTGCTCTTGCATCAAGTTTATAATCTGTTGGTGCTTTAGTTTCTACAAATTGATAATCACCTGCGACTAATTTATCAACAGTTATCTCACCGTTTTTGTCAGTTGATAGGTTTTGTTGAATAATCTTACCGTTTTTATCTTGTAAGTCAAAGACTGCACCTTGTAACGGCTTGTTATCATCTTTAGATGTCTTAGTTAGAATCACACTGCCTGTTTCTGGAGCTGGTGGTGTTACATCTTTCACTTCATCGGTTACTGTTACACCAGTTGCAGTTTTTTGATTATCCACAATAGTAAATATTTGTGGTTTTTGATTAAGTTTGTATCCCGTTGGTGCATCAGTTTCTACAAACTGATAAGATCCTGCCTCCAACTTATCAACAGTGATTTGACCATTCTTATCGGTTATCAAGCCTTTTTGTAAGGTATTACCTTTTGAATCATTTAAATCAAATTTTGCATCTTTTAAAGGTGTTCCGTCTGGTGCTATTTTTGTTAGAATTACACTTCCGGTAAATGGTGTAGTTTTTGTATCTTCTATCGATACTCCTATTGGCTCAGTTTGATCAGCAGTGATACTAAATGCATGTGGTGAAGAATCAAGTTCATATTTATCCGGTGCCTGAGTTTCGATGAACTTATATCCATCTGCCACTGGCAAATTATCAACTTTGATTTGACCATTTTTGTCAGTTGTCAATCCCGACTCTAACACTTTACCAGCCGAATCCTGTAATTCAAATATAGCCCCTGATAACGGAGTTCCATCATTCTTTGATGTCTTAGTTAGAACTACACTTCCAGTTTTTGGAGTTGGCGTTCCTTCTTTTACATCGGAAAAATCAAATTGTAGTGGAAGCTTTTGGTCTGCAGCAATAGTAAATGCTTTACGATCATTATTTTTATCTATTGTATAACCATTTGGAGCCTTAGTTTCAATGAAAATATACTTACCCACAGGCAAATTAGGAATAGTTATTTGTCCCTTGTCGTCGGTAACTAAATCACTGTATTTATACTCATCAGTATCAGGTATTACTTTACCATCTGTTGTACCATTATCTTCTACCAATTTAAAATGAGCCCCTGGCAAAGTCTTTGTATGGTCAGCAGAATCCACTTTTGTAAGAACTACTGTCCCATTACGACCAGAAGCGGTACCACTTGCTCCGAATGTCTTTGTTTGATTAATTTCACTAACTATAGGTTCATCCGGTTCTGTGCCAGTTCCTGATCCAGGATCAGGATCAGAACTAGGGTCACTCCCATCACCTGGATTAGTATAGCTACTCTTTACGCTATTGCTCCAAGTGAACTTATCCTCTGGATTAATAGGTGTAGTTATTTTTGTTTCATAGACTAAAACTATCTCTTTGTGGGTATCGCCAATATTCAAAGTAAAACCTTTATCAGTAGAAGTTAACTTCGATCCAACTGGAATATCTTCTACAGATGTAGGATCTTGTGAATCTGGATTGTCATATGTTTTTGCTTGAACAGACATACTACTACTGTCAAAAATCTGGCCTTCACCTAAAGTATCAGTGAGAACCAAATTACTAACATTCTTCGATCCTCTCGGATTGGCTACTATATTCCACACCATAGTACTTGGAACCTCTTTATCTGAATCTGGGAACCAGCCAACTTTAGTAAGAAAGGCCGAGTCACCGCCGGTACCGCTGCCACCGGTGCTTGTAACAACTCCTGCTCCACTGATACTTATATCTCCTGATCTATCAGTAGTGGTTCCTTCAAGTGCGCTATTAAAAGTAATTATTCCTACTCTAGGATCAGCTTGAGTAACTACAGCATTTCCGAGTTGAGTTTTCTCATCACTACCATAAATTTTAAAAGTTAAATCACTAGTTTTATTTGGAAAATTAATATTTACATTTTCTGGAATATTGAACTTCAATGTATCACCATTAGAAATTGGCACTCCATTGGCAATACTCCAATGATAATTAACATTTAAATCTACATAATGAGACAAATCTGTAATATCTTTCGGAATTTCTTTTTCTACACCATTGTCTGTATATGTCAGTGTAGCATCACTTGCAGCCACACCTGAAGCTGACGGAGTTAAGTCCGTAGCTGCATAACTAGTACTTGTGCTAACAAAAAAGTTAGCGACTAATGATAGTCCAAAAATAAATAACAGGACTATCGCTGATAATTTCTTGTGTCTTACAATACGATTCATAATAATTCCCCCTAATTACTATGAATATAATTATATATCATAATGTGCCTTAAGCGACAAAAAGAAGACTATCTTAATTGATAGTCTTCTTTCTTACATAAAATTTAACTATTATTCCCAACCATTTACTTCTTTAGCAAAGGCCTCAAGCTTAGTAGCAGCATGTTCGTCGCTATCACTTGTGATTCCAATATAGAACTTCATTTTTGGTTCGGTACCTGATGGACGAACTGCCACCCATGTGCCATCTTCAAGAATGAACTTCAATGCATCAGCCTTTGGAAGACCAGTTTCTTTAACGCCATCAGCCGTTTTATCAGTTTGATTTAGGTAATCTAATGATTCAACAACTTTTACGCCGTTAATTTCTTCGAATCCCTCTTCACGGAATTGTTTCATGATAGCAGCCATTCTATCCTTACCTGAGATACCTTCAAAGGTCTTAGAAATAGTCTTTTCACGATAATAACCATATTCCTTGTACAAGTCTTCAAGAGCATCATAGATTGTTTCACCCTTTGATTCGTAGTAAGCAGCAGCTTCAGCTAGCAAAATAGTTGATTGCATAGCATCCTTATCACGTACAAATGGTTTTACCAAATATCCATAACTCTCTTCAAATCCGAATAGAAATTCATTACTACCAGAGTCTTGGAAGTTTTGAATCTTTTCAGCAATGTACTTGAATCCAGTCAAAACATTGAACATCCTGATATTGTACTTGTTAGCAATGGCAGTTGCCAATTCTGTTGAAACAATTGACTTAACAACCGCTCCGTTAGCAGGCAATACACCTAATTCTTTTTTAGCATTCAAAATATAGTTAAGCAATACTGAGGCAATTTGGTTACCTGTCATCAATTTGTATGAACCATCTGGTTGACGAACGGCAGCACCTAATCTATCAGCATCAGGATCAGTAGCAATTAAGATATTTGCACCGATCTTCTTACCTTTTTCAATTGCCAAATCAAATGTTTGGGCAAATTCTGGATTAGGGAATGGTGTTGTTTCAAATTCGGGATCAAGAATTGCTTGCTCAGTTACCATAGAGAAGTTCTTAAAACCAAGTTTTTGGAAGATTCTTGGTGCGATCATCTTACCTGTACCATGAAGTGGTGTATAAACAAAGTTCATCTTATCGCCGATATTCTTGATCAAATCATGGTTAACAACAACTGTATCAAGCTTATCTAAGTAATTAAGATCAACATCTTCACCAATTAGAGTCAATAACTTTTCAGCACGTAGTTGTTGAACTGACTTAGTTTTAATAGCGAATAAGTCACTTGCTTTACGTGCAAAACTTGTAATATTGTCAGATTCAACTGGTGGCATCTGTCCACCATCTGGACCATAAATCTTGAAACCATTATATTGCTTAGGGTTATGACTAGCTGTAATCATAATACCAGCGTATGTATGAAGACTTCTCACAGCAAATGAAAGTTCAGGAGTTGGACGCAAGCTGTCGAACACATAACTGTGGATACCATGTGCTCCCAATACCTTAGCTGATTCATAAGCAAAGTCCTGTGAATGATAACGTGAATCATAACTGATTGCTACACCTTGAGATTTCTTACTGTCATCAAGTGTATCCATGAATGATGCTAAACCTTCAGCAGCTTGGCGAACTGTATAAATATTCATACGGTTGATACCAGGTCCAAGTAAACCACGCATTCCAGCTGTACCGAATTCCATTGGTGCATAAAATGCTTCTTCAGTCGCATCTGAATCTTTTTGTAAATCAATCAATTGTGATTTTAGTTCAGGATCTAATTCCTTATAATCAAGCCATTCTTGTAATGTATTTTGCCAAGACATTAAAATTGTCCTCCTAATTTGTAAGTACTTACACAATTGTATTATACCAATAAAAATAACCCGCTACCGTAATAACGAGTCATTTATTTTAAATTGCTTCACAACTTATTATACAGTTAACAGATGTCCCATAATAATCAGCTAGTCTGATCAAGGTTTCAATATCTGGAACTCTGATGCCAGTCTCATAATGCGATAGAGTTGTTACATCAATATGTAACACTTCAGCAACCTGCTTCTGAGTTACCCCGCATTTTTGGCGGAGTAATTTTAAGTTTGTGTGGATATTCAATTCTGAATCTTGATATATTTGATTACTTTCGTTGATAAATTCGCGCATATAAAACACTCCTATCCATATCTTTATTTCATAACCTATTATATGTTTAAACAGGTATAAATGTGAACCAATATCGGTAAAAAGATTTTTATTATTTTGATAGTAAATACAAAATATCGATAATTTTTTTACTTTTTTTGATTCAAAGGGCTAAAGAGTGTAATTTTAGTATATTTAGTACCAAGAAATGGAAATAAAAAAAGAGTAAGCCATAATCGGCCCACTCTCTGAATTTAATAAATTAAGCAGTAACTTCGTCACCTAATTTTTGAATGTAATTGAATGCTTCTTGTCCAGCAATTCCGCCATCACCAACAGCAGTTGTGATTTGACGCAATTCCTTCTTTCTAACATCACCAATAGCATATACGCCAGGTACAGTTGTTTCCATGTGATCATTAGTATCGATCCAGCCATTTTCATCAAGAACACCTAGGCTCTTAAATGAATCTGTCATAGGTTGGATACCAACATAGATGAAGGCACCGCTTGCGGGAACAACATGTTCCTCACCAGTCTTCTTATCTACATAACGAACTCCACCGACTTTTCCATCTTTGTCGACGATTTCTTTAACATCAGCATTCCAAACAAATTTGATCTTATCGTTCTTAAATGCACGATCTTGAAGAATCTTTTGAGCACGTAATTGATCACGACGGTGAATAATTGTTACTGATTTGGCCATTTGAGTTAGGTAAACACCCTCTTCAACAGCGGAATCACCACCACCGATAACTGCTACGTCCTTACCTTTAAAGAAGGCACCATCACATACAGCACAGTAAGAAACTCCACGACCTGATAATTCATCCTCACCAGGAATGCCGATCTTCTTATATTGTGAACCAGTAGCAATGATTACAACTTTAGCCTCATAATCGCCATCATCAGTATGAACAATCTTAGTTGTACCTTTATCTTCAACAGATTCTACAGCTCCGTAACCGAAGTCTGCGCCAAAACGTGTTGATGATTTATACATCTTCTCACCTAAATCAGGTCCCAAGATTGATTCAAAACCAGGATAGTTTTCGATTTCAGCAGTATTGTTCATTTGACCACCGTAAATACCACGGTCAAGAATCATTACTGACAAATTTGCACGTGAAGCATAAAGTGCGGCAGTTAGTCCACCAGGACCAGCGCCAATGACTACTACATCATATGTTTTCATTAATTGTACCTCCTCAAAACTTACTATAACTTATAACGTACAGAAAGCAAATGTATGTGCTTATCTGTATCAACTTTTAAAATCTTACCATTTTAAAAATAAAAATCCATTATTTTGCCTCAACATACCACGGAAGCTTAAAAGTATTGCGTCTCCGATAGATCCAAACACCTATGGCTGTAACAAATAATACAATCGACAATACCTGTGAAACTCTGATGCCAGGCATGATATATAAACTATCCGTACGCATCCCTTCAACGAAGAATCTAACGGCTGGATACCAAATTAGATATGAAAGGAAAACTTCACCTTGCTTAAATAACTGCTTACGATGACGTAGTACCAAAATAATAACCAAGCCGATCAAGTTAAAAAATGATTCATACAAGAATGTTGGTTGTCGATAAGCTCCGTTAATATACATTTGCTCAATGACAAAATGTGGTAGATGTAACGACTGCAAGAAACTCAAACTTGTCTTAGCGCCAAAGGCTTCTTGGTTCATAAAATTACCCCAACGACCAACTATTTGTCCAAGTAATACAGATGGCGCAGCGATGTCCAGCATTAGCCAAATTGACAGTTTACGACGTTTACACAAGACGATCAACACGATAAATGCCGCAATCAAACCACCATAGATAGCAATTCCTCCATGCCAAATCTTAATGATTTCACTTGGATTAGCAAGATAGAACGGAAGTTCAAAAATCACATAATACAATCTGGCACCGACTAAAGCAATCGGTACACCCCATAAAACTAAATCTAAAATATTGTCTGGATCAATGCCACGTTTTTTTGCTTCAGACATAGCCATAATGACCCCGACCAAAGCTCCCATAGCGATAATGATCCCATACCAGTGGATCTCAAGTGCACCCACATTAAAGGCAATTGGATTTAAGGCTAATAAGCTCATTTGTTACCTTCTTCATTTTTAGTATTTTCTTTAATTAGTGAACCTAGGTTCTCTTCAAACTTCTTAGTTGCATCGTATCCCATCTTTTTAGCACGGAAGTTCATTGCAGCAACTTCAATGATAATAGAAATATTACGACCAACTTTAACTGGAATAGTGATTTGAGGTACATCGACATCAAAAATCACACGTTTGTCTTCCATTGATCCAATACGATCATAATTCTTATCTGGTGACCAATCTTCAAGGTTGATGATCAATTGAATATCAGCTTCAGAACGAACTGCACCAGCACCGAACAAGTTCATAACATCAATAATTCCGATGCCACGAATTTCTAGCAAGTGATTCAAAATCTTAGGAGCCTCACCAACAACCGTCTTCTCATCTTGTTGATAAACATCAACACGGTCATCAGCAATCAGACGGTGCCCTCTCTTGACTAATTCAAGAGCTGTTTCACTCTTACCAATACCAGAGTGACCTGTTAGCAAGATTCCAATACCATACACATCAACTAAGACACCATGAATCGACTCTCTGGGTGCTAATCTTTGATCTAAGAATTCAGTTACCATACTCGAAAGTCTTGTCGTAGGTAATTCTGAACCAATAACTGGAACTTTATGTTCCTTAGCTGCACGTAATAACTCAGCACTCGGCTTGATATCACGAGAGATCAATAGAGCCGGTGTATCTTCTCGACATATCTCCAACATGACCTTATAGCGATTATTAGCAGTCATTGAATGTGAATAAGCTGATTCAGTTTGGCCGAATAATTGGATACGTTCACTTGGGTAATAGTCAAAATAACCCGTCAACTCAATCCCAGGACGCGAAATATCACTAGTAGTAACGTGCTTGCTATCCAGTAATTCTTTCCCACCATAAACCTTCAAATCATTTTCTTTAACTAATTCAGATACCGTAACAAAACTTGTCATAAAGCAACCCTCACTAATTTTTATTCTTAACCTCAATTCTATCATTTTAATGAGGATAAAAGAATTGAGCTGTATCAAGAAAACAAAAAAGACGCATCAAAACTGACACGCCTAGAGAGATCTACACTCTCTTATTAAAATTCTCCGCAGTATATCGATTAATAATCGAATTACATACAGCTAAGATGATGGCTACAACAATGGCAGCACCGAAACTGCTGAAATAAAATGTTGTTGGTCCCATCAGTGATGAAGTTATTTCCAAAGTAGCAGCACTAATTACAAATGAGAACAATCCAAATGTAATAAACGTTATCGGTAAGGAAATAAGATGCAAAATTGGCTTAACTGTCCAGTTCAAAACGATTAATACAAAACTAGCTATAATCGCTGTCGTTAAGCTATCTACATAAAACATAGTGGGGATCAATCTTGCTATTGCCAAAAATAGTACGGTGTAAATTGCCATTTTAATTAATAGTCTCATTTGTTTTTTCTACTTAGCTCCTTTGTTTTATTTATTCTACGAATAGTTTTGTTTATTTTGCCATACGGGTTGTATGGTTTATTAAAATCTGTTTGTTGGATATTGCGTTTTTCAGGAAATGAAAATACACAAATTATATAGACTAGAATAGTCAGAAAATAACTGAATGGTGACATAAAGATAAAGGCTAATCTAATCCAAGTCGAGTCTATTCCAAAGTGTTCTCCTAAACCGCCACAAACACCAGCAATCATTCTATCTTTACTAGATCTTGTGATACGTTCTTTCAAGAAATCTCACCTCAACTTTGTCTGAAAAATATACAACATAGTTGTGGGAATTTCAACCAACAACTTAATCCTGTTCTGCCATATGTTTACGATTCAATTCAATCACATGACCACTGTTTAAGTAAACTACCCATTCACAAATGTTAGTCGAGTAATCGCCAACACGTTCAAGATAACTAGCAACTAGCATATATGAAGTACCACTCAATACATTGTCAGCCGTCTTTTGCATATCTTTAATACACAATTCATTGATCATCTTGCTCTTTGCATCGATCTCAACATCTCGATGAGCAACTTCTTCAGCCATTTTGTCGTCTCTCTTCAAATAGGCCTCAAGTGAATCTTCAACGATACTTGTAGCCATATCGCCCATTTCACTAATTAATTTTTCGATTTCAGGAATACGTGTCTTACCTTTTACTCTGATTGTTTCTTGAGCAATACTTACCGCATGATCTCCCATACGCTCAAGATCTGAGCTGGCTTTTAACACTGTAACAATCATACGTAAGTCTGAAGTAACTGGCTGTTGTAAGGCAATCATTTCGAATGAATCCTTTTCAAGATCCATCTCACGCTTATTAATATAGACATCCTTTTCAATAACTTCCTTTGCTAATGCCTTGTCATGATTGATATATGCCTTAACAGATTTCATGATTGCCTCACTGGCCATCATTCCCATTTCTGAAAATCGTAAATGCAAATCATTAAGTTGCTCTTCAAAAGTACTACGCATAATTTTTCCCCCTATCCGAATTTACCTGAGATATAATCTTCGGTTTGTTTTTCTTTTGGATTTAAGAATATATTTTTAGTTTCGTCAGCTTCAATCAATTCTCCATTCAAGAAGAAAGCAGTTCGGTCTGAGATTCTTGAAGCTTGTTGCATATTGTGAGTTACCGTGATAATAGTATAATCTTCACGCAAGTTAAGCAATGTGTCTTCAACTTTTGCCGAAGAAATAGGATCAAGCGCAGAAGTAGGTTCATCCAAAAGGATGATATCAGGCTTAACAGCTAGAACTCTAGCAATACAAACCCTTTGTTGTTGCCCACCAGATAATGACAACGCACTCTGGTGTAATTTGTCCTTAACGTCATCCCATACCGCAGCGTTCTGAAGACTTGTCTCAACTGCTTCATCTAGGACCGCCTTGTCCTTGACACCAGCCAATCGCAATCCATATATTACATTATCATAAACTGAAAATGGAAACGGATTAGGTTGTTGGAACACCATTCCGACTTGCTTCCTTAATTCTACAGTATCAACGTTAGGTGAGTAAATATTTTTACCATTTAAAGAAATAGTTCCAGTAATTGTTACATCGGGTATCAAATCATTCATTCGATTCAAGCAACGAAGATATGTTGACTTACCACATCCTGAAGGCCCGATCAAAGCAGTGATTTCATTTTTGTTAAAGTCTAGATTGATACCTTTCAGTGCTTCTTTTTTACCATAAAATAAATGCACATCCGAAGATGTTAAAATTTTTTCTGCCAAAAGTGGAGCCTCCTACCCAAAATGTCCTGAAACGTAATCTTCAGTCGTCTTAATTTTAGGACGAGTGAAGATTTTTCTAGTTTCGTTGAATTCCACAACATGCCCCATATGGAAGAATGCCGTGTAATCACTAATTCTAGCCGCTTGTTGCATATTATGTGTAACGATAATAATGGTAAATTGGTCTTTCAGATTAAGCATTGTTTCTTCAATATTAGAAGTAGAGATTGGATCAAGCGCACTTGCTGGCTCATCCATTAATAGAATATCAGGTTTCATGGCAATTGCACGTGCAATGCACAAACGCTGCTGCTGTCCACCAGATAGAGCCATCGCACTCTTGTTAAGATCATCCTTAACTTGATCCCAAAGTGACGCTTGCTTCAACGTCGTTTCAACAATTTCATCCAACTTACCTTTGTCATGTAATCCATGACGTTTCAGAGCAAAAGTTATATTGTTGTAAATCGATTTAGCGAACGGATTGGGACGTTGGAATACCATTCCAATATGCTTTCTTGTTTCATAAATATCTACATCATTTTTATTGATATCAAGACCACGATACATGATCTGACCTTTAACAGTTGCTCCGGGTACATTATCGTTCATCCGGTTCAAAGACCGCAAGAAAGTTGATTTACCAGAACCAGAAGCTCCAATTAAGGAAGTTATCTTGTACCTTTCAAATTGAAGACTGGCTTTGTGCATAGCTTCTTTTTCACCATAGAATACTTGTAAGTCTTTAGTGGACATAGCTATTTCATGATCTTTTTCATCTAAGTGATGAATAAATTGTTCTTCATTTTGTACATCCATAAAACTACTCTCCAGTCATCTTTTTATAAACCAAGTTACCAATATATCTTGATAGTAAATTAAATAGTAAAACTGCAATAATCAAAACGGCAGATGCTCCTGCAGATACTTGAACAGCATCAGGAATAAGTCCTTCAGAGTTAACTTTCCAAATATGTACCGCTAAAGTCTCAGCTGGACGCATTAGATTCAAGGGACTAGTAATACTGAATACGTTGAAATTAGTGAAGTCTAATGGCGGAGCACTCTGCCCAGCCGTGTAAATCAATGCAGCGGCTTCACCGAATACTCTACCAGCACCAATGATCATACCGGTAATAATACCTGGAAGACCATCAGGAATAATAACATGAATAACCGTTTCCCATTTGGATAATCCTAAGGCAAGTCCAGCTTCACGCTGTGACTGAGCAACTGACTTCAATGAATCTTCAACGTTTCTAGTCAAAATTGGTAGATTGAAAACAGTCAGTGTCAACGCACCAGAAAGAATCGAAAAACCGAACTTGAAACTAATCACAAAAATCAAAAATCCAAACAAACCAACAACTATGGAAGGCAATGAACTCAATACTTCGATTGAAATACGAATGACCTCAACTAGTTTGTTTTTACCAGCATATTCTGACAAATAAATACCAGCTGAAATTGAGATGGGAATCGAAATCAGCATTGAAAGGATTAGTAGGAAAAATGAATTAAACAATTGAATTCCTACACCACTACCCGCTTGAAAGGCTTTTGATCCAGATGTTAGAAAATGCCAGTTAACGTAACGCAGACCACTTCCTAAAATATATAACAGTAATCCGGCAAGAATAAGTACAATGATGCCTGACATTGCATAGATAACGCCTGTTGCAATTTTGTCTTTTACTTTTTCATTGAACATTACATCTTACCTCTCTTTGCGATTAATCTAATTATGAAGTTAAACAGCAATGACATGAGAAGTAATAGTAATGCTAATGACCACAAGGCGTTATTTGGCGTCGAGCCCATAATTGTATTACCCATGTTCATTGTTAGAACACTAGTCAAAGTGGCTGATGGTGATACTAAGTTGTTTGGTAGCAACATTGCATTACCAATAACCATTTGAACCGCTAAAGCTTCACCGAACGCACGCGACATACCGAACACAACAGCTGTCAAAATACCGGGTGTAGCCGCACGCAAAATAACTTTGTGTATCGTTTGCCAACGAGTAGCACCCAATGCTAGTGAGGCTTCACGATAATATCTAGGTACAGCACGTAAAGCATCCACTGACATAGATGTTATCGTCGGTAGAATCATAACGAACAGAACGAAAGAACCGGCTAAAATACCGAATCCACTTCCACCAGCTATCTTACGAACAAAAGGAACAACCACTGTTAAACCGATGAAACCATAAACAACCGAAGGAATACCAACCAATAATTCAATAACTGGTTGAAGTACCTTACGTCCCCATTTAGGAGAAATCTCCGTCATGAATAAAGCGGCAGCAATTGCAAATGGTGTACCAATTAATGCTGCAATCAAAGTAACGGCGAATGAACCAACAATCATCGGTGCTGCACCAACGATTGGATGACCGGCACTATCGAGCTTACTAGGAGCCCAAACTGAATGAGTTAAGAAATTGATTGGATTAACTCCATCTTTGAAGAAAATAATCAATCCTCGAGAAGCAACGAACCCAATTATCGTTACAACTAAAATTACGATAATTGCAGTGAAACTGAACGAAATTATTTTTCCGCGAGTTTCTCTTTTAGCTGAAACAGATTTTTTAGTTAGACTTTCTCTAATTGGATCTTTCATTTTAGACTCCCCCCTTTGAAACAGGCATTACATTACCCTTGTAATCTTTTTGATACTGCATATCTTTTATAGGAACATACTGTAGCTTTTTAACAACTTGATTTTGAATCTTATCAGTCATAATGTAACTCAAGAATTCTTTAGTCATCCCTTTTGCTTCACCATTAGTATAGAGATGCTCGTATGACCAAATCTTCCAAGTATTATTTTCAATATTTTTAATTGTAGGTTTTACACCATTAACTTTGAGTGTCTTAACGGTGTCATTCAAATAAGGCATCGCCAAATAGCTGATAGCACCATCGGTGTTATACACAATTTGACGTACCATCCCACTAGAATCTTGCTCTTGTGAACTGGCAAACTGAGCATTATCCATTACATCATCTTCAAATGCTGAACGAGTACCGCTTCCATCAGCACGGTTAATGATAGTTATTTTCAAATCTTGTCCACCAACTTGTTTCCAGTTAGTAACTTCACCAGAGAAGATTTGACGTAATTGTTTAATGGTCAAGGAATCAACCTTAACGTCTTTATTGACGATGGGAACCATTCCCACAGCGGCTATACGATGATCTACTAACTTACTAGCATCGATGCCACTCTTTTGTTCAGCATACAAATCTGAATTACCAATATCAACGGCACCTTGTTGTATCTGACTAAGTCCTGTACCAGTTCCCCCACCTTGAACATTGACATATTCGTTGGGGTTATCTTTTGAAAATTCTTCACCAGCAAGCTCAACTAATGGTTGTGCTGCAGAAGAACCAACCGCCGTAATTGTCTTTTGGCTACCACTCCCGGAGCAACCAGTTAGAATAAAAATTGCGGAAAATGTCACAGCAAATAACGCAACAAGTCTTTTTTTCAACATTCTTCACCTCTATCCAATTCATAGTAATATACCAATGTATATTTTTTGTATAAAAACAGAGATTTCAACAAAAAAATTCATAAAAAAAAACACCACCGATTAATCGATAGTGTAATAGAATATTTTTAAATTATTTAACTGAAACTTGACTAGCACTTACCCATTCAGTAGTTGCAACATGATACCAAACAACACCGTTTGCATCAGTCTTTGTCTTGTTGAAGTACCAATCTGAGTTTGGTGACAAAGCACGATTCTTAACAGCCTTACCGTTGTTATCTTGTAGTGTAGCATAAGGTGTTACATTAACATGAACTGTACCAGTATCAGCTGAGTTATCAGCACCACTGTTTGTTTCAGCATTACCATCATATTGAGTTAAATTGTATCTTGTAATCAAACTATTCAATGATGAGGCATAGTTAGGAGCAGTTGCATATCTACCTTGTAGCCATGCAGTAGCATCCTTGTATGATGCAGCATTTTCTTTCCATGTACCTGAGTAATAACTTGAGTTCCATGCAACACCGTTACGCAACTTGTTACCATTGTCTAAGAATGATTCATAGTAACTAGGATATTGTCTGAAGTTAGCATAGATTGTATACCAACCAGCTGATGCACTCCATTCAGAAGTTGGCATTGATACATAGGCTCCATTATAGTCACCTTTGATACCAAATAAGTTATGGCCTTGAGTAGCAAGAGTTGAAGTACCCCATGCACTTTCAAGGATAGCTTGAGCTAACATAACTGAAGTATATAGATTGTACTTTGAAGCAGCTTGTTGAGCCATTGGAACGGCTTCAGCCAAGAATGCTTGTTGTTGGGCTGATGTTACACCACTACTTGTAGCTTGTACAACAGCCTTTGTTGAAGCAGCTGATTGGACTACTGCTGTATGAGCAACTGTAGTATCAGCTTTTGTAACATCTGATCCTGAAATCACATCTGTATCACTATTATTTTGATTTGTATTACTTACTTGTTCTGAATTTTCTGGAACACTAGTAGTGTCCGTGGCAGCGGAAGCAACCGTTGGAGCAGCAACGGCAGCTAGTGTGTTAAGAACCGCAACGCTTGTTAACAACACTTTTTTATTCATTGAAGGTATCCCCCTATATAATATCTACATATCAGGTTACTATTTAAAAAAGCCAGATTCAATCAATCTTCCGTTCTGTAACAGAAACTAAACATTGTGTAATACTCCTGAAACATTTACAGTAACTTAAAACCGCTTTTCAACATTAACTGGGATTTTTTGCACAAAAAGAACCACCTTCAAAATTTTGAAGGTGGTTAAAAGTATTTCTTAACTATTTTACGTATACACTGCTAGCACTGACCCATTCGCTAGTTGCAACATGATACCAAGTTGTACCATTTGAATCAGTTTTAGTCTTGTTATAATACCAGTCAGTATCTGAACCTAAGGCACGATTTTTAACGGCTTTTCCGTTGTTATCTTGTAACGGTGCATATGGCGTTACATTAACATGAACATTGCCTTCTTCTTGAACTTCGTTGGTACTTCCACCATTTGTTTCAGCACTATTATCAGTATTTGTATTATTGGTATTAGTGTTTTGAGTCTCATTTGTTGCTGGTTGATCATCATCGTATTGCGTCAAATTATAACTATCAATAATGTTATTTAAGACACTGGCATAATTAGGGGCAGTGGCATATCTACCCTGCAACCATGCAGTAGCATCACGATATGATGATGTGTTTTCTTTCCATGTTCCACTATAGAATGCAGAATTGTAAGTTAAACCATTACGCAACTTGTTACCATTATCTTGGAATGATTCATAGTAACTGGCATACTTTCTAAAATTAGCCGTGATGTAATAGTAACCTTTATCAGCACTCCATTCACGAGTTTGAACAGTATAGGTTGAACCATTGTAGTCACCTTTGATACCAAATAAGTTATTGGCGTCCGTTGCTAAAGTGGACAAACCCCAACTACTCTCTAAAATAGCTTGAGCCAACATAACTGAAGTGTATACATTATATTGACTAGCAGCTCTTTGTGCTAATGGAACGGCTTTATACAAAAACGCATGTTGTTGAGCTGGAGAAGCGTAATTATTTGCCGACTCAACAATTATTTGTTGCAATGCTGAAGATTCAACCGGAGCTTCCACGATTGGTGAGTGGGCAACAGTCGTATCAGCCTCTTTTACCTTTGGTCCCACAAGTACATTATTGCCATCAACTGTACTCGAGTCCCCTTGTTTAGAATCTGGTTCTGAAGTGTCGGCAGCAGAAACAACTGTTGGGGCAGCAACAGCCGCAACAGTATTCAAAACTGCAACACTTGTTAACAGTGCTCTTTTATTCATAGGCATCCCCCGTATCGGAGCAATAAGAAAATAAGCCTGGACTATCATGGATTTTGACAGCTAGGTAGCTTGATCCCCTATAACTCACTTTATTATTGTTATCCATTTCACAGATTACTATTAAGAATTACGAGATTCAATAATTCTAAAATTTCATAAATAAAAATTAAACAATTGTACAAAAAATAGCATTACAAAGCTCGTTTAATTTTTGAACATGACCTAAAAAATCCTCGAATTTACATATAGTAAACTCGAGGATTTTTATTATTAAACAGAAGAAGTTGTATCTTATTACGCATTTACGCTGAATATTCCACAACCTCTAAAGTTTGATTTAAATAATATATGAGCTATCAACCCATTCATTTGTAGCAACACGACGATATGTTATACCATTATAAGTCTTTGTCTTATCTGTGACCCATGGAGTGTTGTTTGCCAAAGCACGATTCTTAACGGGCTTGAAAGTACCATCACCTTGAAGAGCCATCAATGGAACATAATAACCGTTAGCGTTATTAACTTTGATGACACCCTTGCTAGGAGTTGCAGTATTTCCAGTGTTGTTAGTATTGTTATTTGAACCGGCGTTTGTAGTATTACCAACACCATAAACATTACCAGTTGCCTTCAAATTATTGTAATAAAGTGAAATCAATTGGTTTAGTTCAGCCATACTATAGCCTTTGCGAGCAAAGTATGTATCTGGATCAACGTGAGTTGTTTGGTGATACATATTACTTACTTCGTGGTGAGAAACAACTGTTTGACCAGGAATATCTGGTAAATTGTATTGAATCAATTTAGATGCAATATAGTAAGCATCATTTGCCAAAGAATGTGCAAATCCATCATATGAATTTACTTCACATAATTCAATTTGAATATATTTGGCATTAGCAGTTGGACCAGCGCCCCAAACACCATAATCAGCACTATGAATATTGATAATCTGCTTATCATCAGTGAATGCATGGACATAAGTCTGCATATTTCTCCACTCTCTGTTGAAAAGTGTTACCTCATTTTCAGCAGTGGCACCAGGAGTTGCAGTTTCATGAACTACAACTCCTTCTGGCTTACCAACACCATTTTCATAAGGTATCCATTCAGTGAATGTACCTGTACGATATTGAATTGAAGCCGGTTGAATCTTGTTGTTAATTATATAATCATTGATTTGAGATGCCTCAACATCAGTATTGTTACTTGAAAGTAACAGCATACCGAAGAAAATTGATAACACACCCAAAATCCAAATCTTTTTCCCCTTGAACATATTTGCCTCCTACAGCTTAATTGTAGAAAAATAACTCCCTATACACAGTCTTCTCATTTTTCTTACCAGAACCACTATAACGTATTTGATACCCTCTACGAAAGCCCTTTGCACATTACGTTTTGATTACAAAAAAAGCCATACCTCAATTGAGATACGACTAAATTATTAATTTTATAACGGAATGTTAACTGTAAATGTTGATCCAAGACCCTTATGTGATTCAACACCGATTGTTCCATTCAATGTATCTACTGTCTCTTTAACAATGGCAAGTCCTAGTCCAGTGCCACCGGTCTCCAAACTTCTAGATTTATCGACACGATAGAATCTTTCGAATACACGATCTTGTTCATCATCAGCGATACCAATTCCAGTATCTTGAATAACAAATCTGATGCGGTTTTCAATTTCATCATGATGAAATTCCATTGAAATAGTACCATTTTCTTTATTGTAAGAAATTGCATTTTTAATCAAATTGCCAATGATCAAATTTATTTTTTCTTTACTGATAGTTACATTGACATTGCCGAAAAATTCTTTTTTAACATGAATTCCATGTTTTTTGATTGGAATTTCCATACGTTCCAGTAATTTATCAATATCTTCAGACATATTAACAAGTTGAGCTTTTTCAGTATCCTTTTTAACTTTGGATAATGAAAGAATATCCTGAATCAATTCTGTTAAGCGAATACTTTCGTCATTAATTATATGCAAGAAATGATCTAGTTTCTCAGGATCATCCTTGGCACCATTCAATAATGTCTCTGAGAATCCTTCAATTGATGTAATTGGAGTCTTCAACTCATGGCTAACATTATTTACGAAGTCGACTTGCATCTGTTCAAATCTTCTACTTTCAGTTAAATCATATAAGATAACTAAGACTTGTTGGTCATAATCTTCACGTGAATGAACTAGTCTAATAACATTCGCATCAACATATTTCTGTGAATTTCCAACCAATTGAATCTCACGATGATGATTCTTATTCTTGCGCAAAGTATGCTCGATCATTCGACTCAAACTGTAAGTTTTAACATCTTCGATAAAGGGATGTATCTCATTTGAAATATTTTCATCCAATAATCCAGCCATAGCTTGATTATGCATTAGCACTTCACCTTGAGAGTTTAACAACATAACACCGATTGGCAAGTGGCCGATAAGCCCCTTAAATCTACGTTCACGAAGTCGTGCATTATCTCTCAATTCATTAATATCCATACTAATATCATTCGTCTGTTCAACAAGCTCATACAATTCATCATCAGGTGCCAAGATAAGTGATGCCATCTCTTTATTCTTACGAACACGCTTCAAGTTCTCAGTAACACTCTCAATATCTTTACTTAGAACCTGACGTCTACGGTAGAAGAAGAGAATCATTGAATCTGTGACAATGAAATAGATAAATGCAACCATAACAAACGAGAAAGTATCCTGATTCCACAGTCTCTTATACTTCTTTGCAACTACATATTTACTTGAACCGTGCATATAATACATGGTTCTTGTACCAAAAGTATCGTTAGTAACAAAGTTCTGTCCCGGTGTAAGGTGGCCACGATGAATTAGATCATATGCACCCTTTTCCAAGGCCGTACTACGTTTTGTAGTATCAACATAAGACAAACTAGAATACTTGGCTGCCTGCTCTTGAGAATGGTTCTTTTTTAATTCACGATACGAAACCGTTTCATCAGAGAACATCTCATTTTGAGAATGTCCCAAAATATTATCAGCAAATACAGAAAGCACGATAAAGATTATTACAGTAATAGCGATAGCAATTAATGGACCAAATTTTTTCCTCATACTACACCTCTAAGACGTAACCGAATCCGTGTACGGTTTTTATTATTTGCGGATCTTTTGTATCCTTTTCAATTTTATCACGAAGATGACTAATTTGAATATCGACCATTCGTAACTGTGAATTAGAGTTTAATCCCCAGACATTGTCAAAAATTTGATCGCGTGAAACCACGATTCCCTTATTATCTAGCAAGAACTCCAACAATTGGTATTCTTTTCTAGTCAAAGCAATCTCTGTTCCGTTGATAATCAAACTTTTAGCAGCTTTGTTTAATGCAAAATGTGTCTTATCAGAACTAGTTGTTCTACGTAGCACTACTTCAATTCTTGCCAGAAGTTCCTTTACACTAAAGGGTTTAGTTATGTAATCATCAGCTCCACTGATCAAGCCTTCAATTTTATTATCTTCAGCATCAACAGCAGTCAAAAATATCACTGGTGTGGCATTTCCTTCTGAACGAATTTTTTTAAGAATTTCAATTCCACTCAGTTTTGGAAGCATCTGATCCAATAGTACCAAATCAAACTTTTCCATCAATATTTTGTCTAAGGCATCTTCCCCATTAGTAGCAGTATCAGTGTCATAACCTTTGGCAGTTAAATTATATTCAATTAATTCCAAAATCGATAATTCATCGTCTACAATTAAAATTCTCTTTGACATATTAGTCTGGATTCTCCCCTTGAAGTTTCCATTGCAAGTAAGCATAAATAAATGGATCTAAGTCACCGTCCATTACCGCTTGACCGTTACCAGTTTCGTAGTTTGAACGATGATCCTTGACCATTGTATATGGATGGAAAACATATGAACGGATCTGTGATCCCCAACCAATATCCATCTGTTCACCCTTGATTTCAGCATTTTTCTTAGCTTGTTCTTCTTGTTCTCTTTGATACAACTTAGCTTTTAACATGTTCATTGCTGTTTGTCTATTTTGTAATTGTGACCTCTGAGCTTGAGAACTAACAACTATACCAGTTGGCAAGTGAGTAATTCTTACAGCTGATGAGGTCTTATTGATATGCTGACCACCGGCACCAGATGAACGGAAAACATCAACACGCAAATCATCATCATTGATCTCAACTTCAATTGAGTCATCTAATTCAGGCATCACATCTACTGAAGCAAACGAAGTGTGACGTCTGCCGGCAGAATCAAATGGTGAGATTCTAACTAGACGATGAACACCACGTTCTGATCTCAATAATCCATAGGCATTTTTTCCACTGATCATCAGAGACACACTCTTAATGCCAGCTTCATCCCCAGGTTGATAATCTTCAATTTCAACAGAGAAATCATGTTGATCAGCCCATCTTTGATACATTCTTAACAGCATCGAACCCCAATCTTGAGATTCAGTACCACCAGCACCTGGATGAATTTCCAAAATGGCATTATCTGAATCATAGGGTTCAGAAAGCAACATTGTCAATTCATAAGACTGCATTTTCTTTTCAAGAGTGGCAACATCATCTTCCATTTGAACTATCAAATCATCTTCAGGATCATCCTGATATAACTCAGCTAAAACCTTCAAGTTCTCCAATCCCTCATCAAGTTGCTTGAAGTTATCATATTTATCTTTCAGATCATTATTGGCATCAATGACTTTTTGAGCTTTATCGTGATCATCCCAAAAACCATTCTCAGTCATCTTGGCTTCGTTCTCTGCAATAGACTCTTCCAAACTATCTAAGTCAAAGAGACCCCCTGAATTGGCTTATTTTGCTTTCAATATTACTTATTTTTGTCTTTATTTCGCTAAATTCCATAATTATCACCTTTATAAAAAAAGACAGGCCAAGCGGCCTGCCGATTTATCTTTCCATGTTTTGTCTAATTTCGGCCTTCATGAATAGTCTAGTTACATCATATTCAATGTCTGAAACCATTTCTTCAAACATACGATATCCTTCTTCTTGATATTCAACAAGTGGATTTAATTGTCCATAACCACGTAGACCAATTGATTGACGTAATTGATCCATCGCGTCAATATGATCTGTCCAGTGTTCATCAACAACTCTAAGGATAACAACTTTTTCAAATTCTAGCATTTGAGCTGGATCTCCAAGTTGTTCCTTCTTAGCTTCGTAGTTCTTATTAACAAAGTCCATTAGGTACTTAATAATTTCATCTGCTGACTTCATTTGAAGATCAACAACACTGAAATCCTTATCGCTTACTAAGGCTGATGTTGCAAAGTCAGCAATGGCAGCAAGATCCCAATCTTCTTGTTTACCTTGAGTATGTACATCAACAGTAACTTTGATAGTACGCTCGATCATAGGTAGAAGAACACGGTCAAGATCCTTGTCCTCAGTAATAACTTCCATTCTTTCTTTATAGATAACTTCACGTTGTTCACGCATAACATCATCATATTGCAAGGTATTCTTACGAGTATCGTAGTTATTACCTTCAACACGTTTTTGAGCAGATTCAACCTGACGAGTCATCATCTTACTTTGAATAACGGCATCGTCATCTTCAATCTTCAATGTCTTAAGAACACGTTTGATTCTTTCTGAACCGAAACGTTTCATCAAGTCATCTTCAAGTGACATGTAGAATTGTGTAACACCAGGATCACCTTGACGACCAGATCTACCACGAAGCTGATTATCAATACGACGTGATTCATGACGTTCTGTACCAAGAACACATAGACCACCGACTTCTTTAACGCCAGGTCCAAGTTTAATATCAGTACCACGACCAGCCATGTTGGTAGCAATAGTTACGGCGCCACGTTGACCAGCGTTCATAACAATTTCAGCTTCCTTAGCATGGTTCTTAGCGTTCAAGACAGCATGAGGAATACCCTCTTTATCAAGCAACTTAGATAGATATTCTGAAGATTCAACCGCAACAGTACCAACTAGTAATGGTTGACCCTTTGCGTGTCTTCTCTTGATATCTTCAACAACAGCCGCAAATTTACTCTTCAATGTAGGATATAGCAAATCATCCTTATCATCACGAATAACTGGTTTGTTAGTTGGAATTGAAATAACTTCCATGTTGTAGATTTCTCTGAATTCTTCTGCTTCAGTCTTAGCAGTACCAGTCATACCTGATAACTTATCATACATACGGAAGAAGTTTTGATAAGTGATGTTAGCCATTGTCTTAGTTTCATCTTGGATCTCAACACCTTCTTTGGCTTCAATAGCCTGGTGTAATCCATCAGAATAACGACGACCATCCATAACACGACCAGTAAATTGATCAACAATTTTAACTTCGCCATCTTGCACAACATAATCAATATCAAGAGTCATAATGTAGTTGGCACGAAGTGCTTGGTCCAAATGGTGATTCAAGACAGTATTATCAATATCATATAGGTTATCCAAACCGAAGTAATCTTCAGCTTTTCTAATACCTGTTTCAGTTAAACTAATTGACTTTGTAGGCCAATCGATCTTGTAATCATCTTTTTCAAGTGTCTTAGAGAATCTATCGGCACGAACATACATAGCTGTAGATTTTTCAGCGGCACCAGAAATGATCAATGGAGTTCTAGCCTCATCAATCAAGATTGAATCGACCTCATCGACGATAGCATAATGTAATGGACGTTGAACCATTTGTTCTTTGTAAACGACCATGTTATCACGCAAGTAATCGAATCCAAGTTCACTATTTGTAGAATAAGTAATATCACAATTGTATGCAGCACGTTTTTCTTCTGAATCCATGCTGTTGACGTTAAGACCTACTGAAAGTCCTAACCAGTTGTATAACTCACCCATTTCTTTTGCATCACGGGATGATAGATATTCATTAACAGTAACAACATGAACACCCTTTCCTGCAAGCGCGTTCAAATAAACTGGTAATGTGGCAGTCAAAGTCTTACCTTCACCAGTTTTCATTTCAGCAATATTACCTTCGTGAAGTGTAATACCACCAATAATTTGAACTCTAAATGGATAAAGTCCTAATACTCTTTTAGCACCCTCACGGGCTGTAGCAAAGGCTTCAGGTAGAATATCATCTAGAGTTTCACCTTTTGCTAATCTTTCTTTAAATTCAGGAGTCTTAGCTTGAAGTTCTTCGTCTGAAAGTTTGCTATATGCATCAGCATAACTTTCAACCTTATCGGCAATCTTGCCCATACGTTTAACTTCTCTTTTGTCGCTTTCGACCCATTTTCTTAATGGATTTGCCATATGTAATAATCTCTCCTAAATACTAAACATACTCTTAATAGTAGCATTTTTTTAGATTGTTTTAAACTCAGAATTATATAGAGTCTTCCAGAGTTAATATACTACACCATATTTGTATATTTTTGGTGTATTTTGCACAAAATTAAAAAATCCTAAATCTTATCAGTCGCAAGTCTCAGCCATACAAAAAGCATACTCGTACTTACGAATGCAAACCACAAAATAATTTCTTTCCAAGCAAATAAAAAAAGCTAGGGCATAAAGTCCTAACTTTTTTAAATTTCCTATTCATTTGTTTCGATCAAACCATACTTACCATCGTTACGTTTGTATACGATGCTTGCGCCATTTGTCTCGGCATCTTCGAATATAAAGAATTCATGTCCAAGCATTTCCATTTGTAGAACTGCTTCTTCAGCGTCCATTGGTTTTAGTGATAAACGTTTTGTTCTGACGATTTGTGATTCGTCTTCCTTAGCGTCTTCAGCAGATACATCATCTAAAGGAATATCCTTAATACTGCCTGATTCACGTCCCTTACGATTTACACGTGTCTTAAATTTCTTAACTTGTCTTTCAAGTTTATCAATAACTAAGTCAATTCCGGCATACATGTCATCGTTGATCTCTTCAGCTCTAAGAGTCATGTATGGAAGTGGAATAGTTACCTCAACCTTTGTACCCTTTGATGGATAAGTCTTCAAATTAACGTGAGCAATTGGATTGCTGTCGTCACTGAAATATTTTTCCATCTTTGATAGTCTTTTTTCAACATAGTCACGAATAGCTGGTGTTACCTCGATATTTTCACCACGAACATTAATTGTTAACATAAGAATCTCTCCTTCCGACGATAGGAAATTAAAGAGTGTATCTACTCTTCTCTCTAAGTATATAATTCTTCCGGTGATGTGACAACGGTTTCACTACCTAGATAATGAAAAAGTACAAATATTATTGAAACCTACTATTTCTAAGGCTTGTCTCGCGTGCGTCATGGTGCGGCCTGTAGTATATACGTCATCCAAAATTAAAACACTGCTATTCCTTGATATATCAAGGTTATTGGAATGACAATAAAAGGTTTGTGGCGTTTGAAGTCTTTCATAGCGGTTCTTTTGAGCTTGTGGTTTATCTGCATCAACTTTAGTTAGCATTGACGTTAAGTCAAACGCTTGTCGATACATTTCCCATACGGGATCGAAACCCCTTGCCTGTAAATGCCCATTGCTTGCCGGAATATACGTAATTAAATCGAATTTATTGGACCTGGACCACTGGTACAAGTCCTTCGAAAACAACTCTGCTAATAAGATGTCGCCATACCTTTTATAGTTTTTAAAATAACTATGTATGAACTGATTATACTCAAACAAAGATTTATGGCAATTGATAATATTATATTTTTTCTCCCACATCAAACAGTCATCACATATATTCTCATTGATCTGCTTATAACATCTTATACAGCCATTGTCTGGATCAAGCCAGTTTAACTGTTGCCTGCAAAACTGACAAATATTGTCCGGTATAAATTCTTTAAATCCAAATAGAACTTTCAAATCAAAATCATTTATAACTGAATTACCACAACTCAAACATTTCATTTTTTTGCCTGCCGATTCAAGTAGTTTATTTCTGCACATGCCTGCTTTATTTGACGATTGTAACTTTGATAATAGAAATGAACCTCGTCATCGTGCGATTCACTCGCACGACCAGCTCGACCAGCTATTTGAATCAATGATGTTTTTGAAAATTCTTTAGCATCAGCATCAATAACCATTACCGTGATTTTTTTAAAAGTAACTCCACGCTCCAGAATAGTTGTAGTCAAAATTGCTTGAACATTTTTATCACGAAACTTTTGGACTTTTTCCAGTCTTTGCTCATCTTTTGAACTAACATCGACAAAAGTTAACTCAGGAAAAATATTTTTTAAATTATTAGCAAAGCTCAACATAGCTGGAATTTTTGGAAAAAACAGCATGAATCTTTGACCAGTATCGATCATTTTCTGAATTCTATATTTCAATCTAGGATTTATTTTACAAAAATCACTACTTTTGAATAGCATGTGACACTTAGGTTCCGGTAAAGGATAAGTATGGAATCTTTGATATAATTTAGAAATAGTTACTTTTTGATTTTTAACATCTTCGAGTAATTCTCTTGGTGGCGTTGCTGACAAAAAGATCAAATTACCTGTAGATTTTTTTGCTTTATAAATAGCTTGTTCCAACATCTTGTTTCCTGCCAACGGATAAGAGTCAACTTCATCAATAACCAGAACATCAAATGCACCCTCGAATTTTATCAATTGATGCACTGTTGACAACATTATTTGAGTAAATGAATATCTTTCCTCACTTCTACCATGAAATAATCCAATACTAGTCTGTGGAAATGCTGCTTGTACTCTTGGAAATAACTCAATACAAACATCGACACGGGGCGAACATATCGCTATCCGCTTACCGTCAAGAATAACTCGTTCAATCATCGGATAAATCATCTCTGTCTTGCCGGCTCCTGTAACGGCCCACACTAGATGATCAGTTCCTGTATTGTAAGCCGTAATTAGCTCCTCAGACGCCTTTTTCTGCATCACGGTTAATTCACCTGACCAGTTCATAGGTGTGCTCTGCCGATTGAATAATGCTTCTGCCGGTGAAATTATCAGCTTGTTACCTCCACTGATCCTACCAAGGTTGATACAGTTGCGACAATAAGTTAATCTGGAATTATTAATAACTGGCATTAAACACCGCTGACAAATATTATTTTTGATTGCATCAACCTGTTTACTGCCAATTTCATTCAATAATCTAATTTGTGTCACATCTAATTCTGCCGTATTGAATATACGACCACCCAAATATTCATTTAAATTTTCCATAAACTAAATTACGAAAGGAAAAACACATTTGCAAAATTATAAAACTATAGCTGAAACGGGAAGCTTCGAAAAAGATATTAAAAAGTCACGTTTCATAGCTCACATTGCTCAGACTTTTTCTGAGGATGAGGCAAAACAATTTATTCAAAAAATTCGTGAACAAGAATCTAGTGCAACTCACAACTGTACAGCCTTTATCGTTCTGGAAAACGTTGAAATAGAAAGAATGTCCGATGATGGTGAGCCAAGTGGAACTGCTGGATCCCCCATTTTGAACGTTCTTCAACAAAATGATCTAAAGAACGTTACTGCTGTCGTTACACGATACTTCGGCGGTATCAAATTAGGCGCAGGTGGATTAATTCGTGCATATTCATCAACTACAGCTGATGCAATCAAAGAAATCGGCTTAGTAGAGAATCGCCTTCAACAGGGATATCAACTAACTGTTCCTTACCACCTTTATGATAAATTTGAGAACTACGCTAAGAACGAAAAAATAATTCTTGAAGATAAGGCTTTTTCAACAGATGTAACTTGCAATATTTTTCTAGATTTAGAAAATCATAAAGAAATAGTTCAAGATATTAAAAATCAATTTCAAAATCAAATTTCACTTGAAGAAACCGAACAAGTTTATAAACAAGTCGCAATTTAAAATTTCACATAAAAAGGAGAATGCCAATGGCATTCTCCTTATTTTATTATTCTTTCTTTTCTAATCTCTTAACCATCTTTTGTATTGCTCGCAACAATGGCTGCCTATTATCACCAAGAAGTCCTATCGACTCCACGAATAACTCTAAGCCAAGTAACACACCAATCGTTAATAACACACTGCCCCACAAACTTGATAGTGGATAAAGCAATGAAATGAACGCAAAGATCAATGATAAGCCATAAATAACTAATACTGTTTGTCGATGTGACAATCCAAGTTGCATCAATCTATGGTGCAAATGATGCTTATCAGCTTGCGTAATTGGCTTCTTATTAAGAAATCTTCTTAACATTGCATACACAGTATCTGTGATTGGCACTCCCATGATGATGACCGGAATTAACACAGAAATGAAAGTTACATTTTTCAATCCTTTAAGTGAGAATACAGCCATCATAAAGCCTATGAACAGTGCCCCAGTATCTCCTAAGAAGATACTAGCAGGGTGAAAATTATGCGGTAGAAACCCTAATAAGGCGGCTACCAGTGCAAAAATCCAAACAGACACATAAACATTAGTTATATTTAAGAAGAAATAACCAACAACTCCCATGGTGAACAGGGCAATTATTGAAACACCAGTTGCTAACCCATCCAATCCATCGATCAAGTTAACAGCGTTGGTAATTGCCAAAATCCAAATTATTGTAACTGGAAAACTCCACCAGCCAAGTTTGAAAGCTCCAAAAATAGGTAATACAACTTCATTCATTCTGATGCCAGCTAAGAAATAAATAACCAATGCAGCAGCGAAAATACCTGCCATTTTTGCTTTCGGAGACAATTCTCTAATATCATCAATGATTCCTGTCAGAATAATAATGCATTCAGCCAAAAAAACACTGAATAACTCATGACTAGGAAATTGATTCCTCAATAATACAAAAGTCGAAAATGTAAAAGCAATAAAAATGGCTAACCCACCCATTGTAGGCATTGGTTTCTTATTCACACGACGAGCATTTGGATTATCAACAGCACCCAAAATGTAAGCAAGTTTAATTACAAAGGGAGTTATTATGGCTGACAATATCATTGTCAAAAACAAATACACTATTACATTAAACATACACGGATTACCCCCGAAACTCACTTTCTCATAATATTTCAATTATACAATAATTGCTTGTAATACCAAAACTTAATTGTTAAAGGTTTTTCACGTCTCCAGTCAAAAAAGATGAATCTACTGTGGGACCGTCTTCAGCCAAAAAGCGGTCTGAAGACTTGCTTTTGAACTCTGCATGGACCGCAGATTTCAAAAGTTATCCTGTGCTGTAAGGCCGGTAACCTCACCGTCCAACAGCACTATCACAGTGGATTCATCCTTTTTGACTTCCGACTATTTTTTCTGCTATTTTTTAACCCAGTAAAACATTAGATAAACTTCAGAATTAGAAATTTAGCTACATTAGCTGGAGGTTATAAAATATTTCATACGTCGTGAAAATGCCGTTTGAACGAAGACCTTTCCGTTCATTACGGAATGGAACGAACTTGGAGATTTGCAGAGCAAAGCTTCAAGTCGAGGATTGAGACCGCTTTTTGGCTCAATCAGGTTCCCACGACATATGAAATATTTTATAACCGTAAGCGACAACAGAAAACAAAAAAAGACCGCACCTACTAATAGTAGTCACAGTCCCCCTATATTTTCTATATTGGTCAAATCGACTTAATTACTTAGCCAATTCAACTTTTCTGACCTCACGTACCACTGTGACCTTAATATGCCCAGGATACTCAAGATTCTCTTCGATTTCGTTTTTAATATCTCTAGAAAGAATTGCTGCTTGATCATCTGAAATTTGTTCTGGTTTAACCATAACACGAATCTCATGACCTGCTTGAATAGCATAACAATGATCAACACCCTCATGCTTATTAGCAATTTCTTCAAGTTTCTCAAGACGATGAATGTAATTTTCCATTGACTCTGATCTAGCACCTGGTCTAGCAGCTGAAATTGCATCAGCCGCAGCAACTATAGTGGCAATCAAAGAAGTTGGTTCTACATCCCCATGGTGCGAAGCAATTGTATTAATAACTACTTCTGGTTCTTTATATTTAGTTGCGATATCAACACCTATTTCTACGTGTGAACCGTCAACTTCACGATCAATAGCTTTACCTATGTCGTGTAATAACCCTGCTCGTTTTGCTAGCATAACATCTTCACCCAACTCAGCTGCCATTATGGCGGATAATTTAGCAACCTCAATTGAGTGACTCAAAACATTTTGACCATAACTTGTACGATATTGCATACGACCGATAATCTTAATCAGATCAGGATTAATTGAGCTGATTCCCAAACTATAAATAGTTTGTTCACCGACTTCACGAATGTGATCATCCATTTCTTTTCTAGCCTTATCAACCATTTCTTCAATTCTAGCTGGATGGATCCTACCATCCTCAATCAATTTCTCCAAAGCCATGCGAGCAATTTCTCTTCTAATTGGATCATATCCACTAAGAGCAACTGCCTCAGGAGTATCATCAATAATTAAATCAATCCCTGTAAGGGCCTCGATCGTACGGATATTTCTACCCTCACGGCCAATAATACGTCCCTTCATGTCTTCATTAGGTAATGAAACCGTTGTAACGGTAGATTCTGAAACAGTATCTGCCGCACTACGTTGAATAGCAGCAACAATAAGTGCTTTTGCTTCTTTATCAGCGTATTGTCTTGCTTGTTCAGTACTATCATTGATCATCGTAGCTCGTTCATGTGTCAACTCTTTGTTTAAATTACCTAGAATAATCTTTCTACCTTGTTCTTGAGTTAGATTACTTACTCTAGTTAATTCCGCCTTTTGTTCTTCAAGAGTTGCAGTCAATTGTTTATCCTTATCATCAAGTTTATGTTGTCTAGCTGTGATATTATTCTCGTTCTTCTCAATATTTTCCTCACGTTTTTCAAGCGATTGGTCTTTTCTATCAAGAATATCTTGACGTTCAAGGGCACGATTCTCTTGTTTCTGAACATCTTTACGACGTTCCTTCAAATCATTCTCTTGCTCTTCACGATACTTATGAATTTCGTCCTTTGCCTCAAGCAAAGTCTCTTTTTTAAGAGATTTTGCAGACTTCTTAGCATTGGCAATAATATCATCAGCTGTTTGTTTAGCTTGTGAAAGTTTTTTTTCGTAGGCATCCTTGCAGAATGCATATCCGAAGAAGATACCCACAATTAATGTTATTAGCGCGAAAGAGAAGGTTACGATAGCATGATACATGCCATCACCTCCAAATCGTTTCTTTAATTATTTGTTTGTAAAAGCAATTATTACAGAATTTTTACATACAACGTTTATATTATAGAATAAATATCACCTGTCAACCAAATAAAAAGCAAAAAAGAGACCCTATTTGGTCTCTTTTTCTTTTGCACTACCCAAATCTAGCTCTGTACTAGCTGTTTTGGGAGCCTTTTCACTCTTTGATTTACTATCAGATTTATCAGAATCTTTTTTATCATCTGAATCTTTATCATCATCTTTTGGTTTTCCATCCATACCGTAAGCATCACGAACTAATTTACGGATTTCAGCCATCTTCTCTGGATTAGCAGCTAAGAATGCCTTAGCGTTCTCACGACCTTGTCCGATTCGCTCGCCATTGTATGAATACCATGAACCAGCCTTATCAATGATATCTTTTTCAACCGCCATATCGACTAACTCTCCAGTTTGTGAAATACCACGACCATACATGATATCAACAAGAGCAACCTTAAATGGTGGAGCAACCTTGTTCTTAACGACCTTGATCTTAGTCTTGTTACCAATTACATCTGAACCATCTTTGATTTGTTCAGCACGACGTACTTCTAGACGTACAGTTGAATAGAACTTCAAAGCACGGCCACCTGGTGTTGTTTCAGGGTTACCAAACATAATACCGACTTTTTCACGGATCTGGTTAATAAACAATGCAATAGTCTTAGTTCTATTGATAGTACCTGATAATTTACGTAGAGCCTGCGACATCAAACGTGCTTGAAGACCAACGTGGGCATCACCCATATCACCTTCGATTTCGGCACGTGGTACCAAAGCAGCAACAGAATCGACAACAACAATATCAACCGCACCGCTGGATACCAAAGCATCAGCAATTTCCAAACCTTGCTCACCAGTATCTGGTTGAGAAAGAAGCAAATCATCAATGTTAACTCCTAATGCCGTAGCGTATGCAGGGTCCATAGCATTTTCAGCATCAATATAAGCGGCAGTACCGCCCTCTTTTTGAACTTCAGCAACGGCATGCAACGCTACAGTTGTTTTACCAGAACTTTCAGGTCCATAAATTTCAACAATTCTACCACGTGGAAATCCACCAACACCTAGGGCGTTGTCTAGTGCTAAAGAACCAGTTGAGACAGTTGAGATTTGAGTGTCTGTATCGTCACCCATACGCATGATTGCACCTTTACCAAAATCTTTTTCGATAGCCTTCAAAGCCTTGTCTAGTGCTTGTTTGCGTCCAGCCTCGTCTGCAATTCTTGTTTGTTCTTCTTTAGCCAAATTAGTTTCCTCCTAATGCATTCATCATTAGTATCTTATTAGTTCTTATTCAAAAAAGCAAGAAAAAAGCGAACAAATGTTTGTTCAAAAAAATAAATCATTGATGAATGAGTCTTTGTACGAGAACAAACGCAATAACGACCGACTTCAAACGGACTGCACGTCTTGAACCCTCAAAATGAAACTCTCTAACTACACACGAATCTCTTAATCTATCATAAACTCCAATAAAAACCGTCCCCACTGGACTACCTTCTAGTGGATCAGGTCCAGCAACTCCAGTCAAACCAACTCCAATATCAGCACCGTTAATTTTAGCAGTTGAATCTGACATTGCCTGCGCGACAGTGGGACTAACAACCGTATATTTATTAACGATATTTTCATCAATATGTAGCAAGTTGACCTTTGATTCATCAGAATAAGTTACAAAGCCTCCGCCTAGGATCTGAGAAGCACCCGGGACATTAGCGATAGCAGCTTGAAACAGACCCGCTGTTAAACTTTCAGCAGCAGAAATACTTAGATTACGTTCCTTAAGTTGATTCACAGTATCTACAGCAATAGATTTCAAGTCATCTGGAATACCAGATTCAAAATCTGCAGCTTCGATAATTTCACGATATTGAGCAAAAGTTTTTTCGTTTTTCATTGTTCTCACTTCTAAATTACGTTTTATTTTTTGAATATGTCTCTTGATTGAATAAAGTAGTCAGCACCTGAATAGATAGTAAAGAATAAACAGATATATAAGAAGATTTCACCAATTGGGAAGTTAATGGCTGAGAAGAAAATGTTATGCATTAATAAGAAGATGATGGCTAACATTTGAGTAGTCGTTTTGATCTTACCAGGCATTTGGGCAGCCATAACTTTACCACCCTCTTCAAGAACAATCATTCTTAATCCTGTAACGGCTAATTCACGACAAACAATAATTGCAACGACCCAAGCTGGAGCCATCTTTAACTCAACAAGGAAGATAAATGCTGTCATAACTAGCATCTTATCAGCTAATGTATCAGCAAATTTACCAAAATTTGTAACAAGATGATTGGCACGTGCAATTTTACCGTCAGCCAAATCAGTTAATGATGCAATAACAAACACAAGGGTTGCAAATACATGATTCATCGGAATCAGATCATTAGCAACATAAATATCGCCCAATCCAGTCCAATTGAATGCCAATAAAACAATAAATATTGGGATCAAGATAATTCGTAACATAGTTAATTTATTTGGTAAATTCCAAACCATTTTTTAATTTCCTCCGATTTTTTGCAAAATAAAATGAGGCCGGACTAAACCGCAACCTCATATATTTTATCAGGCTGGGACGTTAAGTTTAAGCCTCTTTATTATTTTTAATTACTTACTCTCAACATTAAATGTAAGAGTTTGAACAATTGAATCACCTGAACTTACACTACTCAAATCAACCGCTTTACCGCCAATACTTACCTTAGTATTATTGATATTACCTGTATGAATTGAGAATGTAGTAATGTCGCTAGTGATCTTAGTTGATTTCTTCTCACCAGCACTCAAAGCTTGTTGCCATGTAGTGTTCGAACCTTCTTCGAATTGAATCCAAGCTTGTCCGTTATCAGCTGAAACTTCAACATCAGTACCATCAGTAGGTAAGTTAGTAATTGTATATGTACCCTTGGTATCTGATTCTTTAACAGTAAGTTCAGTTGACTTCTTTACAGGTGTCTTCTTAGCTGCCTTCTTTGTAGACTTCTTTGAAGTATCGCTTGAACTCTTCTTAGTTGTCTTCTCGGTATTGTCCTTTGGAATCGTTACACTAGAAGAACTTGAACTTCTGTGCATCATTCCAAAAGCAATAACACCGATAATTACAACTACAATAATTCCAACAATAATCTGAGGAATATAGTTGCCTAAGTTTGAGAAAAACGAACTAGACTCTTCTTTAATTGATCTAGTATTCTTCTTTTCTTCATTTTGAACTGGTTCTTTAGGTTGAGAATCAGGGATTTCTGCCTTGTATTCTTCTAATAAATCATCACTTGAGATGCCAACAGCATCTGAATATTGTTTGATAAAAGCGCGCACATAAAAATCGCCGGGCAAATGATCAAATTGTCCTTCTTCAATCGCAATTAAATATCTCTTTTGGATCTTTGTGACTTGTTGCAAGTCATCAATTGTATATCCTTTTTTTATACGTGCATTTCTTAACTTTTGGCCAATTTCGTCCATTATTTACCACCGATTAACTAATTTTTCTAAGTATAACATATATTATTACTGAACTACCAACGACGTTATAACAACCAACCGCCAGCAAAATAAATCGTTTGTCCCGTTAAATAGTTGGACTTAATATTGACCAAATAACTGACTAAATCAGCTATCTCATCAGGGTTTGCCAACCTATCTGCAGGTATTTCTTCCTTAATGCTTTCCAAATCTTCAGATGAAAATTCAGCATTCATTTTGGTATTAACAGCACCGGGAGCCACCACATTAACTGAGATACCAAGTGAGGCAACTTCCTTTGCATACGCATCCGCAAATGACGTCATAGCGCCTTTAACGGTGCTATAAACAACTTCCATAGCAGAACCGATCTTTCCATAAATAGATCCAATGAAAACGACTCGACCATGATGTGTTAGTGCTAACTTATCCTGTAATTCTTTCAAGATCAGAATTGGCAATTTGATATGAATGTTCCAAAGAGCATCGATCTCTTCTTCTTGAATATCAACTAACAACTTGTAATAAGTATTACCTTGAGCAAATACGATTGCATCCAATCCGTATATTTGCTTTGTCAGCGTCTCCACTTTATCCGACTCCATGTCGAATTGAACTGGAATAAAATCCTGATGTGGATATTTTTCAGCTAGTTCACTTTGTAGACTAGCAATTCGTTGACGGTTCTTATTGTAATGAAGATACAGCGACCAGCCCTTTGCGGCTAATGTTTTCGCAGCACTCGTACCAATATCACCGGAACTTCCCATGACTAATGCGTACATAAAATACTTCCTATTTTGGCAAAATATTGTAGTAGGTACAATTATCATCTGTGATAAATTGCTCGGCTACTCGTAAAACGTCATCATAACTGATTGAATCAATCAGCTTAATTAATTGCAAGTAATCAACATCATAAAAGTACAATTCTGCCATTTGATTGGCAATTGCATCTGGAGAATTTTGAGCAAACAAATATGACCCAATTGCATCACGTTTGATTCGTTCAAATCGTTTCTCATCCAAAACGTCTTTTAGTTCATTAAATGACAAATGTTTGCGTAAGTATTCTTGAAATTTTTCAGGATAATTTGTTGACCCACTTACAATGATAAAACAATAGTTGTTTTCTGCAACAACATTATACGAAAAACTGTCATCAATTATGTTTAAATTGGTCATTTTTTCATAATTATCTGAGGCTTCACCAATTAGAATTTCCATAATCATATTGAGTTCAAATTGTAATTTTACCAACTCTGGCATTGATACATCAGCATCTATTCTAATTCCATACGCAGAACGACCCTGAGTTATTTCCATTGTTTCATGTCCACCAGCACCGATGGGTTCAAATATTTGCTTAGCTGGAGGTAAAATATCTGTCACACCATGAAAATCAGAATTTTCAACAATATTTTCAATTTTTTCAAAATCCACATCACCAACAATTACTAAGTCCATATTACTAGGACGATAATTCTGTCGATACGTTTCCAACAAATTATCTTTATTGATCTGTTGTAATGATTCACTAGACCCAGCAATATCTTGGGAAATTGGATCATTTGGATACAACTGACCCAAAATTCTTTGTTCAAGTACCCATTCAGGCATATCCAAATACATTTGAATTTCTTGATCAATAATACCCCTTTCAGAGGCAACATTTTCTTCAGTAAAATGTGGATTCTGAATTAAATCTAGTAAAACCTTCAGATTGTCATATGGATTCTCCAAAGTTTGAAATAAGTAAGCTGTCTTGGTGTAACTCGTATAGGCATTAGAATTGGCACCATATTCAGCAAACTTTTCAGATACATCATATCCTGGCTTGGCGAATAATTTGTGTTCAATAAAATGTGCTATTCCAGCGGGTAATTCTCCGTTGCGAGTATTAACAGAACCGAAGTCTGTCATAGCAAGACCGTATACCTGATTGTATCCTGGAAGTGGAACCACTTCGATTTCATAACCATTTTTAAGTTTCTTAGAATATTTTTCTAGTTTCTCGGCCATTCTGTTCTCCAATCATTAATCTCCAATTAGTCTATACTGTGCAATCTCACTCATATTCTGAGCAACAGCAACAATTTGCTTACGATCCATCTTATCTAACTCTACTTTGAACTGATCATCTGTTAACAGTGACTTGGAATAAACCGTCTCCCAAATACTGCGCATAATATAATGCTGGATTGAATCAGATGATATCTCACGGCGAGTATCAAGGACCTTTTGCGCATGAACTATTTGATCATCAGTAAACTTGTCATTCTTAATGAAGTCAATTTGCTTACTGATCAAATCAGTTGCCTGCTCAATAGTCTTAGCATCTAATCCCGCCTGAATCGTTACCAAATGACTAATTGGTTGATATGAACTAGAAACTGAATATGCCAAGCTATTCTTCTCACGTACTTGCAAGAACAACTGTGATTGGTCATCCCCACCAAGAATCAAATTCATTGCTTGCGGAGCCAATCGACTATATGAAGTATCTAATTTCTTAGTCAAATATGCCATTGCCAAACGACTTTGGTTTAAATGTTTGTGATCCTCTTTTGATGCTGGTGATTCCAATAACTTATCGAAATTTTCAAACTCGATCGACAGATTTTGACGATTGTTCTTTAGTACTTGAGCAAACATACTGTCCATAAACACCTTGGTAAATTCGTCTTCATCAACATCTCCAACAACGTTGACCACTACTGCATCGCTTTTTATTACATCTTGATAATGCTTATACAAATCAGTATTGTTCAATTGTTTAAGCTGTTCGATACTTCCAAAAATAGGAATCTGACGATCAGGATTATCTCGATACAACAAACTAGTTAACCCTAATATGCTGACCAAATCCTGATTATCGCCCACTGATGCCAGATTTGACATCAAGTTTCTCTTTTCAGTATCAAAAGCAGTGTCATCAAATTCTGAATCATTTTTGAGGTTTGGTTGCAAAACTATTTCTCCCAAAAGATTCAAGTTTTCCGCTAATTGATTAGGATCATGCAATAAGAACTTAGGATCAGCGAATTCAACACTGAATGCCAAATCATTGAAATTCAGCAAGTTACGTGTATATACGCTTATTTCTGATCCATATAATTCCATTTCACGATCATTTAACGCTTTAAAAGTAGGATAATGCTTTGTCGAATTGGACAATACATTAGCTAACAAGCGACGAGTTGTTGTTTCTTCCTTAGATAAAGGTCTTAAAAAATCAATTTGAATTTTGATTGTACGAAACTTTTTAATTGGCTTAATATTTAATGCCACATTATTTGCGATTGACTTTCTCAATTTTCCACCTGTTTTTTCTTAATTGAATCTAATTGTTCTTGTGTTAATAGTACCTTCCGAGGCTTACTACCTTCAGATGGCCCAACAATACCCTTCTCTTCCATTTCATCGACCATTCTAGCTGCTCGATTGTATCCGATCTGGAATCTTCTCTGCAACATAGATACACTTGCAGATTGCTGTTGAACTATCATTTGGACAGCATCATCCCAGTACTCATCATTAGGCTTGTCATCCTTAGAATTATTATCTTCAATGTCTGTTGGAATCATGTCTTCATCATATTCAGCTTGCTGCTGCTCACTGACGAACTTAACAACATTTTCAACTTCATTTTCGGAGATATAAGCACCTTGAAGTCTGACTGGTTTACTCTTGCCAATTGGCTGGAATAACATATCACCACGTCCAAGTAATTTTTCAGCACCAACAGAGTCAAGTATAGTTCTGGAGTCAACACCACTAGAAACAGCGAATGCCATTCTAGAAGGAATATTGGCTTTGATCAAACCAGTAATAACATCAACTGATGGACGCTGAGTAGCGATAATGATGTGCAACCCAGCCGCACGAGCCATCTGCGCCAAACGTACAATAGCCGCTTCAACTTCATGTCCAGCAACCATCATCAAGTCTGATAATTCATCAACGATAACAACAATAAATGGTAATCTTTCCATTTTCTTGTCATCATCAGCTGTTTCATTGAATTTATCGACATCTGCATTGTACTCACCAATGTTACGATGGTTGGTTTCTGCGAATAGTTTGTAACGACGTTCCATTTCTGTAACAGCCTTTTGTAATGCACCAGCTGCACGCCTTGCATCGGTAACAACTGGTATCAGCAAGTGAGGAATACCATTATAAACATTCAATTCAACCATCTTCGGATCGATCAAAATCAATTTTACTTCACTAGGTTTAGCTTTCATTAGGATACCAGTAATTATTGTATTTATGGCAACGGATTTACCACTACCAGTTGAACCGGCAATCAACAAGTGAGGCATCTTGGTAATGTTAACTTCAATAATGTTACCCGAAACATCCTTACCTAGTGGAACGATCAACGGATGCGTCTTATCCTTCTGATTTTCAGTAATATCTCTGAATGAGACTGTCGATATTGTTTTATTAGGTACTTCAATACCTACAAAGGATTTACCAGGAATTGGGGCTTCAATACGAATATCCTTTGCTGCTAATGCTAACGCCAGATCATCCGCCAAATTAACGATTTTACTTACCTTAACTCCGACCGCAGGTTGAACCTCATATTTGGTAATAGTGGGCCCTAGACTCGCTTTTTTAACTTCAACGTTAACTCCAAAACTCTTAAATGTTTGCTTGAGTTTATCCTTATTATCATCGATCAGTTGTACTTCACCACTTTGGTCGACATGTTTAGGCTGCTCTAACAAATCTGATGATGGAAGTTTGTAATCATCATCGTCCACACTTCTCGAACTAACAGGTGTTGGCAAGTCCTTCTTATCAGTATTATCAATACCATATGGTTTCGACATGATCTGTGCAGAACCTGTATTTTGAGATGGAGAAGCTGTTGGCTCCGGATCAGGTGACTGCGTCGGCATATCGATTTGAAAATCTGAATCATCATTTTTACTTGAATCCGAATCTTCGTTATTACTCTTGGCAAAGCTGTTAACATCTTTAAAACGTTCATTATCTCGATCGACGCGCTTAGATTCTGGCTTAATATCAGATGCCACCGTTTCAGCCTTCTTCGCCTTGCGTGTTTCACGTGAATCAACATAATTACTATAATGTCCAGATAAAATATTTTTTAGAGTAATTGCCCCATGTTTAATATGAACTAATATATTGGTCGTTACGATTGCAACTTGCTTCATTGTGACATTGAACAGCATCAAGATACCAACCAGTATCATCAAAAACGTTATAAAATAAGTTCCCCAAGTGGAAAACAATGGCATGAACAAACTATAAAGATACGAACCAATCATCCCTCCACCAACTGACTTGTAAACAGTGAAGTCCGCCATATCAGCGGATAATGTATTCCATGTCACCATATTGTAATTATGATATAGCTCTATTTTGGAGAACATCATTATATGCAATATGACCAGTGTTCCTAAATAAGTGAATAGAAATCCGAAGTTTCTTTTAGGCGTCATAACGGGGAACCTGCCCGTAGCTATTAAGAAGGCACCAGCAAAGATACTTACTATCAGCATTACCGGATAGCTATCACCAACAAAGATCCGATAGATATTGTCAAAAAAGTTCCCAATAATACCAAACTTAAATAAACCTAGCACTGATAGTACAATCAGCAATAGACCAAAAATGGATCTGAATAATCTGCTGTCACTATTATTTTTTGTAGTAGTTTTTCTAGTTCTTTTAGTAGGCGTAGACTTCGCCTTTCTCTTTGCCATATAAACCTCACATAATTCTTGTTAATCATAGGAAATTATACATTTAGAACTTAGGTAGTACAAACTTCTAAGTAATATTTAACAAATAAAAAAACAGCCTTACGGCTGTCCAATTACTTTTTATTCTTCTTATTTTGTAAATCTTTCATTGCTTCATTTGGTTCAACATTACTGTGAGCCGTAAAATTCAATGAAACACCACGATTGATAGCCACGGCAGTTACTTGATATGTCAATGTTTCAATATATTCAACAACTGGACGAGAAATCTTCTCAACTTGTTTAGGTTCAAGATCTTCAGGACTTCCCTGGAATCCAATTAATTGAACAACTTGTCCAATCAAGCCGGAAACTTTGAATGGAGCCTTCTCAGGATGAATCTCAAAAGGAATTACAACTTGAAAGATTTTACCTTCTGATTCATCCAATGGATCACCCTTTTCGTTCTTTAAATCTGGATGTTCAATTGAAATTTGCAAATCTGACTTAACATCAGCGGCGGGTGATTCAACGTCGTAGTGGAATGATTGAACTGTAACTTCACCTTTATTTGTTTTCATTATACTTATCCCCTTATATAACTTAATCTAATTTGTCGTGCTCATAATGATGTGATAACTCTAATCCAGCAAAATTCTGTTGACGAACTGCCTCATAAATTACTAAAGCACAACTGTTAGAAAGGTTCAATGCTCTAATGTTATCACTCATAGGAATTCTTAGACATTTCTCAGGATTATCTCTCATAAAGTCTTCTGGCAAACCAGTTGTTTCCTTACCGAACAAGAAGTAATGGTCTTTTGATGTGTCAGAAAAATCAGCATCACTATACACTTTGTCTGAAAACTTAGTTATTAAGTATAAATAATTCTCGTCAGGAACTGAATTAACGAAGTCTTCCAAACTATCATGATAAGTAATATCGACCTTGTCCCAGTAATCGAGTCCAGCACGTTTCATATGTGCATCATCAGTACTGAATCCGAGTGGTCGTATCAAGTGTAGTTTGGTATTTGTTCCGGCACAAGTACGGGCAATATTACCTGTATTGGCGGGCATAAGTGGTTGATACAAAGCTATATGATTAGTCATTTTAAATATTCCCTTCTTTTCGCTCTTTCAACAAAAAAACGCATACCCTCGGTGATCGCCACAGCAAGGACATGCGTTAGTTAAGCTTTTACATTTACTTGCTTTTGTCAAAAAGTTATTCTGAGAAAAACAAGTAACCGCAAAGTTTATAGATATTATACATGTTTATTTATATTCCTACAATATATATTTGAATTATTGATGAATTTTTTCAGAATCATTTGTAACTTCTTCTGAGTCATCGTCTACCGGGGATCCAAGCTCTTCCTCATCATACCAATGAGAATTGCGCTTAACCCATCTAAATACTCTTGTGCAAATGATTTTCAGAATAGCAAACACTGGAATACCAGCAATCATCCCAAACAATCCAAACATCCCTGCTGAAACTAATAATACCAGAATAGTTGTCACTGGGTGCATCTGCATTTTGTTACCAACAATAATTGGTGAGATTACACGAGTCTCAATCGTCTGTTCAACCGCAAACACAATAATTACTTTGATGAACATTGATGGCGAAATAAACGCACCAATTATTAAAGATGGTATCAATGCTAACGTCGAACCAACATATGGAATCAAATTTAAGATACCAGCACTAATTCCTAGAACCAGCGCATAGCGTTGACCAATAATTAGATATCCAACGAAGAACATGACGGCAACCCAAAACGCAACCGTCAATTGACCAGTTATATAAGAACTAAGTGACTGACTCATCTCTGTGAGCATCTCATCAGTCGACTTCTTAAGTCTTGTAGGCACAAATGAAACGACTGATTCTTTAAACTTGTTCTTATCCTTAAGCATGAAGAACAAAATGAACGGTGCTGTCAGAATAATAATAACAATATTGGTTACCGTACTTACAGCCGAACTAATACCACTAAATGTTTGTGGCAAAATCTTATTAACGGCTTGTTCAAAATTCTTGCTTATTTTAGCGTTTGAATTAACTAAGTTTTCACGGAAAACATGCAACTTAGGATCTTTGAACATATTTTGGAGACTCTTATTCAAGGCATCCCAATACTGTGGCCAATTCTGAACCAAAGAATCAATTTGGTTCTGGATGAAAGGAATCAGTGACATAATTCCCCACACTAGCAATGCAAAAATAATTATGAAAACAAATGTGATAGAGATAACTCGATTAACGTGGAATTTATCTTCCAAAACATTGATCAGTGGGTTAATTAAATAATATAGAACTAACGCCAAAATAACTGGAGGCATTGTAATTCCCAAAATCTGATTAATTGGATTGAAAACAAAGCTTATTTTTGAAAACAAATAGATTACTAGAAAAATTACAAAAATATTTAATAAAACAACCGTAACTTGGTTATTGAGAAACCACTTATAGAACCATGTCTTCTCCTTTTTAGATGTTTCTTTCATCTCATACGTACTCCTTACGTGTATCAATATTTGAACACTAATATTATAATGTACACTATACATTGTTTGGAGGAAATTGTAATGTTAGAAAAAGTTCTCTTTAGTGGTTATACGAAGAAAGACGGCAAAGGTGTTTACCAAGCTGAACTTGATTCAGATACTGGTAAACTATCTACACCAGAAACATTAGTTGAGCTAGACGGTCCAACCTATATCGATGTAACAAATGATATGAAGCTGATTGCCCTTGCTAAGAAAGATGGCAAAGGTGGAATTGTTTCATATGACATCAGCGGTGACAAAGCTGAATTACTTGATGAAGACTTCTCAGAAGAAACTTCACCATCATATGTAAAATTTGATGCAAGTCGTAGTTTGATTTTCAGTGCCTACTTCCACTTAAGCAAAGTTAAGATTGATCATTTAACTGCTGACGGTAAAATCGAACACTGTTCAGAAGTACATTTTGAAGGTTCAGGTCCTCGTCCAGAACAAGACCAATCTAAGCCTCACTATTCAGCACTTACACCAGATGGAAAATTGATCATCTGTGATTACGGTGCCGATCGTATCTATATCTATGACATCAATGATCCAAAGAATCCTAAACAAGTTAACGAATATATTGCTCCATCAGGTTATGCTCCTAGACATTTGGTATTCAATCCAACTAAGCCTTATGTATATGTTGCCTGTGAATTATCCTCAAAAGTTCTCGTTATGGAGTACAGCGAAGAAGATTCACGTCTAACACTAGTAGACGAAATGGATGCTGCCAAAGATGAACAAAAGAATACTACCGCTGCAATCCGTATTTCTAAAGACGGTAAATTTCTTTATGTATCAACTCGTGGAGCTGATACCATCGCTACATTCTCTGTCTCACCAGACGGTGATCGTCTAAAGAAAATCAACACAACTAAGACTATGGGTAACGGTCCTCGAGACTTTGAACTTGACCCTTCAGAAAAATATTTAGTTGTTGCCAACCAAGATTCTGATAATGTAAGCATTTTCTCACGTAGTTCAAATAAAGGTGCATTGAATCTTCTCGAAGAAAATATTTCCATTCCTGAGTGTGTATGTGTACACTTTATTTAGTTCCAAAATTATAGGAGAAAATAATAATGTTCATTGAAATTATAAAGACCATCATCCTTGGTATAATCGAAGGTTTCACTGAGTTCCTACCAATCAGTTCAACCGGACACTTATATCTAGCCGATGAGTTCGTCAAATTAAATGAGCCATCAGCATTTATCCACATGTTCATGGTTGTTATTCAATTCGGTGCGATCTTAGCGGTTATCTTGATTTACTTCCACAAACTGAATCCATTCTCACCCAAGAAAAACCATCACGAAAAGCGTTTAACTTGGAATATTTGGTTCAAAGTTTTGGTTGCTATCATTCCTTCAGTCGTAATTGGATTGCCATTAAACGACTGGATGGATAAGAATCTTACAAGCTGGCAAGTTATTGCGGCCACATTGTTAATTTATGGTGTTCTATTTATTATCGTTGAAAACTACTTTAAGGGTAAACGTCCACAAGTTACTGACCTAGATAACCTTTCATATGGAACAGCCTTAAAAATAGGACTATTCCAAGTATTGTCACTAGTTCCTGGTACTTCACGTTCTGGTGCAACGATCTTAGGTGGTATCTCAATCGGTACTTCAAGATTCGTCGCTACAGAATTCTCATTCTTCTTGGCTATTCCAACAATGTTTGGTGCTAGTCTGTTGAAGATCGGTAAGTACTTCGCCGGTGGAAATACATTTACAGCTGATCAATTCATCATCTTAATAGTTGGTACACTTGTATCATTCATCGTTGCCTATGCTTCAATCAAGTTCTTATTGAACTACATTAGAAGTAATGACTTCAAGGCATTCGGTTGGTATAGAATTATCTTAGCTACTCTTGTGATTGTATACTTCGGATTTATCAAAGGTATGATTGCATAATTAATCAATTAGAACGTCGTAAGGCGTTCTTTTTTTGTGCTCGATTGTGTACAATGTAAGTGCTTAAATAATCTGAAAGAAGTGATTCTTATCTTTAAAGAAATCTGTGTAGAAAACTTTACTAACATTCCCCAAGCCGTATTGGCTGGAGCTAATAGAATTGAATTAAATGATAACTTAGCAGTCGGAGGTACCACTCCAAGCACTGGAGTCTTGCAAGAAGCAACAAAATATTTACAAGAAAAACACATTCCATTGGTTGAAATGATTCGACCTCGCCGAGGAAACTTCGTTTATAACGATGTTGAAATCAAAATGATGGAAGCAGATCTATTCCAAGCACAAAAACTTGGCGTGGATGCTGTTTGCTTCGGTACATTAACAGAATCAGGTGAAATTGACGAAGAAGCAGCTGAACAATTGATTGCTGCAAGTGCAGGAATGCAAATCGTCTTCCACATGGCATTTGATGATATTCCCGATGATAAGAAATTTGCTGCTATCGATTGGCTAGTTGACCATGACGTTGATCGTATCCTTACTCATGGTGGCCCATTGAGCATTCCTATTGAAGAAACATTAGACAATTTGAAGAAGTATGTTGATTATGCTGACGGCAGAATCACTATTGTTCCTGGTGGCGGTGTTACTTATGAAAATTGTGATCATGTAGCTGAAGTCCTTGGTGTTAAAGAATTACATGGTACACGTTTGATTGATTTGGCTTAGTTGCCTTCTAAATTAATCTTGTAGAAACATTCGCAACAAATTAAAAATGAAAATACACTACCGCCAATCTAGACTAAGGTTATGGGATATTTCATCTGCCATAACCTTAGTCGGCTTAAAAGAACAAAACAAAAGACTGTGAAATCCGAAAACACGGACGTCACAGTCTTTTTCTATTTCCAAAAACGGCTTAAATCGGTTACCACCGATGAATATTCTAAAATCATTTTGACTGTATAACGTCGCTACGCTCGCAAGTAATTATATCCAAAACCATTATTGATAGAATTATTATCGCATTCATATAAATACATTATAACTAAACTTTCAAAATGCATTTATCACTTGATAATAAATCTGAACATCATAATAAAGACAAAAAGACTCCAGCAATTGCTGAAGTCTCTTCTTAACATTAATTATTCACATACTCGTAAATGATTGCATAAATAATCCGGCGATACTGAAGTAAATCAATACACTGGTCAAATCACTAAGTGTTGAGATAAACGGTCCACTCGCTACGGCAGGATCAAACCCAAAGCTTGACATAAGCATTGGTATTAAGCTTCCGGCAAGGTTAGCTACCGTTATAGCGGCACACATTGCCAAGCCAATGACCATACCAAGAATGAAGTTATGTTTCCATACCCCAACTAATAGCATTACTGAAACTCCAGTAACAACACCAGTAATGAATCCTGTTAATAATTCCTTACCAATCAACTTGAAGAATTCTGTTCGATCAATTTCTTCAACAGCTAGTCGTCTTACAGCAACGGCCAAACTCTGAGTACCAGCATTACCAGCGGTACCTGTAATGGTAGAAATGAAAACTGCTAGAATGCTCGCTTCTGCCAGCAAACTCTCGTAGTGGTTGATCAAAGTCGCAGTAATCATACTGAGCAGCAACAAAGTTATCAACCAAGGTAAACGTTTGGAAGCCGCCTTCAATGGATTATCCTGAACGGTCTCATCAACACTAACACCGGCAAGTCCTGAATAGTCTTGCAATGATTCATCATCAATAACTTCGATAACATCATCGACTGTGACAATACCAACCATTTGGTTAGCATGATCAACAACCGGAACAGCTAAGAACTCATAATCTCTGAAAACTTGAGCAACTTCAGCCTGTTCAGCATCAACATTCACGGTGATAACATCACTATTCATCTGCTCACCCAACTTGTCGTCGGGATTCAACAGAATTAAATCACGCAGAGACATTACGCCTACCAGGTCATCGTGACTATCTAATACATATAAGTAGTAGATAGTTTCAGCTGTCTCAGCAAACTTACGAAGATCTTTAATTGCATTTGCTGCAGTCTCTTGTTCATGGAATTGAACATAGTCGGTAGTCATAATACCACCGGCAGTCTCCGTGTCATAATGTAGCAACCCACGTAGATTGTTGGCATCCGAACGTGGCATCTGACCTAAGAAACGGTCAACGTCAGCTTTGTCCAAATGCTCCAGTACATCGGCCGCATTATCATCATACATATCGTTCAACATTTCTGCCGCAAATTCTAGATCCATTTCTTTCAAATATTCAGGAATCTCTGGCAGATCATCTTCGATAGTATCAAACATATCACCCATTTCGTCGGGCTCCAAAAGTGAATATAAACTTAATCTTTCTGGTTTATCTAAGGTGAGGTAGAAAGTACTCTGGTCGTAAAAATGCATATCTAGATAGGTTTTTCGGAACCTTTTCTTATCACCCTTATCTAAATAACTTTTTAATTGTGCAAACTTTTCTTGCAGCCTTTTTTCATTTTCATCCATTATTCTCACCCCTTTATCGCACCCCTTAACAATACCATATCTTGAGGAATTGGTGCCTTTAATTTTAACAACTTATTCGTTACAGGATGGATAATATTTAACTCATAACAATGTAACGCCTGTCGACTTATTCGTGTGTCCTTTTTGTGACTATACATCTCGTCGCCAATGATTGGATGCCCCATGGCTGAGAGATGTACACGGATTTGGTGCGTCCGACCGGTTAATAGTTTCAATTTTAGTAAACTTGCATCTTTATAACTCTCTACCGTTTCATACATTGTCTTAGAATTCTTTCCCGTTTGCCAATCAATTGCTCGCAAATAAAAGGCATCGGGATCAATCCCAATTGGTAAATCGATCATCCCTTCAGATGGTTCCATATGTCCATAAATAAGTGCCGAATAGAACTTCTGAAATCCCTCAGAATGTAGTATTTGATCTAATAATGAGTGCGTGTATGAATTCTTGGCAAAAACCATTAATCCTGAAGTATCACGATCCAGTCTAGTTACCAAGTGAATCGTGCTATTTTCATGTTTCTGTTCTAAATAATATTTAACAATATTCGCCATCGTCTTACTAGTTCTCGCCTTAGCAGGTAAACTAGCTAATCCGGGTGGCTTATTCACAACTAATAAATACTCATCCTCATAAATAACATCAACTTCACCCTTCATCGGCTCAATGATATCCGACGGTTCCTCTTCACTCAGAACTATCAATAAGGTATCGCCAGTTTTCATTCTGAAGTCGAAATGACGTTGTTTATGGTTTACAAAAATTTGACCGCCTTTGTTCTTCAAATTATGCAGTTGACTTGAAGAAAACTTCTTATGCACTAAAAACTTACGAATAATCTTCTTGTCTGTATCCTGTATCGTGAATTTTAAATAACGGTTATTCGTCATCTTGTCCTAAAAAGGCAGTCTCTACCCTAGTCCAGAAATGACGGTGGCGGTATTGAGCAAATTGCGCTCTTTGATAATTAAGCTTAATAGAAATCTTCTTAACATTTTTCAACTTAGTTGAGATTCCATCACACGTAATAACATAATCATCAGCACGATGTGGATAGAGATCAACTTGCTGATTATGTGGAATAATAATTGGTGAAGAAATTGTTCTATAAACACGGTTATTGATGGATGCAATTTCAACCATTTGGAAAACACTGATTTTAGGATGTATCAACGCTCCACCGATAGCCTTAGAGTAAGCTGTTGAACCAGTTGGTGTTGAGAAACAAAGTCCATCTCCACGGAAATTCTCAAAGAATTCTCCATCGAGATCAACTTTAGTTTTCATTGTCAAAGCAGACAAACGACGTACAACAGTCTCATTAATAGCGATTCCGTGAAAAGTCTCGCCTTCTTCACGTTCAACTTGAATATCTAATAGTGGATAACTGGTCGAAGGAATCTTCTCCTGACACTTGATAATACAGTCGACTAACTCGTCGATTTCTTGATCAGTCCAATCAGAATAGAAGCCTAAATGCCCTGTATGCAAAGCAAGAAACTTCACAGTGTCTAAATGTGCAGCATAAGCATGAAATGTGCTCAAAAGTGTTCCATCGCCACCAACACTAATGACCAATGAAGGACTACGACGGTTTTGTTCCATACCACTATCAAGTAATGCCTGTCTTAACTTGTCAGCAGCTGCTATTGATTGTTCTTTGTTGTTGTTATTTATCCAAAATTTCATTTGTCTTTATGCTCCGTCGAATTATTTACATCCCGCTTACGATCAGTAAAGTATTGCTGTGCATCCTGAATCTCTTCTCTAATTTTGGACATTTCCTCATCCAACATAAATGACGCTTCTGCAGCACGCTTCAGACGTTCATTGATTTCTTCTGGGAAGTCACCTTTGTACTTGTAATTAAGTGAGTGTTCAATTGTTGACCAAAAATTCATTGCTAAAGTTCTAATTTGAATCTCAGCTAAAATATTCTTCTGTCCCTTAGCCGTTTGAATTGGATATTCGATCACAACGTGATATGATCTATATCCACTAGACTTGCTGTTAGCGATATAGTCACGTTCCTCGATCACACGCATATCTTCTCGGATGTGCAATAATCTGGCAACATCATAGATATCTTCAACGAACTGACATTGAATCCTGATACCAGCAATATCTTGCATATCTTGTTCCAGAAGATCCTCAGATATGTATCGTCGTTGCATCTTTTCCTTAATACTATCAACTGTTTTAACACGACCGGTCACAAATTCAATTGGTGAGTGTTCGTTTTTTTCTAAAAATTCCTTACGAAGGTCTCTGAATTTTATCTTTAACTCGTCCACTGCCTGTGAATAAGGTATCAAAAATTCGTTCCATTTGATTTCTGTCATGATTACCCCACTTACTTCCTTATTAAATATATCTTAATTCCAGTAAAGTTTCACTAAAATGTACGAATTACAAGAATTTTAGCTTCCAGAGTTAATAATTTTACCTTTTATATTATTGCTGTTAGAATAACTATGCTAGAGAGATGGAGGAAATCAAAATGTGGGAAGTTTTCATTTATATTAATCCCGTATGTTCTTATTGCCTAAAGGTCGAACAATCAATCATTGACTTCACAAGAAAACATGAAATTGAAACACAATATCATTTTGTTACTAATTACAACATGGAAACAATTAATGACTACATTCAATTACAAGGCTACAAATTATGTGATTTAGAACAACGTGCCAAAGCCACACGCGAAGTGGAAGAAGCAGCTCGCCTCTACAAAGCAGCATCATGCCAAGGAAATAAAAAAGCTCGTAACTTCTTGATGAACCTTCAAGAACAAATCAACGTGCTTGATAATCCTTTCAATGATGAAACAGTTAAAACAGCTATTGTTAACAGTGGCTTGGACTATAAATCCATAATGAGTGAAAAGAATAGTGCCTGTGTTGACTTGGGAATCAAACGAGACAAACAACTTTCAAAGGAAATGCATATCGAAAAAGCTCCAACAATCGTTATCTTCGACAATGAAAATCCTGAAAAACCTGGCCTCATGATCAACGACTTTGGTAGTAAAACATCGGAAGAAATTATTAACCAAAACCTAACAGCAATGTTAGAATCCACAATGCCGGAAACAAAACCGGCTTACATCAATAACAATACTGTAATCAGTATTGATCAATTTAGAAGATAATCTAATTATCTTCTTTTTTTGTGCCCAAAAACGGTTGTTTCAAATATTCTTTATTTTCACCGCACATAATTTTCCACTGATGATTCTGATAAATCGGCTTGATTGCCCCAAACTTCTTATCTTTCAAAAAATCTTCGACAGTCTCATCGTGTTGATTGAAGAATCTCATTTTGAGACTATCCACTTTCTTACTCTTTAACTTTCTGATTTTATCCAACTGATATTGATTAATTTTATTTTTAGAGTCAGAAGATAACTCTGCCTCAAATTTAAATAGTTCATGTATGTTCTCAATCAAAAAAGTCTTCTTCTTGTATTGAATCTTGTTGAACGGACCAAATAACTTGATGCCATAAAACAAATTGATCTGTTCCTGCTCTGAATCAAGCATAATCAAATAAAATCCCCAATTTTTGTGATAGGAAATGAATTTCATATGAGCCTTGTACAATTGTACAGATAAATATTCACCGCCTAATATCCAAATATTAGGAATTCCCAGAGCATGATAGCTATCAACTCGACCCATTAACTTGTCCGCATTTATTTTCGCACACTGATATTCTATTACTGTTTTCTGATTAATCATAATATCAGGCCTTTGCTTGATTGTTTTCAAGTAATGTTCCAAGACCACATCTTGATATCCAAGAATCTTCAATGCATCAACAATTAATTCTTTACCTTTCTTGTGAATATCACGTTCATTCTCTTCATTATTACAGACATTCTCATGGCGAAAGAAGGCACTATTGTCATTTTGAATCAGTATCACTGGTCGACTACATTTCACACAGAAGTATTTATCTTCAAAGTTGCTTTCGATGGCATTAATTAATTTTTTATTTTGATTAAGAGCAGCATACATATTTATCACCTCTGTAGATAAATTACGTATTTACAAAAGCAAAAATGCAAATCTACCAAAATAGATTTGCATTTTTCTACCATTATATTAGTTCATTGTCATCCCACCAGTAACATTGATCCCTTGACCAGTCATGTAATCTGACAAATGACTAGACAGGAACAATACTACATTGGCAACATCCTGCGGTTGGGCAGTTCTGCCAAGAGGAACCTGACTGTTGTCTTCCTTTTCAATATCATCTGGAGTTAATCCACGGATAGCCGCACCATCATTTCGCTCACGGGCTTCATTGAAGTTTCAACGATACCGGGACAAACAGCATTGACATTGATTTGGTTATGAGCTACTTCGATTGCCAAGGTCTTAGTTAATCCCAACACAGCGTGTTTGGATGCAACATAGGCAGACATTGCTCGATAACCATTTTTCCCAGCTTGGGAAGCTATCAAAACAACCTTACCTGGTCGCTTGGTCTTGACCATTTCCTTGACGATATACTTAGTGATCAAATATGTTCCACGCGTATTCACGGCAATCGTCCTATCGAAGTCACTCGTCTTACTCTCAATCAAATAATTCATTGTTGAAATTCCAGCCACATTGACTAGAACATTCGGCACTAAATTATTGGCGATAAGTTGAGCTGTAAGATTTTTAACACTATCTTCATCACTGACATCCAGATGAATCTTGTACAATTGCTTAGATTCCTCAGCCAATTTATCGTTATCAAATACCAAGTCAGCACAGATAACAATTGAATTCTCATTCAAGAAGGTCTTTGCAACTGATGCTCCAATTCCCTGATTCCCCCCAGTGACTAATACTACTTTGTTGCTTAATTCTTCAAATAATCCCATTGCATCAACTCCTTTGAATTACCGTCATGTTTCGCTCTGTTCATAGTCGAGCTACACATGACAATTCACTCCGCTTTGCTACGATAAGCGACTCATTTACTTCGTAAATAATTCACTTATCTAGGTAATGCTCATGAATTACCGTCATGTTTCGCTCTGTTAAATTACATGTCTTTCAAATGGATCATCACTGATTCCTTCTTCAAGAATCTTCTTTGACCATTCCTTAGCTGAGAACAATGAGTGATCACGGTAATTACCACAACTATACTTATCAGTACCTTGAACGTCTTTCCACTCTATCTTATTAGCAATATCATCAAGTGAGCCTTTCAATGCTTCAGCGACTTCAGTAGTTGAATGTTCGCCCCATGTAATCAAGTGGAATCCTGTACGACATCCGAATGGTGAACAATCAATAACTCCATCGAGACGGTCTCTCAATAATCCGGCTAGTAAATGTTCAATCGTATGCAATCCAGCAGTCGGAATAGCATTCTCGTTTGGTTGTACTAGACGTAGGTCATAGTTTGAAATAGCGTCACCTTTTGCTCCGTGTTCCTCAGTAATCAATCTAACGTATGGTGCCTTAACCTTTGTGTGATCCAATGTAAAACTTTCAACTTTTGCCATAATGTAATATCTCCTAAATTTTATTTATTTTCCAAATATGATAATGGTTTATTAACTTCGATCTTAGTTCCGTAATACTTCTTCTTAATATACTTTTGAATTGTCTTATTGTGATACAGCTTAACAAGTTTCTTGTATTGCTTATTATTCTTATTCTTTGTGGCAGTTGCCAGAATATTAACATTGTCCTTTGTACTTTGATCAACGTTCTCATGGTAGATTGAGTCAGTCAGCACATGAAGTCCGCCATCTAGAGCAACCGTGTTAGAAATCAAAACAACATCAACATCATTTAAAACACGTGGGCCGGTCGTATCGTCAATCTCCTTGAACTTCAGGTTCTTCGGATTACTCTTGATATCCTTAGTATTGCTCAAAGCGTTGAACCCTTTATCCAAAGTGATCAAACCAGCCTTTTGTAGCAGCAACAAATCTCTGGAAGTGTTGGCAGGATTATTGGCAATTGCAATCGTTGTACCATTAGGAATCTCACTAAGCTTCTTGTACTTCTTAGAATAGATTCCTAATGGTTCAAGATAAGTCGTTCCCAAAGCAGCTAATTTACCGTTAGGATTCTGCTTATTGTAGGCTTGATAATATGACCATGATTGGAATGCATTGACGTCAACTTCACCCTCAGTTTTTGCCTTGTTCAGTTGAGTGCCATCAGTGATTTCCTTAACCTTGATCTTCAAACCAGCTTGCTTTGCTTGAGAACTCTTGGCAATATGTTGCCAGATCTCTAAGTCTGAACCTTGAGACCCAATTGTAATTGTCTTACTCGTTGATGCCGATGCACTTTTTCCACAACCAGCCAGAACGAATATTGATAATGCTAAAATAATTGTTCCAAAAATCTTGTGCCACTTTTTACTCATTTCCATATCTCCCTCAGATTAAAATTTTCTAACTTGAGAACCACATGGGTGATTTGTAAATAACTAATATTCTCATATATCCGCCTCCTCAAAATCTCAAATCTTATGAAAAAAAAATCGTCCCTACATACACAGAATTACTCTGCGATGTAGGGACGATTACCGTGGTACCACCCTAATTTATATTTTAATTGCTCAAAATACCTCAACGACACTAACATGTCCGGGATGATATCGCATCCTTGCGTACCTTTGGCTTCCACCTAGGTAAGACTCCAAGCTCATCTTCGATCAAACTTTCGTTCCGCCTTTTCACCATCTAGCGGTCACTATTCAAACTACTCACCAATCTACTCTTCTCTTCAACGTCTAATAAGATTAAATATTATTTAATCATTTGATTGGTGATTAATTTACACTTTTAATTTTATATTGTCAAATGGATTTTGAAATAATTGGAATATCTAAATACTAATATGGTGTAAATTAAAAAAGTAAGCTCGTATTGACTTGGCCGTCAAAGCTTACTTTAGTATAGTTTAAGCGACCACCGCATCAGCGGAATTGCCGCAAGCAGACCATCATATCGGTCTGCTTTTTTATTGCACTTGTAACAAAGTTATTATAACAGCTCAAAATTTATTCAGCAATTATAATAGCATACAAAAAAAGCCGCATCTCTGCGACTTCTAGTTCTTAAAATAATATCTAGCTAATTCCAAAGCAGTCTTACTCATAACTTCCTTACCATACTCAGATAATACAGCAGCTGTGACCTTAGTCTTAAAGCTATATTCACTCAACATAGCCATCACATCATTATAAGTCATATCGTGCATTTCATCAGTAAACAGGATTAATTGCAAGTAGTACGTACCTTGATATTCCCATAGATTAGAAACTCCACTCTCTAAGTGCAACAAATCTGCAAGTTGAATGAAGTCTTCAAAATCCTTAAACTCAACAATAACTGCCTTCGTAGGTGTATCTGGGTCATTCAAGTATGGTGCAGTATCCTCATCGTACTCATCGTTACCCAACTTCGCATTATCAAATTCAAATGAATTAGTATCATCACCGTCGTTTGAATTCTGCAACGTATTTAATGGCAATGAACCAGCATCATCAGCATCATCGTTCTTGCTAATAAGTAGCTCTAGGCCTTGTTTGTTAGGCATAATTTGGAAAGTCACTGGTTCATTGTTTGTGAAAACGTGATCCTTGTCAACTTCATCCAAAATACTATAGAAGAATGTTTCGATCTGTTTCTTATTTCCCAAGAGATCTAAAACAGTAACTCCACGATCTTGCAAATCCTGCGTACTAAGAATGACTCTGATTGTGTTCTCATTAAGTCGATCCATTTCCATCATAGTCACCTCAATTCTGTATCTACATTTTAACAGTCTCAAAATCTTTGTAAAGTAAATAAACCTTCGTTTGTTTAGACAAAACTATAGACTCTTAACCGTTACTTCGTCAAGCATTGTAGCATACATTATAATTAAAGTTATAGGAAATTAACTCGATTAAATACTGTTTACCATTGTCCAATCTAGTGTTGTTGAATAATTGGACATTTTATAATCATAACCATCAAGATTCATCAAAAATCCATGATCATCATCCCAATCGATGAACTTAGAACCATTGGCAACTCTACCTTCATAAATGTTGACCGGTGAAGCTCCAATATATTTATCATTTCCATCATCATCTCTAAACATCAGAATATTTTCAGCCGTATACTTACCATCGCTCGATATCAATGGCGACTCCATTGCAACAGATATTGACGTGTCGACCGCTGCAACAGGATAAACATTATTGGTTAAAGTAATTCCCCAATCATTCTCTTGTCGATGAACGATTCCTTGTCCAGCGGATGCTTGACCATATGACAAATCTGGGACATCCATAGAGACATCCATATAAGGTTGCTGTTGCCATACGTATGTTTCAGATTGTCCACCAGGCTCTGAATACATATTTGTTATGTCTGAATATGTATATAACTTACCGGCAGGTTTATGAGCTGTACCACCTGACTTAACATTAACTGCCTGCCACATATCGGAAATACTAGTGTACTGTTCACTAGAATCTGGATCATCAATTGTCCTATTGTTACCAGGAGCAGTGGTCATAAATGTACCATCATGAGCAAAAAATTTAGGACCAAGTGATATTTTCCACAATTTTGGTGTTGAATTTATAAAAGATAAGTCTGTGTCAACATTGGAAGTATCCCAATTTGACAAGTCCAAGCTTGTCATTAATTTGTTATTATAAAACATCATTGAAATGTTGGTTACATTTTTAACATCCCAGTTTGAAACATCTAGATTAGATAAACTAGTATCACCCGCAAACATATAGAGCATATTCTGTACCTTACCCGTATTCCAATTCGATACATCCAAATAGCTAAGTAGCGTATCTCCGTTGAACATATACTGCATATCTGTGACATTACCTGTGTCCCAATTTGAAACATCTAATTCTTTAAGCTTATTTATTCCGTAGAACATATTCGACATATCGGTAACATTCTTCGTATTCCATTTTGAGACATCAATTTTAGACATAGAATAATCATTATAAAACATTGATTTCATATTGATTACATTTCCAGTATTCCAATTTGAAACATCTATATTTTGTAACTTACTATCACTCCTAAATATTGCACTCATATCAGTAGCACTCGATGTATTCCAATTTGAAACATCCGCAGATTGAAGACTTGTGCAGTTGTTAAATAAACCTGAAAAATCTTGACCTGAACTAGTATCCCAATTTTTTACAAAATCCGCACTAGTAATGGGAGTGCTAACAAAAGCTCTACTAAAACTAATTACCCTGCTAGTATCCCAATCAGCTATATTAAATTGACTTAAATCACTAATTGCCGAATTATCAAAAATACTACTCATCTTTTCCAAACTACCAGTATTAAAGTTTCCAATCACCTGTACTAATTTACCTGTTGATTGGAACATTGACGTCATTGACGTTACATTTTTTGTATCAAAGCCAGATAAGTCCAATACAGTAAATCCAGTTCCCAAAAACATATTGCTCATATCCGTTACATTTGACGTATTCAATTTATCTAAGCCAATAAGATTATTTTCATTCAAATTAGCATCAGATTGAAACATTGCATTCATTGTTGTAACTTTTGAAGTGTTCCATTTTGAAACATCTAACCCATTCAATTTGGTAGCAGACAAAAACATTTGACCCATATTAGTTACATTTGATGTATCCCAATTTTTAATTTGATCTAATGAACTAAACTTCGAATACTGAAAAGCAGATGACATATCCGTTACTTTGCCAGTATCCCAGTTCTCCAATCCGTATGGTTCATCTAATCCACTGGAGGATGCAAACAGCAAACTCATATTAGTAACACTTGATGTATCCCAACCAGACAAATCAACAAGTTTAACAAACGTACATGAGCGAAATACACCAGACATATTTTGAACACGTGATGTATTCCAATTTTTAATTTCATCCAAATTGTCAACCGACGTACCTGAAAATATAGCTTGTATATTGGTTACTATTTCTAAATTCATATTTCCCAATCCAACTATTTCCGATGCACCTGTTGAACTAAACATTTCATTCATTGCTTGAACTTTGCCAGTATCAAAGCTAGATAAATCAATGGATCCTAACAGCTTTGTACTATAAAACATTCGCGACATACCAGTAACTTTGGAAGTGTCAAAGTTGTCCAAACCAACAATTTCAGTTAATGATGTATCTTGAAAAAACATTTCACTCATTGTTACAACATTTCCTGTATTTAAATTTGTAACATCTATCATTTTTACATTACTAAGATTTGCAAATAAATTTGAACTGCCAGAATTAGCAACAACCCCTGGTTCAACGACAATTTTATTAATACTGGACTTATATGACATCCAATTTCCTGCATTTGTACCCAAAACTCCAGCATGAATAGTAAGCAATCCATCTTCATCAATATCCCAATTACAAGTACCAAAAGTTCCACTAGCCGTTATAGTAGCGGCTAATGGAGCGATTGTATTAATTGTGTCACTCTTAGTATCTGGTGCATTTTGGATAACAGAACTATTCTCATTCAACATTCCTTGTAAATCAGTAATGTCATCTGCCTTAACGACCCTCTGACCACAAATAACTTCAGCTATAAATCCAATCAAAATACTTAACCATAAAATATATCTAATACCTTTTTTAGGTGGTTTCAAATTAGTCCCAATCATAATTACTTCCGCCTTGTCCATTTGATAATTTCTTAACAAGAAGCAGTTTATCAATATATTCATAGCGTATTAGTTCAATTTATGCAAAGTGCTTTTACCTATATTGAACCCCATGGTTATAGGCTTTAGATAATACTCAGACTTGTAAAATGTGTGTATTATCTCATGATGATTTCAGATTTTTCACCTAAAAATGGACACAAAAAAAGACCCACTGTACTCAATGTACAGCGGATCAAATTCATTCTATAAGCCAGCCATAAGCTGAGCTTTTTGTAACTCCATAGTTCTAACACTTCTTGGCAAGAATCTTCTGATCTCATCTTCGTTGAAACCAACTTGGAGACGTTTGTCATCCATGATGATTGGACGTTTCAATAAACCAGGGTTCTCTTGAACTAATGTTAACAATTGATCAATTGTTAAATCGTCTAGATCAACCTTTAAGTTTTGGAATGCTTTGGAACGTGTAGAAATAATTTCTTCTGTTCCGTTTTCAGTCATTTGAAGTACTTGTTGAATTTCTTGTTTATTTAAAGGTTCTGAGTAGATGTTTCTTTCTTTGTAAGGAATGTCATGTTCTTCGAGCCAAGCCTTTGCTTTACGGCATGAAGTGCAACTTGGAGATGTATAAATAGTTACCATTATAATCTCTCCTTTTCTTATGTATTATTCAATACTATTTGAACACATAAATATTTTACATTAAAACTAAAATAAAATCTATACTTTTTCAGATAAAACTAACGAATATCTGTTCTACAAAACGTACATTGTGAAAAATAGCACCCTAAATATCAATGTTTGTGTTAGCAGTTCACAATTTATATAAATATAAATTAATTCATGACATTAGTTATAAGTTATACATCATTATGAAAATCTAATGATATCAGTACCTAGGCTATACTTCGATTTCAAGCTGCTCAAACGCATTAATTACGGGAATTTCCCCGGCATATTTTTGTGATTGTTCTAACATAACTGAAGCATCAACAGTCTGTGGAAGATGACTGATCATTAATCTCTTAACACCAGCATCCTTAGCTAAAGTACCTGATTCCTTGGTATTCATGTGCCACTTTCTTCCAGTAACATCCTCTGGGAAGTTGGTATCTGTAATCAATAGATCTGCATCTTTAGCAAAGTCCACTAAACCGTCAAAGTATGTTGTGTCAGCTGTATAAACAATCGTTTTGTCGCCTTTGGTGATCCTCATTGCGTAAGCCGGTACTGGGTGGATTGTTCTCATAAACTCAAACTTGAACGGTCCGATCTCAGTTGGCTCATAATCATTATATGCAATTCCCTTGGTAGCTCCGTTCTCTGTTAATTGAGCAAAGTTAACAAAATCTTGCGTATGACCGTAAATTGGAAGTGGCTCTGGCATCTTAGCAGCAAGCCAATTATACTGCAAAACTCCCACATCAGCGGTATGATCATGGTGATAGTGAGATAGGACCACAGCGTCAAGATCAGTCGGCTTAAGGTAGTTTGATAATTCATTCAAAACACCACTACCACAGTCGATCAAGACGTTAAAGTCCTCATCTTGCAATAAATAACCCGAGGTACCAATACCCTTATATGGGTATCCTCCATAATAACCTAATACTGTAACTAACATAGAAAACCTCCAAAAATTTTGATTGAAAGGATTTCAATAATTATGAACATAACATTAAAGTTAGGCACATATTCTTTTTTAAAGCCTCAGCAACTATCTGCTGATACTTTATTAAAACCCTTATTTGATGATAAAACAGACCATCTTTTAATAAAAGTATTAACCAGAAATGGGCAATACCGCAACCTTACAGGAACCATTGATTCCGTTGACAAGCTGTATTTGTTGACATATTTGAAGTTCAATGCTGACCAATCATCATTATTTACCAATAAGTTCGTCTATACAGGCAAAATAAGCTACAACTCTTCTGTCTACCAACTTCGTGACGACTTACAAGAATATCTGATAATCAGCACCTTCGACAACGAAACACATTTGCAAGACGGTCAAAAATACATACAAAGAGAAATTGACGAAGGTATCCGTTCCGATTCCAAGGTACCCTTCGGATTCTTCACCAAAGAATACAAAGTTATCAATTGATCCTTCTCTTGACGCTCCGCCACGAGATCATATACGTGACTACCCCAATTATACTGTACAAAACAACATAACTCAGACAGATAATTGCAAATTCAGGAATTATTGAGCTATATTCATTATTGATGAGAATAATCGCTGCATATGCTTGCAGAATGGCAAATATCAATGGAATAACAAAAGTTAATATATTCTCACTACGAACGATGCCACGAATCTCCTGATTGCTGACACCGATCTTTTTGAGTGTCTTCAGCTGTCGCCATTCATGATCATCACGCAATAACACTCGTAGTGTCAGAACACTTCCAAGAGCTAACAAGAGTGCAATACTGAAAATTGCAATCATGAAGATGAAGAATCCGACTATTTGGTGCAAACGACGTTTGGCATTCTCCTGTCGAACAAATCCAGCTTGAATGTAGTCGTTATCGCCATAATTATTAGGATTGTACTTAGTAATTGTAAAAGTTGAATCATCAACACTAGACTTGGCATCAACGTGTATCATATATGCATTCCGATGCTTTCTAAGAGCTTCAGCCTGCTTCTTAGTAATCTTATCACCATGTTTGAAGTACCAGCCATAGAGCGTGTCAGTGCTTGCTGTGTTCATCTTATTGTAATAGTTATCCGGAGTGACCATTAATGAACCAGGGAACATCCCTCCACCATACGGGAATGAAGATCCATTTTTATGCGTCACAATTTTTGCGGAATTTTTAACATTCCATTCAATTCGACGATTAGAGAATCCAAACGTCTCATCGTTACCGAATCCGATCCGCATAAATTGTTTCGGGTTAACATATGGATTTTGATCCCGTATTTTTTTGGGTAATCTCATATATTCTGAATAGGACATAAATGATGCTGGTCGTTGGACTAGCACACGAGTAGTCTCATCGACACTCGAAACCAGCTCAATCTTGATTTTAGAATGGTACTCACGAGAAATCTCTGTCTTACTATCATCAATTGTCTTTTTAACATCATTGACAGTATCTCTGTTGGCAGTCATTGCGAACGGATATTCAGTGTGATAATTATCATATACCAGCCGGTAACCAAAGTAACAAACCGTCAAAAGCATCAACGCCATTGTCGATAATTCAGTCACAAACCATAGTACCGACGTATTACGCTTCATACGTTCCTTCAAATATTTGAAAGAAAACATATTCAAACCGGAATACGAGATCCATTTAACCTTTTGTAATGCGGTCAATAGAACTGGTAAGAACCCAAAATAAATCAGATAAGTGCCAAAAAAGTACGCTGTGGCGACATATAGACTTTGAAGAATAACTCGATTTGAATACCCTCTGGTATCTGTAGACTCCATTGCTGTAAACAAGCCTATGGTCCCGACAACTGCGCTGACAAACATCAAAATACCAATAGTCCCAGTCGGAATGCGAAGCCAAATATTAACTTTTTTAGTATTTGGTTTCTTTTTTTTGACGATCCGATAAGTTCTGAAGGCGTTCATAACACTGAATATTACCATTGAAGATATTGCTATCTGGAGTAGTGAAACTATACTATTCCAATTAAACGCCGAAGTAAAATCTATCCGAACCCGCATTAGGTATAGCAGCAACATTCCAAAAAACTTTTGGAAGATAAATGCTTCAATGATTCCCAATACCCAAGCAACGAATTGAATAACAAAAGTCTGGATGAATCCTATTAAAATAATTGTAAACTTGGACATACCTAGTTTTTCAAAGGTCAAGAACTCGTGCCGTTGCTGTTTGATAAAGAATCCACCAACGTACGCCATGTACACGAATGCCGAGACCGCAAAGACAATGCTGAGTGTGAAGACAATCGGTACTAAAGATGTTCTCCACATGCTGATATCATGCTTCATGATCTTATTGTCAGCCAGTGAAATCAGTATGCTGAATATTCCAATGGCAAAGCTGCACGCCAAGATATATATCAAATAACTGTCATGCATCTTGGAGAGACTTCTTCTAATTATTTTCAGATACATTGAAGTAACTCCCCCCACCGATAGTTCGTTGCATGTTGATTATTTGTTCAAAGAAATCCTCACGTTTGCCAGAATTAACTATTTCAGAAAAGATAGTCCCGTCCTTAACGAAGACAACCCGACTACAATAACTAGCTGTAAAAGCATCATGAGTCGCCATCAGGATTGTTGCATGCTCACGCTGATTTATCAGCTGCATGTAATTTAATAAAATAGTTGCGGACTTCGAATCCAAACTACCTGTTGGTTCGTCGGCAAATAATATTTCCGGATTGTTAATCAACGCTCTAGCAGCCGAAACAAGTTGCCGTTGCCCCAATGACAGATCATCAACATTTCTATTGCTGAGCTTTTCGATGTTCAACAAATAATTCAAATGCTTAACTCGAGCCTCAATAAACTTCTTATTAGCATGATTCAATGCTAATGGCAGAATAATGTTTTCTTTAACATTCAACGAATCCAGTAATTCAAAACTCTGATAAATAAATCCCATTTTATTGCGGCGATATTTGGCCAATTCTCGATCATGCAACTGCGTCATATCAATATCATCAATGATGATCTGCCCGTGATCAGGACGTTCGTTAGTCGATATCATATTCAAAAGTGTGGACTTCCCGGCACCACTAGGTCCCATAATTCCGAGAAATTCACCTTTTTCGACTTCTAAACTGATATCCTTGATAGCGTGAACCGCATTTAGACGCTTGCCATAATCCTTGGCAACGTTCTTTACATTAATTTGCACGTTAATTTCTCCAATAATTAAGATAATATTGTTATTATAATAGTTAGTGTCTTCATTCTAGCACGAGGGGGTTCTACCATGGCCAAAATTATGATTGTTGAAGACGATCAATCCATTTCCAAACTTATCAGTGAAAATCTTGAGAAATGGCAAATAGATACACACGTTATTGAGGATTTCAATAACGTTATGAAAGAATTCGATGAATACAAACCAGACTTGGTTCTTCTCGATATCAACTTACCAGTTTATGACGGTTATTATTGGAACCAAGAGATTCGTAAGATTTCAAAAACTCCAATAATCATTATTTCATCTAGAAATTCAAATATGGACCAAATCATGGCAATGAATATGGGTGCCGATGACTTCGTTGAGAAGCCATTCTCCGTCGATATTTTGGTTGCTAAAATCAATGCACTATTGCGTCGTACCTACGACTTCACTAAGAATACAAGTGATATTATCGAACACAATGGTCTCAAGTTGAATCTGTCTAGTGGGACCGTTGAGATCGGTTCAGACAAAATTGACTTATCCAAGAATGAATATAAATTATTGCAACGACTACTACGTGATCAAGGTAAAATCGTTACACGTGAACAACTATTGAATTTCATGTGGGATGACGAGCGATTCGTTGATGACAACACTTTGACTGTTAATATTAATCGACTACGTGGCAAAATTGAAAAGTTCGGTTTAAAAAATTATATCGTTACTAAAGTGGGACAAGGATACATCATCCCCTAAGTGAGGCAAATATGACATTCTTCAAATACTTTCGTGACCATCTGTTAACATTATTAACAATTTTACTAAGTGTCACCTTCATTGAATTAATTTTATTCTTAGATCCAAAGGTAAAATTTCACACTGGAACACTGATCTACTCATGGATAATTGCCGTTATCTTCGCATTTGTCGGTTTGATATTAGCCTATAACCGCAAAAAGAGCTGGTATGAGCTGTTAAATAATTACCAAGAAGATCTCTCAAAAGAACTTCATGGTGCTCAAAATAATGAGCAGCGTTTTATCCAGGACAAAATCAACAATATCGCCTTAGAATACCGTAATGAATTAACTGAACTATATCAGAATCAAAATGACCAACGAGAATACACAGAATCTTGGGTTCATGACATCAAAGTTCCACTAGCGGCGCTTAAATTATCTCAAGATAGTGATTTAGACAAAGAGTTAATTGACGAAGAAATCGACCAAATCGATTACCTAGTCGATCAGGCCTTGTATTTTGCACGCTTGAATAACTTCTCCAACGACTATCTGATTCAAGAACAAGATTTGAATAATATCGTCAAATCATCCATTAGAACTAACAAACGAATGTTTATCTCGAAGCGTATCGGTATAAGTTTGGATATTACTGATGAAAAGGTCCTAACCGATGAAAAATGGTTAAGCTTCATTCTTAATCAGATTATTTCTAATAGTTTAAAATACACTGATCAAGGTGGAAAAATCGAAATATTCACAACTAATAACCACAACAATGTGGAATTGCATATTAAAGATAACGGCGTAGGTATCGCATCGAAAGATATCAGCCGTGTCTTCAATAAAGGATTTACCGGTGACAACGGTCGTAAATCTGGTAGTAAATCTACTGGTATTGGATTGTACTTAGTCAAGAAGATGTCTGACAAACTTGGACACAAGATTGAAATTCAATCACATTCTGGAGTCGGTACTGAAATTATCATTACATTCTTAGACTTGCCTTATTATCAGGCATAAAAAAATAGGAAATTCCAAATGGAATTTCCTATTTTTTTGTATCTCTATTTTAATGTCATAGCATTCAAAGCAACGATAACAGTTGACATTGACATGATCACAGCACCAACAGCTGGACTTAGTACAATTCCGATACCAGCTAAAAATCCAGCAGCCAATGGAATAGCTAGAATATTGTATCCAGCTCCCCACCATAAGTTCTCAATTGTCTTACGGTAAGTCTTGGCTGATAGATTCAAGAACTTAGTAATATCACTTGGATCCGAATTGTATAGAACAACATCGGCTGAATCAATGGCAACATCAGTACCAGCACCAATGGCAACACCAATTGTGGCACTTGCCAAACTAGGAGCATCGTTAATACCATCACCGACCATCATAACGTGATGACCTTGTGCTTCTAGATCACCAATAACAGTATGTTTATCTTCAGGAAGAAGTTCAGCTTTGAATTCATCAATACCAAGCTGTTTTGCAAAAGCTGCAGCAGCTTCTTTATTATCACCTGTCAACATGATAGGTGTAATATTTCTAGCCTTTAGATCTTTGATAAATTGAACAGAATTAACTTTGATAGTATCACCCAAAGCAACTAGTCCGACCACCTTGCCGTCGACTACTAAATAACTAACAGTATTACCTTTGTCTAGGAATTCTTGAGCAGTAGCCTTATCAAAGGATAACTTGTTTTCTTGTAAATATTTCATATTAATCAATAAGTATTTGTGTGAATCCTTGGTTGCACTCATTCCGTATCCCTTGATAGCTTGGATATTATCAAGTTGTGCAGCATCAACTTTTTGTTCTTTAGCATATTCAACAATACTATTTGCAATAGGATGGCTTGAACCACTTTCAATACCAGCAATGATAGAAAGAACATCCTTTTCACTCATACCTGATGAAGCTTTCAAACCATTAACTGTGAACTTACCTTCAGTCAAAGTACCAGTTTTGTCCATTGCAACATAATCAATCTTACGACTGTTCTCAATTGCTTGGTTATCACGAATGATCAAACCATTGGTTGCAGCAATTGAAGTACTACGTGCCATAACTAGTGGGATTGCTAAGCCAAGTGCATGTGGACATGCAATAACTAGAACTGTAACTAAACGTAATAGAGCAAGATTCAAATCGCCAAATACTAACCAGTAGACGAATGCCAATAATCCAACAGAAACAGCGGCATAGAACAACCAACCAGAAACTTTATCGGCTAACATCTGTGTTTTAGATTTGTTACTTTGTGCATCTGAAACCAACTTACTGATCTGTGACAGGTAACCTTGACTTGATGTCTTAGTAACCTTGACTCTAATAGTTCCTTCACCATTGATAGAACCACCGACAACATTATCGCCAATTGACTTCTTAACAGCCTTTGATTCACCAGTGATCAATGATTCGTTAATGTAACTTGTACCACTTAAGATTTCACCATCAAGTGGAATTGATTCACCAGCACGAACTTCAACAACATCATCTGATTTAACCATTGAGATGTCATGATCCATTGTTTCTGAACCGTGAACCATATGTACTTGATTAGGAACTAGTGAAGCAATCTTTTGTAGCGCATTACCAGCACTCATTGTCGATTTCATTTCGATCCAATGACCTAGTAACATGATTACGATCAAGGAAGCTAATTCCCAGAAGAAGTCCATAACGGGTTTACCACTACGAACAATATTTCCCATTACAAATGCGTATAAACTGTAAATATAAGCAACACTGATACCCATTGTGATCAATGTCATCATAGCAGGTTGTTTTGCCTTCAATTCACCTACAGCACCTGTTAAGAAAGGCTTACCACCATAGAAATAAAGAATCGAGCTAAGAACCATTACTATCCAGCTAGACCCTGGAAACTGGAACTGAAATGGTAGGTTGAATCCCATAAATGGTGAAAGAATGAATACTGGAATAGCAAGAATCAACGAAACCCAGAACTTCTTACGAAGATCTCCCATATCCATCATCATGCCTCCGTGATTCATCATCATGTGACCACTGTGCATCATTTCATCCATATCCATCTTCATGTCTCCATGGTCCATTTTATCGTGATCCATGTCACCCATATCATGTTGCATCTTATCGCCTTTCATGTCCTTCATCATAATGATGCCTCCAAACAATCGCACATTACTTTATCAGGTGCGGTTTCTTTTTTGTCTTGCAACTGGTCAATTAATTCTTGAATCTCACTCTTAGAAATATCCGAGTGCTCAATCAAATCTCCAATTGCTTGTCCCTTTTTCATGCAACAGAGGTTATCAAACATATTATTCACATTCTGATGGATTGCGTCATCTTCTGAGACCTGAGGATGATAGACATATGGTCTAACTGATTCATCAGCTTTTAAAAAGCCCTTCTTTTGAAGTCTAACTATCAAAGTCTTGATAGTAGCTTGTTTCCACTCAGTTTTACGTTCCAAAACTTCAATTACTTGTTTACTGGTTGATTGACCTAATGTCCAGATGATTCGCATCACTTGCCACTCGGCCTTCGTCATATTCTCTATTTCATTCATAATTTTAATGTCCTTGTCGTTTACAGTTGTAATCCTTTATTACAATTCGTAGTTTACATCTGTAATCGTAAATTGTAAAGAAAAAAGCATGACCAAAATCAACTTTTTGATCACACTTTTCGAGAACCTTTATTTATAGCCGTTTGCACGGTTAGAAGTGGCAATATTTTGATTAACATTTTTGTCAGCATGAGACAATGCCTTAGCAATATCTCCACCATTATATGCTTCTTCCATCGCTACTTCCTCAAGTTGACGAGTAACTTGCATACCTTCGAGAAGGATACCTGAGTTAACATAGTTTGGCTTAGCATCTGCTAACTGTTGTCCAGGAACCTTGGCTTCAGGATTCTTAGCATAAAGATCTTTAAGAATTTTTTCTTTTTGAGCATCTTTGTTAAGTGCTAAGTAACCTGTAGATTTTTGCCATTGTGCTTGAACAGCTGGACTAAGTGCGTATTTAGAAAATTCATAAGCACCTTGTTGTACAGCCTTAGATTTGTCATTTGAAATCCAAAGTGCTGCCCCACCAATTGAAACACCATTAGCCTTTTGACCATCTGGATGTGGGAAGTATGTAATACCAAGTTTGTTAGGATTATTCTTAGTTAATTTACCCATACTTGCTGAAGATTGAATAAAGATTCCAACTTTACCTGATAAGAATCCGGCAATTTGGTTAGCACCTGCACTGGCACCTGAACCATAGTTGATAAAGTCTCCAGACTTAATGTTTTCACGAATCCATTCAAGGAACTTAACTGTTGAAGGATTGTTTAACTTAACTTCTGTAGGAATACCAGAGTGTCCATTATCATTATTAGCCAATGCTTGACCGGCATTTGTTGTAGCTTGTTCTAATAACCAACCATAGATTTGAACGGTCATCCCTTTTGTCTTGTGATCTGAACGTTCATACAGTTGTTTAGCAACACGTGTGATATCTGAATATGTTGGTGAAACTGGTGGTGGTGTAATGTGATACTTCTTCAATAATGAAGCATTGTAATACAGAACTGGTTGTGAAGTATTGAATGGCATTGCTTGTTGCTTGCCATCATTTGAATAGAATGATCTAGCAGCTGGAGCAATCTTTTCAATATCGAAGTCTTTGTCCTTATCGATAAAGTTTTGAACAGGAGTTGTGTACTTGCTGTGAATCATTTGAGCTGTAGCAATATCAAATGATTGGAAAATAGCTGGTGATGTATTTGTACCGTGAGTTTGAAGAATCTTTTGAATAGCTTCATCATAACTACCTTGGTACTTAGGAATAACCTTGTATTTTGATTGAGATTTATTAAATCCATTAACTACTGCTTCAAGAGCATCTTCTGAGGGACCACCCATTTCGTGCCAGAATACGATTGGAATCCTGTCTGAGGATGAAGAAGATTTTACAGGCTTGTTGGTAGCAAATATCCCCAACACTACTGCTGCAATTATAAGAGTTAAGGAAATTAAAGAGTTTTTTAGTTTCTTGCTCATTATTTTACGGCTCCTTCATTCATACCAGATTTGAAGTAATGTTGACCAACAAACAGAACAATAATAGTAGGAATAACGATGATTGCAGCACTTGCTTGAATCATACCCCAGTCATTGAAAGTTTCTTCTGATTGTAATTGACGCAAACCATTTTGGATCAATCGAGAATCATTACTGAATGTTGTTAGCATTGGCCATAGATATTGATTCCATGCGCCTAAGAAACTGTATGCACCTAAAGTGATCATACTGATCTTGTTATATGGAAGTACGATACTCCAATAGATTTGGAAGTGGTTAAGACCTTCAATATCTGCTGCTTCTTTTAACTCAGTCGGTGTTTGCATGAATGCTTGACGAAGCATGAATGTACCAAAAGCTGAAGTTAAGAATGGAATAAGCAATACTGAATAGTTATCTAACATTCCCAGATTCTTAACCGTTGTAAAGTTAGGAATAATCTCTGCTTCAAACGGAAGCATCATTGTGATCAAGAAGAGAATAAAAATTGCGTTGCGATATTTGAACTTCAAGAAAACAAATGCGTAGGCACTCATAGAACAGAAAACTAATTGAGCTAACATTGTTAAAGTTGAAATGACCAAACTGTTACCTAAATATCTAACGATTGGTGTCTTAGTAAATGCTGCTACATAGTTATCAAAGGATACCTTGGTACTGAAAAAATTACCTTGCGCAATATCCATTGTTGGTAAAAAACTAGTCCAGATTCCGATAAAGAACGGTGCTAAGATCACAACTGCTAATACAACTAGAAGTAAGTAACTTAAAACCTTATTTAAACGGTTTGGCTTGTTTGAAGTAATCATTAATAGTTCACCCGTTTTTCTAAGAATTTGAATTGTAAGAATGTGAAGAAGGCAATAATAATTGTTAAAATAATGGCTTCTGAACTAGCCTGTCCGTAATTACCACTATAAAAAGCATCTTTATAAAGTCTGTAAACTAACATATTAGTTGAGTTAGTTGGTCCACCTTTGGTGATCAAATCGATCAAACCAAAACTCTTAAATGAATCAATCAAAGTAATTGTTGAGACAAAGAATAGTGTTGGTGAAATCATTGGAATAGTAATCTTGAAAAATTGACGGCGTTCACTGGCACCCTCAACACTGGCTGCTTCATACAATGTTGTCGGAACTGATGAAATAGAACCTAAAAGGATTAAGAATGTGAATCCAAGATGCATCCAAACAGTTGTAATAATTACGGCCCACATTGCCATCTTTGGATCAGTCAACCAATTGATTACTGGAAGATGCAGTGCATTACTGATAATTGTGAAGAAACCTGTGGAAGGATTAAAAATGAATAGCCAGAAAATTGCAGCAACTGAAACTGAAACACCCATAGTAATTGAATAAAGTGTTCTAAAAATACCAATTCCAGCCAACTTTTGACTTGCTAGATTCGCTAAAAGCAATCCAATTGAAACTGTCAAAGCAGTAACCGCTAATACATAGAATAAAGTTGAACCCATACTTGCGATATATTCGGGAGAACTCAATAATGTGGCATAATTTCCGAAACCATTGAAAACAGTTGTTTTACCAAGTGTATTAGTTAAAAACATACTGATATAAAGTGTTCTGAACATTGGATAAAATACAAAGACACTCAAAAGTAAAAGTGAAGGTCCTAAGAATAACAATGCAAAATACTTATCTTTAGCATTCAATGAAAATGAATGACGCTTTTTCTTAGCCTTTGCTTCAGATCCAACCATTGTAGGTGTAGTTGATTTAAGCATTAACTAGTTCCTCCGATTCAAAAGGAATTCTCTTATGATTTGCATCAAATAAGAAGACATTGCCGCTTGCTGTGATTTTGACCTTTTCATAAGGTGCAAACACTGCCTTACCCGGAATTAGAACACGTACTTCATGCTCACTGTTCATAGTGGCATAAACAATTGTTTCATCCCCTAAGAACTCTGAACTCTTAACAGTTGCGTTAGCGTTTAGTTCGTCACTAGCTTCAACGTGCAGTTCACCAGGTCTGATTCCAACATTAACCTCATTTTCTGAGATCTTTTGTTCAGTCTTAACTTCAAAATCTCCTTCAACGTTCAAGGTTCTATCATCTACTCGTTGTGCAGGAAGAAGATTAATCAATGGTGTACCGAAGAAGTTAGCAACAAATTCATTGGCAGGTTGTTGATAAATCTCTGTTGGTGTACCAATCTGTTGTACTTCATGATCATTCAATACCATGATATGGTCTGCCATAGTCATAGCTTCAACTTGATCATGAGTAACATAGATCAATGTAATACCAAGCTTTCTTTGTAGTTGATAAATTTCTTGGCGCATTTTAATACGTAATTGTGCATCCAAGTTTGAAAGTGGTTCATCCATCAAGCACAGCTTGGCATCACTGGCAACAGCACGAGCCAAGGCTACACGTTGTCTTTGTCCACCAGATAATTCTCTAGGCTTACGTTCTTTCAATTCACTCAAATTAACCATATCAAGTGCATCATTAACTCTTTGATGTACTTCAGCTTGATCAATATTTCTAGCTTTCAATCCAAAAGCGACGTTATCCCAAACATTTAAAAATGGAAATAGTGCGTAACTTTGAAATACCATTGTTAACTTACGATCCTTTGGTTGTAGATCATTAACTACTTGACCATCAATACTGATTTCACCATCAGAAATCGAAGTTAAACCGGCAATCATACGTAACAATGTACTTTTACCGCAACCAGAAGGCCCAACAATAACGAAGAATTCCCCTGTTTCGATTTCAGCAGAGACATTCTTTAGAATATCTTCTTTTTCGCTGTATTGCTTTGACACCTGATTCAAAATTGTAGACATTTCTTCACCCCATATATATTTTTCGATACAGATTAGTATGCGGTATAGATGTATATTTCTTTTTTATTTATTGTAAATTTTATGTAAATTTTCATTCAATGTAAATTTAATGAAAATAAAAAAGACCCTATTCATTTTGAATAAGGTCTTGAAAATATTAATTACTTAATTGGGCAAGCTCCGCTTTCGCAGTCAGATTGATCAACTAATTCGATTCCCTTCTTATCGTGATTATCATTCATCTCAGCAAATACCTTTGCGACATTTCCACTGATCATTGATTCACGTTCTGAATAAATCTTCTTATTAATTGGTTCCTTAGGAGCTTGTTTGAACTCACCACCACTGTAAGGTAGTAATGATGTTGACTTTGTAATGTGTCTGTATTGATACATTAATGGTGCAATTTCATCAGCTTCATCAGGTTGGAATGTAACGGTACAACTTACCGCATTATCTGACCAATATGTTTGCAAGAATGCTTGTGTAGCGAATTGTTCAGCAATCGATACATTACCAGCTGATGCAAAGTTAGGATTGTCAGCGTTGACAGCCTTAACTGGGAACTCAACACACATTGTATGCTTTGTATAAACATCAGGTTCAATCTTGTAACCACATGCTTTCAATGCAGGAAGCAATGGATCACTATCTTGGAATCTGATTCTTTGAATCAAGTAGCCAGCGTAGTGGAAATGCATACCTTCTGACACACCAGCTAATTTAGCAACGGTACCTGATGGTTTGACGGTTGTGTGTTTGATAGAAGTATTGCAGTGTAATTCATTTGAATAATCTTCATCAGCCTTAACAACTGAATGATACAAACTATCAAATTCTTTAACGATTCTTGGGTCATAAATTGGTTTCTTATAAGCTACGCCCTTTTCGTCTTTGGCGTCTTCAAATCCTGTAACAACACGATTACCAAATGTATTTAAGATCCAATCTTGAATACCAGACATTGAAACACCGATACGACGATTCTTAGCAATTGCCTTACGTGAAACTTCCCAGTCATAACTGCTGAATGTAACACGCTTAGTATATCTAGCAGCCAAACCAAAAGCTTCATCCAAACTCCAGCCTTGCTTCTCAGCAATAACTGGGAATAATTCGAATAAATTACATGGTTCACCATTGCTTAGAGAAATTTCACCACAAGGGTTTGTTCCTTCAACAGCATCGTCAATTCCAGGTTGATAACCATCAGCAATACGTCCGTAGTTACGTGACAACTCAAGGTTAACAATTCCTGGTTCACCATTGTGGACAATTGAATCAGCGATTGGTTGATATTCATTGAACTTAGAATCAACCGAAACACTGTTGTTTGATGCCCAACGATGATGGTATAACTTCTTTTGATCTTGTTTCATAGTAATGAAGTCATTATCTGTAGCACCACCAAGTGCTAACTCAGCTGAGCGACGAACGTTACCAGCAACAACTGTTTTACCGATCAAATTACCCATATCAGTACCGTCAACTGATGTTAATTGTTTGCCGACAGCACCATTCAATACATCATTAATATCATAGAACATCTCAATCAACGGAACAGGACCTGATGCAGTACCACCGAAGCCCTTGATCTTAGCACCCTTAGCTCTGATATCTGTAATATCCAATACAACATCATCATAATCATCAACATTAGTTGACTTGAAATGAGCATCGATCATATTGGCGTTGGCAATTACCCAACCTTCACGTGTATCTGGAAGCTTGTAGAAACGAACGTCAGCAATATCGTGATCCTTTAAGTAGTCTTCACGATCAATTGCACCTGCAGCGATTGAATCGTCGTATGAAGCACTAGATTTGCTAATTAAGACAGTTAAGTTAACCTTCTTATCAACAACTGGCATCTTCTTCATATTGTCAGGAACAACGGAGAATCCAACGCCGCCACCCTTCATCAATTGATCAAACATGAATGAGAATGGCATAGAGACAGCTACTTGATCCTTAGCTAAATAACTAGGAACAATGTGACTATCACCATATTTTTGTGGTCTAATTGCAATAAACCAGCAATTATTCAAAGCATCCCCATTACGATCCTGATACTCAGTACCAGAGATCCATAAGTTTCTACCTGATGGTGTAGCTGCTAATCCATAAACTAACTTGTATAATTCTTGGGCTTCTTTGATCAAGCCTTGATATTGTTTATCTGTTAATGAGTCATCTTTCAAACGAGGATCAAGATTAATATTACCTTCAACCACACGCTTAACTGTTTCGGACCAATTTTCGGTACGACCTAATTCAGGAATCCAACGAGCGTATGTACGCTTGTATGTGACCCATCCTAGTTCGCCCCAGTGAGGCTTAACTGTTGCCTTAACATCTTCAATAAATTTATCATCTAACGTAATCTTTTTTAATAAGTTCATCATATTGCTTCACTCCAATTATTTCTTTACAACACAATATATGGTATCTCAATTGAGATTATATAACAAGATGTGGTAGTTGGTAAGTGAAACGACTGAACCTGTTTTTGAAGGCTGGAACCACCGTCAATTAGGACATTTATAAATCTGTTTTCATTTTAATTTTTTTTTGGAATTAAATTTTGATTCAATCTAATTCATTTAAGTTTTTTTAAATCCGCAATTACCATTCTAATATGTTTATAACTTGATAAGCAATGACAAATTTAATTAACATATTTTGTCACATTTCAAGTACTTGACATCAAATTTTCTCAACAAAAAAACATGAAATATGCTTGACTTAATCTTGAACATTCTGATGATTAAATTACTATCCATCAAATTTTTATGAAAGCAACTCTGTAATTTTCATAAAAATATCACATGTAATTATCTTCTATCGAAGTCAAATCTCTGTTAAGAAATTGATAAGAACACCTTCAACTAAGATTGGTCTCTAATCAAACAACTACAATAGTAGTAAGAGAAATTTAGGAGGCACCATAGTTATGAAGAACAATTCGATGATACTCGGAGCTGCAGCAGCATTGTTACTTGCTACATCAGCCATGAACAATACATCGCAAAATGTTAACGCTAGTTCTAACTTAGTCGGCACGGTCAGACGAAATGGTGGAACATTAGTTGATGGTAACGGAAATGTTATCAACAATCGTATATTAGGAAACTTCACTTCCTGGAAACTAGGATCACAAAAGAGTATCAACGGTGTTGCCTATTACAAAGTTGCTACTAATGAATGGGTCAAAGCCTCATCGCTCAATATCACTGGTCAAAGCGTATCAACAACATCCAATAGCAGCACAACGATCAAGACTCCTGGATATATTGGAACCATTCTAAAAGGTGGAGCCACAATCGTTGATAATAATGGTAACAGTACCGGTAAATACTTAGGCAATTACACTTCTTGGAAAGTCAGTGCTAAGAAAGTTACGAACGGAAACACATACTACCGCGTTGCTACAAACCAATGGGTCGAAGCTGGATTCATTCAAGTTGGTAAACCTGCTCAACCACAAGCAAGTACAACAACTAACAACACTAATATAGTTTCGACTCCAGGTTATGTTGGCACAATTACCAAATACGGAACATATTCTTATGACAACAATGGTAATATAACTCAAAATAGTTTCAGTTACGGCACAGCTTGGAAGTTGAGTGCTAAAAAAGTTGTTGATGGTGAAACTTATTATCGTGTCGCTACAAATCAATGGATTGCTGAAAGTTCTATGACGGTCGGAAATGCTTCTGGAACAGTCGTCAACAATCAGGATCCGCAAGAAAAGAACAATCAAAACACTTTCCAAATTACAAGTACCGCACCACGAAACTTCTATGACAACAGTACTAATACATATGTATCTAATCCGTATGGTGCTGGTTCACAATTCACTGTCTATCAAGTCGTCAAAAACAATCAAGGTAAGTATTTCTTCAAAGTCGATAGTAATAGATGGCTTCCAGCTAATGCCTTCAATACACAGGCTGAGAGCGTCTATACGAACGCAACTTATGAACCATACTTTGCTACAGATGTTAAATAATAATTGAATTAAACAAGGGATGCATCTTCAATTTGAGATGCATCCCTTTGTTTGTTATTTGATTAAATTTACTTTATTAGCACTAACCCACTCGGTAGTGGCAACATGGTACCAAACTACACCATTTGAGTCTGTTTTAGTTTTATTAAAATACCAATTTGAATGATTAGATAATGCTCGATTTCTAACCAATTTACCATTGTTATCATAGATATTAGCATACGGAGCGTAATTCACACGAACAGTTCCTGTTTGTTGCACCTCGTCAGTGCTTCCACCATTTGTCTCAGGTGATTTATTGTTTGAATCATTATGATTGCTGTTTGCGTTTGTAGAAATATCATACTGAGTCAAATTATAATTTTGAATAGTATTATTCAAAATTGCAGAATAATTAGGCTCTGTAGCATATCTTCCCTGTAACCATGCAGTCGCATCCTTATACGATGAAGTATTTTCCTTCCAAGTGCCACTATAGTATGAGTGGTTCCATGCAACACCATTGCGAAGTTTATTTCCATTGTCATCAAATGACTCATAATAACTTGGATACTTACTAAAGTTGGAATATATATAGTAATATCCCTTTGAACTGCTCCATTCCCTAGTCGAGACGGTGTAAGTAGCTCCATTATAGCTTCCCTTAATTCCGAATAAATTATTCGTTGCAGTAGAAAGTCCTGACTTACCCCAGCCACTCTCATTAATTGCTTGAGCTAGCATGACAGATGCATAAATATTATATTTCTTTGCGACTTGCTGAGCTATTGGCACAGCTTTACTTAAGAATGCTTGTTGTTCGGCAGGACTAGCATAGTTATTAGTTGCTTGGACAATTGCCTTTTCACTAGAGTTTGGATTCAAATTTGTATTTAATTCTGAAAAACTTGCAACTGTTGGATCCGATTTATCTACTTCTGGTCCAGCTATAATTCCTGAATTACTTGCGGCAGATGCCATGGTAGTTGAGCTCATAGCTACGATTCCCAAAATAGTAGCACTCGTTAATAATACTTTTTTATTCATTTTAATACTCCCCTAATATCTTCACGTCAACTATAACGCGCGAAAACATTACATAGGGTGACATTTCGGTTACAATTCGTTTACATAAAATATTTTATCTTACAGGCTACCCTTATCTTTACTACGATACCGTCGTAGTTCATCAAGCAAATCAGTCATTCCATCAATCATTTTATCAGCTCTACTTTGATCAACTGGCAACCTGGTCTCACGATATCCAAAAGTATAAATACCAGCGCTAGTGGCTGCTTTAATCCCATAATATGAATCTTCAACAGTAACTGCTTCTTTTGCTGATACGTCCAATTCTTTTAAAGTATACAAATAAATATCTGGATTGGGTTTACTACTCTCAAACATTTCACCACTGATGATGACATCAAAGTAATTCAGTATTCCACATTGTTCCAGAACCTCCTCAACATGCTTTTTAGTCGAAGATGACGCCATTGCTAATTTGACATTATTAGCCTTTGCAAACTTCAATACGTCCACAATGTCCTCTCTGAATAATGGACGATAATCAAGATCTCGATATTTTTCCTCAGAAAACTTATCAAACATTTCCTCAACTTCTTCAGTCGTATATGTCCCAGGTAAAAATTCACTGATTGAATTGTAAAAATCATCATATGACTTACCGATCAGTCCTGCAGTCTCTTCATCCGTTGCATGTCCACCAAGTGATTCTATAAAATCTAGTTGGACTTGATGATCATAATATTCAGTGTCTGTAACAACACCATCCATATCAAATATCAGTGCTTTTATCATCCTTACTCCTCCAAAACGAATTAATTATATTATATCAAGAAAGCCCTTACACTTATATAAAATAAAAAAAGCACATCCTTAGATGTACTTCTGCTTAATAATCTAATTGATATAATTTCTTTGATTTTGAACGGCATAATCAGTTACATTGATCCATTCATTTGTAGCGACACGAGCATAAATCTTACCATTGTGGTTTCTGATCTTATCAATCTTCCAGTTAGTATTGCTCATCAAGGCACGATTGGATATCTTGGTGAATGACCCGTCATTTTGCAAAGCCATAACTGGAACATAGTCTCCTTTTGCATTAATTAAGAAGATCTCATTTGAAACACTATCTGATGTAGAATTTGAACTACTATCTGGATAATTTCCATAATTAGTAACACTTGCTGCATCATTTAACTTTGTATTCAACACTTCAACTCGTGGTGAATTGAAGTACAAGTTATCACCAACCTGCCAACAATCTTGTCCACCAATATTAACTTTATCAGCTTTCCAATATTGTGTTGAGAATCCTTTGGCAGAATTTACACTTCTGCCAGTATCAACTAATTTGCCATTCACATTTTTGTACAGGTCAATCGACATACTATCTGACTTAGCGTCTGCAGCGATATAAACTATTTCATTACCATTGTAAGTAGGTAGATCAGGTGTGTAATTAGCATACTTGATTTCATCAGGATTAGACTCGGTTTCTTTACTTACATCCAGCACATCGGCACCTTTAGTACTGAAATATTTGTTTTCAGCAATTTGATACCAATTCTTACCATTTACATTAACTTTATTAACTTTCCAATACTTGGGAGTGCCTTTATCATCGTAAACATCCACTTTACTATTAGTCTTAACAATTTTCCCATTCTTCATTTCATAAACATCATTCTTATCTGACGTGCTTTTCACAAATATTGTTTTAGCAGCCTCAAATGTGTATGTTTTTTCCGAAGCATTCACTACACCACTGGTAGTTACTAAGGTTCCCATTAATGCCAAACTAATAGCCAAGATAGATTTTTTCACGATTACTCTCCCCTAATTATCAAATTTTATAATATCGAAATACTATATTATATTCTCATGGTATCAGAGGATAGTGACCGTTTACAATGGCTGTGCAAAAATTTTAAAAAAATACAAGCCTCTCACGAGACTTGCATCTTATCATCTAATTTTAAATTTTAAACAGGTGCTGCATCTGATACACAAACATACTCATCAGTTGCCACTCTCATATAAGAAGTTCCGCCAATGTTGATCACCCTATCTTTATGCCAATATGTTCCGGATGCTAAAGCACGGCTCATAATCTTAGTTCCATACTTTGTATATAATGGTGCTGGTTGAGAGGTCATTACACGAACTGTACCAGAATAAGGTGTGTACCAATCAGTACCACCATCTGCACCGTCAATATATTCATCTGTTCCAACTTCAAAATAATACTTGCCTTGAATACTGATTGCTTTACCCAATCTCCAAGAAGTTCCATGTGGTAAGTATTCGGTAATAGCTCCTTTACTATTATAAACTGCCTCGCTATAGCCAGATATATAAGCACATTTCACATCAGCCTCAGGATTCTCAGGTGTTCCAGATGCATCAGCTGTAATCTCGCCTAGGTTAGTTGCCCCCATTAATAATACTGGTGAAATCGTCATTAATCCTATAGTAATTGATTTAAATAAATTCTTTTTCATATTATCATTAGCCTCACGATTATTATTTGAATCGACGCTAAAATAACACCATGATAATCGTGGTACAAATAATTAGAAACCAATTCAATAGACAAAGAGTACAAAAAAGAGGCTGTGACATAAGTCTCTAAACAAAAGGCGCTGTTTTAGAACCGATAGGTTCTGAAACAGCGCCTTTTTGGTACAATATAGAAATAAAAAAAGAGCACCGGTCGCACCCGATACTCTAAGTACTTCCTCGAAAGGAAATAACAAAATGCAAAACTATTATAACATGAATCAGATGACCTTAAGTGTACAACTCGATTATGAGCCTCAAGAAAATCATCCAGCAAGATATATTAATGCTTTAGTTGAGCAGCTTGAACTCGATAATTCATATGTATTCGGAAGACCACGTGAATATGACCTCAGTGCAATGTTGAAACTGGTCTTATTTGCCTATACACGTGGAATCTTTAGTAGCCGACAAATTCAATTATTCGCAGAAGAAAATAAACCTGCAGGTTGGCTTACATCTGGTCAAGTACCATCCTACCGGACTATTTGTAGATTCCGTATCTCTGAAGAATTGTTCTCATTGATAGATCAAGGACTTATTAATCTTACCGTTTTCCTCAAGAAACAAGGATTGATCGACGAGGTTTCCTTTATTGATGGCACGAAGATAGTGGCTGATGCCAATAAATACTCTTTTGTTTGGAAGAAGAAAACAATCCAATATGATCAAATGAACCGAGAACAACTAGTCTCATTATTAGGCGAACTTCACGAAGCTAAATTGATTGATAAAGTACCCGATGGTTCAGATATAACTCCAGAATCTTTAAATGTAGTTATTTCAATGCTTGAGGACAGATTAACCCTATTAAATGAACGTATTGAGGATAATCCAAAATTATCCCCTAATCCTGATAAACAGGAACGACGCAGTTTAAAATCAAAGAAAAGAAAAATCAGTGAGCGTCGCGATAAGATGATTGAGCATCAAATTCAAAGTGAAACATTTGGGGAAAGAAACAGTTTCTCAAAGACCGATACTGATGCCACTTTCATGCGTGTCAAAGAAGATCCGATGCAAAACGGTCAATTAAAACCAGCCTATAACTGGCAACTGGCTACAAGCAATCAATTCATTACGGGATATCAGTTGTTTCAAAATCCTACAGATACAAGAACGCTTATACCATTCATTGAACACTTGAATATAAGAGGAACATTGGGACAAACAATTGTAGCGGATGCTGGTTACGGTTCAGAAAGAAATTATACTTATTGTGAAGATAAGTTAGATAACCAAAGACTGATTGCACCATACGGAACTATGCTCAAAGAGAACAGTCGTAAGTGGAAGAGTGATGACAAAAAGGTAATGAACTGGGACTACCATGAACAGGATGACTATTATCTTGATCCAAAGAACATACGATTTGATTTTATAAGATATACCACAAGAACCGATAAATACGGATTCCAAAGATATTTCAAAGTATATCAAGCGGAAAAATACACGACCGACCAACAAGTAATTCCTGAGTCACTAACCCCAAAGGGAAATATCAGAACAATCATGGTCAATCCGACATGGGAATATCACAAAGCAAAACAGAGAGAATTACTTTCAGCTCCAGAAACAGGTCAAATCTACGGACAAAGAAAGACAGACGTAGAGCCAGTTTTTGGTAAGATGAAGGCTTCTTTGCATTTCAACAGGTTCTCAGTCAGAGGGCTTGAAAAGGTTAAAAAAGAAGCAGGTATCGTAGTAATGGCATTGAACATCTTAAAATTAGTATCAATGGTAAGGAATAAAGACAAAACAAAAAATATGGGCAAAAACCAAAAGCGGTTTTTGTCCATATTTCATTTTTTAGAGACCACTTATGTCACAGCCTCTTTTAGTTGTTATTTGTTGATATATGATTCAACAAGTTTTTGATTATCTTCATTTGTAATTGATTCGTTAACTGCACGATCAGCTAATTCTTTAAGATCAGCTGTGCTCAACTTCTTCATCAAACTTCTTACACGAAGTACAGATGTAGCACTCATTGAGTATTCATCAAGACCCATGCCAAGTAGCAATGGAACCATGATGTTATCACCAGCAGCTTCACCACACATACCAGCCCACTTGCCTTCTGCATGAGCTGAGTCAATAACGTGCTTAACTAGTCTCAAGATTGAAGGGTTGTATGGTTGATATAGGTAAGAAACATGTTCATTACCTCGATCAGCAGCCATTGTATATTGAATCAAGTCGTTAGTACCGATACTGAAGAAGTCAACTTCTTTAGCGAATTGGTCAGCTAGAATAGCTGCAGCAGGAACTTCCATCATCATTCCTAATTGAATGTTGTCAGAAACTTCTACACCCTTTTCAACTAACTTAGCTTTTTCTTCTTCAAAAATCTTCTTGGCTGATCTGAATTCGTTCAAAGTACCGATCATAGGGAACATGATACGTAATTGACCGAATGCAGATGCACGGAGCAAGGCTCTTAATTGTGTTCTGAAGATTTCTTGTCTATCCAAACTGATACGGATAGCACGGTAACCTAAGAATGGGTTCATTTCTTCTGGAAGTGGTAGATATGACAAGTGTTTGTCACCACCAATATCCATTGTACGAACAACAACTGGCTTGCCTTTCATACCTTCGAGAACTTTCTTATATGCATCAAATTGGGCATCTTCTGTAGGAAGTTCCTCAGATTGCATGTATAAGAATTCTGTACGGTAAAGTCCAACACCTTCGGCGCCATTATCAATAACACCTTGAAGATCATCGGGAGTACCAATGTTAGCAGCAATATCAAAATGCTTGCCATCAGCAGTAACTGTGGCTTCATTCTTCAATTTTTCCCATTCTGCCTTTTGAGCAGCAAAGTCTTTAGCTAACTTAGCATATTTCTTGATATCATCATCAGTTGGGTCTACGATAGCTGCACCGTTTAATCCATCAAGGATAACAGTTTGGCCTTCTTTAACGTCGCCTGTGATTGTGTTAGTACCAACAACAGCTGGTAGTTCCAAAGAACGAGCCATAATAGCTGAGTGAGCAGTACGTCCACCGATATCAGTAACAAATCCCTTAACATACTTCTTATTTAATTGAGCAGTATCACTAGGTGTCAAATCGTGAGCAACGATAATTACTTCATGATCGATAAGTGAAGGATTTGGTAGTTCAACACCAAGAAGGTGTGCCATAACACGTTTTGTAACATCGCGTACATCGGCAGCACGTTCTTGCATGTATGGATTATCAGTCATAGCTTCAAAAATTTGGATGAAGTTCTTTGATACATCATCAAGTGCTTGTTCAGCATTAACTGACTTATCTTTTACCTCTTGTTCAACGGCACCTGTAAATTCAGGGTCGGCCAAAATCATCTTATGTGCATCAAAAACTTGTGCTTCTTCTTCACCTAAAGACTCTTTGGCAACGTCTCTAATTTTTGTAAGTTCTGAATCTGATGTAGCGATTGCATCCTTTAAACGACTAACTTCAGCGTCAGTGTCAGAAATGCTCTTTTTATCGAAAGACAAATCTGGTTGAACTAAAAGGTATGCTTCAGCAGTTGCGATACCATCACTAGCTGCAATCCCTTTGATAGTTTTAACCATTATTCAGCAAGTCCTTCCTTTGTCATTGTATCTGTAATAGCAGCAATTGCATCAGCAGCATCGTCGCCGTCAGCAGTAATTGTAACATCAGCACCTTGGCCAACACCAAGTGACATAACACCCATGATTGATTTAAGGTTTACTGATTTACCATTGAATTCAATGTTGATATCTGAAGTAAACTTGCTAGCAGCTTGTACTAACATTGTAGCTGGACGTGCGTGGATTCCTGTTTCTGCAATAATGTGAAAATCTTTCTTTTCCATAATAAATACCTCACCATATTTTTAAAATTCTTGTAGTAAATCTACAAATATTCACTAATTAATTTACCATTATATAGATTCTTTCACAAGACTTTTGTAAAAAAACCTTTGATAAACCCTTGTTATAATAAGCCATGCAACGCTTACATGCAAGTGTTTTGTAAGCGTTCAATTTTGTGACAAAAAAATAATGATAATTTTCTACAAATTTTCAAGACTTAGCACTTGCAATACCCGAGTGCTAAGTTATATACTACCGTTGTATTGTATATGAGACAGAAAGGTGGGGTGCAAGTGCTTTGTCAAAATTGTCACAAGAATGAAGCTACAATTCATTTGTATACAAGTGTTAATGGTCAACGTACAGAAATAAACCTCTGTCAGAATTGCTATCAACAACTAAGAAATCAAGCTAACGAAGGTATGAATAATATGGCAGAAAATCCATACGGCTTTTCAAGTTTTGAAGACTTGTTCAATGCCTTAAACAACGGCGGAGGTCAATCCGCTAATGGTTTTGAACAACAACAAGGTCCACAAACCCAAACTGGCGGTGGAAACGGAAATAATAACCGTGGACGCAGTCATGGTAATGGTGTGCTAGATCAATATGGTGTTGATTTAACAGAATTGGCTAAAAAAGGCCAAATCGACCCTGTTATCGGTCGTGATAAAGAAATTAACCGTGTAATCGAAATATTAAATAGAAGAACAAAGAACAACCCCGTTCTAATCGGTGAGGCTGGTGTTGGTAAAACAGCCGTTGTCGAAGGTCTTGCTCAAAAGATTGCTGACGGAGATGTCCCAGAAAAATTACAAAATAAACGTGTCGTTCGTCTAGACGTCGTCTCATTGGTTCAAGGAACTGGTGTCCGTGGTCAATTCGAACAACGTATGCAACAATTGATTCAAGAATTACAAAAGAGTAAGGAAATCATCCTATTTATTGATGAGATCCATGAAATTGTTGGAGCTGGTAACGCTGAAGGTGGTATGGACGCTGGTAACGTCTTGAAGCCTGCCCTAGCCCGTGGCGATCTACAACTAGTTGGTGCTACAACTTTGAATGAATACAGAACTATCGAAAAGGATTCAGCTCTTGAACGTCGTTTACAACCTGTTCAAGTTGATGAACCTACTGTCGAAGAAACTGTTCAAATTCTTAAAGGTCTCCAACCTAAGTACGAAGATTACCATCACGTTAAGTACTCTAATGAAGCTATTAAAGCTGCTGCAGAATTATCAGCACGTTACATCCAAGATAGATTCTTGCCTGATAAGGCTATTGACTTGATCGATGAGGCTGGTTCTAAGAAGAACTTGCAAATCAATCATGTTGATATGGCTGACTTAGACAACAAGATATCTGATGCTGAAGTACAGAAGCAAGCTGCCCTACGTAATGAAGATTATGAAAAAGCTGCTTACTATCGTGATCAAGTAACTAAGTTCCAAGATATGAAGAATAGTGCTAATGAAGAACCTGCTGATAAAAGTATCGTTACTGAAAAAGCTATTCAAAATATTGTTGAAGAGAAGACAAACATCCCTGTCGGGGAACTTCAATCTAATGAGCAATCACAATTGAAGAACTTGGATTCTGACTTAAAGAGCCACATTATTGGACAAGACGAAGCTGTTAGTCAAGTATCTAAAGCAATTCGTCGTAACAGAGTTGGATTCAATAAGTCTGGACGCCCAATTGGTAGTTTCCTATTTGTAGGACCTACTGGTGTTGGTAAGACTGAGCTTGCTAAGCAATTAGCACGTGAGTTGTTCGGTACTGAGGATTCAATGATTCGTTTCGACATGTCTGAGTACATGGAGAAGCATAGTGTGTCTAAGCTCATCGGTTCACCTCCAGGGTATGTTGGTTACGAAGAAGCTGGTCAATTAACTGAACAAGTTCGTCGTAATCCATACAGCTTGATCCTATTGGATGAAATCGAGAAGGCTCACCCCGATGTAATGCATATGTTCCTACAAATTCTTGATGATGGTCGTTTGACTGACTCTCAAGGACGTACAGTAAGCTTCAAGGATACTATCATTATCATGACTTCAAACGCTGGACAAGGCTTGCAAGAAGCAAACGTTGGATTCGGTGCTGAAGCTTCAGGTAAAACACATTCAATCATCAATAGTTTGTCAGAATTCTTCAAACCAGAGTTCTTGAATAGATTTGACGGCATTGTCGAATTCAATTCATTAACTAAGGCTAACTTGATGAAGATCGTTGACTTAATGTTAGATGATACCAATGCAATGATTGCTGATCAAAACTTGAGTATCCACGTTACTAAGGATGCTAAGGAGAAGTTAGTTGATCTTGGATTCAATCCTAAGATGGGTGCTCGTCCATTGAGAAGAGTCATCGAGGAACAGATTGAAGATAAGGTTGCCGACTACTTCTTGGATAATCCTAAGGAAAAGGAACTTGAAGCTAAGATTGTTAAGGGTGAAATTACCATTGGTAAATATAATGCCCCTGAAGCAACTGAAACTAGTGAAACTTCAGAAAGTTCAAATAAATAGATTAACTAAAAAAAGGATTCGAGATTAATTTCTCGAATCCTTTTTTATTCCTAAAATTAGACATTCTCTAATTTTCAATTCATTTATATTGATTTAAGGTTCTAGGTACTCTGCAAATCCCTGTTCCTCTGCAAATTAATATTATTGATATTCTAATTAAATTGGATTAGTATTAAAAATAAACATTTTGATGTAATGATTGGAACGATAATCTATGAATAAATTCAAAAAACAAATTTACTTAGCTTCCTCTGCGGATTTCATATCTGGATTTGGAAATGGAATGTTCTCATTTGCAATCGACCTATACGTTTTGAGAGAATCATCATCCCCGCTTTGGTTTGCCGGAACTCAAATCATATCTCCACTAATAGCCTTTTTTCTGTCCAATAAAGTCGGTGAGCTAGTTGATAAGTATAAACATAAGACAATCCTCAAATATGCATACATTGCGGAATTCTTCGTCACATTATTTTACTTTGTACTATTAAGATTGAATATAAATATTTCTACAAAATTCCTAATCACATTAATAGTATTAATACTCATTAACATTTTAAACTTAGTTGAGCAATCAGCCTATCAAGCATCCGTTGTACACTTGGTTCCAGATGATCATCTGCAGCAGCTGAACTCTCTGCAAAGACTTGCCTCTTCATGTGCTCAAATATTTTCACCTGCACTTGGAGCTGCACTGTACTCCCTTATTGGAATGGATAATATGATCTCAATAAGAATAGTCACTATCGTGCTCTCACTAACTTTAATGCTACAAATAGACTTCAACGCTGTCACGGTCCTTACCGATGGCAAAAGCACCCAGGTTTTCAATCATGACTTCAAAATATTTAGCACAATCAAAAAAGAACGAAAGTTGTTATATGCAATCTCAATGTCAGTTGGAGTCAACATATTTCTAGCCATTTCAAATATCGCACTACCATTTATGATGCTTCATATTTTGAAATTTACTAACGAACAATACGGACTACAACAAACAATGGTCGGAATTGGTTCAATTCTCGCTGGTCTAAGTCTTTCAGTGGTTACACGAATAAAAGATCCGATAAAGGCTAGTATGCTTGCTATGCTGAGTGTTTCAGCTTCATTACTATTCTTTGGAATAATATCAACATCCATTCTTCCCAAGCTATCAAGTCTTCTACTGATCTATACATTCTCAATCTTAATGGGATTCTCGCTCGTATCTATGGAAATACCAATGAGTACATACATGCAGTCGTCAGTACCTGAAAAGATTCAAGGGCGGGTGTTCTCATTCATGTTCGGAGCATCGCAAGTAGCTATGCCAATTGGTACAATCATTGCGACTACCTTTGCATACAAGCCTAATTGGTTACTGATAGTCAGTGGCATAATAATGTTTGCCTTTGTAATTTACAACTACATTGTAAATGGCAGAAGTGTTGACACAAATTAAGTAACAAAAAAAATACAAATATTTATAATTTCTTGTTTTTTCCGATTATTTCTATTTCTTAAAATTTTCTTTAGTCTTCTTTATATTTCATTTAAGTTATCCCCCACAAGGCTTCAATCCAATAATTATCCTACTTTATTATGATAGAATTACACTAATCTAAAAGTACATTGAAGGGGTTAAATTATGGGGAAAATTAACAAGAGATCCACTTCCCCGAAAAATGGGGATACAAATATGAACAATAACCTAGTTTCTTCTAAAATTAAAAAAATAACTCGCAACGATGTCGAAATTACGATTAATTATATCGACTCAGTTGGGACTCCACTTGCCGAGCCTGTTACATTACAAGGTCACTATAACGATAATTTGGATATGCCCTGGAAAACAATTCCAGGATATGTCCTTTCATCTGTTCAAAATTTTCAACAAACATTCATTCCGAATCCAGACGGCATTTACTTGATTTACTTCAAACAAATGGCTGCTCCTGTTGTTGTTTATCATCGTAATACTAATGGTGAATTGATTTCTGATCCACAATATATCTATGGTGAATTAAATAAGGATTATCAAGCCAAGCCTTTAGCTGAAGCTGAACGTTTCTTGGTCGATTATCCCAAGAAATCCAAAGGACAATTTTCTAGTCAAGTTCAAGAATATGAATTCGTCTATAATACGATTCCATTCGTAAAATATGAAATCAAAAAAGATCTATTTGTACGAACTAATGAAAATGTCGACGTTTTTGAGGAACCAGGCAGTAAAAATCCACTTCAATTACCATTGCCTCATGATTCCACTTGGCGTGTATATAAAGCTCTTAAAGAAACATACAGTAACACCATCTGGTATAACTTGGGTGGCAGTACTTGGATTCCTAGCTCAGAAAATATTTCTTCTGTCATTTTGAAACAGTATTCTGAGGAAAAAAAGGCAATCGACAGTCCGTTAAGTGCCAACGCTAATAACATTAGCTACATTTATCAAATTATCGATAGTATGCCCATTAATCGATCAGCTAAGATCCTTTATTACTCTGATCAAAATGTGACTGCATGGGAAACTCCATACGGTACAATGGATAATCACCGTTACTTCGGTGGTCAAGAAGTATTCGTTACACGTTTGATTCAACTAGACAACAATAGCGTCTGGGCTGAGTTAAAAGATGGATATTACATTGAAAGTAAGTATTTGAATTTATAATTGTGTTAAAAAAGGCCTTGAAGAGGTGTTCTCTTCAAGGCCTTTTTGTCGTTGTTTTCGCCTACGGTTGGGAAGGACGAAGTCTGCTGTGGGACCAACTTCAGCCAAAATCTGCAAGTACTACATAAATAAGTACCAAAATGGTTCACAAGCTGGAGGTCGAAAAAAAGTTTACCAGCCGTGAGTGTGGCGAAAGCCACAGGACGAGCTTGGAGATTTGCAAAGCAAAGCTTCAAGTCGAGGTGAGAGACCGCACTTTGGCTCGCACCGGTCCACACGGCAGGCAAATTTTTTTCGACCGCAAGCGACAACAGAACTCCCAACTAAATTACAAAACAAAACCACCAATTGCAAAAATCAACGGTATCGTAACCAAACTTAAAATCGTTGAAATACTCATTAAAGAAATAGCCGGTCCAGCATCCCCATGTGCCTGTAGTGTGAACAACACAACAATTCCCGCAACAGGACATGCCGTCATAATAATCGTCGTATAATACGCAATCCCTGTGACACCCAGGTATTTAAGCAAAAATACCATAATGATCGGCAAAATTAAATTCCTCAAAATTAATGTCAAACCAATATTTTTATCAAACATATCACGACTAAACTTAATATTTGCCAAGCTGTTACCTATAACGATCATTGACAATGGTGTATTGATCGAACCAACATACTTGACCACAGTATTAATAGTTCCGGGCAGTCTCAATGAGAACACGAACATCAACAATCCAACAACGATTGCAATGATGTTTGGATTCAAAATTATCTCTTTAAAATCAATTTTCTCATCCTTATCTCGGAATAATGAAACTCCATGAGTCCAACTAAAAATATTGAATCCAGCCAATGAAACAACCGCAAAGAAAACTCCATTAGATCCAAACAAGGCACTTATTAACGGAATTCCCATGAATCCAGCGTTGGAGTACACACTTCCGTACTGAGTTATCCGTCTAAGATTTTCATTTTCCAAACGTCCAAAAATCAATTTGGAGACAATAATTGCAATAACATAAAAAACTACAATTCCAATAGCAACCAAAATAAATTGATTAATTCTGCTAGCAGAATACTTTTGTTCAAAAGCATTGATAATCAAACATGGTGAAACTATATATAGCAAAATATTAGTTAAATCGTTAGAAGTTTGAGCATGCATAAATTTGAACTTATTTATCAGCACTCCCACTAGCATCAAGCAAAACATTAAGATAATCTGATTCGTAATTTGTCCTATATTCATATATGATCCTTTCAACAAAAAAAGAGTGAGAAAATAAACATTTTCACTCTCTATTTACAATCATATATCAAATTACGCAATTGTTCATTAGACTTTTTTTACAATGTCTTTAACTAGCTTTTTTCTCCAAATCAGAAATCTGCTCCAAAGTAATCGTGCCTTCATAGAGTGCTCGTCTTATAATAACGTCAATAATACCGAATGCTTTCATACGATGCAGATCACGTTCATCTCTGATTCCACCATTTGCTACCAAGTTGACCTGCGGCATGTCTTGCTTCAGCTTCCAAAGCAAATCAAGATTAGGTCCAGTCATCGTTCCATCACGAGAAACATCGGTCACAATAAAATGCTTAGCACCATTACCGACCATGACCTTGATCAAATCTTCCATATCAATATTAGACTGATCGACCCAACCATTGATAGATACCTTACCGTCAACTCCATCGACTCCGATGACAATTCTTTCGCACCCATATTCTTGCAATAGATCTTTAACAAATCCCGGTTCTTCAACAGCAGCTGAGCCAACAATTATACGATCTATTCCCAGTTCCAAATATTCGTGTGCAATAACATAATCTCGAATGCCCCCACCAAGTTCTATGAAACCATTGAAGCTCTGACGGATTTGCTTGATAATCTCATAATTTTCAGGCTTTCCTGATTTAGCACCATCTAAGTCTACGATATGTAACTGATTAACTCCTGAATTCAAGATTTCTTGTGCTTGTTCGACTGGATTCTCATTGATCAACGTTATCTTCCGATAATCCCCTTTAAACAACCTAACACTTTTACCATTATGTATATCAATTGCCGGAAAAATCATATCTCAACCACCCTTTGAAATTTTTTGTAAAAACAGTTCAAATACTCATTTAATTTAATATATTGCATAAAAAATCCCCTCAGCAAACAAAATAATTTGCTAAGAGGATATTCATTGATACGTGATTCCAGCTTAGGGGACTTTCTGTTCGAATGACTATTATTAAATTTAAATTAGTATTTTTAATAATTATTTAATTTAAAATTAATAATAGAGTTCTTAAACCCTTCTGTCAAGATAAAATTGCTGATTCAACCAAATGCTGTCCATGTCCGACCGACAATATATCATGTGCATCTGAACCATATACAAGCGGTATATCAAGCTGTTGAGCAAGTTGTGTTATTTGTTTACCGGGATAATAATCATTGCAAAGTGGCTTGTACAATCCGGCAACGTTTAAGTCTAATTCTCGGTTTTGTTGCTTGATTTCATGAAGTATTTCTGTAATCAATTGCATGTTTTTAGCATCATAGTCTTCAACTAAATTAAAATAATCTTGGAATTTTCTAATCAAGCTCATATGACCAATACGCTGTGGACGATATTCACCTAGATCAGCTTCAATTGACTTCTTAACCGTTAAATAATACTGTCTGAAGATATGTTGCGGATCATCTAAAAATTGCTCAAATCCTTCTCCATAGTCCTTGGTGTCATAATCGATTCCCCACTGCTTATCATTCTTACCTTGCATAAAGTGAACTGACAAAATGCTTTCTTGTGTTTGTGAGCCGTACTCATCTAGAAAGCTCTTAGTCCAATCCTCGAATCCCTCTAAATAATCAACCTCGAACCCAATCGATATTTCTATTTCGTCAGCATACTTTTTTTGTAGTCGTTTCATCTGCTGCATATAAGTTGGCAAATCAGTTAGTGCCATTGCACCAGTATCGACAACTTTCGGATTACCTTCAAAAACTGTTTTGAAATCTGATGGCAACGGTGCATGTTCAGTGATACAGTATTTTTTCATACCAAGTTGTATTGCACGAAGAATCATCTCTTCAGCGGATTCCCCACTGCCGTGTTGGCAAAACTCAGTATGTGTATGTCCATCCATTAACATAAAATGCCCCCTATATTTGATTAGATTAATTGAACCACAGAAAACGTTTTCGAATAAAGTAGATTTTCACTTGACATGGAACGCGTTCCACAATTTACACTCCAGTTGTAGTTAAGAATAACACCGTGAAACGACGTCGATACACGAGTAAACATAATTTAGGAGTGTATTATTATGAAACTAACAACTGGAAATGTCTTTACAAAAATATATTTACCAAAAGCTAATGAAATTCAAATCCTATCTACAATATCGCAAGTTATCGCCAACAAACTTAACATTGATGAACAAGAAATCAAAAGTGGCTTCTTAGCACGTGAAGCAGCTGGATCAACTGCCTTTGGTGGCAAGGTTGCTATTCCACATGCTAACTCATCAGATATTGACGAGCCTATTGCCTTTGTTCTGACTTTTGATGATGATATTGACTGGCGTTCAAAGGATGATCAGCCGGTAAATGTTGTAATCGCTTTAATTATGCCTAGAAATAGTCACGAAAAAGATTATCATTATATAGTAAAGGATCTTCGTGATGATCTGGCAAATCCTGCAATCGTTGACAAGTTCCAAGATAGTCTTGACGATCCGGATTCACTAGTTGAATTAGTTGAAGACTCCATCGCTCAAAAGGTAAACAACTAGTGGGCAACTAATTTTAGGAGTATTTATTTAATGATAAAACAAATCTTTTCCGATATGGATGGAACTCTATTAAATGAAAAAGGCTTCATAAGTGAAGGAAATATTCAGGCTATCAAAGCTTGCGGCATTCCCTTCACTTTGGTTTCTGCACGTGCGCCAATGGAAATGTTTGATACGATCGATAAACTCGGTCTTAAAAGTGCTCAAATAGCTTTCAATGGTGGACTTATTTACAAACGAAAAGGTGACTCAATTGTGAAAATAACTGAGAATCCAATGATAACTGATATCGTCCAAAATATTGTGCTCAACATTAGAAAGCAATTTAATGACATAAGCCTAAGTTTATACACCGACACCAAATGGTATACCGATCAAATTGATGATGGTATTCAACTAGAAACAAGCTTAACTTTCCACCATCCTGATATTGTCGACTATCCCGAATTTCTTAAAACAACTGACGAAGATATTTACAAAATAATGTTTATTGCCACAACAGACGATGAAATGAATACTATCTTGAAGGCCTTGGACAATCTGCATTTGAGCGGTGTAAGTATCCAACAATCTGGTAACAGATATCTGGAGATCACTAGTGACAAGGCGAAGAAGTCTCGTGGTATTCGTTATATTCAAGAACTCAACAATCTTGAAAAGTCCGATATGGCAGCTTTTGGAGACGGTCACAACGACATCCCTATGCTAACGATGGTTGATACACCGATCATCATGGAAAACGCCATGGATGAAGTAAAAAGGTATGCCGTTCATATTACCAAAACCAACGATGAAGACGGCGTTGCTTATGGTATTCAAAACTTTCTTGGAGTGTGATTCATGAATATACGTGATATTGCCAAACTTAGTGGTTATTCATCAGGCACGGTTTCAAGAGTTATCAACAATAACGACTATGTATCTGAAAAAGCTAGGAAAACTATTAAAAAAATCATTAAAGAATACGACTACGCACCTAATGACGTTGCTAGAAATCTGAGCAACGGCAAAACTTGTGATATCGGTGTAGTCCTGCCGCACAATAAGCATCCATACTACACTCAACTGGTGGATGGAATCATGGATGAGGCCTTCGCTTCTGGATATCGCATTGTACTGCTTCCGTCTAAGTTTGATTCCAAAACAGAACTTAAATATTTGAATCGACTACGCAGAAAAGCTTATGATTCAATAATCTTCACGTCACACGGACTTCCTTTGGAAAAAATTTACAAGTACAAACAATATGGTTCCATCGTTTGTTGCCAGAATCCCGGTGAATATGACATTGCTGCAGCATATACCATGAGAGAATCATCCTATATCGATGCACTTAATTGGATCAAATTACATAATTTCAAAAAAATTTCGATACTACTAAGCCGTGATACGACTGTCAGCGCTACTGCTCAAAAGACTTTTTCAGCGTATGAAAAAGTCTTCAACACCGCTCCCAAAAATGAATTATTAAATACCAACGTCACAACTTTTGAAGACGGATATAGCGCCGCAAAACAGTTTCACGCAAATCATCAATATCCAGATGTATATTTTACCAATGGTGATGATATTGCCGCTGGTGTTCGTCAATTCTATCTTGATAATAGTTTGGAGATTCCACAGCTGATAGGTCAAGAGAATCAATTATCTGGTCAGATATTGAACATTCCAACCATCAACCATCACTTCCAACAAGTGGGAAAATTGGCCTGCAGACTGGCTATTAACAACCAAACAAAGCAATTACCTGTAGAATCTGAGTTCATCTTTCGGCAGCAAAAAGCCATCGAAAATTAATTCGATGGTTTTTTTGTTTGTTATAGTCTCCAGGACTTTGAAACATTCTGAAACGAGCTACGAAAGTCAGATCACTTCGCCTGCTACAGATAACTAATGCGCCACTTCGTGGCACCTTAGTTACCTTAGGCAGTGCTCATGATCTCCCGACTTTCTCCACTCTCTATCTTCTCTTAGAAGCAGAAGCAATCCCCAACTGTTCACGATACTTAGCAACTGTTCTTCTAGCCACTTCTGATCCCTGTTCTTTCAACAAATCAGAAATCTTTTGATCACTTAGTGGCTTATCTTCTTTATCAATTAGCTCTTTAATACTCTCTTTGACTTGGTCAACTGAACGACTCTTTAGGCCAGCTGCGACTTTACTACGTCTTGAGAAGAAGTGTTTCAATTCAAACATCCCAAAATCAGTTTGAATATATTTACCATTGATAGCACGACTAACGGTTGATTCACTCAACTGAAGCTTTTGCGCAACATCTCTCAACAATAATGGTTCAAGCGTATTGGTCTCTTGTGTAAAGAACTTATACTGCCTCTTCACAATTACTCTACCAATCATTGAGACGGTCTTAATTCTACGTTCCAGATTATATTCCAGGGTTTGATATTGATCATACTTTTCTTTGATGTACTTCTTAACATCAGCATCAACAGACTTGGATAATGTATCGTAAGTCTCTTGGGCAAAAATCAATTGTGGTTGACCATATCTAGTGATTGATAAGCTTAACTTACCAGCATTGTTCTTAACTTGCAGCTCAGGCACAACATACTGCAAATCACTACCGTTGTAACGCTCTCCTGGTGCACCTGACAATGTCTTGATATAGTTAATATTCTCATCAAGAGTAGCCTTGTCAATTTGAAGATTATTCTGAAGGGTCTGCCACTTACGGTCTGCCATCACATCAAAGTAATACTTCAAAATTTCAGTTGCATACTCTGGAGATTCACGGTCTGCTTGTGCTTGCAAGAATAGACATTCCTGTAAGTCATGTGCTCCTACACCAGGTGGATCCAATTGTTGTAACAATGTTTTAGCATCTAGCAATGTTATCTTATCAACATTTAACTCGTCCATTATTTCCTTATCCGTCATTGGCAGATAACCATTTGGGTCAAGTTGTTCAACTAGATAAAGTACCAAGTCTCTTAAAGGTGTATCTCTCATAGTTAATTGAACTTGATCAAGTAAATACTCAAATAATGATTGATCATTGTCCCTCAATTGATACGATTGGTTATCCCTCGTTCCTTGCATAAATGGAACATCTAGACTTGTATGTACATCAAATAGCGGATTTTCTAGACTTACATCTTTCAAATATTCACTTAGATCAATTGCATCCGATTGAAGCATGACAATCGATTGACGCATTCCTTGAGTCAAAGATAATTTTTGCATCTGTCTTTGACTAAGTTGATGACTCTGTTTGAGTTGCATAATATTATGCCCTCCCTTCAAATTAATAACGTTACCTCCCAAAATTAATGATAGCGCTTTTTTAGTATTTTGTAATTGTAATTCAAGAATTTCACAAACTATTATTTTTGTTCAAAAATGTCTCAAGACCCGATTTGTCCAGTCGGATAATTCTATCCTTAAACTCGTCACGACTTAATTTCATCTGACCATTAATATGAAGTCTGAACAGCATTAATGTATTCCTGATCATAAAGCTTGAGCTGATGTACGCATCTACTTCCGAAACATCATAGGATTCTTTGATTGCTTGAGCCAATGCTTCTGAAACTTTGGCTTCTACCTTTCTCGACAAAAAGCTATAATCATCCGACGTAATCATAAATGTATAGAAGTCCCTTGACTGCGTAAAGAAATCAAATACCTTATCAAACACAATTCCTGGCTCTTGTAGCGTGTGATTCATCGGCTTAACAACTATCAACTTGATCAATTGATCGGCTAGTTCGTCAACAAACGTATTTGCGAAATCATCGATCGAATCATAATGTAGATAAAATGTCTTCCTATTCACGTCAGCCTTCTCAGTCAACTCTCGAACAGTAATATCTCGATACCTTGTATCCCTTGCTATTTCACGAAATGCTTCCTTCAAGGCAGCAGTAGTTTTTCTTACTCGTCTATCTGTATCCATGCTAGTTATGCCTCATTTTCGTTCAATATGTATATTAATACTCAAATGTGGATTCTTTGGTGTAGATATTTACTTCAATTAATAATATTATTTCTACACAAGTGAGTATTAACTTTATTCACAGTATAATACATTTTATTAGATGCGGGTGTAGCTATGTTAAAAGCCGAATGGAAATACATACTAAAACACAAATTCTTAATGTTAGTTTTGATCGTAATCATGTTTATCCCATCAATTTATTCAGTAACTTTTCTCAAGTCAATGTGGAATCCTTATGATGAATTGGATAAACTGCCAGTTGCAGTGATTGATCACGACAAACCTATCACCTATCACGGGACACACTTAGATGTTGGTACTAGTTTGACCAAAACTCTCAAACATTCTTCAGCAATGGACTTCAAAATTCTGAAATCTGATAAAAAAGCTAAAAGTGGTCTCAAAAATGGTAACTACTATATGATCGTTACCATCCCCAAAAACTTTTCTAAAAATGCGACTACCTTAATGGACAATCACCCAAAAAAGATGGTCCTAAATTACGAAACCAGTGCCGGTCATAACTATACCGCATCAAAAATGACTGCCACTGCGGCTAAACAAGTAGCTCAAGAAGTCTCACAAGAGGTAACTAAGTCGTACTCCAAAACTATGTTTGCAACTATCAAACAACTAAGTACAGGTTTTACCACCGCATCAAAAGGCAGTGCAAAACTTGCCGCTGGAGATAAAAAATTATCAACCGTTAATCACCAAATAACCAGAGGATTGAATACTTTAACTAGAAGCTCATTAGTCTTTTCAAATGGTGCCAATACTTTGACACAAGGACTTAATGCCTATATTGCCGGTGTAAATCAAGCTAAGAACGGTAGCTATACCTTAACAAGCGGATTATCCCAACTCTCTTCAAAATCCACCACACTTGCCACTGGCGTCGGACAATTAGCCAATGGTTCAACCAACTTGAATAGTGGAATCGAAAAATATGCTTCCGGTGTCAGTGAATTGAACACTTCCACGAAATCCCTAGAATCTGGCACTGCCAGCTTAGCTAATGGAGCTAACAAATTAAGTCAAAGTTCAAATACATTGAACTCTGGAATGAATCAGATCTACTCTGCTAGTTCCAATTTATCAACTCAATTGCAAAAAGTCAGCGATGGTTTATCAAGTAATTCCACAAACATATCTTCACTAGACTCATCCATATCTAATTTAAAAGAAAAACTATCCACCGATGATTCCGAACAAGCTGCAACAATTAAATCGGACTTAAATAACTTGCAAAAGAAAATCAATACACAAAACGATTCGAATAATGACAGTATCAATAACAAAGTGTCCGCTGTAGCTGATCAACAAGGACTAACGCCTACACAAAAAGCTGCAATCCTAGATGCCGTAAATAGCACCGATAATACGTCTAATACTTCAGAATTAACACAGGCAGCCAACACTCTAAGCGATGACCTGACAACAATGATAGATACACAATCACAAACTCTTGATAACTTGAACACCTTGCAATCATCGATTAATAACAACGATCAAAATAACTTATCCACTGTTATTGAACAGCTTGCAGATGGCTCAAAGCAGTTAACATCTAACATTGGGATTGCAACAAATGGCATGGGACAGCTGAACAATGGTATTGCTCAGCTTAATTCCAGTTCAAAGGCAGTTATGTCTGGTACAAGTCTGATAACATCTGGAACTGGAATATTGAATAATAACAGCGCCAATTTACTAAATGGCAGTGCAAACTTGGCAACAGGAATCAATTCTATGAACGACCAGATGCCAACACTACAAAGCGGCATTACACAGCTTGATTCAGGATCACAACAGTTAAGCTCTGGATTAACAACACTCTCCAATAATGGTTCTGGACTAAATTCTGGGGCAAATCAACTGGCTAATGGTGCCACCCAGATTTCTAATGGTGCCACAATTTTGGCTGACGGATCAGCACAACTTGGCAATGGTATTCTACAACTAGACTATGGAGATTCAGCACTGACCAAGACGCTTGCCGTTGCTGGTAAAAAATCACGAGTAAACCCAAGTAAACTGACTTATGAACAAGTTGCCAAACCAGCCACAACTAAGCATACTGAACATGATGACGCACCTAACAATGGTACTGGAATGGCTCCATATATGTTATCTGTTTCACTATTCGTTGGTGCTCTCGCCTTCAATTTGATGTTCGACACTTATACACCAAGAAAGTATCCACACCAAGGAATGGCCTGGTGGTTCAGTAAAGCCTCTGTTCAAGGAGTATTCGCATTAGTCGAATCAACTATTGTCTTTGCATTAATGAGTTTGATCGACGGATTAACCCCCATTCACCCCGCCGCAACTTTTGGAATGATTCTCTGTACAGCTCTAGTCTTCATGGCAATAGTTGGATGGCTGAATCTAGTACTTGGTAAAGTCGGTGCTTTCTTCAGCATGATATTATTGGTCCTACAACTTGGAGGATCTGCTGGTACCTACCCAATCCAACTATCAAACAACTTCTTCAACACGATTCATCCATGGTTACCAATGTCATACAGTGTCGCAGGATTGCGCCAAACTCTGATGATTGGCAATACCGCTCTACCTCAAATGGAGATTTTACTTACAATAACGGTAATTTTCTCATGCTTGAGCATATTATTCTTCTTCCGTCGTAAATCAAGAATCAACGAAATTGATTTTACCAAGGAAGCATCAGAGAACTCACTTACTTAGTCGTATAAAAAATCCTCCACAATTTTTTTGTGGGGGATTTTTGGTTTTATTGCCGCTTACGGTAGAGAAAGATTTTACCTGCTGTTGGACCGGTTCGAGCCTTGGTCTCGAACCTCGACTATGAGCTTTGCTCTGCAAATCTTATAGCTCGTCCTGTGGCTTACGCCACTTTCACAGCTGGTAAAATCTTTCTCTACCTCCAGCTCGGTATTCATCATGTGTCTGATTAGTTGTATCAAAGTGAAATTTGAATATTAAAATTTATTTCTCAATATCAGACCAGCCGGAGATTGAAAGTGATTAAGCCAGCAGTGAAAGTGCTGTTAGGTCGGTGATTCCCCGGCCTTACAGCACAGGACGTTTTTAAAATCTGCGGTCCCATGCAGAGTTCAAAAGCGAGACTTCAGACCAAGGCTGAAGTCGGTCCCACAGCAGGCTAAATTACTTTCAATCGGAGGTAAACAAAATCTAACCTCTGCTCTTAATCAAACGACCAATATTTTCACTAACCTGTTCAATATTCTTCTGAGAATTAGAAATAGCATCGTCCAAGCTCTGAACACCGGGAACACAAGTAAAGATTGCATCAATTCCAAGTGGATACAATTCAGAGATTCTATCGCCGACACTACCAGCAATCGCAATTACCGTAGCATCAGGATTAACCTCTTTTGTTGCCTGACTTACGCCAATTGGAGTCTTTCCGAACTTAGTTTGAAAGTCAATTTGACCTTCGCCCGTAAATACGACATCAGCATCCCTAACTTGATCCTTTAAACCAGTGTAATTAACTACGATATCTACACCTGATTGCATCTCCGCATTAGTGAATGCCAACAATCCTGCACCAAGTCCGCCGGCAGCACCAGCACCTGGAGTTTGCTCCAAGTCTTTGCCTAAGTCACGTTTGATAATACCTGCGTAGTGTGACAAAGCTTCATCTAAGAACTTGACCATTTCCTCATTAGCACCTTTTTGTGGTCCGAACACGTGTGAGGCACCATTTGGTCCAGTCAATGGATTCGTTACATCGGAAGCAACGACGATTTTTACATCGTTCAACTCTGGCAACATTTCACTAATATCAATTTTTGCCAGTTTCTTCAAAACAGCTCCACCGTATTTTAATTCATTACCTTCATCATCTAACAAATGTGCACCAAGTGCTTGAGCCATCCCAGCGCCGCCATCGTTAGTTGCGGAACCACCAATACCAATGATGATAGTTTTAGCACCACGTTTAATCGCAGCCTTCATCAATTGACCAGTTCCATAAGTTGTTGTGACATATGGATTACGTGTGAATTTGTTGATAAATTGAATTCCACTAGCTTCTGCCATTTCGATTACAGCAACTTCCCCATTATCGATCAATCCATAATTAGCTTCTGTTTCAACACCCAAAGGGTTGATTACGTTCTCAGTTAAAATTTCACCGTTCTTAGCATCAACTAATGATTGGACCGTACCCTCGCCACCATCAGCCATCGGAACTTTAACAAAATTTGCATTTGGATAAACTTTTTCCAATCCTTTTTGCATTGCTTGAGCGACTTGCTTAGCGGTTAAAGAATTTTTGAATGAATCTGGAGCAAGTACAATTTTCATTTTATTCACCTTCATATATTAAAATAATCCACCATACATCAATGTTGCAACAATCGTCATAGATAATCCGACGAACATTTCCCAAACTACCACGCTCATTCTTTCTTTGAATTGCATATGAACTGCTTGAGCTGTGACGTGGAAGTAATTACCATGTGGCAATTGATCGATTACTGTTGCTCCGGTGTGAACCATTGCGGCAGCACCCGTTCCAGAGATTCCTAGTGACATGATCGACTTGCTGAAAGAATTAGAAGCAAGGATTACACCAGTTGAAGTTGAACCAGTAGCAGCGGCCATCAAGATACCTGCGATCGGTGCCAAGAAAGTTCCTGATACTCCTGATGATTTAACTAACATAACGATTTCTTGTGGCAAGTTAGATGCCGAAATCAGTCCAGCAATCGCACCGGCACCAATTAAAATCATGACAACGTCAGTCATTCTAGATAATCCATTCTTCATGTATGTTAAGAACTTTCTTTGTTGTCTCATAGCCAAAGTCCCAACAAATCCGGCAATTGGCAAAATATACATTGCATCAATATTCAAACCAGCCAAGGCTTTGATGCCCAAGACATCACCAATTGGAGTTATCAACAACAAAATAACTGCAACTAATGGAGTTGTAATAGCAGCTCCCAAACTAGGTAAATCTTTGGTTTCTTTCTTGATAAACTTCTCATCAGCTGGAACGAAAGTTCCTTTATTCTTGACCATCATAGCCAATAACACAGCGACGATAAGTCCAACAACTGCTGGAACAAAGTCAGCAATCATAACTTGTGACAATTCAACATTGAATCCTTTAGCTGCCGCAATTGTATTGGGGTTAGGTGAAATAATATTCCCCGCCTTGCCTCCACCAGACAATGCAACCAATAGTGACAACTTGCTGTAATGCATCTTTTGTCCAACTTCAAGTGCAATCGGAGCAACGATCAAAACCGCTACGGGAATGAAAATCCCCACACCAGTCAAGACCATCGTTGATAGAGCCAGTGCAAATATCGTCAAACGATCACTGAAATGACTGACAATATTGGTAGCAATAACATTTGCAGCACCTGATTCCATCATTACACCAGCTAGAACCCCAGCCGCAATAACTCTGACAATCGTTCCCATAACACCAGAACTACCTGTAACAATTGTATTCGTAGTCTGAGCTAAACTCATACCGCCTAATAAACAACCAATAATACTTCCCATCATTAATGAATAAACAGGATTTACTTTGAACAAAATCAAAATAATTGCTAAAGCTAAACCGATCAACGCGGCCCACCATGCTATCAATTTCTTTTCCCCCTCATTGATACTAATTATCTTTCTTGTTAAAAAATGAACAATTGATTTACGAGGAATATAATAGCCTGCCGAATATTTTTGTTCAATGTGCATTTGCACAATAATATTTTGTCTTTTAAATAAGAAAACGTATTCTGTGGTTGATATTATAGTATTATTATTTGTATAGATAATCATAAATAAATAAACGCACAAAATAATCTTAAGACTAATTCATATTTTAAGAATATGGTATTAAGCTTGCTTGTGCTATTTTGTACAAAAGAAAGGCCTTACCTATGAAACTTGACCCCATACTTGCTCAATCTATCGTTGATAGAATGATGGAAAGCATCCCTTACAATATCAACATGATGAATGAACATGGATATATCATTGCCAGTGGTGATAAAAAAAGGATTAACACATTACACGTTGGAGCAGTCGATGCCATTGCTAAAAGTGAAACTTTACCCATGATCCAATCATACGGAACTCATGGACAGCCCGGCGTTAACATCCCTGTTCAATTCCAAAATCAAACTATCGGCGTTATTGGTATTACCGGAGATCCTGATAAAGTTACACCACTGGCATCACTACTCAAAATATCAACCGAGTTATTGCTGACGCAAAGTTACAATAATCAGATGGAAACTCAACACAAGAATCGCCTTAATCGTTTCCTCTATCAATGGACAGAAGTAATGGAGAACATTGAGACTCAAATAGAACTTAATATTGAAGCCAAGTTGTTACAAGTCGATTTGACGATCAAACGTTACGCAATTGTGGTTGAAACTAATGACATATCCCTGTTTTCCATTAAGACCACTGATTACACACTAGCCCTCTCTCCTCACAGCACTGTTATTATTACCGCCTCAGACAATGCCATGAAGACATACTTGAAGAAAGCACGCACAAAACACATACCAACTGGGATTGGCAATAAAACAACTTTACTTGGAAAATCAGTCAAACAAGCTCAAAATACAATTCGTGTAACACAGATCTTCAATTTTCACGATACCAACTTTTATCACCAAATAAGTTTCATCGATAATATTCTGTCCACAAATCTATCATCTTCAAAGACGATTGAAAAATTCAATACTTTGTACCAAACAGACAGTGGACGCGAACTTATAGATACTTTGTCTTGTTACTTCGAACAAAATGGCAGTGTCACTGAAACCTCAGAGCAGCTTCATATTCACCGCAATACGACAAACTATCGTCTAAATAAAATTTCAGAATATTTTGATTTAGATTTACACATACTAGATGAAACATTTAAACTGTATGTGAATTACATATTTTTCCAAGAATTAGTTTACAAACGAACTCACTGAATCTAAGTAGAATGCAGCTCATTTAAGGAGGAAGAAAAATGCGACAAATACAATTCAATGGTCAACCCACTTCTATTCTAGGAATGGGAACATGGCGGATCGGTGAAGATCCTGCCAAAAAGGCCTCAGAAATCAAAACAATCAAATACGGTCTGAACCATGGCATAACGTTGATCGATACAGCGGAAATGTATGGCGAAGGTGCCTCAGAAACCTTAGTCGGTGAAGCAATTCAAGGATTAGATCGTAGTAAATTCCAATTAGTATCTAAGTTCTATCCTTATCATGCAACACCTAAGTTAATCAAACAAAGTCTGGAAAACAGTCTCAAGCGCCTACAAACTGATTACTTAGATATGTACCTGCTTCATTGGCGTGGTGACACTCCCCTTGAAGAAACCATCTCTGGTTTGGAAGACGTAAAAAAAGCCGGCTATATCAAAGATTGGGGTGTCTCAAACTTTGATATAAACGACTTAAAAGAATTGCATTCATTACCTAACGGTGACCACTGCAAAGTCAATCAGAACCTCTACAATATTGAGAGCCGCGGTGTTGAATATTCTATCCTACCATGGCAGGCCGAACATGATATTTCATTCATGGGTTACTCACCATTCGGTTCTGACAAGAATGCCTACTTGCATCCCAAAGAAATTATCGGCAATATGGCTGCTCAAAAGCATATCTCTGCTTTCCAATTACTACTAGCTTGGGTAATCAGAAACAACAATATCTTGAGTATTCCAAAAACTAGTTCAGTTGCCCACTTAAAGGACAATCTAGGTGCAATTGATGTTGAATTCACCGGGGACGAACTGGAATTATTGAACAGTTACTATCCAGCTCCAACAGCTGAAAAGCCACTAGATGTGATTTAGTTTACTTAAAATATATCCAACAATTAATCCGATCAATGCTGGAATAATCCAGCCTAGGCCCATACTAGAAAACGGCAATAGTTGATTGATTGTTAAGATCGAATGAATCTGTAAATTCTTAGGCAAATTCTCAATACCCGCAAAAATAGCGGGAACAATGGTGAATAACAAAGTTATTCCATACAACCACTTTGATGTTCCAAGAATTGGTGACAAAACTGCCAACAAAATCAGAACAATTGCCAAAGGATAAATGAACATCAGAACCGGTGTTGAATACTTGATTAAATTAGTCAAACCAAGATTAGCAATCACACATGACACAACACTAGCAACACCAATCATCAATTGGTAATTAGTGCCAGGGAACATCTCTGTCATCGAATCACCAAATGAAGAGATCAGACCAATTGCCGTCTTCAAACAAGCTATTATGACAATTAATGCAAGCAATAAGCTACCAACAGATCCAAAATAGTAATTAAAAACCTGTGCTAACGTAGTTCCACCATTCTCAGCCAAGTGCAACTTACCTAGACTCATCGTACCGATAATGGCTAGAAGAGAATATAAAATTCCCATCAAAACAATACTTATAGCACCCGACTTGATAGTTTCCTTAGCTATCTGGGCAGGCTTAGTTATTCCTAGATCTTTAATAGAATCAATAACAACTACACCAAATACCAATGATGCCAACGCATCCATTGTGTTATAACCTTCAGTAAACCCTGTGAGAACAGGGCTTTTTTTGTACATTCCTTGAGGTAATGCTGAGAAGTCCCCCATTGGCTTAACTAATGCCGTGACGATCAAGATTCCCAACAATATCAAGAATATTGGCGTCAGCCACTTACCGACATAAGTCATCAGCTTGCTTGGCTTGCGGGCAAACCACCATGCAGTCGCAAAAAATACTACAGAAAAAATTGCCAGTACCAATCTGTGATGTACCAGTGGTATAAATGGAGATACTCCCATTTGAAACGAAGTAGTAGCCAACCTAGGCGTCGCAAAAAATGGACCGATCGTCAAATATAATAACAATGTAAATATATATGCGAATGGACGATTGACATGTTCCGATAACTCGAAGACACTGTTAGAACGAGTCAGCCCCATCCCGGCAACACCAAGAAGTGGTAATCCAATACCAGTTAATAAGAATCCAAAGACAGCTAAACCAACATTATGCCCAGCTTGCTGACCTAAGAAAACTGGAAAAATAAGATTCCCAGCTCCAAAAAATAATCCGAATAACATCGAACCAATAAACAATGAATTACGCCACGATAAGCGGTTATTCATAATAATTACACCTCTACAACTTAAACTTGAATCAATAACCCTAATATCATAACAAAATCCCTATAAGTTTGGACAGTGATGAGGTAAATTTATATTATAAGAGAGTGTCGAAAGGCGGTTATATCTTGAGCATTACCTAGGATAAGAAAGGTGGCACGTAGTGACGCATTGCTTATTCGTAGTAAGCGCAGAGATATGCCTTTCGTAAACTCGTTTCAGAGAGTGTCAATGAGCGGGAATACACGAGCATTACCTAGGACACCCAAGGAGGCAAAGCCATGAAAAACATCGGAACTGTAAAATTAGAAACCAAACGCCTAATCTTACGACGTCTATCCCCAAGTGATGCTGATGAAATGTATCACAATTGGGCTAGTGATCCTGAAGTGACCAAGTATTTAACATGGCCCACCTATGATTCTATTGATCAAGCATACGAGTTTTTGAAATATAGAACTGAATCATATCAGAATCCCTGTACATACGACTGGGGCATTGTTGTAAAAGAAACCAATGATTTAATTGGAACAATCTCCGCCGTTGATTTCTCCGGAAAAATCAATTCAGTTGAAATCGGCTATGCCATCGGTAGCAAATGGTGGAGAAATGGATACATGACTGAAGCACTGAAAAAAGTAATCGACTTTTTCTTCACTGAAACTGACGTCAATCGTATCGAAGCTTGTTACGATAGTGATAATCCCAACTCTGGCAAAGTTATGCACAAAAGCGGTATGAGTTTTGAGGGTGTTATGCGGTCAAAGGGTTACAATAACAATGGTATCTGCGATGAGGTTGTTTATTCTATTTTGAGGGGTGAATACTAATGAACAAAGAAAACTTGGTATCACAATGGAAAGAAACAGAACAAATCGGTATGAAGGGATGGGACTTCTCATACTTAAAAGATCAATCATGGAGTGAAAAATTACCATGGAGTTATCGTGATCAAATCGTACAATTTTTGAATTCCGATGATAAATTGCTCGATATGGGAACTGGCGGTGGTGAATTCCTATCAACCATTCCCCACCCATTCGAATTAACCAGTGCTACTGAATCTTGGGAACCCAATATCAGCTTAATTAGGTCAAAACTTGAGCCGAAAGGAATACACATCTATCCTGTTAAAAATCAAGAAGATCTACCCGATGGGAAAAAGTTCAATATGATTATAAATTCACATACCAGCTACGACCCACAAACAGTAGCCGATACTCTTGAAAAGGACGGAATCTTCATAACTCAACAAGTTGGTTCTGCCAATAATTACAGTCTATCTAGATTCTTAGACCCAGATTACACTCCAGCTTTTCCTGAGAATACAGCGATGAATTCAATTAGTCACATAATTGATTCTGGATTGAAGATGAAATTCTTAGATGAATATCATCCTCAAAGGAAGTTCTATTCTGTCAATGCAGTTGTATATTATGCATCAAATATTCCTTGGGAATTTCCACACTTTACAGTCGATGGTTGCCTTAACAAACTATTCGAATTAGAAAAAATCATTCAACATGTTGGATATATTTCAACACATGAAGACAGATTCATCATAATTGCACAGAAAAATTAGTCAAAAATAAGGGATTCGTAGATTTAATACGAATCTCTTATTTTAATATTGCAAGCGTTTTCAAACAGGTGTATTCTGAAATTGTACAAAAGTGATATCACTTTAATATTCCAAAAATATTATTTGAAGAGATATAATTATGATTACATTCGGAAAAGAAATTAATAACCGCCCAATTAACTTAGGACTATTCTTCGGAATAGTAGCAGGAATCATTGCCGCAACTGGTACAGTAGCTGGAATATCAGAAATAAATTCCATTGTATTTATTGTCGGAATCGTTGTTCTGATAGTAACTTTCCTATTTACAACCGTTGTCTACTACGGCACCAATCTTGAGGCAGACTTCTATTACTGGACAGTATCTAACAAAGAAATCACTTACTATGATTTGAGCACATTTTCAAATCGCGTTAAAACAATTTTCTTAAAACACAACATGCCCAAGAAAACTGTTAAATTAAGTGATATCAAAAAAATCTCAACCCATGGATTAGATGCAATAATCGATAAAAGTGGATATGATCGCAGTTACTTAGCTACACAATACATCCAAGCATCATTGATGCAACGTGCTAAAAATCCAAAAGCCATTACTTTATATTTGAAAGACGGATCAGAAGTCACACTTGATCTAGCCCGTGATTTCCAAAGTGACCCCGTTGCCGCTAAAACAAAATTATTAAAAGTTTTCGACCTTATTAAACAAAATTAGGAGATGCACTATCATGATTACTTTTGGTAAAAAGATAACTTTTCGTCCCATAGCATTTGGATTAGTCTTGGGTCTATTCACAGGATCAATCTTCAGCGCTTTTAACACAATAGTCGGTGTAATAATTGGATTGATTTTCTTCTCAATTGTCACACTCGGTTATTACGGAGCAAATCTAGAATTGAACTTCTCATATTGGCAAGTCAAGGATAATCAGATTCAGTACTATGATTTAACAACCTATTCAAAACGTGTCAAAACTATTTTCTTAATGAGAGCAACAAAAATGGCATCAATTCCCATCGATAAAGTTCAGGGATTCGGACTAGTTGGATTCAGTAGAAAATACCAAGATATCGGTTGGGGAATTCCAGTTTCAGCATACCAAGCCATTGAATCACCTGTCTTGCTTAGAATTAAAAATCCTAAGTATATGATAGTTAAAATGAAAAATGGTGAAAAAATCATGTTGGATTTAACTCGTGACTTCGAATACAACAGTGAGGATGCACAGGCAAAACTTGATAAGGTTATAGCATTATTTAATAACAGCCATACAAAATAATAAAAAATCAGGCGAATTGACATGCTCAAATTTGGTAGAGAAATAACTTATCGACCGCTCTTAGTTGGTTTAGCGGGAATATTAGTAGGAGTATACCTTGGTAAACTTGGCGGAATAGTCTTAGGAACCGTAACCGGATTGGGACTGTTCATAGATGCCGTATTCGTTTATTACGGCATTAACCTCCAACTAGACTTTTCATATTGGACAATTGATAACGACAAGATTCAATATTACAATCTATCGACCTTTCCTAAGAAAGTAAAAACCATTTTCCTTACAAAACACACTGGTATGGAAACAATCAACCTTTCAGATATCAAAGGATATACATTTTACGGACTTGGTGATGCATATAAGGATATCGGTTGGGGAATCATTGTTGGTATTGGACAAGTGGTTGCTTCCCGTGTATTACTCAGAGCCAATAACCCTAGATGTCTAGTTATACAAACAAAAGATGGTAAGTTAATTACCCTTGATTTGGCTCGTGATTACATCGCTGATTCAAAAAAAATGGATAAAAAACTAGATCAAGTTATTAAGATTCTAGATAAACACAAATTTGATTAATCGAGGCATATCATGATTACATTTGGTAAAAAAGTTTCAACTCGTCCAATTGTTCTGGGATTACTATATGGCGGTATCGTTGGTCTTGCATTTAGTGATCTATTATCTACAATGTGGGCAACTGTCGTTGGTATAGCAATGTTCTGTCTAATTGCATTGTTCTATTACGGTGGCAATCTCCCATTTCTATTCAATGCTTGGTCAATCAATGATCAAGAAATAACCTACTACGATATGACGTCGATTTGGAAAAGAATCAAATTGATTTTTCTAAGAGATCACGTCCAGCATGATGTAATCAAGCTAGAAGATATCACCGATATCAAAGCCTACGGTGTCGATATTCCCATGCACGCAACTGACTTATTCTCTTGGGGTATTCCGGTATCAGCAACAACTAGCGTCTATGCATCGGCCATAACAAGAATCAGAAATCCCAAATACATATTAGTCGAATTAAAAGATGGCAAAGCAGTTCGTCTGGACATGTCCAGAGATTTTGCTTATAACAGCCAAGAATCAACTGAGAAGTTCAATCGTGTGGTTGAATTGATCAACAAGACTCTATCTTAATATATTTTACAACGTGTCCATAATAAATATTTGCGACCTCGCAATTGGCTACCTATAATTGTGGCAAATAAATCAATCGAGGTGCAATCATGGTTAACTTTGGAAAAAAGGTTTCGACACGTCCCATTGTGTTAGGTCTTCTATATGGTATTTTCATCGGATCGGTTTTCGGTGGATTCTCAATTATCCTAGGTTTAGTCGCTGGTATAACAGCCTTCATCATAGTTGCAATAATCTACTATGGTATCAATCTCCCCTTCCTATTCAACGCCTGGTCAATTGATGATCAAGAGATAGATTACTATGATATGTCATCATTTTGGAAGAGAATCAAATGATTTTTGAACGTAATCATGTGAAACATGATGTTGTTCACTTCGACGAAATAACCAAGATCAAAGTTGGTGGAATCAAAATTCCAATGCATGAAACTGACCTCTTCTCTTGGGGCGTTCCAGTATCACCAGCAACTGTTGTATATGCATCAGCACTAACGAGACTACGCAATCCAAAGTTCTTGTTACTAGAATTAAAAGATGGTGATGAAGTAAGACTTGATATGTCCAGAGACTTCGCATATGGCAGTGAAGATGCACTGGACAAGTTCAATCAAGCTTTTACAATTTTGAATAGAAATCTCCAATGAAAAAGGACCCCGACAACAAATGTCAGAGTCCAATTTTTTTACAATTTTGATGTTAATTTAACGTCAGGATATTTATTAGTGAACCAGTTCTCAGCAAATCTATTCTCAAACAAGAATAGTGGTTGGTCATCCATATCTTTAACCAGCATATTTCTAGTTGAAGACATGGCTGGATCAAGTTGTTCTGGATCGATCCAACGAGCTGTTCTTGAACCAATTGGATTCATAACAACATCACAGTTATATTCGTTCTTCATTCTGAATTGGAAAACTTCAAATTGAAGTTGACCAACAGCACCTAGAATGTAGTCGTTAGTTGTATAAGTTCTATACAATTGAACGGCACCTTCTTGAACCAACTGTTGCATACCTTTGTGGAATGATTTCTGCTTCATAACGTTCTTAGCTTGAACTTGCATGAACATTTCAGGTGTAAATTGTGGCAAGTCTTCGAATTGAACTGACTTCTTACCTGTATAGATAGTATCGCCAATTTGGAAATTACCAGTATCATACAATCCAACAATATCACCAGCAACAGCAGTCTTAACTTGCTCTCTTTGGTCAGACATGAATTCAGTCGCATTGTTCAAACGCATTACTTTACCAGTTCTTTGCAAAGTAACATCCATTCCACGAACAAATTCACCTGAACAAATTCTGATAAAGGCAATTCTATCACGGTGATTAGGATTCATGTTAGCTTGAATTTTGAAGACAAAACCAGAGAATTCTGGATCATCAGGTTTAACTACTTCTTCACTATCTTGTTCTTTGTGTTCAGCTGGTGCTGGTGCCATATCCAAGAATGTATCAAGGAATGTTTGTACACCAAAGTTTGTCAAAGCTGAACCGAAGAAGACAGGTGTTTGATTACCCTTTTGAACTTTTTCAAGGTCGAATTTATTACCGGCTTCCTTGATCAAGTCAACTTCACCAACAGCTTGGTCATAGACACCTTCGCCCTCAAGATTATTTCCAGCAGGCAACTTGCCATTTTCATCCAATGGTAAGTATCTGTCGTCGCCTTCTTTACGGTACAGTTCAATTTGGTTGTTGGCGATATCATAGAGACCCTTCAATTCCTTACCCATACCAATAGGCCAGTTCATTGCGCAACCTTCAATATTAAGTAAATCTTCCAGTTCAGCAATCAGGTCAAGTGGATCACGTCCATCACGATCCAACTTATTCATGAATGTGAAAATAGGAATTCCACGTTTTTTAACAACTTTGAACAATTTCTTAGTCTGTGGCTCGATACCTTTTGCGGAATCAATAACCATGACAGCCGCATCAACAGCCATCAAAGTACGATAAGTATCTTCAGAGAAGTCCTCATGTCCTGGAGTATCCAAGATATTGACATCTTTATCATGATAGTGGAATTGCATGACAGAACTCGTTACGGAGATTCCACGTTTCTTTTCAATCTCCATCCAGTCACTAGTTGCGAATTGACCAGACTTCTTAGCCTTAACAGTACCGGCTGAACGAATAACTCCACCAAAATACAGCATTTGTTCAGTAATTGTTGTCTTACCAGCATCCGGGTGAGAAATAATAGCGAAGGTACGGCGCTTTTTCACTTCATTATCTAATTGTTTTTGATCCATATTTAACTCCTATTTTGTATTATCACAGTAAAAGAAGGCGACAATTCTTCGCCTTCTTGGTTAGTTATTTCTTAAATGTATTAGCCATCACAGACTTTGTCTTGGAATCGGGTAATGTAACGAGGACCTTTTCAATACGAGATCCATTCATTTCACCAGAAGTAAGTACCAACCCATCTTCTAAAGTGAATGACTTAGGATGGTTCTCATCTGGAATCTCACCAATATTGGCAATCAAATATCCAGCAATCGTATCAACATCTTCAGCTTCAAGTTCCTCATTAAATAAGTCATTGAAGTCTTCAAGTGAGAAACGGCCAATAACAGAATATTGAGTCGAACTGATACGACGATAATTAGTAGTAACTTCATCGTATTCATCATCGATTTCACCGACGATCTCCTCAATCAAGTCCTCAATAGTTGCCAAACCGACGATACCGCCGTATTCGTCAACTACCATGGCAATCTGTGTTTGGGTTGAACGCATTTTAATTAGAACTGAATCAATATTAGTTGATTCTTGTACAAAGAGTGGTTCTGTCATAATTTCTTTTAAAGTAATATTTTCAAAACCAGATTCACGAGCCTTTTTGAGCAAGTTCTTAATATGAACAATACCTATAATAGTATCCTTGTCTCCACCATAAACAGGAACTCTAGAGAATGGATGACTCAAAATTGCATCGATATTCTTATCAATTGGATCATTGATGTCGATCATGAAGGTATCAATTCTTGGCACCATGATCTCACGAATCGTTGTATCACCGAAGCGAATAATACCTTGTAACATCTGATATTCATCAGAATTGATAGTTCCACTTTGACGAGACTTTTGAATCGTTGCCATCATTTCATTACGAGTAACTTTGTCATCCTTCTTGCTAAAATCAATCGGAGTTATCTTCATTAATAAGTCGATCGATACTGTTAACAACCAGACGAACGGTTTCAAAATTTTACCAAATATTGAAACTACTGGTTCAGTCGCACTCGCAACTTTATAGGGACTGTGTAACGCTATACGCTTCGGATAAAGCTCACCTAGTACCAATGTGAAGTACGATAGGATAACCGTGATTATAACGATAGATAATTCACGACTACCTGGGAACTTACCGATAAGTCCTTCCATGACAGATGTTAAACTAGTAGCTGCACTGGCTGATGATAAGAATCCAGCTAATGTGATTGCTACCTGTATTGTTGATAAGAAATTATTTGGGTGATTAATCGCCTGTAATATCTTAACAGCTCGACGGTTACCATCCTTTGCCTTTTCCTCTACGGAAGTTTTATTAACAGAAACAATTGCCATTTCGCCTGCAGCAAAAAAAGCATTAAGGAACGTAAGCACGACTATTAAAATTAGCTGTCCAGTCAGCGTCGCTCCGGTCGGGTCATCACTCATTGAATCTTTCACTCTCTTTCATATGTAAAATTAAATAGACAAAAACATTATAGCAGGTGTTATTGGTTTCAACAATAAAGGTTTTTCATGATAGAATAATAGTTAATTGCATACTAGGGAGTTTTTAAAAATGTCTAACAAAAAAATTGCCATTATTTATCTACTATTCTTTATCATTCCATACATCGTCTGCATGCTAGTCGTTGGTATCTCATATAACGCACTTGTCTTGCACGCCTTGACTTGGCGTGTCTTCGTTGGTGGAATCGTCGGAGCGTTTGGAATGTTTGCGGTCAAGGTCATCGCACAACGTCCAGTTCTGATAATGTACCGTAGTACCACTCGCAAAGCTTTGAAAAACTTAATTAATTTCTTTATTTTGGAAAGAAGCAAAGTTGTTATCGGAATGAATCTAGTCGTAGACTTCTTCTTGTCGATCGGAAGTATTTATTTAGTTGCTAATGTATTGACCCTCTCACAAATAATGGGTTCAACATTAGGCTGGTTAGTATTGATACTTATCGTTTCTTTGACACTTGCATCTTATCTAGAATTTGAAACACTATCGATTTACACAGAAAAAAAGAAAAGATAATTCTTGACTTATCTAAAGTTTAATAATAATCTGGAGACAACTTAATTGATGGAGGTAATAGACATGATGAAATTAAATAACGCAAAACAAATGCAAGCATGTTGTTGTGTAGTAATGCAAAATTACTATACTTTTTCAGCATGTCTAATACCGCTCAATTGATGAACACGTAGTGAAAACTATTAAATCAAGGAGAGTCGACATTAGTCGGCTCTCCTTTTTTATTCGCTACCGGAAAGGAGCCCGTTGTGGAACAAACTATAATTGGCATCGACGAGAAAGTGATTACAGTAAGATCAAGTAATTCGAAACGATGTTTGCTCAAAGAATTTATTTAAATTTTAAAAGTCATATTTTTTCTATCAAACGTTAAGATATGAGACAATAAAAAATGGAAAATTTTTATGGGGAGAGTTTTTAATTATGAAGAAACGTCTAGTTTTAATTTTAACAACAATTGCTGCGTTGGTATTGATCCTTACAGGATGCTCAAGTAACAAAGATGCAGCGAATACAAAGACAAAAGGTACATTGACTGTCGGACTTGAGGGTACTTACGCACCATATTCATACCGTGAAGATGGTAAGCTTAAAGGATTCGAAGTTGACTTTGCTAGAGATGTCGCTAAAGAAATGGGTATGAAAGTTAAGTTCGTTCCTACTAAATGGGATTCACTTATTGCTGGTTTGAACTCAAACACATTTGACGTTGTTATCAATAACGTTGCTATGAACAAGTCACGTGAGAAACAATATATTTTCTCAACACCTTATATCTACTCAAGATCAGCATTGATCATGAAGAAGGATAACACAGATATCAAGAATATTACTGATATTAAAGGTAAGAAAGTTGCTGCCGGTACTGGTACTGATAACTACAACAAGGCTGAAAAGTACGATGCAGATATTGTTCCATCACAAGACTTCCAAACTTCAATGTCAATGATCGATCAAGGACGTGTTGAAGCTGCTGTTAACTCAAAAGAAGCTTTCTTAACATGGAAGAAAGATCACAAGAACACAGATCTTAAGTATCAAGAGATTTCATCTAAATATATTGCAGCATCTAAGATTGCTCCAATTTACAACAAGAAATCAACAGGTCTTCGTGATGACGTCAACAAGGCTATCAAGAAGCTTTACAAAGACGGAACTATGAAGAAGCTATCTATTAAGTACTTCGGTGAGGATATCACTAAAAAATAACATTTAATTTTCGAGAGGGGTTTTCGTTTCATGTGGCACATAATTGTTTCATCATTGCCGGAAATGATTGGAGCTATGCTTCAATTCACTATTCCACTTGCCATCATTTCGTTCATCTTTGGACTTATCTTGGCTGTACTAACTGCACTTATCAAATTCATCGAACCAAGTGAGAATAAAGCACTTAAGTATCCTTGGTTGGTATTACGTGCAATAGCTAATTTCTACGTTTGGCTATTCCGTTCAACACCATTACTAGTTCAATTGTTCATTATTTTCTTTGGACTTCCTAGTGTCGGTATCCAACTTCCAGCCTTCTTAGCTGCCGTAATTGGATTCTCATTAAATACTGGTGCATATGCATCTGAAACCATTCGTTCTGCCCTCTTATCTGTACCGCAGGATCAATGGGATGCAGCTTATACTTTGAACTTCACTACTCGTCAAACATTGATGAAAATCGTTCTTCCACAAGCTGTCAGAATTGCCTTACCACCACTATCCAACTCATTTATTGGTTTGGTAAAGGATACATCTTTGGCCAGCTCGATCACCATCTTGGAAATGTTCCAAGTTAGTCAACAGATCACTGCCAAGAATTACCAACCATTGTTGATGTACACATTGGCCGCTGCCCTATACGCAATCGTCTGCTCACTTCTAAGCTGGTTACAACACTACTTAGAACGCCGTACATCGAAATATGTTAAGGGAGGTCAAAACTAATGCTTTCAGCTAAACACATTAACAAACAATACGAAGGCAAGACCGTCTTGAATGACATCTCAGTAGATTTTCCTGATGGCAAAACTACTGTTATCCTTGGACCTTCTGGTTCTGGTAAATCAACTCTGTTACGTTCACTAGATATGCTGGTTCGTCCCGAAAGTGGAACTGTCAGCTTCGGTGATTTGAAAGTCGACTATTCCAAGTCAATCTCAAAAAAAGACAGCTTTGATTTAAGACGTAGAACAAGTATGGTATTCCAAAACTGGAACTTGTTCCCTAATTTAACAGTAATTGACAATATTACCACTGCTCCAATCACTGTTTTGAAACGTTCTAAAGAAGACGCTGAAGCTCTTGCCAAGAGCCTAATCAAAGAGGTCGGTCTAGAAGGATTGGAAGACCGCTATCCAAGTCAACTATCTGGTGGTCAACAACAACGTATCTCGATCTGTCGTGCACTTGCGATGAACCCTGAGTATATTCTGTTAGACGAACCAACTAGTGCCCTCGATCCTGAACTTGAGACCCAAGTTCTTCGTATCCTGGAAAAGCTATGTCAACAAGGCCAATCAATGGTTATCGTTACACATAACATGGAATTTGCCAGACTAGTGTCTGACAAGATTGTCTTCATTGAAGATGGTAACAAGGTCTATGATGGTGATACAAAGGAATTCTTTAATCACCCAACACCACGTATCAAAGACTTCTTATCAGGTATTTCACTAGATGAGGAAAACGACAAAATCAAGAAATAAATTAACTGCCACATACGAAAAAAACTCGAAAAAATAAGCTGAGACTATTTAAAGTCTCAGCTTATTTTTTGTATATAACTTGTATGGCAATCCTAACTAATGGTGTGACAATTCTTTATATCTTTGCATCCAAAGGTCCACATAGGCTTGAGAAAAAGGACCCTTACCTTTATCGATCCAATCGATCAAAACGTCAACATTTCGATGTAAAATCGTATCTATTTCTGGTGGATAATTCCACATCTTGCTATGTGCTGCATATTCATCAACGTCAAGCAGACGCTTCTCACCATCAGGGAAGACCTTTACATCTAAATCATAATCAATATATTTGATAGCCTCTTTGTCCAAAGCAAACGGTGTAGCTAAATTACAGTAGTAGGATACCCCACTCTCTCGAATCATGGTAATAATATTGAACCAGTAATGTTTATGGAAATAAACCAATGCCGGTTCACGTGTTACCCATCGACGACCGTCCGATTCAGTAACAAGAGTATTCTCATTACAGCCGATTATCTCGTTTTCACTTGTCTTTAACACCATTGTTTCACGCCAAGTACGATGTAAATGACCATCATGCTTATAACTTTGGATTGCCACGTAATCTCCTTCTTTAGGAATCTGCATAAACTACCCGGCTTTCCGCTTCTTGTTCACGAAAAATTATAACAGAGCTGTGAAACAATTGAAAGATAATACGTACTAAAAAACACCTACCATGTTGATAGTAGGTGTTTGAGTTAATTACATTTTGGATAGTTCTTCAAGTGCTGCTAGTACCTCTGGATTCGAGAATACTTTTTCTTTACTTCTCTTGAGAATTTCTTTTTCTTCGGCTTTGGATCTTTTGTTTTCTTTTATGTCAGTCTCAAAGAACACATTAAAATCACGTTTTTGCAGCATATTTTCCACCTAATTTTTTAATCATCATCCGTCAAAGCATGCTTAATTGCATCGTATCGGTATCCCTTGGTCATCAAATAATTTATGAGTTTAGCTGGATTGTCATAACGATGTTCAACCTTTTTGATCAATAATCGCAGGTTCTCTTCCTCAGATTCATCATCACGTTCCAACCCCAAATCATCAATAGCCTGACTAACTATATCACCGCTATAACCTTTTTGGTACAAACTTTGTTTTAACTTTGTAATCATTTGTTGGAATGACTTATGGCGTTGTTTTCTAACCTGTTTACCCGCAAAAACCGTCGCATTCTCCAATAATTTATCTGGATCTATCTCAGCTAATTTATCTTCGATAATTGTTGCTGGAACACCCTTTTGAACCATTTTCTGTCGAATAATTTTCGGACCATTAGCGGTCGTATTCAATTGCGTACTAATGAAGCTGTCTGCGTATGCTTCATCATCCATATAATTGAGCTTTTTTAGTCGTTCCATTACCGAATAAACAACTGGTGAACTGTATTCTTTTTTATATAAGTAGTCACGCATCTCTTTGGTTGTTCTCAATTCGTAACTCAAATAATTTACGGCATCACCGTATGCCTTATTCATATTCTCACGAGACTTGATTTCTTTTATTTGGGCATCATCTAATTCAACGCCATTCATCAATCGATAATCAACTAATGTTGTTTCACCGACAGGAAACGAATATTCACCATCAAGATAAATATTGTAGCGTCCTTTTCGTTTTTGAGCTTGTATTTTTGTCACTTTTGCCAATATTATTACCTCGCATGTTATACTCTAGAGTAGTTTATCGCACTTATAAGAAAAGGAAAAATCTAATGGATACTAATATAACAGAAGAATTACAAGTGGGCGACCGTTTCCCACTCACAATCAAAAGAATCGGAATCAATGGTGAAGGAATTGGCTTCTTCAAACACGTTATCGTCTTCGTACCAGGAGCTGTTCCTGAAGACGTTATTGTCTGTGAAATAACTGAAGTCCACCCTAAATTCCTAAATGGTAAAATCCACAAAATCAGAACTGCTAGTCCATATCGTAATCCCGATGTACCAGAACTAGCTAGTGAAGTTGGTGGATTAGAATTTGCTCATATCAAATATGAAGACCAATTGAAGTTCAAAGCTGATATCCTTCGTGAATCAATTGAGAAATACAAGCCTTATGCTTATGAACACTACAACATCAGACCAACTGTTGCATCCCCTCAACAGGAGAAATATCGTAATAAAGCACAATTTCCTATTCAAGAAGTCGACGGTAAAATCCTTTGTGGATTATACCAAGATGGTACACAAAAGCTAGTTGACCTTGAAGAAATGCCTACACAAATGGACTTAACAATGGAGGCTATGCGCAAAATCGTCGGTATCATCAAGGAACTTGGTATTCCCGTATACAATCCTGAAGCAAAATCAGGAATCCTACGCATGATTGTTATTCGTCAATCTGTTGAATTCAACAAATTGCAAGTTACCTTCATCACTCGTTCAAAGAAGTTCCTTAAAGAACGCCAAATCATTGAGAAAATCAATGAACAAATTCCCGAAGTCAGCTCTATTTCTCAAAATATCAATACTGACGACAAGGGTAGTGTATGGGGCGATGAAACACGTCTTGTTTGGGGTGATGAGTACTTGCAAGAAGACATTAATGGTTACGTCTTCAACCTTTCACCACGTGCATTCCTACAATTGAACTCACTTCAAACTGATAAATTGTATGATATTGCTGAAAAAGCCCTTAATCCTGAAGAACGTGATGTGTTACTTGACGCATATTGTGGTGTCGGTACAATCGGCATTACCCTCGCTAAAAAGGTTAACCATGTTTACGGAATCGAAATAATCCCCGAAGCAATCGCTGATGCAAAGAAGAATGCCGAGTTGAATGAAGTCGAAAACGCTGACTACTACGTCGGTTCAGTTGATCAAGTTTATCCTGAATTATTAACTGATCATGTTAAACCAAATGCAGTTATCGTTGACCCTCCACGTACTGGTTTGGATGGCAAATTAATTGAAACATTGCTCCGCCACCGTCCAGAGAAACTAGTTTATATCTCATGTAACCCTTCAACTTTGGCAAAGGATCTAACAAGATTGACTAACAAATATCGTGTGGATTATCTACAACCAGTAGATATGTTCCCTCAAACTCCACACGTTGAAACTGTTGTTAAGCTAAGCCGTAGATAAACTAAATTACGTATTATATTAAATAGGAGCTCGATATTGAACGCAATTGTTCAATATCGAGCTCTTTTACTTTACCCTATTTATCACTCAAATTAAGTGAATCAATATACTTAAATTCTCCATCGTTATATTCAAATTTGAGAATACAGCAATTATGGAAACTAACTTTCTTTTTGATCTCATCAATTGCCAACCATTTCCTAAGAAACATAAAACATGCACCACCGTGGCTAACTGCCAGGACTCTTTGGTTGTCCGGCCTTTCCATTACTTCGGTTAAAGTCTTAACCATTCTATCCTGAACTTCTTGGTCAGATTCTCCTCCATATTGTAGGAAAAAGTCACCATATGAATGACGTTTAGGGTCATCTTCAGGATTCAATCGTTCACTTTCAGCCTCAAATTCTCCGAAATTCCATTCCTTTAATCCTTTTAGACGTTCATAAGGTTGCTTAGTTACAAGTTCCAAAGTATCAGATGCACGTTCTTGAGTTGACGAATAAGCATGATCAAATTTTATATTTTCCTTTTGGAAATAATCGCCAACTAATTTGGCATCATCAATACCCTTTTGAGTTAACGGTGAGTCGCTCCATCCTTGAATCCGATGCTGTTCATTAAATAATGTCTGTCCATGTCTCATCAAATATAATGTTTTTGTCATCCTCAACACTCCTTTGCTATATACATCTATTATCGCCAGTTATTTTAACAATGTCTAATGCCTAATTTACATCTATATCAATGCCTTTTATGTATCTTCTAGTATATTCAATAAATGAGGTAACAGTCTTCGAGAAGATTTGACCAGAATTCCAAACAACAAATGAATTCAAAACTGGCGCATTACTTAATGGTATAAAGGTTAGATATTGATAGTACGTATCTAGCTTCAAACAAAGCATCACTCCCATGCCATTTTGAACCAACTTAGCACTGTTATAGATCAAGTTGTAACTCGAGACCGTACTCAACTTTTCACCTTCAGATCCTAACCAATTCATTAATTCATGATTGATCACACCTCGTCCCGGAAGAATGACCGATTGGTTCTTAAGATCCTTCGGTTCAATGACTTCATGGTTAGCTAGTTTCGAATCATCTCTAACAAATAATCCCCAAGTCTCTTCAACATTCATTCGCAAAAAATCATATTTCTCAACATTTACTGGCTCCAAAAATAATCCTATATCAAGTAAGCCTTGATCCATCTGGTTTTTAATATCTTCGGTATTACCACTAAACATATTAAACGTGACCTTAGGATGCAGCTTCTGGAATTCAACAATGATCTTAGACAACGTATCAACACTCTGCAATTCTCCACAACCAATTGCTATTTCACCATTCAAATCCTTCTCATTGTGAGAAACCTCAGTGACGGTTTTATCGGCTAATGAAACGATCTCTTGTGCGCGGCGTTTCAATAACATCCCTTCATTGGTAAGAATCATCTTACGATTTTCCTTTTCAAAAAGTTCTACACCCAGTTCTTCTTCTAACTGGTGAAGTTGTCGTGACAAAGTTGGCTGGGTTATGTTCAATGATTCAGCGGCACGAGTAATATTTTCTTCTCTAGCAACTGCCAAAAAATAGTTTAAAACTCTGATTTCCAATAATCCGTCCTCCTATAACTAGAATATCCTTTCATTACTTTTGGGCATTCTTAGTCATTAATTATAAGTATTGTACATCATAGCTCTGATGTTTTAAGATGCATCTGTCAAACTTTTCTATTGCTTTAAAGTTAACTTCAAGGTATATGATACTAACCATTGAGAGGAGAGATATATTTAATGACAAAAATTGACGTATTTGCTCATGTATTACCCATAAATTTTTATGATCACATGAAACAATTTGATGATAACTTGTTAGCTAAGAACCCTTATTTGCAAAACGATATGCTAACTAATATTGAGAAAATAAAAACTGGCTTAGCCCCTGATGTTAAACAAGTTATTTCCAATGTTAACTTGAACCCTGAAGACTACGTTGACGACAAAACGTCCGTCGAGTTATGCCGCGATGCAAATGAGGAACTGATTGCCATGGTAAAAGATAACGATATTTTCCTATCTGCGGTAGCGATGTTGCCCATGAATTCAGTTAACAAAGCCGTCAAGATTATTGAAGATCAAGTTGTCACAAATAAAGAATTAGTCGGCGTTCAATTGTTCACTAGAGCATTGAACAAACCAATTACTTCTGATGAATACGAACCAATTTTTGCTAAGCTAAATGACTTGAACATTCCGATTTGGCTGCACCCAGTCTTTGATGAATCACGTACCGACAACAATATTACTTTCAGTTGGGAGTATGAATTAACACAAGCTATGTACGGGCTAGTCAAAAAGGGATACTTCGAAAAGTATCCTAATTTGAAAGTTATCGTTCACCACGCTGGTGCCATGATTCCATTCTTCTCAGAACGCATAAAATATACGATGTCTGAAACTGAATACAACGACTTCAAGAAGTTCTACGTTGATACTGCCCTACTTGGCAATCCCAAGGCGCTTGAATTAACAGTCGACTTCTTTGGAGTCAGTCATGTATTGTTTGGAACAGATGCGCCGTTTGGTATTCCACCATTCGGCGCAACTAACAAAATTGTATCTGCAATCGATAATATGAATATCCCTGCGGATCAAAAGAATATGATTTATTCAGAAAATTTAAAAAATATGCTTAATTAAAAATCTCCCCAAATTTGATATATTCGTCAAGTTTGAGGAGATTTTTTAAGTTATATTCAAAATTTAAACATGCTTTATCACGACTACATATTTAACTCATAAGCCACACGACGGTCGTCTTCTTTAGGACCAACATAAATAATTCCGCGATACTTGAATCCAAGTTTCTCAGAAACATGTTGCATGCCTTTGTTCATCTCATGCGTATCGATTCTAAAGTTTCTGAATCCTAATCCATAGCCAATAGTGAACATATTAGACATCAAGAAGTCACTTAGATGTTTGCCACGATATCCATCTTTGATGGCAACACGGTGTAGAGTTGCGTACTTATCAGTAGTATTATTCCAGCTACCATCTTGAATGACTTCATAATGAGGATCATCAGTCTGCATCAAACAAGTATAACCAACTAAATCACCGTTAACTATTAGAACATACCCACGACCAAGTTCCAAATCCTCCTCAAGAACTTGTAGGCTTGGTTCGCCATCTTGCCACTGAGGGCTGCCAGTACCCTTGATCAGTTTCTTAGCATCATTAATAACCTTGATGATTTGTGTTAAATCTTCCTTTTGTGCCTGTCTTACAAAAACGTTAAACATATACTCCACTCCCTATACTGTGAACTCATAAATTTAATAATAATCTAACTTATAACATTGTCAATTCAAGTTTATTTGACAAAGGCCACTATTAAACCGATGATAAGAAAAGCACGTTTTTTTAACACGTATAAGGAAGTGTCCATTTAATGAACAAAAAGACCAAAATATCATTAGCTATCGTTACTATCGGCAGCTTTTTCGGAGTTTTAAGTTCCACTCTGATGAGTACTGCTCTGCCTTCAATCATGAAGACTTTTTCAATTACAACTTCAATGGGACAATGGCTGACAAATGGCTACATTCTTGTGAATGCTATTATGATCCCCACAAGTGCATTCCTGCTCAAGAAGTTCTCATTCAAAAAACTTTATTTGTTCTTCTCAATTATTTTTCTGTTGGGAACTATTTTTGGTGCGCTCTCACATGAGTACGTCTTCCTAATAACTGGGAGAATGATTCAAGCAATTGGTGCTGGTGTCATGATGCCATTGGTCAATGTTATGGCAATGAATTCAGCTGACAAACATAACCAAGGTAATGTCATGGGAATAATTGGCTTAGCATTCAACTTTGCTCCAGTTGTTGGGCCCACCCTATCAGGATTCGTACTGTCAGTTTTATCATGGCGTTATTTGTTTATCTTGGTAATACCATTCACTGCCATAAATATTATCCTGTCGTTCATCTTTCTTTCCGATAATCATCAGGAAACTAAGCTCAAATTCAATACCAAAGGATTGATCCTATCAAGTCTAGGACTATTGTTCCTATTATATGGATTATCCAACATCGGAACTACCAACTTCTTTAGCTTCAATATCGGTGGTTCAACATTAATTGGATTAATATTGCTGATAACATTCGTATTAACTCAACGCAACGATGTATCCCCATTCATTAACTTGAACATATTTAACTACAAACAATATAATGTCGCAGTAGTAATCAACATGATTCTGATGGTAACCATGTATAGTAACTCAATTATCATCCCTATTCTGGTTCAAAACGTCATGCATTACAGTGCCTTGCAATCTGGACTAGTAGTTCTCCCTGGTGCAACCTTCACTGCAATAATGTCACCTATCAGTGGCAGATTGTACGATAGATTCGGCGTAAAAAGACTAGTTGTTTCTGGACTAATAATCGATTGTATCGGTACCGGATTACAGTCATTCACAACCTTATCAACGCCAATTCTGATAGTCACATTAGGCCAGACAATTAGACAGATGGGATTGTGCCAAGTGCTGATCCCAATTCAAACTCAAGCACTATCATCAATTCCACACGAAATATTACCAGATGGAGTAGCAACTTATAACACTTTGCGTCAAGTTGCTGCATCATTTGGTACAGCTCTATTAGTTGGAATTATCAGTATGTCAACTAGAGCTAATCCAGGCAATTATCTACACAGTGAATTGATCGGTATCAAGATAGGATTTGTCGTATCACTAGGTATGATAATCATTTGCCTATTCTTAACTCGTTGGTTAGTTTCAAGGACTTCTGAAAACACAGAAGCATAATCGTTATTAATATTTTCGATCTAGGGATATTTACATGCTATGTTAACTAATCAATAGAAAATAGCTATTAACTAACATATCATTACAATAAGATAGCCGGAGGTTGAAAAATAATGACACCGGCAGTGAAAGTGGTGTTGAACGGCAAAGCCGTTCTTACAGCACAGGACGACTTTTGAAATCTGTGATTTATGCAGAGTTCAAAAGCGAGACTTCAGACCAAGGCTGAAGTCGGTCCCACAGCCGATGTCATTATTTTTCAACCGCAGGCAAACCAAAACACAAGCAAACCAAAAGGAGCACCCACAAAAATGGATGCTCCTTTTAAAATACCTTATTTAACTGTTTGCCAGTCCTCTTCCCAAATAATTCCCATAGTCTTTTCACCAGTGTGAACACTGATAGCAGGTCCAAGAGAACTTTGAGTTACACGGATCTCAGGAAACCTCTCATTTAATTCCTTAGTCCAAGCATCTGACAACTCTTGGTTATTAGCATCGATAACAGTTGCGTGAACTTTGTAATCAACACCATCCAGAGTCTCTTGAATCTTATCGCACATTAGTCTGAAGACACGCTTCATAGTACGTTCCTTACCAATAGCGATAATTTTACCCTCTTCATCAAAAGTAAGCATTGGTTTGATATTCAAAAGATTCCCAATAATAGCTGATCTATTGCTCAAACGACCCGTACGCATTAAGTGCTTCAAGTTATCAACCGCAAATCTGACTTCCATTGTGTCACGTAGTGCCTTGAGCTTAGGCATGATTTCTTCTGGATCTTGACCCTCTTTAACTAATTTACCAGCAAGCAATACCAAATTGGCTTCTCCGGCACTAGCTACCAACGAATCGAACGGGAATGTTTCAGCCTTGTCATAGTCCTTACAAAACATACGTAAATTATTCATGAAACTAGTAATTCCACTTGATAGATGAATTGAAATGATTTTGTCATAACCTTGTTCAACCAAATTGTCATAAGCTTCTTCAATTTGACCCATGGAAACTTGTGCTGTTGTAGGTAGTTCATCTTCTGTTTTTAAGTAGTCGTAAAATTTGTCTAATCCTAATTCTTCAGTTTCTTTGTATTGTGTATTTCCCAAAATAACTGTAATGGGCAGAACAACGATATTGAATTCTTTGATTTGTTCTGGGGTTAAGTATGAAGCCGTATCCGTCACAATTGCCGTTGGCATAATTCGTCCTCTTTTTCCTTCAATGTAATGATATGAAAGTGTTGCTTAAATCATAACATATTTAGTTTATATTACTATTATATATTACGTTGCAAGCTAACAATTATTTTTGTTTACCAAACGTTTACTAATTAATTTTATTGCGATAGCTTCAAGAAAGCGTTATCATAAATTGGTAAACATTTACTAAATAAATATGGAGACTAACATTATGAATAACGAAACCCTTCTTTCAGATTATCAAAACATATTTAAATCAGCTGCCGACAAACTTTTCTTCTCACCCGGCAGAATTAACTTAATCGGTGAACATACCGATTATAACGGTGGTAACGTCTTCCCTTGTGCCATTAGTATTGGTACATACGCTGCATACGGCGCACGTGACGACAATAAGATCCAAATGTATTCCGCAAATATCCCTGACAAGGGTATCATCAGCTTCACTACTGACGAACTCGACTACAACAAGGAAGATGGCTGGGTAAACTACCCACGCGGTATCATGTACTTCTTAGCACAACGCGGCTACAAGTTCGATCATGGATTCAACTTATTTATCCATGGTAACTTGCCAGACGGTGCCGGATTATCATCTTCCGCATCAATCGAATTATTGATGGGAACAATTTTGAACAATGTCTTCGATCTAAAAGTTGACCAATTAGACTTAGTTAAAATTGGTCAAGAAGACGAAAACAAATATATTGGTGTTAACTCAGGTATCATGGACCAATTCGCAGTTGGTATGGGCAAAAAGGATCAAGCCATCTTGCTTGATACAAATACTATGAAATATCAATACGCTCCAGTTGAACTTGGAGACAACGTTATTGTCATCATGAATACCAACAAACGTCGTGAATTGGCTGATTCTAAGTACAACGAACGTCGCAGTGAATGTGAAGAAGCACTTAAGAGATTACAAACAAAGCTGGATATCAAGGCACTTGGGGATCTCTCAATCGATGAATTCAACGAATACGATTACTTGATCAATGATGACGCCTTGATTCGTCGTGCACGTCATGCTGTCTTTGAAAATCAACGTACTTTGAAAGCTATTGATAGATTAAAGGACAATGATATCGAAGGATTCGGTCGTCTAGTCAACGCATCACACGTTTCACTACACTACGACTATGCTGTAACTGGTAAAGAACTTGATACTTTAGTAGAAACAGCTTGGGCACAACCTGGAGTTCTTGGTGCTCGTATGACAGGTGCCGGATTCGGTGGCTGTGCTATCGCTATCGTTGCCAAAGACGAAGTGGATAACTTCAAGAAGAATGTCGGCGAAACTTATAAGAAAGAAATCGGCTATGATGCTGACTTCTACATCGCTGAAATTTCTGATGGACCAAAAGAATTATCAAAGGTGGAAGAATAATGAGTTCCAAAGAAACAAATGCTATCGATAAATTTGCTGACGAGATTATCAAAGCTGACAATGCCTATCAAGAATTAGACAGAATCTACTTGATCAATCGTATCCGTGCACTAGTTGGTGACGAATGTAATATCAACGGTAAGTCCCTATTAGACTTGCGTGATGCACTGGTTCAAACTGCGATCACAAATGAAAAAATTGAAGATAATCCAACTGACAAGGAAATCCTTGGCGATCAATTGATGAATCTAATCACACCAATGCCTTCTTATGTTAACCAGAAATTCTGGAATCTTTATCAAAAGAGCCCTGAAGATGCGACTAACTATTTCTATAATCTCAGTCGTAAAAATGATTATATCAAGACACGTGCCATTGCTAAGAATCTGTCATTCGAAACTAAAACTGATTATGGCAACCTGGAAATCACCGTTAACCTTTCTAAACCTGAAAAAGACCCTAAAGCAATTGCTGCAGCTCGTAATCAAGTTCAAAACGGCTATCCTAAGTGTCAATTATGTATGGAAAATGAAGGATATCTAGGTAGATTAGGCTATCCCGCTAGAAGTAATCATCGTATTATCAGATTCACCCTGAGTGGTGAAACATGGGGATTCCAATATTCTCCATATGCTTACTTCACAGAACATGCCATCTTCTTAGCTAAGACGCATCGACCAATGATAATTAATCAGCATACTTTCAGTAATCTACTAGAAATCGTTAAACAATTCCCACAATACTTCGTTGGAAGTAACGCCGACTTACCTATCGTTGGTGGATCTATGCTAACTCATGACCATTATCAAGGTGGACGTCACGAGTTCCCTATGATGAAGGCTCCAGTTGTTAAAGAAATAACTCTACCTATTGATGATGTACAAGCTGGAATCGTTAAATGGCCATTGTCAGATATCAGATTAACAAGTGACAAGCCTGACCAATTGGTTAAAGCTGCCACATTGATCCATAATACTTGGATGAATTATTCTGATGAAAGTGTAGATATTCGTGCCTATGTTGATGGCGTTCGTCATCACACAGTTACACCTATCGCCTATCGTGATGGTGACAAATATGTTATGGATATTGTCTTGCGCGACAACCAAACATCTGCTCAATACCCTGATGGTATCTTCCATCCACACAAGCAATATCAACATATCAAGAAAGAAAATATCGGCTTGATCGAAGTTATGGGACGTGCCATCTTACCAGCCAGACTCAAGACTGAACTAGTTGAAGTCGAAAAGTACTTGCTTGGTGAGCCAAATGAAATGGCCGATTACCACAAAGAATGGGCCGATGAATTAAAGAATCAACATGAATTCACTAAGGATAATGTTGAAGAAATCGTCAATAATGAAACAGGATTGGTATTCTCACACGTTCTAGAGAACGCTGGTGTCTACAAGTGGAATGACGCTGGACAAGCCGCATTCGGCAAGTTTATTGATAGTTTAAATACTGATAGTTTGAGTTCGGTGAAATAATGGCAACAATACGTGATATCGCAAAAAAAGCTGGAGTATCACCAGCGACTGTATCTCGTGTCCTCAACAATGACTTAACTCTTTCAGTCACTGACGAGACACGTATCAAAATTATCAAAACAGCTGATGCTCTTAATTATTCAAAAGTTAACCGACGGATTCAAAAGCGTGTTGCTTTGATCCAATGGTATTCACAATCCAAAGAACAAGATGACCTGTATTATATGATGATCCGAGAAGGTATTGAGAAACGTAGTCAGCTCTATAACTTCGAAATTGTTCGTATATTCCAGAATGATTTGAATGAAATTGAGGGTGACATCGACGCCATCATTGCTGTTGGGAAATTCAGTAATGAACAAGTCAAGCATATGTCACAAGTTTCACCAAAAATCGTCTTCATCGATGACAACCAATTCATGAATGGGTATGATTCCGTCCTCAGTGACTTCAAAACCGGTGTTACTCAAGTCATTGACTTCTTTATTAAACAAGACTTACAAGACATAGGTATCATCTATGGCGAAGAACATTCGACTGACGGTCTTAGAGTCATCCCTGACCAAAGATTCGATTATTTCAAACAATACTTATCCAATAACAACCTCTTTCAGGAAAAATATTGTTTCAAGGGTGACTTCACTAAGAAGTCTGGATATCAGCAGATGCGCTCAGCCATTAATAAGCTGGATAAATTACCATCTGCCTTCTTCGTTACAAATGATCCAATGGCTGCTGGAACACTTCAGGCTTTGCAAGAAGCTGGCATCTCTGTTCCTGGTCAAGTACAAGTCTTTAGTTTCAATAACACCTCAGTCGCAAACTACGTTAACCCTGAGTTAAGCGCAGTTTCAGTCGAGATGGAAGAAATGGGACGTTGCTCAGTTGATATTTTGAATGATCTTTTAAATAACGACAAGCACGTACCTTTCAAGTTAGAACTAGCTACTAAGCTTGTATTTAGAGATAGTACTAAGAAATAATTATAGGATCTGTATTTGTGATTTGTACAAATACAGGTCCTATTTTTTTCGTCTCCGATTGGAAAGAATAACCGCTCTAGTCAGAGATTGAGAGATATTTTACCAGCCGTGAAAACAGGACGAACTTTAAGATTTGCGAAGCAAGGCTTAAAGTCGAGGTTTGAGACCGCACCTCGGCTCAAACCGGTCCACATGGCAGGTAAAATATCTCTCAACCGGAGACGACAACTACAACTAACAAATTAAAGCTATCCTAATAAAAAAAGACATCAATCTAATTCCAGGGTTCACAGTTGACTTAATATACATATTCGAACTATCATTAGCTTTAACAAAATTTTAATATTGTTTAATAAAAATTGCGTACAGCAGTTAAACAAAGGAGATATTTTTATGGCAAAAGCAGATGCATCAAAACTAGATTGGAAAAACTTAGGATTTGACTATATGGACTTGCCTTATCGATATACGGCTCACTGGAAGGACGGTGCCTGGCAAGATGGTGGTCTTACTGAGAACAGTACTCTTCAACTAAGTGAAGCTGCTGTTGTACTACATTATGGTCAAGGTGCCTTCGAAGGAATGAAAGCTTATCGTACACCTGACAACAAGATTCAATTATTCAGACCTGATCGTAATGCTGCTCGTTTACGCAGTTCAGCTGAAAGACTACTTATGCCGGTATTCCCTGAGGACAAGTTCGTCGATGCTGTTAAACAAGTTGTTAAAGCAAACGCCGACTTCGTTCCACCATATGGAACTGGTGCTACACTTTATCTCCGTCCACTTCTAATTGGATCAGGTGCAACTATTGGCGTCCACGCAGCTCCTGAATATATCTTTACAATTTTCGCAATGCCTGTTGGTAGTTACTTCAAGGGTGGTATGACACCTGTTAACTTCACAACTTCTCAATATGACCGTGCAGCCCACAAAGGTACTGGTCAAGCAAAAGTTGGTGGTAACTATGCCGCTTCCTTACTACCTGGCGACAATGCCCATAAAGAAGGATTCGCTGACTGCGTATATCTAGACCCAGTTGAGCACAAAAAGATTGAAGAAGTTGGATCAGCTAACTTCTTTGGTATCACAAAGGACAATGTCTTCTTAACACCAAAGTCACCATCTATCCTACCTTCAATCACCAAATATTCATTACTTTGGCTCGCTGAACACAGATTGGGACTTGGAGCTAAGGAGGGTGACGTATACATCGATCAATTAGATCAATTCAAAGAAGCTGGTGCCTGTGGTACGGCCGCTGTAATCTCTCCTATTGGAGGATTGGAACACAATGGTAAACTACACGTATTCTATAGTGAAACAGAAGTCGGACCAATTACTAAGAAGCTCTATGACGAATTAACAGGAATCCAATTCGGTACTGTTGAAGCACCTGAGGGATGGATTCAAGTTGTTGATTAAAGGAAAATAGTAATCGCTAGGTAAAATTTACAAAACAAAATTATAGATATGAAAAAGGTGTCGATGAAAATTAATTCATCGACACCTTTTTAAGTATTGTAGGTTTCTACCTCTAATTGATAATGATTAATCCATTTAGTCGTAGATTACAAATCAACTCTAAACAGCAACCCTAGCTTTACTTGTTATTTTAGCTTTATTCAACAACATCGAACTAGTTACAACTGACAATGAACTAAATGCCATTGCCAAACCAGCTAACTCAGGACTCAAGCTCAAACCAATTCCGAAGAACAATCCGGCAGCAACTGGGATACCCAGAACATTATAGATAAATGCCCAGAATAGATTCAATTTGATCCTGTTAAATGTCTTCTTGCTCAATGCAAGTGCACGATCAACATCTCTCAAATCATTCTTGACCAACACAATACCACCAGATTCAATGGCAATATCAGTACCTGAACCCATGGCGATACCAACATCAGCGACAGTCAAAGCTGGAGCATCATTGATACCATCACCAACAAAGGCAACTTTACCATCTTGTTGCAGAGCTTTAACATGATCTGCTTTGTCACTTGGCAAAACATCGGCAATAACTGAATCAATTCCAACTTGCGATGCAATTGCTTGCGCAACACGTTGATTATCGCCTGTCAGCATAACGGTCTTCAAACCACGAGCCTTCAAGTCCGCTATTGCTTCTTTAGAAGTATCTTTTGGAGCATCTTGAATAGCAATCAAACCGATAACTTTATTCTCAACTCCAACAAAGACAACTGTCTTAGCCTCTTCTTGAAGTTTGATAACTTGTTGCTTCATATTGTCATCAATATCCACATCAGCTAATAATTTGTCATTACCAACAAATGCTTGTTTACCAGCTACTACAGCTTCAACACCCTTACCTTCAAGAGCCTTGAACTGACTAACTTTAGGTACAGAAATATTACTGTTATCAGCTTTCTTAACAATAGCTGAAGCAAGTGGATGCTCGGAAAACTGTTCTAGTCCAGTAGCGAATGCTAGAACTTCTTTTTCATCCCCAACAATATCTGTAACTTCTGGCTTGCCAACTGTGATAGTACCTGTCTTATCAAAAACAACAGTTTTAACATCGTTAACAGCTTCTAGAACTTCACCATTCTTGATCAAGATACCCATCTTGGCTGAACGACCAGTTCCAACCATTAACGCTGTAGGTGTTGCCAATCCAAGCGCACAAGGACAAGCAATAACCACAACTGAAACGGCAAATATCAATGAATTTGCGACTGACGCATCAAGAAATACGTACCAAACTAAAAATGTTAGAATTGACAGAATCAAAACTGTTGGAACAAATATATCTGAAACTTTATCAGTTAAATTTTGAATAGGAGCATGACTGTTCTGAGCTTTCTTAACTAATTCCACGATCTGTGAAAGCATCGTGTCATCACCGACTTTGTCAGCTTTGAACATGAATGTACCATTACTATTGATAGTTGAACCAATTACTTTGTCGCCAGTCTTCTTTTCAACAGGCATACTTTCACCAGTAACCATTGATTCATCGATTGTTGATGTTCCATCAGTAATAGTTCCATCGACAGCAACCTTTTCACCAGGTTTTACCCTGATAATGTCGCCAACAATGACTTCAGAAAGTGGGATCTTAACAAGTTTTCCATCACGCATAACTTCAGCATCTTTTGCTTGTAGATCAACCAGTTTTTCCACAGCATTAGATGCATTATTTCTCATTCTCTCTTCGAATACTTGTCCTAAAAGAACAAACGTCGTAACAAATGCTGCACTTTCAAAGAAGACAGCCTGATTCGTAGCCATAGCGTAAATACTGTACACATAAGCTGTTACAGTCCCAATTGCGACTAATGTATCCATATTAGAATGATGCTTATTAAACGATGCCCATGCACTCTGCCAGAATGGACGAGCCGAAACTAACATGATTACGGTAGTTAATGCTAACTGCGTCCAATTACCACCGGGCAACATCCATCCGAACGGCATCAGAATCATGTTAATCAACATTGGCAATGAAAAAAGCAATGATATCCAGAAACGCTTAGTTATCGTCATTACGAGATCACTACCTTTCCAAAGAACATGTCCATTCCACAACTGAAGTCGAATTCACCAGCCTTATCAGTTGGTACATAAACCGTCTTAGTTACATTGATGGGAAGTTCCTCTTCAAAGCCGAGTTCCTTAGAATGAACAACATCTAAACATCCCTGTGGATTAGTTCTAGTAAAAGAGATCTTAGCGGGAACACCTTTCTTCAAATTAACAACTTCTGGATTGTATCCTCCAGCAACTTCAACTTTAACTTCTTGTGTATTTTCAGTCATAATGTTTATCCTCTATTCTCTCAATTTATTTAACAATAACTTTTCCATGGAACATATCCATTCCACATGCCCATTGATATTCGCCAGGCTTGGTTGTATCTATTTCAATTTGTTGTTCTTCATTAATAGGTAATGCTTGATTGATACCGAAGTCTGAGAAGACCACACGATCCAAACAACTTGATTTGTCCTTACGGGTGAAATTCAAAATTGCTGGAACACCTTGTTTCAAAACAACAGTTTCTGGTGAATAGCCACCATTTACTTCAACATCAATACTCTGAGAATTATCAGAAACATCTGCGGAAACCTCAGCTACTTCATGTTTACCAAAGAACCACCACACCATGAAACCTATAATTGCCAAACCAGCTATCAAAACTATTATCTTTGTCAAAATCATTCCCTCATTTCTGTTTACAACTGTAATCGATAAATTAATATTATATCTGACGTTTACATTTGTCAACAAAAACATTTTACAAAATAAAATAGCCATATCCAATTAGGGATATGACTACTTTATTCGGTAAACGCAAAATTTAAACATATCTTGTTGCGCTCTTACTTAACAATAATAGAATCTCGATCATCAACAACATCGTGATAATATTCATACTCTGAGATACCCAAGAATGAACCCTGAATGTTATTAACATTTGTATAACCAAGATTATTCAGTGCACGAGTGACATTATAGCCACGTTGACTAGTCTGGCAGTGCACATATACTGGCCTATCATGTGGAATCTCTTTGAGTCTGTCTCTAAACTGGCTCATGGGAATATTCACGGCATTTCTAAGATGACCCCTAGCAAACTCACTAGGTTCTCTGACATCCATAATAAAGGCACCGTGTTCAACCAATATCCGGACAACTGAAATTGGAACTTGTTTGAATTCACCATTGAGAATATTAGTAGCAACCATTCCCGCAACATTAACAGCATTCTTAGGAGTACTGAATAACGGCTGGTAGGCTAATTCCAAATTCTGCAAATCTTCAACTTTGCCGTGCATAGTGATCATTGTAGCAATCACATCAATCTGTTTATCCACATCACCTTTGCCCAGAGCTTGTGCACCAAGGATCTCGCCACTTGGATATCCGAAGACAAGTTTCAAATTAATTGGACTAGCATCAGGCATTATTTCAACCTTATCCTTAGGAATAACCAGAGCCGTTCGATAATCGAAGTTATTAAGTCCAGCCTGTTCTTGCGTCAATCCAGTTGATGCAATGTTCAAACCAAAGACTTTGACCACCTGTGTTCCGATAACTCCAGGACGTCTAGTTTGACGATGATACATGTGATCAGCGGCATCTCTTGCCTGCATCTGAGCCGGACCAGAAAGATTCAAGCGTTGTTTCTTACGAGTTAACATATTGGTAACTTCAATGGCATCCCCAACTGCATAAATATGGTCAACACTAGTTTGATAACCATCATAGACCTCAATTGCACCAGTCTCTCCGAGTTGAAGACCAATATTATCTGCTAATTCAACATTTGGTTTCACACCAATTGCAGCAATCACGACTTCACTTGGAATAGTCTTTCCCGATGAAAGAACAACTGAGTCATCAGTGATTTTTTTAACACCATCATCAACAATTAAGTTTACACCGTTATCGATGATTTCTTTGTGAACAAGTTGTGCCATATCGTCATCAATCGTTGCCATCACATGCTTGGTTGCTTCGACCACAGTTACCTTCTTACCTGCATGGGATAAGTTCTCCATCATTTCTAATCCGATGAATCCTCCACCGATAACCGTAATATTATTGACACCACTAATTTTATCGTTGATCAATTTAATATCTTCAACATCACGAACTGTGTAGACATTACTGTTATGGATTCCTTTTATTGAGCTAGGTAAAACTGGAGTAGCCCCAGTTGCCAGAACTAATTCATCGTATTTATAATCAGAGACTTTACCGGTTACTAAGTTCTTAACAGTGATTGTCTTGAGCTCGTCTTCACCACTAATAACCTCATTGTTGACCAAAGCCTTGATATTATACTGTTTTTCAAATTGTTCTGGAGTTTTCATTACCATATCGTCAACATTCTCGACTACACCACTCAAATAATATGGTAAGGAACAGTTTGAATATGAAACATATGGACCCTTTTCGAACATAATTATTTCAGCATCTTCATCCAATCGTCTGGCTCTGGCAGCAACTGATGCACCACCGGCATTACCACCAACTATCAAAATTCTCTTTCCCATCGGTGTTCCTCCTGCATTGTAATAATTCAATTATAAGTTATTTACATCTAAACTCTCAGCAATATCTGCAAAAACTGCATTAATATCTTCATGAATAACTAAAGACTTATCCTCTATCTTGGGATGCGTCATTGCATCCTTTGGATTGATATTAACATATGAAGCTTGCGGTAAATTATACGTTAAATTCCAAAATGGTTGTTGAATAAACATTGGCGTCATGCGACCAACTCCTAGCTCCATTAACAGCAACTTCTTATTCTGATTATCTTTGATAAAGGTATTTACCCTGTTGTATGCCTCTTTAAATCTGTCACCTTCAAGAAATACTGGAGATCTGACGCTCCATCAACTTTACTTCTAGGAATCATGGCAGTTGAGACTTGCATGTTACTAATATTTTTTATGAGCTTGTCCATATATGGCTTTGTTTCATACAAATTATTATCTGTCATTGGATTAGAGCTTTGTAAGAACTTCCAATCTCCTTGCAAGACATCATTAGTAACTATCAAAACCGCTTAAAAGATCCAAAGTCAGATTATTTACAATTGATTGCTAATAAATAATTCTTTCATGCTAAACTTGAATTACATATATATGAAAGAAGGATTTTTAAATGAAGATTTATTTTGCAAACGGACTATTCTCAGAAGCTGACCGCATGTACAATGATATGGTCGTTAAGAAGATTCGTGACATGTCTAGTGACATTGAGGTTTATCTACCTCAAGAAAATGGTGACATCAATGACAAGATGAACTATGCCGACTCGATCAAGATTGCTCAAGAGGATAACAAAGAACTTCTTTCATCTGATATCGTAGTTGCAGTACTTGATGGTGACACTATGGACGATGGTGTTGCTACAGAAATCGGTCTTGCCTTTGGAAAAGAAATTCCTGTAGTTGGATTATGGACTGACCTTCGTCAACACGGATTCAACAATCCTGCCAAATTAGAAGCAGTCAAAACAATCGGTGAGAATCCCTTTGGTTACATTAATAACTACACAATTGGCTTAATTAAGATGAACGGGATTGTAACCAATAATGTGGAAGATTTGCTAAAAGAAGTAAAAAAGTACTTGTAATGTTTCAATAGTGTTACACCTTATTTACAGTTGGATTATAGCTCATTTACGTTTAGGTTATATCCAACTTTTTGCGTTCCAGACGTTATATGATATTTCTCGGTTAGAAAAATTAGAGTACACAACTAACTGCCAGGTTAATTGCTACTCATAAATATAAAAATACACATACATATTCTACGGGGGATATATCTTATAATGAAAATCAAAAATATCGCTGCTTCAGTATTAACAGTCGCTTCACTCGCACTTGTAACATTAGGTTCAACTACTTCAGCTGTTCAAGCTGCTACAGTTTCATATCAAACAACTTCAGGTGTCATTTACATCAACAATGCAAACGGCGCAACAATCTACACAACACCAAACACCCAAGGTAATGTCGGTGATACAGGTAACAAGCTTTCAAATAATACTGCATGGGCAATCAGTAAGACTGCTAACATCGATGGTGTAACATACTATGCCGTTGGTAAGAACCAATGGATCAACGCTTCAGACATTTCAACTACAGCACCTGTAACATCTGTTAACAAGATGATGTACGTTAGTGCCAGTGGTCATGTAAATCTTTACAGCTCAGCTAATGGTGGTTACTTCACAGGTAACACAGCTGCTGGTGGTTCAGGTTACACAGTTTACGCCCAAACAACTGACGCAAGTGGCCAAGTTTGGTATGACCTTGGTGGAAGCCAATGGATCAATGGTAAATACATGTCAAATGACAACGTTAAACAAACAATTACTATGAACGCTACAGCTTATGATCCAGCCGTTCTTGGATCAAACATGGGATACAGCGGTGTTGCTGCTAACCTATCAAAATTCCCAAGAGGTACACATTTGAGAATCACATCAAGTAACGGTACAGTTTACAACCGTGTTGTTAATGATACAGGCTTGTTCGCATACAGCAATCCTAACCAATTAGACATCGCTATGCCTAACTCACAAGCATTATCATTCGGACGTCAAAACGTTACAGTTCAAGTACTAGGCTAATAAGAGAGTGGAAAAAGCCGGGAGATTCTGAGCATTGCCTAAGATAACAGAGGTGCCAACGAAGTTGGTGCATTTGTTATCTGTAGCAAGCGCAGGAATCTGGCTTTTGTAACTCGTTTAGAAAGCAGAAACCTTCTACAACTCATTTTTTAAAAAAACAAAGCGATACTATTACAATAATAGTATCGCTATTTTTGTGCAGTCATATCTTAATACTCAAAAGTTGAACATATCTTGTCACATCACTGTATTTGTTTAAACATATCTATTGTATTTAATATAAATCACTTTATAATTATTGTTGAATACACCTCTTCAATCGGAAGGAGAACAATTATGTCTTCAAACAAATTTGTCTTAACTTTAAATGATTTACAAGAAAAAGACGCAGCATTTCTCGAAACAATCTTTTCAATTGCTAACGGACACTTCGGAGTTCGTGCAAATAATCCCATTCTCAATACCGACAACTTCGATACGTTGGTGAATGGATTCTATGAAAAGTCCAAAATTCATTATGGTGAATCTGCCTACGGATATGCACAATTTAATCAAACTATCGTCAACATCACCAATTTACGATACATTCGCATAACCAATACCGACGGAATTGACTTCAATAAATCCGAGCTTATCTCAATGCAGTTGAATATGAAGACCGGTAAATTATTAGAGAAATATCACTTAACCAACTCCCTAAATGAAGCAATTGAAATGACAGTCGAATCCTGTATCAGTCAACATAATAGGAATTGGTACTGCATTTCGTATGGATTCTCAGGGATCAATTATCATGGCAAACTGACCATCAGTAAAACTGTATCGTTTGATACAACTGAACGAATTCTTGATTCAAATGATCCTCGTAAATCGAACATATCATACCCACTATCAGTCTATGGCGAACGTAAATCATACAATTCATACAGTTGTATCCTAGCAACAAAGCAATCTAATCTAACGATTCCCTTCACTTTGAGAACAGCTAACAAACAAGACCAACTGATCAATATGACAGTTGATATATCTGATGAACCAACTATCCCCTATATTATTGGAATCGGAGATATCTCCAAAACTGGTGACGTTGAAACCATGCCTAAGCATTCATTATCTGAGATAACTGACGACGCTAAACACTTTTGGAACAATGTCTGGCTCAATAGCGAAGTAACCATTAATGGCGCACCACACCTTAATACAGCCCTATTATTCAATATTTTCCAGCTTAATCAGTCAGCAGGTAAAGACGGGAAGACCAGTCTTGCTGCCAAAGGATTGAGTGGTACTGGTTACGAAGGACATTATTTCTGGGATACAGAAACATACGCCTTACCTTACTTCGCCTATTCTTCACCAAAAATTGCTAGAAGAATATTAAAATATCGTTATAGTACTTTACCACAAGCTAAGAAACGTGCAGCTGAACTCGGTGTCAAAAGCGGTGCCTTATTCGCTTGGAGAACAATTAACGGTGAAGAGGCTTCGGCATTCTTCCCTGCTGGAACTGCTCAATATCATATTGATGCTGATATTGCTTATGCCGTTGATTTGTATTGTAAATCGAGTGGTGACTTCGACTTCATCCAAAAATACGGATTCCAAATCATCCTCGAAACAGCTAGATTCTGGGCCGAATTTGGTAACTGGAACAAAGATAAATTTGAATTCTGGTCAGTCACAGGTCCAGACGAATATACTGCTTTAGTCAACAATAACTACTACACCAACCGAATGGCTAAGCATAACTTGGCATTGGTTAAGAAATACGCTGACAAATTGGTAAAGAGATCTGATGTGTCACTTGATGACTATGGAACTAACAAGGACGAAATCAAGAAACTATACGAAATTTCAAAAGCGGTCTACTTACCATTTGATAAAGAAAAAGAAATAAATGCACAAGATGATAGTTTCTTAAGCAAGCCTTTGTGGCCATTTGACGAAGTACCTAAGGATAATTATCCACTACTACTCCACTATCATCCCCTAACAATCTATCGTTACCAAGTGGCTAAGCAAGCTGATGCAATCCTAGCTGAGTATTTATTCCCAGATGAAATCTCTAGTGAACAGCTCAATCGGGAGTACGACTACTATAATGCCGTCACAACGCACGATTCATCATTGTCCAAGTCAATCTTTGGGATCATTGCTTCTCGCCTAGGAAAGCCTAGTGTGGCCTTTGAGGCATTCCAAGAATCAGCCTTCTCAGACTTATTGAACAAGCATGGCAATACTGAAGATGGATTACACATTGCCAACTTAGGTGGCAGCTGGTTGTCGATTGCTTCTGGATTCTCTGGATTAAAATTATATGATGATAAAGTTTCATTTGAGAACCACGTGCCCGAACAAATCAAAGGATTCACCTATCGGATCACTTATAAGAATAGTTTGCTTGAAATAACCTTGAATCATGATTTTTCCAAAGTTAAATTATTGAATGACATCCCTGCCAAGATCGAGCTATGTGGAAATGATGTTGTTTTGGATAAGAATGAACCTGAGATCAATGTCGATAAAGTGTAAAAAAACAAGCGTTGGGAAAAATCCCAGCGCTTGTTTTAGTAACATAGTATAATTTCATTAAGGATGTGATCATATGCAAGTATATAAATTTAAAGTAAAACTAAGAGACTTTGAAAACACTATTTGGCGTGATATTGAGGTGAGTGCAAATTCCACTATGGCAAAATTAAGTTATGCCGTATTAGCAGCATTTGAAGCCGAAGGTTCTCATATGTTCGATATAAATTATAACGGCGTGTCCTATTCTATAATGTTCCCGGGAATGGATTATCCATATGGGACTAAAGAAGCACGTAAGACAAAACTTACGTCATTAAAAATGGAAATCGGCGATACTGCTACATTGACGTATGACTACGGATCATCATGGACATTTAATTTAGAACTTATTGAAATATCTGAAATGAAACGTGGTTCCGGAAACCACTACCCCTATGTTACAGACGGTGCCGGACGTGGAATAATTGAAAATATCTTTCCATCTGACTTAGAGAAGATAATTCAAGATACCGACACAACAGGAAAAATTCCTGAAATAAATGAACATCCATGGGATTACCGTAATTTCAGTTTGGAATATCATCAATCATTACTCAAAGGTAAAATTTATATATTAGAAATGAATTATGAAGGTTAATACAAGCGTTGGGAGAAATCTCAGCGTTTTTTTGTGAATCTATATATATTAGAATGAAACTTTCAATCGAATGCAAACAAAAAAGAACATACAAAAAGACCCCATCCAATCTGACGGGGTCAATTCATTTGAAGTGGTAAGATGAAATCCACTGTAGTTTTCATCAACTTCTTAATTTATCATGTAATGCTTAAAGCTTTTCACGTAAATCCTGAATCTGAATCTTGCTACTGTAAAACAAATCTTACTACTAACACTTGTCGTTCAACTAAGGATCCTAGCAAATCATGTATTGAGCTTGCGCGACTACTAAATTTAAGTCGATTTTATGTTAACTTTTGTTGCTAGTCCCAAAATGCCGTTGAACCGTAATACTCTAACTCTTCGTTGCTCTTTATTAATCCTACCAGCCTCCTAACGGAAACAGTTAAAACTTTTTAATTAGCATCAAATTTTTTAGGGCTACAGTTCCAGGCATTTCATCTTTACCACGTCTTTAATATAACATTTGATGTAACCGTTTGCAACATTTTACTTCAGCTTTTTGTACAATCTTTCATTTTCTTTTATCTCACTCAAATAGTACTTATCATGAACATCTGAAAGTACTGTTACATCGCCATTCTTGACTTCTTTTCCAAAAATATCTTCATAGTCAGAAATGCTAATTTTTTGCCTATCGCTTAACTCTTTCTTAATAAAATCGATATTCAAAAAACCTGTATAATCAGGTTGGATTTCTGCACTATAAATTTCACCAACAGCCCCTGAACCATAACTAAACAGGCTTATCTGTTCATTTGGCTTAACATCCCCGTTGATCAGATAAGAAATAAGTCCCAAGTACAATGAACCAGTATAAAGATTACCGACATTGCGACTGATCTCAATACTTGCTTGATAATGATCAGACAACTCATTGTATTTATCATCTGGAATATTACCTTCCAGAGTACGTAAGGCCTTCATCCCCATCTTGGTATAAGGAATGTGGAATAACATAGTACTGAAATCATCAGCTGTGACATCATACTTGTCTTGGAACTTCTTCCAAAGCGTCTTGAAGAAATCAACATAGACTTCATTGGAATATTTGCCACGAGCAAAAGCTGTCTTAGAAAACGTAGGACGCCAGAAGTCTCCGACATTACGAGTCATATAAACCGACTTATTATTTAATTTCAAAATATGTGGATTCTCACTAACAAGCATCGCAACAGAACCAGCACCTTGCGTAACCTCACCAGGTGTATTAACTCCGTAACGAGCTATATCACTGGCAATCACTAATGCCTTCTTGTCAGGGTTCATAGCTACGAAATTATATGCCATTTGTAATCCTGCAGTGGCACCGTAACAAGCCTCTTTAATTTCAAAGGCTCTGACTTCTTCTGGAAGATTTAATAATTCAACTAAATAAGTTGCTGCAGCCTTTGATTCATCAACACTGCTTTCAGTTCCCACAATCACCAAACCAATATCCTTACGGTTGTCATCATTCAGAACTTGATCTGCCGATTCAGCTGCCATAGTTACGGCATCTTGATATAAGTCAGGTACTGCCTGCTTGCTCTGGCCGATTCCTATCGTGAATTTGTTTGGATCAACATTACGCTTATTCGCTAATTCAACTAAATCAATGTATTTTTTAGGCACATAAAAGCCTAGTCTATCAATACCAATATCCATCTATTAATTCCTCAATTCTTTCAGAACTTCTTTTGCATTAGCAAGTGAATAATTCTTCTGTCTATTCAATTCCCGTGCGACCTTGTTAATTTCTTCGCCGACTGCTCCAGCCGAAATAGCCAAAGACTTGCTCTGAAGACTCATGTGACCAGCTTGAATGCCTGTCGTTACTAAGGCACGTAGAGCTGACAAGTTATTAGCTAAGCCAATTGCTCCAATAACTGAACGCAACTCCTGACTATTTTGTATCTTCATTATCGACAAACTAAGCTGTGCCATTGGCATTGAGCTAATTGCCCCACCAACGCTACCAGCTTCAATCGGGATAGTTAATTTACCTTCCAAATGTCCATCAACTATTCGCCAATCACTTAATGGTTGATAACTGCCACTTTGTATTGCAAATGCATGTGCAGCAGCCTCTTGAGCACGGAAGTCGTTTCCAGTCGAAGCAATGACAGCATCAATTCCATTCATAATACCTTTGTTGTGTGTAATAGCTCGTTTAACTGACTTTTGAGCAAACCCTGTCAGTGAAACAATTCGTTCAGCGACTTCTTCACCAGGCATCTTCTTGGTAGCAAGTTGCTCAAATGAAACTTCAGCGTTAACATCAACGACTTGACCTTCCCCACTGTTAGACAGAATACTGCACAAAACATTACAGGAAGTTATTTCTGATACTTTTCGACTAGTGATTTCTAGAATGGTATTAACAAGATTGGCACCCATGGCATCAACCGTATCAACACCTAATTCAACTTCTATCATATCTCCATAAGATACGAACTCAACCGAGCTAACACCACCGCCACGCTTGATCAAACTTGGATGTGCACCATTAGCAATCTGTAATATTAAGCTTTTCTTATTCTGTAATAAATTCAAAGTGTTCTCATTAACATCTTCTAAAACAATCTGCCCATAGACAATATGTGAACTAGTCGATACTTTGAATCCACCGCTGTTCTTGATTCTCTTGGCACCGTTAGATGCCGCAGCAATCACTGATGGTTCTTCAATTGACATAGGAACAATATAATCCTTGCCGTTGACTACCACATCTGTTGCAAATCCATAAGGCAGACCAAATACGCCAAGTTGATTTTCACTCAGACTATCTGACAATTCTTGTGATAAAGGATTCCGAGAGCTTAACAAATTAGCTTGATCTTGGTTAATATACTTATGATCAAGTAAATATTGAATTCTTTCTTCATCCGTCATTTCGTATAATTTCATGATAACTTAATTCCTAGAGCCATACCCATTCCACCGCCAATGCATAATGAAGCAATACCAGTTGTTTGCTCGGTATTTTGTAGCGCATTGATAAGTGAAACAATTAATCTAGCACCAGTTGCGCCAAGTGGATGACCCAGGGCAATTCCTCCACCATAGATATTTATTTTATTTGCAGGAAGATTCAAGTCTCTAGTTACTGCGAATGCTTGTGATGCAAATGCTTCATTTATTTCATATAAGTCGATATCATTCAAATCAGTCTTATATTTCTCAGAATACTTTTTGATGGCGTAATATGGAGCATAGCCCATAAAGTTCGGATTGATACCAACTTCTGTATAGCCAGTGATCTCAGCTATATAATCTAGGCCTAGACTATCAGCTTTATCCTTAGTCATCATGATCAAGGCTGCGGCACCATCATTCAATGGTGATGAATTACCGGCCGTAACAGTCCCATTTTCCTCAAATGCAGGCTTCAAATTAGCCATTTTTTCAAGTGTAGTATTAGCTCTGATTGACTCATCTTTGACGATTTTTTCACCGTCAACGTCAATTGGAATAATTTCTTGAGCTAACTTATCTACTGATGCAGCAGCCTTTTGTTGTGAGGCATACGCAAACTGGTCTTGTTGCTGGCGAGTCACAGCATATTTCTGAGCAACATTTTCAGCTGTGATACCCATGTGATTATTATTGAAGGCATCCCACAATCCATCACGGAATAACGTATCACCCTTCTTATCACTTGCTTCCAATTTACCAACACGTTTGGCGTAAAAGGGAGCGTTTGACATGCTTTCAATACCACCAGCAACGATGATTTCAGCATCTCCTAAAAGTAAAGCATTAGTGGCTTCATGAACAGCTTTCATCCCTGAACCACAAACTTGATTGATCGTCATAGCAGTAGATTCAACTGCTGCTCCAGAGTTAATTGCAACTTGTCTGGCAGGATTTTGTCCAGCACCAGCTTGATAAACATTTCCAAAAATAAATTGATCAACTATTTTAGGATCAATATTATTCTTTTTTAACAACTTTTTAACTAACTGTGTTCCTAGCTCAACCGCTGACAAATCAGCGAATTCCCCACGGAACTTACCGATTGCGGTTCTTTTTGCATCTATAATTACAACTGGATTCATTTAAATGTACCCTCTCATATTTGGTAAAATTACTCTAAGCCTTAATAATAATTTAACTAGTAAATAATTACAATCAAAACGATGGAGTTTATCTTATGCGAATCATTGATTTAATCTTATTGCTAAATGATTTTAACAAAAATAATCGAATATTTATTGAAGAAGACAAACAAAGATATGCCGTGGTGGATCTGGAATCAGAACCTACTGGCGTTTATTTGAAGACTTCAAATAAATTAAAAGGTTTGAAAAACTGGGAGTTCTTATTGCTGATAAATAAAAAAGAATATTACGAACTTCCTGTTTACTATGACAACAAAAAAAATCACCACCAACTCTTTGGATTCAGGGTTGATGATGATTGTATTTTATTAGGTTAAGACGTCTCCGATAGAAAACGATGGAACCTGCAGTGGGACCGTCTTCAGCCAAAGTGCGGTCTGAAGACTCGATTTTGAACTCTGCACAAACCGCAGATTTCAAAAGTCGTCCTGTGCTGTATGGACGGCAAGGCCGTCCGACAGCACTATCACTGCTGGTTACATCATTTTCTATCTCCGACTAATTTACAGTTTCTTACTCTTGTTACGTTCAGAATGAAATAGCATGTGGCAAAACACCCCATCCAATCACGTAAGTAAGTAACCATCTAGCCAAATAATGAACTATTATAGCTGGAGGTTACAAGAGATTTTACCAGCCGTGAAGGTGGCGAAGCCACAGGACGAGCTTGGAGATTTGCGAAGCAAAGCTTCAAGTCGAGATTCGAGACCTTGGCTCGAATCGGTCCCACGGCAGGTAAAAACTCTTGGAACCGGAAGCGACAACTGAACAACTTAAAAGGCTACTTAGCTGACTTCTTACCTTGATTATCCTCAGCTTGAAGCTTCTTGCTCAAGTCCAAAATATACTTTCTCAATTCATCCTTAACTTCTGGGTGAGTCAAACCATACTCAATGTTGGTCTTAACATAACCAAACTTATTACCAACATCGTCTCTTTGACCCTTGAATTCATGAGCAAATACACGTTGAATCTTGTTCATACGATCAATAGCATCTGTTAATTGGATCTCATTACCAGCACCTGGTTTTTGAGTCTTCAACAAATCGAAGATTTCAGGTGTTAATAAGTAACGACCAATGATAGCCAAGTTACTTGGAGCTTCATCAACTTTTGGCTTCTCAACAAAGCTCTTAACATTATATAGTCCAGGAGCTTGTTCACCGTCTGGTTCGATAATTCCGTATTTTGAAACATCCTTATCAGGAACCTTCATAACAGCGATTGTTGAAGCGTGTGTCTTATCGTAATCATCAATCAATTGCTTTGTTAGTGGAACTTTATCTGTCATCAAATCATCACCAAGCATAACAACGAATGGTTCGCCTGAAATGAATGATTGTGCTTGAGCAACAGCATCGCCTAAGCCATTTGGATGAGCTTGACGGCTATAGTACAAGTTAACACCTAAGTCTGTTGTACCTTGAACGACCTTCAATAGTTCTGTCTTATTCTTTGATTCCAAATTCTGTTCTAGTTCAGGTGCAGCATCAAAATGATCTTCGATCGAACGCTTATTCTTACCAGTAATAATCAAGATATCTTCGATACCTGAAGCCTTAGCTTCCTCAACAATAAATTGAATTGTTGGCTTATCAACAATTGGTAACATTTCCTTAGCCAATGCCTTTGTTGCTGGTAAAAATCTTGTTCCTAATCCTGCAGCTGGAATAATAGCTTTTCTTACTTTCATTACTGATCTCCTTAATATACAGATGCGGATATTGTCCTCACCCTTTATTGGTTTCATGCGACTTCAAATACGTGCTCAAACGTCCAGTATTCTTACGAAGATATGGTCCTTGACTTGCTTCCGCAAAGCCAACATTGACGGCATTTCCAAATAGAAATATCGTCACAGACATGTTGATCCAAAGGAGGAAAATAATAATAGCTCCAATGGTTCCATAGTTATCCCAAGCTGATCCAAAATATTTTAAATAGTAGGAAAAGATCTGAGATAATCCAAGCATACCCGTCGTAGCGATAACTGAGCCCAAAAGTATGTAGTGAAGCTTCAGATGGACATTAGGTAAAAAATAAAATAAAGCAAATACGATCAAGAACATTATAACAATAGCCAGAGGCCATTTCCATCTCATAAACTCATCCAAGACCGTCTGTAAAGCCTGAAGTTCAATCAGATCAATCAGCCAATTCAAAAATATCTGACCAAAAGTGAACACAATGATAACTGCAACAGCGATGACAATAAGAAAGAACGTCATGATGAACGCCAAAGCACGTCTAATGATATAGTTCAAAAAAGTTTGATTAACAAACAAACTATTGATATCCAATCCGTATGCTTGATTCATCGACAATTGTGCAGTGTTCAATCCACGTGAAATAGCCCATAAGGCAACAACAATACCGACTGACAATATACCAGTATTAGAACTGGTAATAACTTTTTCAATTAACGGAATGAAGTATTCGTGGAGATTCTCTGGCAAAATAAATTCAATATAAGAAACGACTGTTGGTCTGTCTAAATGTAATAGTGGAATTAAATTTCCAACAATAATAAAGGCCGGAAATAAAGACAATAAAAGATAATATGTAACGGCCTTTGAAGCCATTGGAATATTAGCATCACTCACAGCTTGTGCAACACATTTCACGAAGCCGATAAATTTTTGACGCCGTGAAATGGACTGTTCAAATATGGGTATTGGTTTGTTCTTATTTTCGTCCATTTATCCCACCATTATTTCAATAGATATTTAGCATCGAACTCTGGATCTTGAGAAGTCAAAATCTTAGGGCCATCTTTTGTGATAGCAATTGTATGTTCATATTGAGCAGAATCTGATCCATCAGCTGAAACAAAGTATTCCCATCCGTCTGCTTTGACGAACTTATCATTGATCTCCCATGTTCCAAGGTTGACCATTGGTTCAATAGTGATAGTCATACCTTCACGCAAACGAAGACCTTGTCCTGGTTCACCGTAGTGAGGAACATTTGGTGCTTCGTGCATTGTAGGCTGGATACCATGTCCGATCAAATCACGAACATCACCCATGTGTTGTTCATCTTCAACGTAGTGTTGAATAGCATAACCAATATCACCCAAACGATTGCCCACAACAGCTTGATCGATACCTAAGTATAGAGCTTTGTGTGTAACTTCCATTAGGTGCTTGTCTTCTGGTGATAATTCACCAACAGCGTATGTCCAGCAAGAATCACTTTCATAACCGTCTAAATTAACAGTCATATCAACTTTTAGAACGTCACCGCTCTTCAAGATCAAGTTCTTACGTGGAATACCATGAGCAACTTCATCATTAACACAAACACAAGTTGCATATTTGTATCCTTCGAATCCCTTTTCAGATGGTCTCCCACCATGTTCAGTTATATATTTATCAGCAAAATCTTCAATCTCCATTGAAGAAATTCCTGGTTTGATAATATCTCGTAATCCGATATGAACGTTGGCAAGTAATTCGCCAGACTTTCTCATACCTTCTATTTCTCGTGCAGATTTTAGTGTAATCAACTTTTTGCATTTCCCTTCAAAAAAAATAAAGTCATTGATATTATAACATTGTCATGGTTATCCATTTAGATAGTTGACTATTTTTGCTATAATATCTCAAGATTGTAAAATGAGAGGCAGTTAAATGACAAAAGTAAAAATCGTTTATGCAAGTATCACTGGTAACGACGAAGACATCGCATACGTTCTAACAGAAAAGTTCGAGGACTTAGGAATGGATGTTGATATGAGTGAGGTTTCACAGACTGACGCTTCTGATTTTGAGGATGCTGACATTTGTGTAATTGCTAGTTATACATATGATCAAGGAATTGTCCCCGAAGAAGCAATGGATTTTTACGATGACATGCAAGATCTTGACTTAAACGGTAAAATCTACGGCGTATGTGGCTCAGGTGATCGTTTCTATGAGGATTTTTGTCGTGCCGTTGATGAGTTCTCCACTATCTTCGAACAAGTAGGAGCAACCAAAGGTTCAGATTCTGTCAAAGTAGAACTAGACCCAGAACAAGACGACATTGAGCATCTTGATAAATTTGCTGAAGAATTGGTAGCTAAAGCTAAAGAAATGGATGACTAACTATGGATTTCATTAGAAAACACCGCGACTTCGCAGTGTATTGTCTATTTGGATTTCTTGCATCTCTCATCAATATTGTGATTTTCGATATGGCACACAATAATTTTGGTATTCCCTTGTGGATCGCCAACACAATTGCCTGGTTCGTATCTAATGTCTTCTCATTCTTTGTGACGAAAATATTTGTCTTCAAACGCAAAATGGGAAATGTGAAAAAAATGTTTCAAGAAGGAATCTATTTCATTCTATCCCGATTATTCTCATTACTATTCGATGACTTCTTCATGATAGTTGCCGTGATGGTACTTCCATTCGGAAATATCATCATCAAAGTAATTGATCAACTGGTAGTTGGATTGTTTAATTATTATTCATCCAAATTGATATTCAATTATAACAACCGTAATTTAATTGATAAGTTCAAGAAATTCAGAAGTTCTTCAAAAAGTAATAACGACAAAGAAAAAAGTGAAGCTAAGGAAATTTAATTTCCTCGGCTTCACTTTTTTAAATTAATACTATTCAAATTCATCAGGTGTATCTGTTGTTTGACCAAAATGATAACTGATTGCATCCATGATTCTATCAGATGCTTTACCATCACCATATGGATTCTTAGCATTCGCCATACGATCATACTCAGGCTTATCTTCAATCAAGCGACTCATTTCACGCTCAACAACATCTGAGTCAGTACCAACTAACTTCAACGTTCCAGCTTCAACGCCTTCTGGACGTTCAGTGGTATCACGCAATACTAATACTGGCTTACCAAGTGAAGGTGCTTCTTCTTGAACACCACCGGAATCAGTCATGATAAAGTAGCTCTTAGAAGCTAAGTTGTGAAAATCAACCACATCAAGTGGATCGATCAAGTGAACTCGTTCAACATCACCAAGAATGTCCTTAGCGGTTTGTTGAACTACTGGATTCAAATGAACTGGATAAATCAATTCTATGTCATCATGCTTTTCAACAACACGTTTCATAGCACGAAAGACTTGCTTCATTGGTTCTCCTTGATTCTCACGACGGTGCATTGTGATCAATATCATCTTCTTGTTTGGATCAATGATATCCAAAATATCATGATGATAATCTTGATGAACCGTACTACGTAGAGCATCAATCGCTGTATTACCAGTAACGAAGATATTATCTTCCTTGTGATTCTCCTTCAACAAATTGGCCTTACTTTCACTAGTTGGAGCGAAGTACAAGTCGGCCAAATCATCAGTCATCTGACGATTCATCTCTTCTGGCCATGGAGAATACTTATTCCAAGTTCTCAATCCAGCTTCTACGTGACCAATACTTGTTTGGTGATAGAAAGCTGAAAGTGCAGCACTGAATGTTGTTGTAGTATCGCCATGAACTAGCACAATGTCAGGCTTTTCTTTTTCAATAATACTGTCTAATTCCTTCAGAACTAATCCAGTGATTCCACTGAGTGTCTGACGTTCCTTCATGATGTTCAAATCATAATCTGGTGTGATCTTGAATATCTCCAGAACAGAATCCAACATTTCACGATGTTGGGCAGTAACTACAGTAACCGTTTCAAAACGATCACTATTTTGTTTTAATTTCAAAACCAATGGTGCCATTTTAATTGCCTCTGGACGTGTTCCAAAGACTGTCATAACTTTGATTTTTTTCAAATTAATCACCTCAATAACCTCTTCAAAGTATATCAGAATCGCGTAACTTTATATAGTAGGTGTTAATTTAGTTTCTATAGATAATTTTCTGAAAAAATTGCTATAATTAGTTTCATGATGATAAACATACCTCTACTTATACTACTCAGCATTCTCACAACCCTGCTTGCCTTTTTTCTAGTAATGGCAATTTACAATACGTTCATGAAATCTAACACCAAGAAATATTGGTGGTTTATTCTTTTAGGGCTGGTAATCCTTTATATAATAGCTTTTATTGTATATTTCCAAACCAATAAAGTTCCATTCATGTAAATACTTTTACAAAAAACATATGAATTGCTTAAGTTTTGAGTTAAAATGTCTATTGTATTCAAAGATGAATTTATTGGAGGATTATCGATGGTTTTAACAAACGGTAACGAAATTTTCAACAACGCCCGTAAAGGCAAATACGCTGTTGGTGCTTTTAACATCAACGACTTGGAATGGACTCGTGCTATTTTAGCTGCAGCCCAAGAAACAAACACGCCTATCTTGGTTCAAACATCAATGGGTGCTGCTAAGTACATGGGTGGTTATGAACTTTGCCTACACCTAGTACAAGACACAATCAAGTCAATGGGTATCACAGTTCCAGTTGTTATGCACTTGGATCATGGTAACTACGAAGCTGCTAAAGAATGTATCGAAGTTGGTTACAACTCAGTTATGTTCGATGGCCACGACTTACCTTTCGACGAAAACCTTGAAAAGACAAAGGAAATCGTTAAATTAGCTCACGCTAAGAATATGTCTGTTGAAGCAGAAGTTGGTTCAATCGGTGGTACAGAAGATGGTATTACTGGTCTTGGTGAATTAGCTGATGTTGAAGAAGCTAAGACACTTGCTGCTACTGGCGTTGACTACCTAGCTGTTGGTATTGGTAACATCCACGGTGTTTACCCTGACAACTGGAAAGGTTTAAGCTTTGATCGTCTACAAGAATTAGCTGCTGAAATCTCAACACCACTTGTTCTTCACGGTGGTTCAGGTATCCCTAAGGAACAAATCGTTAAGGCTATCTCAATGGGTATTTCAAAGGTTAACGTTAATACTGAATTACAATTATCATTTGCAAAGGCTACACGTGAATATATCGAAGCAGGACATGATCAAGATGTTGATGCTAAGGGTTATGACCCACGTAAGTTACTTGCACCTGGTACAAAGGCTATCACTGACACAACTAAGGAACGTATCGAATGGTTCGGTACACCTTCAATCTAATAATGATTGTCTATTAAGAGAGATGCTTGGCATTTCTCTTTTTTTGTGCTCTTTTTTATAATTGGTATAGTTGTAAAATATTTTTACAGAAAAATAACTATTTGTGAACTGTAAAATAACTATTTTGAATTCATTCAGTTCACACTATCAGCTATATATCAGCAACAGTAGCGGATTCAATTGTGAAATATATTTTCATTTTAATTTACATATTGTGAAATCAAGCTATCCCTGATATACTAATGCCATAAAGAGAGAGCAATCTCGGAAGTGAGGAGGTCCTACTATAATATTGGTATACTCAACAATGTTATTCACGTATGATCTACTTCCTGCTACATGTTCCTCCCGATATAAACGTGGATAACATGCATCAAAGAATTATTGAACTATCCCCCACAGTTTTAAGGAACTATCCCCTATATACTAAAAAACACCTAGGACTTTGCCATCCTGGGTGTTTTATTTTTGTCTAAGATATATTTAATGCGATTTTTGCCATACGGCTCATTTTGTCAATCGTCCATCTGGGTTCCCATACCAAGTTAATATCACAACTATCTATGCCTTCGACTGAAGTCACGGCGTTACATATCAAAACCTTCAAATAATCGCTTACTGGACACCAGATATGTGTCAACGTCATTGTAACTTTGCATACATTGTTATTTACTTCCACATTATAAATCATGCCTAAGTTAACTATATCAACCCCTAATTCAGGATCAATAACGCTTTCTAGTGCGCACATTACTTCGCCTTCAAGGCTGATCCTAGGCCCTATTCCTTGTTTATCATCCATATTCAAGTCTCCTATCGGATTACGACTACGTTTTATGTTAACGCTCTCACAAGCATAATATATCATCTTTCTAACAAAATGGCATCAAAAAAGGACAACATTTTTTACCAATACTGTCCTTAATTTTATCAATAAATACTCTACTTATTTAGCGGCCGAATCATTTACAATTCCGTAATCTAATTTGTCAATCGCCATCTGAGCAACTAAGTTCAGATAATTCCATGGATTGTCGTAATTTGGTTGGAATAACATATCAACAAAGGCCAGGTCATCGATAGTATTATTGTTTTGAATAGCAATTGAAACAGCATTGGCTGACTGTGCTACTTCGTGCTTACTGAACAATTGAGCTCCCAATATCTTACGAGTATCTTTATCATATACTAAGAAGATTTGAAGATTCTCGTTAGTAGGCATGAAGTCTGGACGATAGTTGGCATTATACTCAACTTGATCGGCATTGATCCCAGCATTAAGAGCATTGTGCAATGTAATACCAGTTGATGCCAAAGTATGTTCAAATAATTCCATACCAGTGGAACCTTGAGTTCCCATATACTTTTGAATATTTCCGAAAACATTTTTACCTGCTAAAACACCTTGGCGAACGGCATTAGATGCCAAAGGAATATACAATGGTTGCTTAGTAGGATTGAAGTTAACAGCACATGCGTCACCAGCTGAATAAATATCTGGGTCTGAAGTTTGGACGTATTCATTAATGATCAAAGCATTACGACCATCCATATCAACTTGTCCCTTAAGCAATCCAGTATTAGCATCGAATCCAGTACACATAATTACAAGATCAGCTTGATGTGTATCTTTGTCCGTCTTGATAGTAATCTCTTTACCATCCTCAAAACTTTGGACACGTTCATTAAGATATACATTTACATAATGGTCTTTTAACAGACCAATAATCTTATCTGATAGTGGCTTATCAATATAGTTCTTCAAGATTTGACCACCGGATTGAATAAGTGTAACTTCATGAACAGTATTAGCATAAGCTTCAGCTAATTCGACTCCAACGTATCCACCACCAATAATGGCAATACTTTGGTAATTCTTTGCAGACTCATAAATATTCTTAGCTTGCTCATAGTTCTTACAGTACAAGATACGAGGGTTATTAATTCCCTTCATATTTGGAGTACTTACAACCGAACCAGTTGTCATGATCAATTTGTCATAAGTATCGGTGATCTCTTCGCCTGTAGCAAGGTCTTTAACTACCATTGACTTGTTCTTGGCATCAATTTTTTCAACACTATGCTTCATTTTGACCTTTGCTCCAAGTGACTCTAGAGTATCTGGGTCTGCATAAAACATATCCTCAAGTCTATCTACAATACGACCTAAATATAATGCGATACCACATGATAGAAACGAAATATTATCTTCACGCTCATATACAGTAACATCGGTATCAGGGTGATCTTTTAAAATTTGTTCAACTGCAGCTGTTCCAGCATGTGTACAGCCGACGACAATAACTTTCAATATGTGCCTCCCTATAGGACATTTCTAATAACTTTTTTTCATAATTTATCAAAAGCCCATGATATTAAAATATCACACTTACCTATATAAGTTTACTAGATTGTCCCAATTAATGTGAACACTTTCATCAAGTATTATAGTTTATTTAGATTGGTCATGACTATCAAAATAGAAAAATTCATTTATCAAATTCTGAATACACATTTGGAATGTTGAAAATATTCCATTTTTATATCAGAATGATTCACTTTCCTCTACAACAACTATTAAATTAATAGTAAAATAGCAATAATTCGATACTGAAAGCTGGCTAATTAATGATAACTATTGAATATACAACTGATTTAAATTCAAAAACTTACCACGATGCACTTAACATTCGCAAAGAAGTCTTTATCAAAGAACAAAATGTCGATGAAAAAATAGAGATCGATGGCGAAGATAACTGTACGCATGCAACCCTATACAAGGACAATCAGGCTGCTGGTACTGCACGATATTTTCCAACTAACGATAATGGTATCCATGTTCAACGAGTCGCCGTTCTCAAGGAATACCGTCATCAAGGTATCGCATCTAAATTATTGAACAATCTCATTAAAAGAGTCAAAGATTCTGGATATACATATGTTATATTAGGTGCACAAGATCACGCCCAAGATTTCTATACACAACTAGGATTTGAAGTTGTGGGAGAACAATACCGTGAAGCAGGAATACTGCACCATGATATGAAACTCACATTGTGAGATAATCTTTTAAGTTTATTGTATAATGGTAAACAGAGATTATTTGAAGGGGAGCCTATGTATAGATATTTCATACAACCACAGTTAAACAAGTACACCAATACATTGATTGGCTACGAATTATTAATGAAAAAGAAGACGCCCGAAGGATGGCGTCCTCCACTGCATTTTTCAGATATTCCTTCTCACATAATGGCTGAAGTCCTAATGGCTACCACCTTACGTCTATCACTCAAAATTGGTTCAGTTTCAGTTAACATCAACCGTACACAATTAATGAACCCTGAAGTTAGAAAAGCTATCATCAAATCACAACTTCAATTGCGTCCATTAAAACTTGTTGTTGAATTAACTGAAGAGCCTGGCGATGAAAAATGGACTAACGAAGAAATGATTCCATTGATCAAGCAATTCATCGATTACGGAATGGACTTCAGTCTAGATGATGTTGGTACTGGTGAAAACAAACTAGAACACATCAAGCCATTGGTTCCAATGGCCAATGAAGTTAAATTTGCACTTCAGAATTTCAAAGAAAAGTTCCGTGACCCTAATATCGAGAAAAAAGTTATCTTTTGGCGTGATTTTGCCAACGAAAATAACTTACGACTAATTCTTGAAGGAATCGAAAATGAAGCTGATGATAAATTAGCTGATTCATTGCAGATTGATTTACGTCAAGGTTATTATTATGGCAAGCCTCACCTATTGAAGCTTGAAGATGATGATGACGTTTTTGATGAGAAATAACTAGTTTCGTTTCCGCTTCCGGTTATAAAATATTTCATCTGCCATGGGGTCGGCTCGAGCCAAGGTCTCGACCCTCGACTTGAAGCTTTGCTTTGCAAATCTCCAAGCTCGCCCTGTTCCGTACGAACGGTAAAACCACCGTTCTACGGAACTTTCATGGCTGATGAAATATTTTGTAACCTCCAGCTCTTATTGACTATCCACGTGTTAAAACGAAATACTAAAGTTAATGAGTGATTAGGATTCTGTTGAATCTTGATCACTTTTTTATTGTCCCAAAAAATCAATACGACCAACCATGACTAATTAAAAAATCTATTAATAATTTTTGGACTAAAAAAAATAAGGAGAGTATAAACACCAAACCAGCCGGAGGTTAAAAATAATGATCCAGCTGTGATAGTGCTGTCGGACGGCGAACCGCCGTCCATACAGCACAGGACGACTTTTGAAATTCGCGGGGCTATGCGGAGTTCAAAATCGAGACCTCAGACCGCCCTTTGGCTGAGGTCGATCCCACAGCAGGATTATTATTTTTAGCCGCAGGCGACAAAAGAACATCAAAAAATTCCACCCTGAAACCAAAACTTTCAAGGTGGAATTTTTATTATGCTTTACCTAATTTACGTTGAACAAATTTTACAACTTCCACAATTGGAATAATTGCGAATGACGATCCAAGTACGATCAACCATTGATGCATATCTAAATGTGCAACTCTGAAGGCATCATTCAAACCAGGGACAACTATGATAATCATCATCATAACTAATGATAAAAGAATCGACCAATTGAAAGTCTTGTTCTTAAACAATCCAACTTTGAAAATTGATTGATGAACAGACTTAACATTAAAGGCATGGAACAATTGAATCAATCCTAAAGTAGCAAATGACATTGTTAAAGCATCTGCATGGATTGCGTTATAGCCTGAATGTACTGGCCACCAAATGGCTGTTGCATAAACCAGTAATACTGTAGCAGCTTCAAGGATACCTTGATATACCACACTACTCAATACTCCTCCAGAGAAGAAATTGGAATTTTTACCTCTAGGTTTATGTTCCATCAAGTTAGATTCCGCTGGTTCCATCCCCAAAGCAATGGCTGGGAAAGTATCAGTTACCAAGTTTATCCACAATAAATGGATTGGAAGCATCGTATCCCAAGCTAACAATGTAGCAATGAACAATGTCAAAACTTCACCCAAGTTGGCAGCCAACAAATATTGAATGGCTTTTTGAATGTTAGAGAAGACCTTACGACCTTCCTCAACAGCGACAACGATCGTAGCAAAGTTATCATCGGCTAGCACCATGTCTGATGCACCTTTAGAAACTTCAGTACCAGTGATACCCATTCCGATACCGATATCAGCTTGCTTAAGGGCTGGAGCATCGTTAACACCATCACCTGTCATGGCAACGACCTTACCTGCCTTTTGCCAAGCCTTAACGATTCTAACTTTGTGTTCCGGTGAAACACGAGCGTAAACGGAATACTTCTTAACTTTTTTATCGAATTCTTCAGTTGACATTTGGTCTAACTCAGCACCTGTTAGAACTGCTGCATCATCACCTGCTTCAATAATACCTAATCTAGCAGCAATTGCTTCAGCAGTGATTTGGTGATCACCAGTGATCATCAGTGGACGAACACCAGCAGCTTTAGCAACACGCACAGCTTCAGCAGCTTCACTACGTTCAGGATCGATCATTCCGACTAATCCGGCAAAAATCAAGTCACTTTCAATTTGCTCAGATTGTGGGTCATTTGGAACTTCATCAATATACTTATACGCCATCTCCAAAACACGTAGCGCTTGCTGTGCCATATCTTTGTTATTCCAAAGAATTTGTTTCTTATCTTCTTCAGTAATGTCTCGAATACCATCTTTGGTTTGAATCTTAGTAATACGTTCCAGCAAGATATCTGGAGCACCCTTGACGGCAACTAAGAACTTACCATCTGAGTTCTCATGGACGGTCGACATTAATTTACGCTCTGAATCAAATGGCAATTCAGCCACACGAGGTTGAGCTATTAATTTAGCATCAAGATCAAAGTTATGTTTTTCACCAAACGTTATTAAAGCTGTTTCAGTTGGATCACCGATCATTGTGCCATCTTGAGAAATCTTCGTATCATTTGCGAAGTTCATAACTTTCAATGTCATATTATCTTCTGGTAATTCTGCTTCGGCTGATTGTTGAGCACCGAAAGTATAAACTTTTTCCACTGTCATCTGGTTCAAAGTTAATGTACCAGTTTTATCTGATGCAATAATATCTGTTGATCCCAAAGTTTCAACAGCTGGCAGTTTACGAATAACTGCATTACGCTTAGCCATTACTTGTGTACCAAGAGCCAAAATAATCGTTACAATTGCCGGCAATCCTTCTGGGATAGCAGCAACGGCAAGTGAAATAGATGTAAGCATCATCTTAATAGGATCCATACCATTCAGGAACGTTCCCACAACATACATAACTACGGCAATGATCACGATAGCAATTGTTAAGAACTTACCTAAATGATTCAAGCTGTTCTTCAATGGTGTCGTTGTTTCATCAGCATTAGCTAACATACCAGCAATCTTACCAACTTCAGTAGACATTCCTGTATTAACTACAACACCAGTTCCACGACCATAAGTAACATTACTATTTGAAAAGGCCATGTTGAGCCGATCACCAATACCAACTTGGTCGCCTTCAATAACTCCTGTTTCTTTTTCAACTGAGACAGATTCACCAGTCAAAGCTGATTCTTCAATTTTTAAGGATTTTGACTCAAGTAATCTAAGGTCAGCTGGTACAACATCTCCAGCTTCTAATAACACAATATCTCCAGGTACCAATTCTGTACTTTTAATTGTGATAGTATCGCCATTTCTCAAGACATTGGCGTGCGGTGTCGACATATTCTTCAACGCATCAAGTGCCGCTTCCGCCTTTGACTCCTGGAATACACCAAGCACGGCGTTAATGATAACAACTGCCAAGATTATAACTGAGTCGATCACATCATGTGATACAACTGCCGAAATAACCGCGGCCGCCAATAGAACCAAAATCATCAAGTCCTTAAACTGTTCCAAGAACTTCTGAATAATGGATTTCTTTTTACCATCATCCAATTTATTTGGACCATATTCACCCGCACGTCTCTCAACTTGCTGAGAATCTAGTCCCTCACTAGACGCATCGAGTTCTTTTAATACCTCGGATTCAGTTTGCGAATAGAATGCTTGGGACAATTGTTTCTTTTGTTCTGACAATGTAGTTCCTCCCTTTCTAACGCGGCCTATTTTGGGTAAAAAAATAGACCTACGTATGTAAAAACACACATAAGTCTCACTATTTATAGCAATACCAGAATAATCCGTCCGGGTTGGTGATATTGCTACAGCCGAAGCTGCTAGTTACTCCCTCATGAAAAACAATATTTTCGTTAAGCAAAGTATATCTGATTCATTACAGAAGAGCAACTAAAATAATTATTCTTTATCGGCTCTAGCTTTTTTTTCGTCTCGTTCTTTTCCAACGGCCATTTGTCCAACAAGATTCAAGTAATTGAATGGATTGTCATAATTTGGTTGGAATAACATATCAATAAATGCCAAATCATCAATGGTATTTTTGTGGCAAATTTTATAATCAAGTTAGCCACTTGAGAAAAACTGAATAAAAAAAACACCAAGACGAAAAAATCAGGTATC